>JBBRFL010000015.1:0-75259 GCA_038224325.1 Thermoanaerobaculia bacterium | reverse complement strand
CCAGCTCGAATCGATCGCCCGAACGACTTCCTGGGAGTGCGCGATGGCCCGCCCGCTGTCGCGAACCAGGCGTTCCGTTCGATAGGTCCAGACCGCCACGGCGAGGATCACGAGAAGGGCCAGGGCGAAGACGATCGCGATCTGCCGCTCGAGCCGATGGCCGCCCCTGGATGCCGGCGGGGCGTTCTCGCGCCGCACGGTTTTCCCCGGGTGGCTTCCGATCGACACTTCCGGCTGGAGCGGCTCAGGCTCGAGTCGTTGCGCGATCTCCGTTCTCCTTCCCGGCGTCGGGTAGAGCTCTCCCCGGCTCGTCGAAGACCTGCAACGCCGTGGGATCGTAGTCGACTGCCTCGACTGAACACATCGAGGACGCGTCCATTGGCTGCGACTATCTTACGCCCGTGTCTCCCGAATCGCGATGAGCTCCGGCTCTTCGGCCGGGTAACCCGCTTCGATCCAGGCGTCTAACCCGCCGGCGAGCGGGCGCACGAGGGTGAACCCGCGATCGATCGGCATGCGAGCCACACGGGCCGCCGTAGCTTCGTTGGGTCAGGTGCAGTACAGGATGATCTCACGCTCGCGCGGGAGATCCGCGAGTCGAGCGTCGAGCTCGGAGGCCTCCACCACCTCCGCGCCCGGAATCCGCCGCGGATCGCGGGATCGAGCGCCGGCGGTCCTGACGTCGAGCACGATCGGGCTGTGCCCTTCGTCCATCAACCCCTTGAGCTCCTCGACCGAGATCCGCGCCATTCGGAGAATCCGGAAGAAGCGCCGCCTCTGCCACCACTTGTACGCCACGAACAGGAGGAGTGCGGCCGCGAGGATCCCGAACGCCGCACTTCCGATGGAGGTCAGGTAGGCCAGGACCCGATCGATCGCCCGGTGAAAGATCATCCCGCCGGCGACGCCGGAGCCCGCCCAGAGCAGGGCGCCGCCGGCGTCGTAGAGAAGGAACGCCGGCAGGCTCGCGCCCATCGCGCCGGCCAGAGGCGGGGCGACGGTCGAGAAACCGGGGATGAACTTCGCGACCAGCAGCGACGACATTCCCCACCGTTCGAACAGCGACTCGGTCTGGCGCACGCAGGAGTCGGGCGACAGAGAGATCCGGCAGAGCGTCTTCAGGATCTTGAGCCCCTGCCGTCGCCCCAGCCAGTACCAGAGCGAGTCCGCGAGCAGCGTCGCGACGATCGCCGCGGCCAGGATGCGCGTCGCCGGGAGTTGCCGGTCCACGGCGAGCGCTCCTCCGACGATCAGAACCGGAATGGCGGGGATCGGCAGGCCGAGCTGCTCGAGCAGGACGATGCCGAAGATCAGGGGCAGCCCGTAGAGGATGACGGCCTGGGTGAGATGGGCCATGTCGAGCCGATCATACTGAAGGCCTTAAAATGGGACGGTGGACCTCGAAGCCGCCCGCAAGGTTCTGGAGATCGAGGCGGATGCGATCCGCCGCCAGATCGACAACCTCGGCGAGCCATTCGAGAAGGCCGTCCACGCGATCGAGGACTCCTCGGGCCGCCTCTGCGTGACCGGGATCGGAAAATCCGGCCTCGTCGGACAGAAGGTCGCCTCCACCCTCGCGTCCATGGGCACGCCGGCATATTTTCTCCACGCCGGCGAAGCCAGCCACGGCGACCTCGGCATGCTGATGCCCGGAGACGTGGTGCTGGCCCTCTCCTACTCGGGCGAGACCGAGGAGGTGGTCCGGCTGCTGGAGTTCGCTCGCCAGCGCTCCATCCGCACGATCGCGATGACGGGGACTGCCGAATCGGCGGTCGCCCGGGCGGCCGAGATCACGATCTCCGTCGCGATCGACCGGGAGGCGTGCCCCTGGAATCTGGCGCCGACGGCCTCGACGGCGGCCATGCTGGCGATGGGCGATGCGCTGGCGATTTCCATCTCCCGCCGCCAGGGGTTCAGGGAGGAGGACTTCGCCGCGCTCCACCCCGCCGGATCGCTCGGGCGTCGCTTCCTGAAGGTATCGGACCTGATGCGCACCGGGGATCGCGTGCCGCAGGTCGGCGAAGCGACCCCCATGACGGCCGCCATCCACGAGATGTCCCGCAAGATGATGGGAATCACCGCCGTGGTGGGCGCTGGCGGACGGCTCGTGGGAGTGATCTCGGACGGCGACCTGCGGCGCACCCTGGAGGAGGACCCCGCTCGCCTCGGCCGAACGGCGGGCGACTGCTGCCGCCCCAACCCGCGCACGATCTCGGCCGGTGCGTTCGCGTCCGAGGCCCTGGAGGAGATGGAGACCTCGCGGATCACCTCGCTCTTCATCGTCGATTTGGACGGCCGGATCCAGGGAGCCCTCCACATGCACGACCTGCTTTCGGCGGGAATTCGAGGCCAATGAAGCCCCGAGCCCCCCGGATCAAGGCGCTCTTCCTCGACGTCGACGGCGTCCTGACCGACGGCCGAATCTACCTGGACGGCCGTGGGAACGAGATCAAGGTATTCGACACAAAGGACGGCCACGGCATGCGCAAGGCCGCGGAGGCCGGAATCGCGCTGTGCTGGATCTCGGGGCGCCGATCCTCGGCGACGGCCCGGCGGGCGCGGGAGCTCGACATTCCGCTGTGCTACCAGGGCGTGCGCGACAAGGCCTCCCGGCTCGAGTCGGTCCGCCGGAAATGGAAGCTCAAGCGCGAGGAGATCGCCTCGATCGGCGACGACGAGCCCGACATTCCCATGTTCGAGCAGTCGGGCCTGTCGGCCTGTCCGTCCGATGCGGCGCCGGCCGCCCGTCGCGCCGCCGGGATCGTGCTCGAGCATCCCGGAGGACACGGCGCCGTCCGGGAATTCATCGAGCTCCTGCTGGCCCGGAATCAGACGGCCGGAGCGCTCCGTTTGCGGAAGAGCCACGCAATCCCGATTCCCAGGAGATAGAGCGCGATCATCGGCAGCGCGAACACGCACTGCGTCGCGACGTCGGGAGTCGGCGTGATCACCGCCGCGATGATGAAGATGATGAGCACGGCATACTTGAACTTGGACAGCAGCCACCGCTCCGAAACGATTCCCAGCCGGGCGAGGAAGAAGACCAGGATCGGCATCTCGAAGCAGAGGCCCAGTCCAAGGATCAGCTTGCTCGCCATGGACACGTACTCGTTGATCGTGATGACCGCCTGGAAGGGCTTCCCGACCGTGATGAGGAACCCCACCACCATCGGAAAGGCCTCGTAGTACGCGAAGGCGCACCCGGACAGGAAGAACACGACTCCGAAGAACACGAACGGGAAGACCCAGCGCTTCTCCCGCCGGTAGAGGGCGGGGGAGATGAACAACCAGATCTGCCAGAGCAGGATCGGCGAGGCGGCCAGGGTCCCGGCCAGGAGCGCCACCCGGAAGTACATCAGGAAGGGCTCGGTCAGCGTGGTGTAAGCCAGGCTCTGTCCCGGAGGCAGCACGCGTTTGATGGGGCGCGCGAGAAACTCGAAGATCTGGGGCGCCCACCCCCACGCCATGAGAAACGTCACGAAGACCGTGATCAACGAGACGACGAGGCGCTTGCGGAGCTCCTCGAGGTGCTCGAAGAAGCTCATCCGCGGCAGATCCTCCTCGCTCGAGTCCGGGCTGCGGCCCGTGCGTCCCTCGAGGATCTCGCGGGGATTGAAGCCGCTCAAACGGGACGAATCGGCGAGTTCTCGCGGGGAACCGTGGCCTCCGGGGCCGGCGCCTCCGGCAGCACGGTTTCAATAGCGGGCCTCGCGGATTCCACCGGCGCGAGCGGCGGCGCCGCGACGAGACTGCCCCGAACGTCCGCAACGTGCTGCTTGACCGCGGCTGCCTCGTGCTTGCCCTGCTCGATCTCGTCCTCGATGGTCTTCTTGAGGTCCTCGGAAGCCTTCTTGAACTCGGCCAGCCCGCGGCCCAGAGACTTGCCGAGCTCGGGCAGCTTCTTCGGTCCGAAGACCAGAAGGGCCACGACGAAAATCAGGATCAATTCGGGCATTCCGATGGAACCGAACATGTTCTTCCCCTCGCAGCGACGATTTTACGCCGCCCTTCCCGGTCCGGCGAGACTTTAGACGAGCGGCATGCCAGAATGTTGAGCCGAGGAGGACTCGCTTGAGCGGACAAAAATCCCGGTTTCTCGTGGCCCTGGCGCTGATCGCAGGGGCCACGGCGGCGGGCGGCGCCTTCGCCGGGCGTCTCAACGCGAGTCCCGAGCGCGAGATCCCCTCGCTGGACGAGTACGCCGACATCCTGACCACGCTCTCGGACTGGGCTCCCGAGCCGCTCCCGCCGGACAAGATCGTCTACGCCTCGATCCACGGCATGCTGGCGCGCCTCGACCCCCACACCACCTTCCTCGAGCCCGACGAGTTCTCGGCGATGAAGGAGAAGCAGCACGGCTCCTTCTACGGACTCGGCATCCAGATCCAGAAGCGGATGGGAAAGATCACGGTCATTTCCCCGATGGAGGGCACCCCTGCCTACAAGATGGGCATCCGGGCCGGCGACATCATCACGCACGTCGGCGAGGAAGAGCTCAAGGACGACATCACGACCGAGGAGGTCGTCCGCAAGCTCCGCGGGCCCAAGGGCAGCTCCGTGATGATCACGATTCGCCGGGTCGGCTTCACGGAGCCGATCCGGATGACCATCACCCGCGCCGAGATCCCCACGAGATCCGTCCGCTACGCCTTCATGCTCGAGCCGGGGATCGGCTACATCATGCTGTCCGACTTCACCCACACCTCGAGCAAGGAGCTCGACGAGGCGATCGAGAAGCTCGCGAAGCAGGGCATGAAGAAGCTCCTGTTCGACCTGCGAGGGAACCCCGGCGGGGTGCTCGAGCAGGCCGTGGACGTCACGGACGTGTTCGTGCCCAAGGGGTCGATGGTCGTCTATACCCGCGGGCGGACCGCGACCTCGGCCCAGGAGTATTACGCGCCGGGCGACGCCTCGCCCCACTTCGATCAGCCACTGGTGGTCCTGGTCAACCGGGGGTCGGCCTCGGCCTCCGAGATCGTCGCTGGGGCGATCCAGGACCACGACCGGGGCATCGTGGTGGGCCAGCGGACGTGGGGCAAGGGCCTCGTCCAGAGCGTGTACACGCTGTCCTACGGCGCGGGCCTCGCCTTGACGACGGCGCGCTACTACACGCCGTCGGGACGCTGGATCCAGCGCGACTACAGCGACCTGCTGGCGTACGTGAACCCGGGCGATCCCGACTCCGCCGCCGGCGCGGAGACCGGGGACCAGGCGCCGCACCCGACGGCGGAGAGCGCGGTCTTCTACACTGACGCCGGGCGCGTGGTCTACGCGCAGGGCGGCATCACCCCGGACGTCATCGTCAAGAACGACCGGGACTCCAAGCTTCTCCAGCAGCTCCTGGCTCGCTACGCCTTCTTCAACTTCGCCGTCGATTGGCTCGCGCGCCATCCGAAGGTCTCGGAGGACTTCGCGGTCACGCCCGAGATCCGAAACGAGTTCTTTCAATTCGTCGAGAAGTCGGCCCACTACTCCTCGCTCGAGGAGCTCCAGAAGGCGTACGCCGACGATCCGAACCGGAGCCTCGTCGACCTCGCGCTAAAGATCGAGGTGGTCAACGCGAAGCTTGGACCCGAGGCCGGTCGCCGAGCGTTCGCCGGCGGCGATCCCCAAATCCAGAAGGGGCTGACTCTCTTCGGAGAAGCCGCCCGGATCGCCGCGATGCCCAAGAAGAAACGCGATCTGGCGGTCAAGGCGGGCGGGTAACCGTCACCTCCGCTTCGCTCGGGCTCCCGCAACGCGAGTCGTTTCGCTCGCCGTTAGCGCAGCTCGACCAGCCCGCGCGGGGTCTCCAGGACGGCGATGAGGGCGCATCGGGGGCCCTTCGTTACCGGGAGATCCAGGCCGAGAGCTCCCAGCAGGGCCGCCACCCCGGCGGGATTCGGGTGCTCGGCGCGCAGAGCCGATAGCAAGGCGCCCGGGGGCGCCGATACGGCCGGATGCGGCGACTCTCCCCAATCGATGAAGAAAGGCACGAGCCCCTCGGCCACGACCGCGTGCGGGTCGGTGCAACTCCAGGCCAGCATCACGCCGTCCGGGCGCAGACGAGATCCCCTGATCACCGGCCCCAGCCGAACGTCGCTTTCCCGCGCGCGGTGGACGAGCCCCTCCAGATCCCGACTCTTGACGGCCCAGGCGGTCGGGCGGGGCTCTTTCAACCCTCCCAGGCCCAGCCAGTACGGCCAGTTCGGCTGGGGCATCTCGGGGTCCGGAGCCAGGATCTCTAGGTAGCGGTCGGGCCCGAGGCCGAGGATGGCGTTACGCGTTCCTTCGCCGGGATGCGAGCCCCCCGTCGCCGCGCGGACACCGAGGAGTTCCTCGAGGCGGTCGACGCCCGCATCGAGATCCGGGGCCGAATAGACGAGGTGGTCGAGGGCGAGCGGTGAACCGCTCCCCGCCATCCAACCGAAGGATTTCACGACCATGAGCCTATCGCCCAACCCCCCGAGGCCCGAAGGCGCCCGCCCCAGGATGGCCTCTCCGGCGGCGCAAGCGAGATCGATTTCGGGATCGGAAAATCTGCGCCGCCGGAGAGGAGCGGCGGCCCGGCCATAGCTTAGAAAGAGTGCGCCGCCGCGTCCATCCGAGGTGGACACGCTCGGCCCAAAAACAAAATGCCCCGCCTCGCGGCGGGGCAATGGTTTCTCGGGGTGACCCCCGCGTTTCCTACCGGTGGGTGGCGACGTTGTTGTCGACGACGAACTTGCGTCGGCCGATTTCGCTGCGGACCGCGCCGCGATCGATCACGTAGATCACCAGGTCGTGCTCCGAGTCCGAGAGCTTGGTCGTATCGAGGATGAACGAGAAACCCAGGTTCGTTCCCAGTACGCGCGGGTCGTTGGCCGGAACGTCGGGCCGGAAGAGACCGTAGGTCGCCGTGCCGACGACCTGCCCGTCGACGTCCACCTCGATGCGGGTTATGCCCTGGAAGTCGAACGCCCAGCCGAACACCTCGAAGATGCCGTTGATGAACTGGTAGTCCGAGGGCGTGTCGATGTATCCAAACGCCGGCTGGTTGTTGTTTCCCGTGTCGCACAGGATGTCCACCGACATCGCCCCGAACTGCGTGACGGTCTCTTCCTCGTCGCCCGCGCGGATCGCGAGGGTGTGCTTTCCCGCCGTCGTGAAGCTGCGGAAGACGGGCTGGCCGCTGTTCTGCGGGGAGAGGACCTCGATCTGGCCCGTCTGCTCCAGCGTGTCGCGGCCCAGGAAGAAGGCGAAGGCGAAGCCGGCGTTGTCCGCGTTGACGTAGCCCGAGTAGGCCCGCGCGACGTCGGGACGGTTGAGCCCGTAGCAGTTGGTCAGCGTCCCGTTGACCTGGACGCAGTCGTGCGAGCTACCGATGATCGTGCCGTCGAGCAGGAGCTCGACGTAAGACACCTGGCCGGCGTCCAGCCGCGCCCCGACGTCCAGGGCCCAGCCCTCGACGATGTTGTTGAACGCGGGCGCGCAGATGTCGGGGGTGCACGGCGAGGGGAATCCGCCGGCCACGCCGATGCAGAAGAGCGAGGCCTTGTCCAGCGGGAAATCGATCCGGCCGAAGGGCCCGAGGTTCTGGCCCACGTTATTGGCGAGGAACGTCCGGGTTCCGATCTCGCGCGAGGCGCCCTCGTTGTCGGTGGCAACGACCGAGAGGATGTGGAGCCCGTTGATCAGCTTGGTGGCGTCGAGGTTGGCCACGAAGCCGGAATACAGCGAGAACGGGACGTCCGGAAAGGCGGCCTGGATGTCGGGCCGCGTCGAGCCGTAGACGGCCGTGGACGGCTCTCCCCGGCCGACGGCTCCGGCGACGATCTGTCCGTCGATCAGGAAGTCGATGTGGTCGATGTCCACATCATCGATCGCCCAGCCGACGACGGGGAACGAGCCGTTGAAGTTCTCGAGACCCGCGGTGCTCGGGATGTCGATCCAGCCGAACGGCGCCTGGTTGAGCGTGTTGTCCACCATGACGGAGATCGTCGCGATCGGAAACGTCACCTGGCTCGCCGACTCGGTGGCCTGGATCGCCACGGTGTGCGGCCCGTCCGAGAAGGCGCCACGGCTCAGAAACGAGGTGATGAAGCCGGGATTGGGAGTCGCGCTGTTGTAGTAGGTCGGAAAGATCTCGAGGACATCGGGGCGCGGAAGGCCCATGTCCGCGTGATTCACGACCACTCCGTCGACCAGCAGATCGATGCGGCCGACCGACGCGAAGTCGAGAACGAAACCGGAGACCCGGACGATCCCCGAGACGGTCTGGCCGTCCGTCGGAAAGTCGATGGATCCAACTGGCTGGGCGGAGGCCGGATGGGCCATCAGCCACACCGAGACACCGAGAAGCGCCAAGACCCGGGGCGCCGTCCTAAACATGCGAGTTCCTCCCCGAAAATTTAAGAAAAGAATGTAAAAAATCCGCTGCAAAGTCAAGTGCTATCGCTCGTTCGCCTCATTTTTTTAGGCAAAAGGCCGCTTGAGATGCTAAAACCGGGGCAGTGATCTCTGCCAGATCGAAGTCTTCCGGCCGCCGGCGGCCGACCGCGGGGCGACGGGCCGTCCGGGTCGGAGGGACGTGAAACAGCTCCTTCGCTCCCGCCGCTTCCAGGCCATCGTCTCGATCGTCCTGGCCGCCGGCCTGATGGCCTTCTTCCTCTCGCGAGTCTCCCTGAGGGACATCGGCCGGCAGATCGCGGCGGCGTCCCCCGGCTGGCTCGCGGCGAGCGTCGGGATCGCGCTGTCCATCTTCGGGTTCCGCGCGATCCGGTGGACGTGGATCCTGCGCCCCGTCGCGAGCGTCCCCTTCTTCCCGGCTTTCCGAGCGACGGCAGTCGGGTTCGCCGCCAACACCGTCCTGCCGGCGCGGGCGGGCGAGGTCCTGCGGCCCGCTATGCTGGCGCGGGAGCGCGGGCTCCCCTTCTCAGCGCTGCTGGCCTCGATCGTCTTCGAACGGGTTCTCGACCTGCTGGCCCAGCTCACCTTCCTGGGGATCGCCCTGATCTCCCCCTCGTCCGCGACGATGGGCCCGCTCGGCTCGGGTCGGGTCCGCTGGATCGTCGCGGCGGTGGCCGGCACGGCCATCGCGATCTCGCTGTTCGCCGCGGTCTGGCGCCGGACGACCGAGCGGTTTTTCGAGCAGCTCTTCCGCCTCCTGCCGGAACGCTTCCGCCCGGCCGCTCGGCACGCTGCCCACGCCTTTCTCGACGGCTTCGCCTCGCTGAAGTCGCCCCGGCTGCTCGCCCTCGTCGCCGCAGGCTCCTTCGGCATGTGGCTGGTGATCAACCTCCAGATCTATTCGGTCATGCGCGCCTTCGGGCTGCATCTCCCGCTGACGGCCGCCTTCGTCGTGACGACGGCGGGCGTGATGGGGCTCGCGGTGCCGACACCCGGGGGACTCGGCAGCTACCACGCCGCGGTGCAATTCGCCCTGATCGACATCTTCCACGTTCCGGTGGCCACGGCCACCGGCGTCGCCCTGGTCGCGTGGGCGGTTTCGTTCGTTCCGATCTCGATTCTGGGGTTCATCTTTTTCGCGGGAAGCCCTCTGCGCCTTCGGAGCCCGGGAGGATCGCCTGAGGCGTCCCCCCCGGAGCCCGATCCGCGATAATCTGGCGCCGGTGAAGTGTCCCTTCTGCGCCGCGGTGGACGACAAAGTGGTGGACTCCCGCGAGAGTCGGGAGGGCGAAGTGATCCGCCGCCGCCGGGAGTGCACCGCCTGCGGCCGCCGCTTCACCTCCTACGAGACGATCGAGGAGATTCCCTACATGGTCGTCAAGAACGACGGGCGGCGGGAGCGGTTCGATCGCAACAAGCTCCGCACGGGCCTCGTGAAGGCCTGCGAGAAGAGGCCGGTACCCGTCATCGAGTTCGATCGGATCGTGGACGGCATCGAGTCGCTCCTCCACGACGTCGAGGAACGGGAGCTGCCGACCAGCCGCATCGGCGCCCTCGTGATGGAGCGCCTGCGCGAGCTCGACAAGGTCGCCTACGTCCGGTTCGCCTCGGTGTACCGGAAATTCGAGGACGTGGACGAGTTCCTCCACGAGCTCAAGAACCTGATCGGCCGCGCCGACGTGAAGGCCACGCCGTGAGGGCAACCGCGCGGTCGCGGGGCGGACTTCCATGGTGAAACGCACGGCCAAGTTCTACGGCCCGATCGTCGAGCTCTCGCGCCTCCAGAGCGAGCTGAACCGGCTCTTCGCGGCCTTCGTCGAGACGAACAAAGGAGGCGCCCCCGCCTCCTCATGGGACCCCAACGTGGACGTCCTGGACGACGGGCAGGCCATCCGGATCCTGGTCGAGCTTCCCGGAGTCGAGGCGGCCGACGTCAAGGTCTCGATCCGCGGGCGGGTCGTCATGGTCCGCGGAACGAAGAAGGGCCGCATTCGCACGCGCGAGGGCATACGGTTCTTCTGCATGGAACGCTACTTCGGGACGTTCATGAAATCGGTTCCGCTCCCGCGTCCCGTCAACTCGCACCTGGCGAAGTCGTGCATGCGAAACGGGGTGCTCGAGGTCGTGTTGCCCCGGGTGCCCGACATGCGCGAAAAAGAGATCGACATTCCCATTCCACCGGAGCTGGAGGAATAGGTCGCCGAAAATGGCCGAGCTCGAAGAAAAAGAAGTCGTCGCGGATCGGGACGCCGACGTCCCCATTCCCGACATCCTTCCGGTGCTTCCGCTGAAGGACGTCGTGGTCTTCCCATACATCATCCTGCCGCTCTCGGTGTCGCGCGAAAAATCCATCAATGCGGTGGACGCGGCCCTGGCGGAGCAGCGCATCATCATGCTGGTCGCCCAGCGCGACGCCCAGAACGACACGCCCCACCCCGCCGACCTGTACGCGGTCGGCACGGTGGCGGCGATCATGCGGATGCTCAAGCTTCCCGACGGCCGCATCCGCCTCCTCGTCCAGGGGCTCACGCGCGCACGCGTGGACTCGTTCCTCGCCGAGGAGCCCTACCTGAAGGCCAAGATCACGCGACTCGAGGAACCGCAGACGCCCGACGAGCTGCCGCCCGAGCACGAGGCGCTTCTCCGGAGCGTGAAGCAGAACCTGGAGAAGTCCGTCTCGCTCGGGAAGAACATCTCGCCCGAGGTCATGGTGATCGCCGGGAACCTCGACGATCCCGCGCGCCTCGCGGACCTCGCCGCATCCAATCTGGACCTGAAGCTGGAGGACGCGCAGAACATCCTCGAGTCCACCAACCCGATCGAGCGGCTCCGCCTGGTCAACGACAACCTCGCCAAGGAGATCACCGTCCTGACCATGCAGCAGGAGATCTCCTCACAGGCCCGCGGGGAGATGGACAAGTCCCAGCGCGAGTACTACCTCCGCCAGCAGCTCCGGGCGATCCAGCAGGAGCTCGGCGAGGGCGAGGAGATCTCCGAAGAGCTCGACGCGTATCGCCGCATCATCGCCGACAAGAAGATCGCGCCGGAGGCCGCCTCCGAGATCGATAAGCAGATCAAGCGTCTCGAGCGCAGCCATCCCGACTCGGCCGAGACGGCGATCATCCGCACGTACCTCGACTGGATGACCGGCCTCCCCTGGAGCGTCGTCTCCGACGACTCCCGGGACATCGAGCGCGCGCGAAAGATTCTCGACGAGGACCACTACGACATCGAGAAGGTCAAGGAGCGCATCCTCGAGTTCCTCGCTGTTCACGCGCTCAAGCAGAGCCTGAAGGGCCCGATCCTCTGCTTCGTGGGGCCGCCCGGCGTCGGGAAGACGTCGCTCGGCCGCTCGATCGCCCGCGCGCTCGACCGCAAGTTCGTCCGGCTCTCCCTGGGGGGCGTGCGGGACGAGGCCGAGATCCGCGGACACCGGCGCACCTACGTCGGGGCGATGCCGGGGAGGATCATCCAGGGAATCCACCAGGCCGGCACGTCCAACCCCGTCTTCATGCTCGACGAGATCGACAAGATCGGCGCCGACTACCGCGGGGATCCGTCGGCGGCGCTCCTCGAGGTGCTCGACCCCGAGCAGAACTTCACGTTCCGCGATCACTACCTCGCGGTGCCGTACGACCTCTCCCGCGTCCTGTTCATCGCCACCGCGAACGTCCTCGATCCGATCCAGCCCGCGTTCCTGGACCGCATGGAGGTCATCCGCCTCTCGGGATACACGCAGGAGGAAAAGCGCGCGATCGCGCGGCGGCACCTGATCCCCAAGCAGATGGAGGAGAACGGAGTCGGCGAGGCGAACATCGAATTCACCGACAGCGGCGTCGAGAAGGTCATCGAGGCCTACACGCGGGAGGCCGGGCTGCGAAACCTCGAGCGGGAGATCGGCGCGATCTGCCGGAAAGTCGCCGTGTCGGTGGCCAAGGGAAAGGCCCGCCGGTACCGGATCAGCGCCTCCTCGGTCGAGAAGATGCTGGGACCGGAGAAGCACTTCCGCGACGAGCAGTTGAAGAAGGACCAGGTCGGGGTCTCGACGGGACTCGCCTGGACCTCGGTCGGCGGCGACATCCTCTTCGTGGAAGCCCTGGGCGTGCGGGGAAAGGGCGGGCTGCGCCTGACCGGGCAGCTCGGAGACGTCATGAAGGAATCCGCGCAGGCGGCGATGTCGTACGCTCGCGCCCACGCCGCCGACCTCTCGATTCCGGCCGATTACTTCGAGACCCACGACGTGCACGTCCACGTGCCGGAGGGCGCGATCCCCAAGGACGGCCCCTCCGCGGGAATCACGATCGCGACCGCGATGATTTCGGCCTTCACGCAGCGCAAGATCCGCCGAGATGTGGCCATGACCGGGGAGATCACCCTGCGCGGCGAGGTGCTCCCCATCGGCGGGGTGAAGGAGAAGGTCCTCGCCGCGCGCGCGTCCAAGATCACGACCATCATCCTGCCGCGGCACAACAAGCGCGACGTGGGCCAGATCTCCCCCCGGATTCTTCACGGCCTCACCTTCCGGTACGTGGAGAACATGGACGAGGTGCTCGAGATCGCCCTGCTCCCTCCCGAGCCGCCGGCCGGGCTCGAGGCTCCCATCGAGGCGGCCGAGGCCCCCGGCCGAGAGATTCCGGTGACGGCCGCTCCGGGCCGCCGGTCGCCCCCCGCGCCGCGAGCGTGAAGGCCGAGGACCGGTTCGTCCAGCGCCTGCGCGCGCTGCTGCCTCCGTCCGACAGGGTTTCGCTACCTCCCGGCGATGACGCCGCAATCGTCGCGCATGGGGAGGGACCCCTCGCGGCGACGACCGACATGCTCGTCGAGGGCGTGGACTTCTTCGCGGGCGAGGACCCGGAGCGGCTCGGCCGGCGGAGCGTCGCCGTGAACCTATCGGACCTCGCCGCCGTGGGCGCCCGCCCGGAGTTCTTCCTCCTTTCGATCGCCTTCCCGCGGGCCCTCGGCGAGGAATTCCCGCTGTCCGTCGCGAGGGGCGCGATCGCCCGCGCGGCGGAATTCGGTGCGCGGCTGGTGGGCGGGGATCTCTCCGCGGCTCCGCAGACGGTCGTTTGCATCGCGCTCTGGGGCCCGCCCGTGGCCGCGCCCATCACCCGATCCGGCGCCATGCCCGGCGACGGGGTGTACGTCTCGGGGCACCCGGGTGAGGCGGCCGCGGGACTGCGCCTCGCTCGCGTGCTCGCGGCCTTCGCCGAGCAGGGAGCACCGCAGACGCAACGCTTTCCGGAGATGCCGGACGGCGACGAGCGCCGTCTCCTCGACGCGTTTCGCGATCCGATTCCCCGCGTGCCGCTCGGGATCGCCCTGGCGCGGCACGGGCTGGCGAGCGCCGCGATCGACCTCTCCGACGGCATGGGCGTCGACGCCGACCGGCTCGCCCGGGCATCGGGAGTGCGCGTCGTCCTCGAGCGGGATCGCCTGCCGTTCTCCGCAGCGCTCGTGGCCTATGCGACGATGGACTCCGTCGATCCGGTCGAGCTCCTGCTCGGGGGGGGAGACGACTACGAGTTGCTCTTCACGGTCCCCGAGGACGAGGAGGAGCGGATCCCGTCGCATGCGGCCGACTTCGGCGTGCCCATCACGCGAATCGGCCGGGTCGAGAAGGGTTCCGGCGCCGTGCTGCGCGATCGAACCGGTGAGCGCGACATCGCGGACCTGGGCCATGATCACCTGGAGGCGCCGCGGTGAACGAAGAGCCCGCCCGCAATCCGGGACATCGGAGCTGGAGGTCCCTGCGCCGCATCCGGCTCCGGATCCTTCTGCGCCTCATGGGACGCGAGGAGTCGCTGGAGCGCGTCGCGGCGGCGGTCGCCGTGGGCGTCGGCGTGGGATTATCGCCCTTCATCGGGTTTCACTTCTTCCTCGCGATCGCGCTCGCCTTCCTCTTCCGCCTCAACAAGCTCGACACGGTGCTCGGCTCTTTCGCGGGGAACCCGTGGACCCTTCCGCCGCTCTACGCGATGGGCTACCGCCTCGGCCGCGCGATCCTGGGGTACGCCCCCGCCCGGGTGCCTCCGCTGAAGTGGCTCCGCATCCTGCACCACGACTTCTGGGTCGCGTTCCGCGGCCCGGGATTTGGTCCCCGGCTGGCGTCCTTCCTCGTGGGATCCACGATCCTGGCCATCGGCGTCGCGCTCGCCACGTACCTGACCTTCCGCGGCGCCCTCAAGCTGTACCACCGGAGGTTTCCCCGGGTCGCGCAACGAGCGGCCCGCCGGCGCGAGCTCGCGGCCTGCCACGAGCCGCGGGGGGACGAGACCCGCCCCGGCGGCCGCGTGCACTAGCGGACTGCTGAGAAACGGTGCGGGAGGCCGCCGTTCGCGCAGCGAATGCATGCGCCGAAAGCCCCGGACACGACACCCTCATACATTTTTCAGCAGCCTGCTAAGGGCTCCCGGCGAGATCCGGAAGACGCCGCATGCGAAGCGCCGGTCCGTAGCGCGGGCTGCGGCGCAGGACCTCGCGAAGCTGCGACCGCGCGTCCTCGAGTCGTCCCGCCGCGACCAGCCACCGCGCATAGGCCATGCGCGCCGGCAGCGAGGCGGGCTCGATCGCCAGGGCCATGCGCCAGGCGTGCTCGGCGGTCGGCCGCTTCTCCGCCGACAGGAGCAGCGCGAACCGATAGGACAGCGGTGCCGACATGGGATGCCGGCGGAGACCCTGGCGGTAGGCCTCCTCGGCCCGCGCGCGATCGCCGCGATCCTCCCGCGCGGTGCCGAGGCCGAACCATCCGTTCTCGGCGAACGGCGCGAGCCGCACGGATTCCGCGTACGCCGCCTCCGCCGCCGCGGGATCGCCGCGTGCGCGCTCCATCCGGCCGCGCCCAGCCCACGCGTCCCAGTAGGCCGGATAGATCCGCGTGGCGCGGGTGTAGTGGTCCAGGCCGGCCCGCGAGTCCCCCCGCTCGCCGGACATGTAGGCGAAGTCGTAGTGCGCCTTCGCGCTGCCGGGACTGACGCGGACCATGTTCGTGAAGAGGGCCTCGTCGCTCTCCCAGACGGGATTGCGAATCACCGTCCGGGCGCCGAGGGCGAGCGCGAGAAGGGCGAACGCGAAGAGCCTGCCGCGAGGGATCGCGGAAGCCGACTTCGCCGATCCGAGGATCCACGATGAGGCGATCAGGCAAAAGCCCGCGGACGGCAGGTACGCGATGCGCTCCGCCAGGATCGTACCGGTCGGGAACGCGAGGTTCGCGGTCGGCAGGGCCGCGACGCACAGGAAGAGGAATCCCAGCGCCGCCGGAGAACGCCGGCCGAGGCGGACGATCGCCGCGGCCGCGAGCCCCGCCAGAAGAATGGGCGCCGCCCAGCGGAGCGGATCGCGGGGCGCGAGCAGCGGGATCGACCACGCGGACTCGTCGGAGGAGAGCCGGAGGGGAAACGCCATCCGGCCGAGGAGCCGGAAGGAGATCGCGGAGGCGTTTCGCAGGCGTTCCAGAGCCGGGAGCGGCGCGAGAGGGTTCTCCACCTCGAAGATCCCGGTGCCCGGCGACTTCAAGGCCCCGCCGAGCACGCGCTCGCGGATCCCGAAGATCGCGACGAGGACGACCGCGCAGCCGAGGTAGGCGGGGAGACCCCGGCGAAGCGCCGCCGAGAGGCGGGATCGCAGGGTCCCCGGCTCCCGCCACGCCAGGCAGAGGAAGAGGACACCCGGTGCGGCGGCCGCGCTCTCCTTCGTCAGGCAGCCCAGCAGATAGCTCGCCAGAGCCAGCGCGAGCACGAACCAGCGCCACCGCCGCGCCGGGGAATCGATCGCTCTCATGCACAGCAGGACGAATCCCAGCGCGAGCACGGCCGCCTGGGATTCGCCCCGACCGACGACGCTCGTGACGGCCTCCGCGTGGATGGGGTGGACGGCGAAGAGCGCCACCGCGCCGATCGCCGCGGGCGGGGACACGCCGAGCGTCAGGAACAGCTTCGCGACGAGCAGCGTGGCCGCCACGTGAAGCAGGACGTTTCCGACGTGGAACGCGATCGCCTGGCCGCCGTGGATCCACCACTGGATCGCGAAGCCGAGCAGCAGAACGGGACGGTAGGCGGTGCCCGTTCCCGCCGGGCCGCCGAAGTACTGGGTCGTGAAGATCTCGCTTGCCAGGGCCGGAGCATGAATGCGCGGATTGTCGCGCACGATCGCCTTGTCGTCGTACGTGAACGCGCCCGTCAGCCCGTTGGCGTACGCGAGCAGAGCGGCGGACACGAGCAACCATGCCCAGGACGGGCGGAGCCCGGCCGGACGCGAAGGATCGCGGTCCGAGGCGTCCCTATCGAATCTGATAGAGCTCGTTCCGGATCCGGCAGCCGGTCGGAGTCATCGCGAGGCCGCCGTCGGCGGTCTCCTTGAGGGAACGGGGCATCGCCTCGCCGATCTTGACCATGGCCTCGACGACCTCATCCATCGGGATCACGCTCTCGACGCCGGCCAGGGCCGTCTGGGCGCCCGTGAGCGCGAGCATCGCGGTGAAACCGTTGCGTACCACGCACGGGACTTCCACGAGGCCGGCCACCGGGTCGCACGCGAGTCCCAGGGTGTTCTGTAGCGTCAGCGCCGCCGCGTGCACCGACATGCGCGGCGTGCCCCCCAAGAGGAACGTCAGCGCTCCCGCCGCCATCGCAGCTCCCACTCCCTGCTCGGCCTGGCAGCCGCCGGCGGCGCCGGAGAGCTCGGCCTTTCCCGCGACGAGCGCGCCGAATCCGCCCGCGACGACGAGGCCCCGCGCCGCGAACGAGTCCTCGAAGCCGCGCTCCTCCGAGATCGCCAGCAGCGTGCCCGGCACCATGCCCGCCGCTCCCGCGGTGGGAGCCGCGACGATGATCCCCATGCGGGAATTCTCCTCGAGGACGGCGATCGAGTACGCGATGCACTTCGAGACAAGGTGCCCGCCGGCGATGTCGCCCGAACGCGTGAACTCCATCACCTTGCGCGCGTCGCCCCCGACCATCCCCGAGAAAGACTTCCCGCCCGCGAGCCCCCGGCGGACCGAGTCCTTCATGACGGCCCACCGGTCGAGGAAGACCTGAAACACGCGCTCGCGCGGAAGCTCCCTCTCGGAAACCTCTTCGTCGAGGAAGATGTCGTCCAGGGGACGACCCGACCGGTCCGCGATTTCGAGCAGGTCCGCGAAACTGTTCAACGCCGGCATGGCTCCCCCTTCGCTCGCCTCACGTGATGGGCGCCCCTCCGGCGACCCGATCGAGCACGTGCACGCGGTGCACCCCGGACATCGTCCTCAGCGCGTCGACGTCCGCGGGAGGCAGCGGAGCGTCCAGGTCGATTCGCATGAACGCCGCGTCGCCCTTGCCCCGTCTCAGAACCTCCATCGACGCGATGTTGATTCCCCGCCGCCCAATGATCTCGGAGGCGCGCATGACGACCCCCGGGCGGTCCTCGTAGAACATCAGCACGCAGGGCTGGCGCGCCGAGAGCGACACCGGGAACCCGTCCACCTCGCGGATCTCGATCATCCCCCCGCCGATGGATGCGCCCAGAACCGAGAGGGACCGCGTCGGCCCCTGGAGGTGGATCGCGACGCTGTTGGGGTGCGCCTCCGGGCCCATGTTCTTGGGCCGGAGCGAAAATTTGAGGCCTCGCTCCTTCGCCAGCTGCAGGGCGTCCTTCAGGCGGGGGTCGTCTACCTCCATGCCGAGGGCCCCCGCGACCAGGGCGCGATCGGTCCCGTGGCCGCGCATCGTCTTGGCGAAGGCGGAGTGCAGCTCGAATCGCGCCTCCACCGGCTCCTCCTCGAGCAGGGCAAGGGCGACGCGCGAGAGGCGGCAGGCGCCCGCGGTGTGCGATGACGACGGGCCGACCATCACGGGCCCCACGATGTCGAGAAGGGAGATCACGGGGCAAGAATATAGGAGCCTCGCCCCCGTCCGGCGGAGCGGCCACCTACGGAGACTCGCTCTTGCGACCCGCAGGCACGCCTAGCTCGCGGATCAGGTAGTGCAGCGCCTGGCGGGATAGTCCCAGCTCGCGTGCGGCGCGGCTCCGGTTGCCTCCGGCCCGGTCGAGCGCGCCCGCGATCAGTTCGCGCCGGTGCGAGTCCACGCGCGAGCGATAGTCGCCAGACGCCTCGCCGCGCCCGTTTCGGTCGCGGACCCGCTCGGGCAGCAGCGCTAACTCCACGGATCCGTCCGCGTCGCACAGCGCCACGGCCTGCGCGATCGCGTTCTGCAGCTCGCGGACGTTGCCGGGCCAGGGATAGGCCGCGATCGCCGCCGCGGCCTCCGGAGTCAGGCGGAGCGCTCCCCGGCCGTACTCGCGGGCGAATCGCTGCAGGAAGTATCGAGCGAGGACCGCGGGGTCGCGGCCCCGTTCGCGGAGCGGCGGCAGCCGGATCACCGCGACGTGCAGCCGGTAGAAGAGGTCTTCGCGGAACTGACCGGACTCGACGCGCTCCGCTAGGTCGCGCGACGTCGCCGACACCACGCGCGCATCGATGGGGCGCGCCCGGTTCTCGCCGACCCGGCGGATCTCCCTCTCCTGGAGAGCGCGCAGGAGCTTGGACTGGAGCGGGAGCGGCAGGTCCCCGATCTCGTCGAAGAAGATCGTTCCGCCGGCGGCCTCCTCGAGGAGCCCGCGGCGGTCCCGATCCGCCCCGGTGAACGAGCCGCGGGAGTGCCCGAACAGCTCGCTCTCGAGCAACGCCGCCGGGATCGCAGGCACGTTCACGGCCACGAAGGGCCCCGACGTCCGGGGCGAGAGAAGATGCACGGCGCGGGCGACCGCCTCCTTTCCGCAGCCCGAGGCGCCCAGGATCAAGACGGTGACGGGCTGGGGGGCGAAGCGCGCGAGCCTTCGATACGGCTCCTCCATGGACGGATCGGCGGTCGTGATCCCGAGCTTGCTCCATCCCTCCGCGAAATCCGACGGGGCGGAGGCGGCGGGCGGACGAAACAGGAGGGTCTCGAGGATCATCGCGATGGAATCCGCCGCCTGGGCCGACGCCGGGGGCCAGAGCGCGAGCTCGAATCGAGCGCTCCCGGCGGCGAGCTCGCGCCATTCCGGCTCGGCGTCGGGGCCCGCCGGGGTCCCCAGCCTCGCCACCTCGCGGCCGCCGGCGTCGCGCACGGCCAGGCCCGCGAGGCCCAGCAGGCCGAGCTCGCGGTGCCCGTCCGGATCCTCTCCGGACATCGCCGCTGACATGGCGTGTCGAAGGCCGCGGAGCGCCTCGTTCCGGACGGCCGGCGTCCCGTCGCCGAAGACGCGATCGGCCAGAGCCTCGCCTCCGCCGTCCCGCAGCGCGATCTCGGCCCGCTCCCGCAGATCCCGCGGGAGCGACTCCCCGCCCAGGATGCACTGCCAGCGCGCCACGGTCTCCGCTCCGCGATAGCCGTCGCGCGCGAACAGCGCGTCGAGCTCCGCGCGCGCTTCCTCCGACGGCCCGTCGCGAGAGAGAGAGTCGAGCTCGCGCAGGCGGTCCCGCGCGGCGGCATCGCTCGCGCAGCGGTCCGGCGGATCCTCCGCGGCCCTCCCCCACGCCTCGCGCGCTCCCGCCGTATCTCCTTCGTAGAGCCGGCGATCTCCGTCCTCGAGCCAGAGCTCGCCGATCTCCAAACGGTCGCAGAGCCTCGCGGCGAGCTCCCGGGCCCGTGCGTTGTCGGCCGCGGCCGGAGCGAGCAGGCCCCGGCGCAGGGCGAGCCGGCTGCGATGATGGAGCGCCACCAGCAGACGCGAGTCGTCGCGATCCGACCTCGCGCTCGCCTCCAGCGCGGCGATCTCGGCGGCGGCGATCTCCCAGGCGCAACGGTTGATCCGGAGCTCGATCCGATTGCCCCGCGCGATCCGCGCCAGGTCCTCGCGGCCCGCGGCGGCCGCCGCCTCGAGGCTGCGCGTCAGGAGCGCCTCGCTCCGCTCCGGGTCCCCGGCGTGGTAGTGCGTCGCCGCCAGATCGAGGAGCAGCCCGGCCTTCTCCGCGGGGTCGTCGCGGAAAAGGGCGAGGGCTTCCTCGAGCCGGAGGATCGCGCGCGCGCTCTCGCGGCGGTCCAGGAGGCGCCGGCCCTCCTGGGCCAGGAATCGCCCCGCGACGCTCTCGTCTCCGGAGCCGAGCGCGAGAGCGCGCACGCTCTCGTAGACTGCCTCCTCCTCGTCGAAACGTCCGGCCAGCGCGTGCACGCGCGCGCGGGCCAGCGCGGTTTCGACCCGCTCCGCCGCGGGCAGAGAGGCGCCCACCCGGTCGGCGTCGTCGACCAACGCCAGCGCGCAGTCAAACCGGCCCTCGCGCGCGAGGCCGAAGGCGCCGAGCCGGAGGGCCCGCGCCAGCTCGCCCGCCGGAGCGCCAGGGTTCTCCCGCCGCCACGCGGCCGCGCGCAGCGCGCCCTCTCCGGCCTGGCCGAGTGCGACCGCGAGCTCCGCGAGGCGCAACCCCGCCGCGCGCCTATCCTCCGCGCTGGCGGCGCTCGATCGCAGCACGCGCTCGAGCCGGACCCGGGCCTCGGGGACACGGCCGCCGGAAACCTCCCGCTCGGCCTCGAGGGCTTCCAGCCAGGGAACGGACGCATCCGGCGACGCCGCGCGGAGGCGGGCCACCAGGGGAAACCAGGCCTCAAGGCTCTTTCCGGGCGCGTCCCGCATCCATCGCCGCGCCTCCCGGATCGCCTCCGCGGCCCGCCCCTCCTCGAGGAGCCGCTCGACGCGCGCTCCCCGGTCGGAGTCGCCGAGACCTCCGTCCGCGTCCGCGTGCTCGTGGCTATGCGAGTCGCGCTCGGGTGGCGGAAGGATCCCTTCGCTCGGCACCGGCGCGTCCCCGGTCGGGTCGGCCACGAAAGCGGCCCACTCCACGCCCCCGAGGAGGGAACGCGCGAGCTCGACCGGCGCGATCGAGCCGGCGCCGGCCCGCTCCGCGAACGCCTCGTAGAAGCGAATCGATGCGGCGACCGTCCCGCAGGGAACCCAGACCGCTCGCCTCCAGTCCGCCGGACTCTCCGGCTGCGTCGCGGCCTCCTCCACCCGCACGAGCTCCACGCGTCCCTGCAGGTAAGCCGCGGCGGCTTCGAGCGCTCGGCGCGACAGCGGATCCCAGCGCTCCGGGTTCACGGCGATCCAGACCTCGCGCTGGCCGGCGCCTCCGCGCTCCGTACGCTCGCGCAGGAATCGGACCGCCTCCGCCGCGTCGCGGACCTCCCCCGCGCCGAGCACGCCCCACGGCGTGAGAGCCGACGCGGCTTCGTACCGACGGGGCAACGCGCCCCGAAGGAGGGCCCGTCCGTGAGCGGCCAGCGCACGCGCGCGCAACGACCGCAGCGCGTCGCCGCGGATCCCGAGACAGCGCCGGCGGGCCGGGGCCGCGCCGGGATCGCGCAGCTCCGGAAAAGCGCGCAGCGCTCCGGCGACCCAGAACTCGGGCCGCTTCCAGGCGGCGTCCTCGGAGGTGAGCCGCTCGAGCAGCGCGCGGGCTCCCGGATGGGGGATCCGCCGCGAGCGCGGGAACAGGCGCCGGAGGAGCGACGCGACCGCGGCCGAGGCGGGAGTCTCCGCGGATCCGCTCTGCGCCCGCACCGACTCGGGGGCGCACGCCAGCCAGAGGCGGGCACAGTCGCGCTCGACGTCCCAGCAGGCGGCCTCCACGTCGGCCACGGACAGGGAGAAACCGTGAGCCGAGAAGAACGCCGCCGCCGCGGCTCCCTGGAGGAGGAGCGCCGCCCGATGCGCGGCCGGGACGCCGCGCTCCCCGAGCGGGCGCGCGTCGATCGGCTCGCGCCGGATCACCAGCTCGCCGCTCTCGCGGAAGTATTCGATCGCGGGCGGCAGGGTCCCGTGCTCCAGCTCTAGGAACTCGATCCACCGCTCCGGGTCGCCCGGCAGCGGGAACCGCTCGCACGCCGAAGAAAGGGCGCGGCCGGGGGCAGGAGTCACGATGGTCCCCCTCTCGGATCGCTGACTCCTTATTGTCGCGGGGAGAACTGCCTCGAGGCTCGGACGCAGAGCGACTCCAGATCGCGAAAGAAGTCGGGATACGACTTGGAGACGCACCCGGGGTTTTCGATCAGGATGCCCGGGACGCGCAGCGTCGCGAGCGCCGCCGCCATCGCCATGCGATGGTCCTCGAACGTCGGCGCGCGCGCGGCCGATGAGTGCCCAAGCGCGGGCCCGGTCACGGTGAGCGAGTCCTCGTCCGAGTCGGCCATCGCTCCGCAGGCGGTGAGGAGCGCGGCGAGGGCGACGAGACGATCGCTCTCCTTGAGGCGGAGGTGCGCGATCCCGCGGAAGCGGCTCCGGCCCGGGGCGAGCGCGGCGAGCGCGGCGAGCGCGGGGACGGCGTCCGGGAAGTGCGTCGCCTCGACGTCCACCGCGAAGAGCGCCCCGCGCTCGCCCTCCGCGATCACCGAGGACGCGGAGGCCCCGATCCTCACGCCCATCCTTTCCAGGACGGGAAGCGCGCCCGCGTCCGCGTCCGCCGACGGCCACCGCAGCCCGGTCACCTCGACACGGCCTCCGGCGGCGCCCGCCGCGGCGAGCATGGGGATCGCCGAGGAGTAGTCCCCCGGCACCACGAAGCGGCGCGCGATCGCGGATCCGCGCGCAACGCGCACGGAGTCTCCCTCGACCACTCCGTGACCGAGCTCCCGCAGCGTCTCGATCGTCATGGCCACATAGGGGGCGGAAGCGACGGATCCCGCCGCGCGGACCGCGAGCCCTCCGTCGATCGCCACCGCGGCCAGGAGCAGCGCCGAGGCGTACTGGCTCGATCGAGACGCGTCGACGGTCACCTCGCCCGACCTCAGGAAGCCTCCTTGGACCGCGATGGGGAGGCAGCCCTCCCGGCCGCGATACGCGATGCGGGCACCGGCCGAAACGAGGGCGGCGACGAGCTCGGCCATCGGCCGCTCGCACAGCCGCGGCGATCCCGTCAGGAGGAAGCGGCCCGGAGTCGCCGCCGCTGCCGCCGCCAGGAACCGCGCCGCGGTCCCGGAGTCCCCCGCGTCGAGCGCGATCTCGCGCCCGGGATCCCCGCGCAGGGGCCCGGAGACGGAGAGCCCGCCCTCGACGGGGACGATCCTCGCACCCATCGCGGACAGGCACCGGCGAAGCGCCCGGGTGTCGTCGCTGTCGAGCGCCCCCGCGACCTCGACCGCGGAATCCGTCAGGGCGGCCGCGAGCAGGACACGATTGGTCGCGCTCTTCGAGGCGGGGGCGCGGAGACGGCCCCGGACCTCGGAGGCGGGCGGCAGCGCGAGAAACTCGGTCACTCCCGCAGCGAGACGAGAGCGCTCGACCCGTCGTCGGAGATTTCCATCCAACGCCGCTCCTCGACGAAGGCGGGCAGGATCTCGATGCGCCCGGCTCCGAGCGTCTCGGCCCACGCCCTGTGGAAGTGCCCGAGCAGGAGCACGTCGATCCCCTCGCGGAAGCGCTTTTCCGCGAACGCGCGGATCATCTCGACGGGCAGGCGGGTCTTGTGCTTGAAGTTGGATCGGTAGAGGCGCGCCTCGAAGTCCCAGACGATGCGGTTCGCCATCTTGCGGGGCAGGAGGTCGACGGCCATCCGCGAGACGCGGTTCTTGGAGAGCATCCTCCAGAACCGGTACGGCAGGTCCCTCTCGTTCAGGAGATCGCCGTGGGTCGCCAGGAACCGCCGCCCCCCCGCACCGAAGGTCTGCTCGTCGCAGACGGACGCGAAGAGCGGCTCGACGTAGGAGCCCCGCAGGAAGAAGTCCCGGTTTCCCTCGACGTAGGTCACCGCCACTCCGGCGTCGCGGAGGTCACGGACCTTGTCCAGGAAGCGGGCGATCGCCGGAGTCTCGAACTTCGGGTGCGCGATGAAGAAATGGAAGATATCTCCCAGCAGCGTGATCGCGGCGGCCCCGCGTTTCCGCGCCGCGTCGAGAGCCTCCAGGAACGGGCCTTCGTCGCCGGGACGGCGTCCGACGTGGCAATCGGCGAAGACGGCGCGCACCGCATCGGAAGATAACCCAACTCCAGGAATTTGCGGGCTTTGCCCGTGTTTTCGAGCGGTATGCTTGGTTCTTCGAGACGACAGGCCATTCCCGCATCCATGCGCAAGCGCCTTCTCGCCGCCTCGATCCTCGCCTCCTCGCTGGCGGCCGCCGCCGCGGCGCTGGCTCCGGTCTCCCCGGCGCAGGCTCCCCGGGCGGACGCGGGCGTCCTGCGCGCCCTCAACCAGGGACAGGACGTCGTGGAGGTCTTGGTCGGCGTCCGGGACGGCACCGCGTCCCTCAAGCTCCTGGCGGCGCATCCGGACCCGGCCGGCGAGTCGGACCGTCGGGTGAGGCGCCTCGCCGCGCAGCGTTCCCTGGCGCAAGCCTTTCCGCGCACGCTCGTCGTGGCGAGGGAGTACGAGAGCTTCTCGGTCCTGGCCGGCCGGGCGACGCGCGAGGCGGTGCTCGGATTGGCCAATCGCCCCGACGTGGCCTGGATCACGGTGGACGGAATCCGCCACATGCACCAGACCATCCCGCAGAAGGCGCAGGTCCTCATCCACAGCGATCAGGCCAACGCGCTCGGCTTCACGGGAGAGGGGCAGGCCATCGCGATCCTCGACACGGGCGTCGACTACACGGTCCCCGACCTGGGGGGCCCCGGCGCGTTCCCGAACACGAAGGTCGTGGGCGGGGCCGACATCGCCGATGGCGACGCCGACCCGATGGACTGCGAGGGGCACGGAACCTCGGTCGCGGCCGTCGCGGCGGGGCCCACCGGTGTCGCGCCGGGGGCGAAAATCGTGGCGCTCAAGGTCACCAAGGCGACCAAGTGCTCTGAGGCGCAGGACTCCGACATCCTCGCGGCGATGAACTGGGCCGTCCTGCATCAGGCGACCTACGGCATCGCGGCCATCAACCTGTCCTTCGGAGGCGCGCCGACCGACGGGCTGGCCCACGGGTACTGCGACGATCTCTATCCGCAGTACGTGACCGCGATCGACGCGGCGAGCGCGGCGGGCATGGTCTTCGTCGCTTCCTCCGGGAACGACGCGCTCGACAACGCGATCGCGGCGCCGGCCTGCCTCTCCGCCGCGGTCTCCGTGGGAGCCGTCTATCCAGACAGCTTCCAGCACGTCGGCTGGCAGAACGACTCCGGCGGCGTCTTGTGTGAGGACTCGTCGATCACGCCGGACACGATCGTCTGCTTCTCCAATTCCGCATCGACGCTTTCGCTGCTCGCGCCCGGCGCCTTCTGGTACGTCGTCCAGAAGGGCGGCGGCTACGACTACTTCCACGGCACGTCCGCGTCGTCGCCGGCAGTCGCGGGCGCGGTCGCCCTGATGCGTCAGGCCCATCCGCTGGACTCGCCGGCGGGCATCGCGGGCCTCCTGAAGACGACCGGCCGGACCCTCACGGATTCCCGCAACGGCGTCTCGACCCCCCGGATCGACACGCTGGCGGCCGCGAAGCTTCTGCCCGGGTTCTTCGCCTCATTCGACGCGGACTCCATCCCCGTTCCGGACGGGACGGGCTCGGCGTCGGCCACCGTGACCGTGGCCGGATTCGCGGGCACCCTCGCCAGCGTGCTGGCCGTCGTCGAAGTCGAGCACGACGACCCCACACAGCTCCGGATCACGCTTCGGGGCCCCGACGGGACGACCGTCGCGCTCCACGACCACACCAGCACGCCGCAGCATCCGATCAACGGCGTCTACGGAAAGACGCTCGCGGCGGCCGAGTCCCTCGGCGCGTTCCAGGGGAGGCCGGCCAACGGCGTCTGGACCCTGACGGTGACCGACGACACCCCGCAGGTCTCCGGGCGGATCCGGAACTTCGCCCTGCGCGTCGTAGCGGGCCAGCCGACCGCGTCGATCCCGCCGGGGGCCGACGAGGAGGTCGTTCCCGTGGTCGGGCGAGTTCAGGGAACCAAGTTCTTCCTCTCTGACGTGCGCGTGTTCAACCCGCTGCCGACCGCTCAGACGCTGTCGCTTTTCTACGTCGCGTCCGGCTTGAACGGCGCGCAGGCCGTCACCTCCACCCGCACGATTCCGCCCGGCCAGGTCCTCGCCCTGGACGACGTCGTGGGCAACGAGTTCGGCTACGCGGACTCGATTGGGGAGCTCACACTGGTCGGGACCGACACGCGCTTCCTGACGACCAGCCGCGCCTACACGCAGGGCTCCGACGGGACGTTCGGCCTGTTCGTGCCCGCGTTCCGGAGCGCGGACGCGCTCGGGCCCGGCGAGCAGGCCACCGCCAACGGCCTGTCGAAGAGCGCGCAATTTCACACCAACGCGGGCTTCACGGAGATGTCCGGCGCGCCGGCGTCGGTCCAGATGGACATCTTCAGTGGCGCCGGCACGCTGCTCGCGTCCACGACGCGCAACGCGCCGGCGAACGGCAGCGTCCTCGTGACCGACATCATCGGCGAGCGCGGGCTCGGAGCGATGGCGAACTTCCGGATCGGCTACACGGTGGTCAGCGGCGCCGGTCGGGTGGTGCCCTACGCGACGTTCATCGACGACGTCACGGGCGACGGTGTGTTCGAGCCGGCCTCGCGGGGAGCGACGTCGTCCCAGGACGTCGTGGTCGGGCAGGCGTCCCACGCCACCGGCGCCAACAGCGACTTCTTCCAGACCGACCTGCACATCACCAACCTGGGGTCCACGGCCGCAAGCGTGACGGTCTCGCTGATCCCCCGCGTGCTGGCCGGGACGGCGGGCCCGCCGGTGACCTACTCGATCTCACCGGGCGCGACGCTCGAGAAGCTCGACGTCCTGGCGAACGAGTTCGGCCTGGGCGACCCCTCCGCCGCCGGGCTGCGCATCCATCCGAGCGGCAGCCCGCGGCTGGCGGTCTCGTCCCGCACCTTCGTGGAGAAGTTCGGCGGGACGTTCGGATTCTCGATCCCGGGGCTCCCGGTGTCGGACGCCATCGGCGCCGGCGACGGGATCGCGACCGTCATTCAGCTCGACCAGGCGTTCTCGGCGCAGAGCTTTCGCTCCAACTTCGGATTCGCCGAGGTCGCCGGCGCCGACGCCTCCGTGCTCGTGACGGCGCGCAGCGGGGACTCCGGGGGCGTCCTGGGAAGCCGCTCGTATTCCCTGCCCGCGGGCACCTCTTTCCAGGCCAACGTCAACGAGGTGGTGGGCAACGGGGCGTTCTCCAACATCTACCTGCAGTTCTCGGTGGCGTCCGGCTCTGGCCGCATCCTCGCCTACGGCGTGTCGATCGACAACACCTCCGGCGACGCGATCTACATCCCGGCAGAGAAGGAGCCGTAGGAATAAAATCCTCGATCGATGGTCGAGGAAGCGTCCTCCCGGAAACCCGCCGGCGTCCTGCAGCCGTGGCAGCGCCGGCTCTACCGTGTCCTGCTGATCCCGCTCGGGCTGATCGCCGCCAACTCCATCTACCTCGCGGCCTTCACCCGCGACACCGCGTTCTTCTACGCGATGCTCCTCCTGCACCTGACCCTGGGGCTGCTGATCGCGATCCCGTTCTTCGTCTTCGCCGTCACGCACGCCAAACGCATGATCCGCATGTGGAACAAGCGCGCCAAGTACGCGGGGCTCGCGATCTTCACCCTGGCCGCCGTCTGCGTCGGAAGCGGCCTCTTCATGACGTTCCAAGGAGCGACCCTGAGCCACCGCGGAGTCTGGCTCGCGCACGTGTCCTCGGTACCGCTCGCGCTCGCCGCCTTCATCCTTCACCGCCGCTCCCATGTCCACAAGCTCCAGTTCCGCCGCCTCTTCGCGTGGGGTGGAGCCGTCGCCGCCTTCCTGGCCGCCATGGCGCTCTTCGCCCGGCTCGAGAAGCCGCCCCGGCGGATCGTCAACGTCAACGGCGACACGGTGTTCTATCCCTCGTCCTCCGAGACCTTCGATCAGGGCCTCCTCGACGGGAAGAAGCTCGCGGCCAACTCGTACTGCCAGGAGTGCCACCCGGACTCGTTTCACCAGTGGGAACGGTCCGCGCACCGCTTCTCCTCGTTCAACAACCCGTTCTACCGGAAGAGCGTCGAGTTGATGGCGGATCGCGTGGGCCGAGAGCGCACCAAGTGGTGCTCCGGCTGCCATGACCCGGTCGTGCTCTTCACCGGGCAGATGGGCGCGGCGACGCGGGCGGCGTTCTCATACGACTCCTGGGAGGCGCAGCAGGGATTGACCTGCATGTCGTGCCACTCGATCGCGGAGGTCAAGGACGTGCGCGGCAATGGCTCCTACGTTATCGAGGAGTCCCGCCAGTACCCCTTCGCGTTTTCTCGCAACGCGACGCTCCGCGCCGTCAACCGGCTGTTGATTCGCATGGAGCCGTCGCTGCATCGCAAGACGTTCCTGAAGCCCTTCATGCGGACCCCCGAGTTTTGCTCCACCTGCCACAAGGTCGCGCTCATACCCGCCTTGAACAGCTATCGCTGGATGCGCGGCCAGGACCACTACGACTCCTGGTACGACTCGGGCGTGTCGGGACGCGCCGTGCGCTCGTTCTACGACCCCCCGCAGCCGAAGGCTTGCCGGGACTGCCACCTGCCGCCGTACCGCTCTGACGAGTTTGGAAGCCGCAAGGGCTTCTTGCACGATCACGTCTTCCCCGCCGCGAACACGGCGCTGCCCTTTGTGCGCAATGACGCCGCGACCCAGAAGCAGATCCAGGACTTCCTGCGCAACAAGGTCCTGACGGTGGACCTCTTCGCGATCCGCCGCGGCGACGAGATCGTTACCCTCGGCGAGACGCCCCCGGTCCTCTCGCCCGGCGAGACGGTCGGCGTCGAGGTCGTGGTGCGGACGCGGGGAGTCGGCCATCCGTACACCAACGGCACCGCCGATTCGAACGAGACGTGGGTGTCGCTCGAGGCGGAGGAGTCCGGCCGGAAGTTCTTCCGGAGCGGCGTCCTCGACGACTCGGGGCGTCTGGACGCGGGCGCCGACTCGCTCGCGACGCTCGTCATCGATCCCTCCGGCGACGCCATGAACCGCCGGCAGCCCCAGGACATCCGCGTGCCGCTCTACAACAACGGGATCGGGCCCGGCGCCGCCCGCGTCGTGCACTATCGGGTCGAGGTCCCCGCCGACGCCCGGGGCTCGATCACCCTGACGGCGGGGACCCACTACCGCAAGTTCTCGCGCGACTACACGACGTTCGCGCTGGGCGCCGCCCATCCCTCGCTGCCCGTCACGACGCTTGCCGCCGACTCGGTCACCCTGCCGGTGGCCACGGCCCGCGCGGTTCCGACCACGGGCGGACCGAGGGGAAATTCCGACCCGCCGTGGCAGCGATGGAACGACTACGGCATCGGCCTCTTCCTCCAGGGCGACTGGAAGGGCGCATCGCGGGCGTGGACGAAGGTCGCGGAGCTCGCGCCGGACAAGCCGGACGGGCCGCTGAACCGGGCCCGCGCCGAGATCGCGGAGGGCCGCCTCTCCGACGCCCGTCGGTCGCTCGCCGATGCGGAGGCGCGCCGGCCGGGGTGGGGAAAGACCGCGTTCTTCCGCGCGGCAGTCGCCAAGGACGAGGGCCGCCTGGACGACGCGATCGGTGACCTCACGACCGTGCTCGCGACGTTTCCGCTCGACCGCGTGGCCTGGAACAACCTCGGGCTCGTTTACTGGCTCGCCGGCCGGCTCCCGGAGGCGCTGGCCGCGTACGGCCGGACGCTCGCGATCGATCCGGAGGACTTGAACGCCCACTACAACCGGATGCGGGTCTATCGCGCCCTGGGCGACCGGAAGAACGCCGACGTGGAGGACGCGGCCTACCGGAAGTACAAGGAGGACGAGAGCGCGCGGGCGATCGCGGGCGACTATCGCCTGCGAAATCCCTTCGCCAACCGCGAGTCGCTCGCGATTCACGTGCACGGCGAGGCCGAGCCCCCTCCGGCCGTCGTCGCGGACTGGGTCGCGGCCATGGGACCGAAGGGGTACGAGACCGATCGGGGATACGTCACGAAGACCCATCCCCCGGTGCCGAGCGAGCACGAGCAGTGGTCCTACGTCGCATCGCCGAGGCCCGAAGCGGGCTCCCGCGCGCCCCGGGTGTCTTCGGCGCCCTGACGGCGCGCGCGGCCGAGACGGTAGACTCCCCGACCGTGCGGAGGATCGGCGCGCGCCTGCTCCTGATGGGCCTCGTGGCGTCCGCGGCGTGTCGCCGCGCGACCGTCGCTCCTCCGCCCGCCGCCCGCGCCGCCACGGCCGCCCCGGCCTTTTCGCTCCCGTTCGCGGAGCGGTCGGCCGCGATGGGCATCGAGTTCACGCACGTCAACGGCGCGCGGGGCGGAAAGTGGATGCCGGAGACGATGGGCGGAGGAGTGGCGGTGCTCGACTCCGACGGTGACGGCAGGCCCGACCTCCTCTTCGTCTCGGGCTCGTACTGGCCGGGGGATCCGCGCCGGAATTCCCAGACCTCCTCCCTCGCCCTCTACCGCAACGAGGGCAACGGCGCCGACGGGCTTCCCCACTTTCGAGACGTCACGCGGGAGGCCGGGCTACAGCGCGTGTTCTACGGGATGGGCGCGGCCGTCGACGACTACGACAACGACGGGCGCGACGACATCGTGGTGACCGCGCTCGACCGCACGCTCCTCTTCCACAACCTGGGAGGGCACTTCGAGGAGGTCTCGGGGCGCGCGGGTCTGCGGGACGGCGGCTGGACGACGTCCGCGGCGTGGCTCGACTTCGACGGCGACGGGCTGCCCGATCTGTACGTCGGCCACTACGTCGACTGGAGCCCGGGCAAGGATCTCTTCTGCACGCTCGACGGCAAGACCAAGTCCTACTGCACCCCCGAGCGCTACCCGGGAACGGCGTCCCGCCTGTATCGCAACCTCGGCGGCGGGCGCTTCGAGGACGTCACCCGCAAGGCGGGAGTCGGAAGCGCCAACCAGAAGGCGCTCGGAGTGGCGCCGTGGGACTTCGATGGCGACGGCCGGATCGATCTCCTCGTCGCCAACGACACCGCGCCCAACAACCTCTTCCGCAATCAGGGGGACGGCACGTTCGTGGACGTCGGGATCCCGGCGGGCGTCGCCGTCGACGAGGCCGGGCGATCGCGCGGATCGATGGGCGCGGCGTGGGCCGACACCCGGGACGGCAAGGGCGCGACGCTCGCGATCGGCAACTTCTCCAACGAGCTCAAGTCGCTCTACTGGACGGATTCCGGCGAGGTCTTCCTGGACGAATCGCCCCGCAGCGGGGTCGGGCCGTCCTCGTTCCTGAGCCTGACGTTCGGGCTGTTCTTCTTCGACGCGGACCTGGACGGGAGGATCGACCTCCTGCTCGCCAACGGGCACGTCGAGCCCACGGTCCAGGAAGTCCAGAAGGACGTGACGTACCGGCAGGCCCCCATCCTCTACCGCAATCTCGGCGACGGGCGGTTCCTGCCGCTGACGGGACCGCGCGCCGGCGATCTCGGCGTGCCGCTGGTCGCGCGGGGCGCCGCCTACGCCGACCTCGACGGCGACGGGGACCTCGACGTCATCATCGCCCAGAACGGCGGACCGGCCCGCATCTTCCTCAACCCCTCCAACGCCCCCGCCCGCAGCGTACGACTGCGTCTCGTCGGATCGGGAAAATCCAATCGCGACGCGATCGGCGCGCGAGCGACCGCGACCGTCGGAGGCCGCCGCCTCGTGCAGCAGGTCTCCGGCGGGCAGTCGTATCTCTCGGCCTCCGAGAAGACGCTCACGTTCGGCCTGGGATCCGCCGGGAAAATCGACTCCCTGGAGATCCGTTGGCCCGACGGCGCGATCCAGACGCTGCGCGACATCGCCGGAGGCGCGCGGCTCACCCTGACGGAGAAGAGCCCCTGAGCGCGGCCGCCATCCGCCGCGCGCGGGCGTCCGAGGCCGGCGCGCTCGCCCGCCTCTCGACACAGCTCGGGTACCCGATGACGGAGGAGGGCGCCGCGTCGCGGCTCGGGGAGCTCTCCGGCCACGCAGACCACGCGCTCTTCGTCGCGGAGGCGGACGGCCGGGTCGTGGCGTGGCTCCAGGTCAGCCTGCCGCGGATCTTCGAATCGCCGACGCAGGCGGAGATCGCCGGCCTCGTGGTGGACGAGGGCATGCGGGGGCGCGGCATCGGGTCCGCGCTCGTGGCCGAGGCGGAGAGTTGGGCGCGCGAGCGCGGCTGCGACGTGCTGCGGGTCCGTTCCAACGTCCTGCGCGACCGCGCGCACGGGTTCTACCGGGGGGCGGGCTTCGCGGAGATCAAGACGCAGCGGGTCTTCGAGAAGCGCGTCGGTCAGTAGCCTCGGAAGTCGGGACGGGGTGGCGGGACCGCTGCGCCGCCCGCTCCCGGCCCGCGGGCGAAGAGCTTGACGAGCACCACGCCGGCGAAGAATCCCCCGATGTGCGCGGCGTAGGCCACGCCGCTGTAGTCGCGCCCGCCGAGCATTCCGATCCCGCTGACGAGCTGGAAGGCGAACCAGAAACCGATCGCGAAGAACGCCGGCACGGAGATGACGGAGAACAACCAGAGGATCCGGACGCGCCGCCGCGGATACAGCACGACGTAGCCCGCCAGCACTCCCGAGATCGCGCCGGAGGCGCCGAGGCTCGGAACCAGGGGGTTGGTGCCGAGCACCGCGGTCGCGGCGACGTGGGAGAGGCTGGCGAGCACCCCGCAAGTCAGGTAGAAGACGAGGTACCGGCCGTGGCCCATGGCATCCTCGACGTTGTCCCCGAAGATGACCAGGTAGAGCATGTTCCCGAAGATGTGCGCCACTCCGCCGTGCATGAACAGGGCCGTGATCAGGGTCAGGTAGACGGGAATCGGCGTGGGCTGGATGTCGATCTCCCCGGCGACCCGGCCGTTTGAATCTTGAATCGGAACGGGCTCCGCGATGTCTCGGCCCGTGAGGATCTCGGCGGGAATGGTGGCAAACGCCATCGTGAATCGCTCGTTGGAGCCCAGGCCCTGGAGCGCGACGAACACGAACACGTTGATCGCGATGAGCAGCCAGTTGACGAAAGGCGTCAGACGCCGGTCGGAGTTGTCATCGCCGATGGGGATCACGGGCGCCTCGCTGTCGGCGATCCTACACCGCCGACCTCCTCGAGCGTTCCGCCCTCCCGGATCCGGTAGGCGCGCCTCGCGCGGACGCCCTCGAACCGCTGCGTCTTGCCGTCGGGCCAGAGGACTTCGACCGCCGACGCCGTCTCCTCCGCGCCGAGACCGAAGTGGAGCGGCAGCAGCGAGCCGGACGCGTAGGACGCCGACACGCCGTGCGTCTGGGTCTGTGCGTGCCCGCCCGAGGTCACCCGCACGCGCGCGCCGACTACGGTCTTCGCGTCCGCGCCGGACCGCGGCTCCAGGGAGATCCAGGCGCTCCGCCCCCCGATGACGTTCCGGAAGATTCGAACGGGCCCGTCCACGTCCACGACGACCAGGTCCAGCGCGCCGTCGCCGTCGATATCGCCGACCGCGGCGCCGCGCGCGGACATGCGGATCGTTCCGAGATCGCCGGGGTCGGCCCATTCCTCGAACCGTCCCGCTCCGAGGTTGTGCAGCAGCGTCGTGCGCTGCGCGTAGGCGCGGTCGCCGGCGTCCACGTAGGCCGAGCCGCCGCTCTTGTAGTGCCCCATAATCCGCACGATGCGGGGAGCGAGATGTCCACCCGCCGCGTAGAGGTCCGGCCAGCCGTCGTTGTCGAAATCGGCGAAGCCGGTGCCCCAGCGCACGAACGGCTGCCCCGCGGAGGAGGCCCCCGCGGATTGCCCTGCGTCCTCGAACAGCGCGCCCTCCACGTTGCGGTAGAGGCTGTTGGGCTCCGCGCCGAAGTTGGTGACGAAGAGACTCTGCCGGCCGTCGCCGAAGGGATCGCCGACGGCGACTCCCATGCCCGCTCGCGGACGATCCCCGAGGACGCCCGCTCCCGTCTCCGCCGTGACCTCCTCGAAGGTGCCGTCGCGGCGATTGTGGAACAGTCGGTTGGCGACCCGGTCGTTGACGAAGTACAGGTCGCTCGCTCCGTCGCCGTCGTAGTCGAGAACGGCGATCGAGAGCGTCTTGGTCTCTGCGGGCGGGACCGCCAGGCCGGCGGCACGCGTCACATCGCGGAATTTCCTTTCCCCCTCGTTGCGGAAGAGGTGGGAGGGTTGCCCGGAATAGTCCTCGGGAATCCGCAGCTGGAGCTGCGGCTGCGCGGCCTCCCACTGCGGAGTCGAGTCCAGGTAATTCGCGACGGCGACGTCCAGCCGGCCGTCGCCGTCGGAATCCAGAAAGGCCGCGCCGACGGAGAAGAGCGGATCCTCCAGGCCCGTGTCCCGGCCCTCCTCGAACGTCCCGTCTCCCCGGTTCCACCAGACGGCGTTGGGGCCCACGTTGGTCAGGTAGAGGTCCGGGCGGCCGTCGCCGTCCAGGTCCGCCCAGAAGGCGCCCATGCCGAGGCCGCACGCGTGGATCCCGGAAGCCGCGGTCACGTCTTCGAACCTTCCTCTTCCCACGTTGTGGAACAGGCGGCCGCAGTTGTCCGTGTTGGGCCGGCCCCAGCGCGGGATCGAGTTGGTCACGTAGAGGTCGGGGAGGCCGTCTCCGTCGAAGTCTCCGAGCGCGCAGCCGCCGATCATCGTCGCGATCAGCTTGAGCCGCGGGAGATCCGATCGGACGTGCATCGCGACGCCCGAGGACCTCGTGATGTCGCGAAAGGCCGCCGGCTTCGGGGCCGCCGCCGCGAGGACCCCGACCGCCGCCGCGACGAGCGGGAACGCGATCCGTCTCACGGACGCCCCCCGCGCACCGCGTCCACGAACTCCTCCGGACCGCCGCGGCGGGTCAGGTACTCCCGGAGGAACGACCGGTGCGCGGCGCCGTCCGGGAAAACGAGCTCGCCGTAGCGCGCGTCGTCCATACCGTGGAACGGCAGGGGCTCGACCGTTTGCCCCGCGACCGTGTTCTTGTCGGCGTCCTTGTCCCAGCCGTCGAGCGCGATGCGATAGTCGCGGACCCAGCCGGGCGGCAGGGGCGGCAGCGCGGAGGCGTCGAACTCCAGACGCACCGCGTCCCCGCCCTTCATCACGACGAAGCGGTCGTCGGCGGAGTCGAGGAGCTCCCGGACGTCTCCGAAGCGCGTATAGAGGCCGGCCATGTCCGCCCAGCGCGGCTCGGTCGAAACCTCGTCGTGGAGGAAGACCTGGGGGCCGTCCGGGCTCTCGCGCGCCACCCGCGAGAACCCCCGAAAGAACAGCGTCGCGGAGGACAGCGGAACCGGCGTCGTCCGCAGGGGCGCCGCCGGCTCGTCCACGGTGTAGGCGATCCGGTCCCAGAAGACCGCCCGATTGGTTCGGATACGGACGCGCGGATCCGACCGATCGAGCACGCGCGTCAGATCGATGGGCATCGTCTTCGTCTTTCCGGCCGGGTACCCCATCGCGGGAATGGCGGTCTTCCATCCCCCCCGCCCGTCCGGCACCTCCAGCACCGGGCCGAGGGGAGCGAGGTCGCGGCGCTGCGACAGCGAGACGTTGATCGAGGTGTCGGAGTAGAGAATCCAGCCCGTCAGGTACAGCATGACGGTTCGAGCGGAGCGCGCCTCGGGCAGCTCCAGGATCAGGTCGTGCGGAGCGACGATCCCCTGGTATCGCGTCGGGGCGAAGCCCGCCACGTAAACGCCGTCCTCCGCGGCGATCTCCGCGGTCCGGTCCCGTCCCTCGCCGTCGGTCGCCCTCGGTGTCAGCGGGCGCGAGAGCGTGAAGAGCGCCTTGGGCGGAAACGGCGGCGGCACCATTTTCTCGTCCGGCACGAGCTCGATTCCCGCGGGGTGGTCGATGGCGGAAAGCTCCGCGAGATCGATGTACGCGGCCTCCCACAGCTCCTCCGTGAGATCGAGCGTCAGGCGTCCGTTCGCGGGAGCGAGCCGCGCGCCGGAGATGACGAGCCACTCCCGCGTGTCGGCGGGCGCCTGGTGGACGCCGTCGTAGAGGAGGCCCGCGGGGCTCCGGCCCAGCACGTCAGTCACGAAATGCCAGCGCGTTCCGTCGAAGGCGTAGAGAAAGGGGCAGGAGCCCTTGAGCTGCTGGACCTCCTTCACGACGGTCTTCACGGGCGGAGACAGCGCGTTCTGCGGCACCCCGTTCGTCCACACGATGCGGAGCACCTCGGCCCGGCGCCGGGGGCCCAGCCCCAGCCGCGTCACCGGGCGCGACACCACCCGATAGACGTAGAGATCCTGCGCCCGGGCCTCGACCTCGGAGCCGAACCCGAGTCGATTGACCTTCGCGGAGCCCGTGGGGAGCCCTTCCAGGGCAACGTCGATCCACGCGTTCGCGTTGCCGCCGCGATTCTCGAAGACCTCCGCTCCTCCGGACGGCGTCACCAGGACGAGATCGAGATCGCCGTCCCCGTCGTAGTCGACGGACTCGGCCTGGACCGCCGGCGGGAACGCTCCGCCCGCCGCCCGGGTCAAGCGGCCGGCGCCGTCTCCCCTCCACAGCGTCGAGGGGCCGTCGGATCGGGCGAGGAAGAGGTCGAGAAATCCGTCGTTGTCGTAGTCGAAGAGAAGCGGCGTTCCGCTCGCGCCGAGTGGCTGCGGGGACGCGAAGGTCCCGTCGCCGCGGTTGAGGCACACGACGGCGCCGCCGTCGCCCGAGAGGACCAGGTCCACGCGGCCATCTGCGTTCAGGTCGCCGGCCGCGAGCGAGCGGAACGTACCCGCCCTGGGGAGCTGGGCGTCGCGCAACTGCATCCTCCCGCCGCGCAGGTTGTCCAGCACCGTGATCCCTCCGTCGGCCCCGATGAGGACGAGGTCCGGATCTCCGTCCCGGTCGAGATCGACGGCGAGAGCCGCGCGGGATGCGGTCCCCGCCGGCACGCCGGACGCCGCGGTCGCGTCGGTCCAGGTTCCGTCGAGGTTGTTGCGGAGCAGGTGGTCGCCGGCTGGCGACGAGACGTAGAGGTCGAGGTCCCCGTCGGAGTCGAAGTCGAAGGGGACGACCCGATCTCCGCCCGCGACCGCGATCCGGCGAAAAGCTCCGCTCCCCGGGGCCCAGACCGCGCCCGGGGTGACGAAGTCGAGCGCGCCCGAGTTCTCGACGTCCGCGACCGCGAGATCCGGGGCAGCGGAGCCGGGAATCGCGGCCGCCACGCTCCAGCGATCTTTCGAGAGGCGGGCGATCTGCAGGCCGCCCGGTCCCCCGAAGACGATCTCGCGCGCGTCCCCGCCCGACACGCGGACGACCGCGACGCCGCGGACACCCGGGAGCGCGCCCGCCACCTCGGCGAACGTCACCGGCACCGGGGCCGACGCGCGCGCCGCGACCGCCGAGGAGAGCGGCTCGCTCCAATCCTCCAGCGGCCAGCCCACGACGCCGGGCTCCACGTCGTGGCGGGACTGCTGGTAGCGCGGGTCGACCCGCAGCAGGTTCTCGACGATCCGGTACTTGAGCGCGGCCGCCGCCGAATCCCCGGCGGCGCGGGCCGACCGCGCTTCGGCCAGAGCCTTCTCGAGCTTTGGATCCGCGGAGATCAGGGCGGCGAGCCTCCCGTGGGCCTCCTCGGAGTGCGCGGAGTCCCCCACCTGTCTCGCGAGTTCGCCGAGTCGAACGAGCAGGAAGAGGTTGGCGGGAGCCCGGGCGAGCGTCGCTTCGACGTCCAGGATCGCGCGGGGGCGGTCCGAATCCGCGCGCAGTCGGGCCACACTCCAGCGTGAGACCAGGTCATTCGGGTCGAGGGCGGCGGCCCGCTCGTACGCGTGGATCGCGCCTGGCACGTCTCCCGAGAGCTCGCTCCGCGTTCCCTCGAGCGCCGCGACCCGCGCGTTCTCGGGGGCCAGGCGGAGCGCCTCGGCGAGCAGCTCGCGGGCGCGCAAGAGGTCCTTCGCGCGCATCGCCGCCACGGCCCCGTCGGCCCAACCCAGCGGATCGCGCGGGGCGAGTCGGCGAACCGCGGCGAACCGTTTGTCGGCCTCCGGAAAATTTCCCTCCTCGAGCGCCGCGACACCGACGTTGCGGGCCTCCTGGAGCTTCGGGACGTCGGGGGCCGCCGGAAGCACCAGGAGCAGCCCGAGGATGCGGCCGAGAGCGATCAACGCGGCCCCCGGATCACTGCTTCTTGAGCGCCGCCTCGAACGCCGCGTGCGTCTTGTCGTCCAGGAGGCAGAACACGATGCGCTGGACGTACTCGGCGGTCGGGGCGAAGGAACGGGCGGCGGCCACGGAGATGTCGGCCGCCATCTCGAGCGGAAACCCGAAGGCGCCGGTGGAGATCGCGGGCAGGGCGACGGACGTCGCGCCGATGTCCTCGCCCCGGCGGAGGGACTGGAGGACCGCGGAGGCGAGCAGCATCTCCTCGCCGAAGTTTCCGCCCTTCCACACCGGGCCCACGGCGTGGATGACCCACTTCGCCCGCAGCTTTCCCGCCCGCGTCACGACCGCCTGGCCCACGGAGCACGTCCCGATGCGGTCGCACTCCTCCTGGATCGTCGGCCCGCCGCGCTGTCGGATCGCGCCCGCGACACCGGAGCCCAGCTGCAGCGCCTCGTTCGCCGCGTTGACGATCGCGTCGACGGCCAGGCTGGTGATGTCGGTCTTGCTGAGCTCGATGGCCGCGGTCATGACGGCGCGGCGACCGCGCGGGCGATCTGCTCGGCGATTCGGAGGTAGGACTCGGTCACCCCGGACTTCGGCTCGCCCGCCACGATGGGACGCCCCGAATCGCCCCCGATCGCCACTTTCGGATCGAGCGGGATCTCGCCCAGGAACGGGACGTGAAGCTGCTCCGCCGTCCGCCGCCCGCCGCCGTGCTTGAAGATCTCGTCGCGGTGGCCGCACTGAGGGCAGAGGTAGTACGACATGTTCTCGATGATGCCGAGGACCGGCACGTTGACCTTCTGGAACATGGCGAGCCCCTTGCGGGCGTCGATCAGCGAGACGTCCTGGGGCGTCGTGACGATGACGGCGCCCGAGAGGTGGATCTTCTGCGTCAGGGTCAGTTGCGCGTCTCCGGTGCCGGGCGGCAGGTCGATGACCAGGAAGTCGAGCTGGCCCCAGGCGACGTCCTGGAGGAACTGCTCGACAGCCTTCATAACCATCGGACCGCGCCAGATGACCGGCTGGTCCACGTCCATCAGGAAGCCGAGCGACATCACCTTGACCCCGTAGCGCTCGATCGGGACGATCTGGTTGGATTCGTTGACGTACGGCTTCTCGTCGATTCCCATCATCATCTGCTGCGACGGGCCGTAGATGTCCGAGTCCATGAGCCCGACGCGGTGGCCGACGCGTTCGAGCGCGAGCGCAAGGTTCGCGGCCACGGTCGACTTCCCCACCCCGCCCTTGCCCGACGCCACGGCGATCTTGAAACGGACGTCCTTGAGAATCGCGGAATCCGCGGCGGGAGCCCCCGGGGGCCTCGGGGACGCGCTCGCCGGGGCCTTGACGTCCAACCGAATCGTGACCGCGTGCACGCCGGGCAGGCTCCGGAGCTTCTCGGTGGCGTCCCGCTTGATCTCCGACGCGGCAGCCTCGGACTCCGTCACGATCTCCAGTCGGAGCGAGACGTTCCCGCCGCCGATCGCCAGGTCCTTGACGAAACCGAAGGAGACGATGTCGCGCGACAGGCCCGGGAACCGGACCGTCTTCAACACCTCCAGGACCTTCTCCTCCGTCAGCTCGGCGGCCGTGCTCATCGCTCTCCCCCGTCCGATCTTATGCCAGCATCCCTAGCCTCGTCGCGGAGGCCGGCGATCGCCTCCCGCAGGGACTCCGTGATCGCGGCGCGATCCCGCGTGGACTTGCCGGCGACGTCGATCGGGTTTCCGATGGCGACGACCACCGGTCCCGGCGTGACGTGAAAATTTCCACGGGGGTGCACGCGATGCGTCCCGGAAATTCCGACCGGAAGCAGAGGCAGCCCCGCCTTGATCGCGAAGACGGCCGCCCCGGACTTGAACGGCGAGAGCTCGCCCGTTCGCGTGCGCGTCTGCTCGGGGAAGACCACGAGCGATCGGCCGCCCTCCAGCCGGCGCAGCGCCGCTCCGAGCACCTCCTTGCCGTGCGACCCGTCGCGGCGGTCCACCGGCACGAACCCCGCCGCCGCCATGGACCATCCGAGAAACGGCACGCGGAACAGATTTCGCTTGGCGAGGAATCGCACGGGCATCGGGAGGGACGTGAAGAGCACAGCGATGTCGTAGAAGCTCTCGTGGTTGGACGCGATCACGAAGCTCCCGCCGCCCGGCAGCCGCTCCGGATGGAGGACGCTCACCTTGACCCCGGAGGCCCTGAGGATCAGGGCGGACCATCCGACGGAGAGCCGTCGGAACGACTCCGCCCCGCCGGGGAGGAGCGCGAGGGGCACCGCGAGGGCGCCGAAGACGACCGTCGAGACGATCGTGACCGCCCAGATTCCCAGAGAACGGAGGAACCGCACGAGCGGGAATCGTAGCAGAGGGCGCGGGCAAGTCTCGACGCGCTAACATTTACACGGCATCGAGCGACGGCGTAGAATGCCCCGTCCTCATGACACAACCCCAACCGTCGGCGACGGCGATCTTTTATCGCAATCTTCGCTGGCTCAAGTTCGTCGACCGCTTTGGCCGCAAGGGCAGCCAGACCCTGGAGTATCTGGGCGGCCTGAGCGAGCTGCTGGGGCAGGCCGTCGTCGGGTGCTTCACGCGCCCGATGTATCCGACCGAGATCCTCAATCAGATGGACGAAATCGGCGTGAAGTCGGTCTCGATCACCGGAATTACGGCGCTCTTCACGGGCATGGTGCTCGCCCTCCAGACGGCCTACTCTCTGGAGGCGTTCGGCGGAAAGATGTTCATCGGGCGGGTCGTGTCGCTTTCGCTCGTGCGAGAGCTCGGCCCCGTCTTGACCGCGCTGATGGTCGGGGGCCGCGTGGGCTCCGGAATCACGGCCGAGCTCGGCTCGATGACGGTGACCGAACAGGTGGACGCGTTGCGCGCGATGGCGATCTCCCCCGTGCGGCGGCTCGTGGTGCCCCGGTTGATCGCGACGGTCCTGATGATGCCGGTCCTGACCGCGATCGCGGACCTCCTCGGCATCCTGGGCGGAATGGGAATCGCCATCCTCGAGCTCCAGATGACCGCGCAGGATTACCTGACCAGCATCTGGCAGCAGCTCCAGATCTCGGACATCGGCAGCGGTCTGGCGAAGACGTTCTTCTTCGGCCTCGAGATCGCCGCGATCGGCTGCTACAACGGGCTCCAGGTTCAGGGCGGCGCCGCATCCGTCGGCCGCGCCACCACCCGGACCGTCGTCTTCGCCTCGATCTGCATCCTGGTGTCCGACTTCTTCCTGACCAAGCTGTTCCTGGCCCTCTGATGAGCCATGTCGCCTCGGCGAGTGAGCCATCCCCGGCTCCGCGACCGCGGGGCGAGACAATCGTCGCGTTCGAGAACGTCTGGAAGCGCTACGCCGGCAAGGACGTGCTCGCCGGGGTCAGCCTGAAGATCGAGCGCGGCGAGGTCCTCTGCATCCTGGGGCCGTCGGGCACGGGCAAGAGCGTGACCCTGCGGCACATCAACGGGCTGACACAGCCCGACGACGGGGACGTGCGCGTCTTCGGGGAGTCGATCGTGGGCCTTTCGGAGGAAGCCCTCTCGCCCACGCGCCGCCGGGTCGCGATGCTCTTCCAGGGCGGCGCCCTCTTCGACTCGATGAACGTGGAGCAGAACATCGCGTTCCCCGTGGTGGAGCACTCGGAACGCCCGCCGGAGGAAGTCGCCGCGATCGTGGCGGAAAAGCTGACGATGGTCGGCCTGCCCGGAATTCAGCGCAAGATGCCGTCGGAGCTCTCGGGCGGGATGCGCAAGCGCGTCGCGCTGGCGCGCTCCATCGCGCTCGAGCCCGAGATCATCCTCTACGACGAGCCCACGACGGGGCTCGACCCCATCTCCTCGGAGAAGATCGCCCAGCTCATCGTGGATCTGAACGTGCGGCTGCAGACGACCTCGGTGGTCGTGACGCACGACATCGTGACGGCCCGCACGGTCGCCGACCGGGTCGCGTTCCTCCACCAGGGCCGTTTTCAATTCGTCGGCGCCTTCGACGAGGCCGCCCGAGGGGGCCCTCCGATCCTGCAGGATTACTTCCGCGCCATGGGGTTCCCGTGCGGAACGGGAGCCTTCCAGGCCGCTCCGAAGGGAGAGTGAACCGTGGCGCCCGAACAACATGTCGGACGGCGATTCCGGGTGGGCCTCGTGGTCCTGATCGCGCTGTTCGCGACGATGATCGGGGTCTTCATGATCGGCCAGCGGGCCAACCTCTTCCGAAAGAAGTTTCCCTACGAGACCCGCTTCGAGTCGGCGTCGGGCCTCATCGCGGGCAACGTCGTCTCGCTCAACGGGGTGGTCGTCGGCAACGTGCTGGAGGTCAACCTCTCGGGCGACCCGGCCGACCGGACCGTGCGGGTGATCTACGACGTCGTCCGCCGCTGGGCGCCGATGCTGCGAAAGGGCACTCGCGCGAGCATCAAGACGCGGGGGCTCCTCGGGGACAAGTTCATCGAGCTCGAGGGCGGGCGCCCCGACGAGCCCGAGGTCCCCATCGGCGGACAGATCCCTCCCGCGCCCGGCAGCGGGTTCGAGAAGCTGCTCCAGGGCAGCGGCGACCTGCTGACGGACCTCGCGGCGATCGCCAAGTCGCTGCGCGGCATCCTCGGCCGGACCGAGAAGGGCGAAGGGTTCCTGGGAGCCATCACGTCCCAGAGCGAGGAGAGCGAGCAGCTGGGGAACAGCTTCAACGCCGCGCTGCACTCCCTGAACGCGATCCTGCAGAAGATCCAGAGCGGACAGGGGCTGGCCGGGAAGCTGCTGATCGACGAGAAGTACGGTCGGGAGACGAGCGAGTCCCTCGCCGGCGCGATCCGGTCGGTTCACTCCGTGCTCTCCCGCATCGACGAGGGCGTGCGCACGGGGAAAGGCGCGGTGCCGGCCCTGCTCTCCGACCCGGAGGGGAAGAAGAAGATCTACGGGCTGGTGGACACGCTGGCGACCGCGGCGACGTCGCTGGCGCGGGTCTCCGAGAATCTCGAGAAGGGATCCGGCGCGCTGCCCATCCTGCTCCACGACGAGCGATTCGGGAAGGCGTTCACGGGCAATCTGCGGGACTTTGCGCAGCGTCTCGAGTCGATTGGCCGCAAGCTCGACGAGGGCCACGGCACGGCCGGCAAGTTGATCAACGATCCGGCGATCTTCGACGCCGCCAACCGACTCGTCGTCGGCGTGGACGAATCGGCGATCCTGAAGTGGCTGCTCAAGAACCGCCAGAAGGCCGGAATCCGCAAGGAGTATCGCGGCGCCCAGTCGACGACGCCTCCGGCGACGACGCAAACGCCGGTCGCGCCCGAATGAGGCTCCTGATCACGGGCGGAGCCGGCTTCATTGGCTCGCACATCGCGGACCGGCGGATGGCGCGCGGCGACCGCGTCGTCGTGCTGGACGACTTCAACGACTATTACGACCCGCGGCGCAAGCGCGCCAACGTGCAGGCCCATCTCGGGAACCCGCGGTATCGCCTGGTCGAGGGAGACATCCGAGACCGGGGACTGGTCCAGCGGCTGTTCGGGGAGGAAGAGTTCGACGCGATCGTCCACCTGGCCGCTCGCGCCGGGGTGCGTCCATCGCTCGAGCAGCCGGCGCTCTACGAGGAGGTCAACTGCGTCGGTACGCTCCATCTGCTGGAGGCGGCCGTGTCCCACGGCAAGCCGCCCTTCGTCTTCGCCTCCTCCTCGTCGGTCTACGGCATCAACTCCAAGCTCCCCTTCTCCGAGGACGACCCCATCGATCGGCCGATCTCCCCCTACGCGACGACGAAGCGGGCGGGCGAGCTGCACGTCTTCTCGACGCACCACGTCCATGGCCTGCCCGCCGTCTGCCTGCGCTTCTTCACCGTGTACGGGCCCCGGCAACGGCCCGAGATGGCGATCGCGCGCTTCATCCGCGACCTCGAGTCCGGAGCTCCGATCCCCTTCTACGGTGACGGCAGCTCTCGCCGCGACTACACCTTCATCGACGACATCGCGGAGGGCGTGGAGGCGTCGCTGGAAGCGTCGTTCGACTTCGAGATCGTCAACCTCGGCAGCGCGCACCCCGTCACGCTGACCGCCCTCGTCGAGGCGCTGGAGGCGGCGACCGGGAAGCGCGCCCGGCTCAACCGTCTGCCCGAGCAGCCCGGGGACGTGCCGGCGACCTTCGCCTCCGTCGAGAAGGCCGAGAGGCTCCTCAACTTCCGCCCGCGGGTGAGCCTCGCCGAGGGATTGCGCCGCAGCGTCGCGTGGAGCCGGAGCCAGGTCGCGTGAACATCTGCATGATCGGGACGGGCTACGTGGGGCTCGTGACGGGCGCCTGCTTCGCGGACTTCGGCATGAACGTCGTCTGCGTGGACAAGGACGCGGAGAAGATCGCGTCGCTCCAGAGGGGCGAGATCCCCATCTACGAGCCCGGGCTGGAGGAGATCGTCGCACGCAACGAGCGCGCGGGCCGCCTGCGGTTCACGACGGACCTCCCGGAGTCGATCCGAGACTCGCTGGCCATCTTCATCGCCGTCGGCACGCCCCCGAGTCCGGACGGATCGCCGGACCTGACGTTCGTCCGGCAGGTCGCCGTCGCCATCGCCGAGCACATGAACGGCTACAAGGTCGTGGTCACGAAGTCCACCGTTCCGACGGGCACGGGGAAGATGATCGATCAGACCATCCGCGAGAAGAACGGCCGACACGACTTCTCGGTCGTGTCCAACCCCGAATTCCTGCGGGAAGGCTCGGCCCTGGCGGACTTCCTGAGACCCGACCGCATCATCATCGGAACGAGCGACCCGCGCGCCGTCGAGGTGATGAAGGAGATCTACGGCCCGCTCTACCTGATCGAGACTCCGTTCCTGATCACCGACGTCGCTTCGGCCGAGCTCATCAAGTACGCCTCCAACGGCTTCCTCGCCGCCAAGATCTCCTTCATCAACGAGATCGCGCGGCTGTGCGAGCTGATGGGCGCGGATGTGCACGACGTCGCCAAGGGAATGGGGCTCGACCGGCGCATCGGGTCGAAGTTCCTCCATCCCGGCCCCGGATTCGGCGGATCCTGCTTCCCGAAGGACACGGCGGCCGCGGCCGATCTCGCGCGGCAGTATGGCTACACGTTTCACATCATCGAGGCCACCATACGCGTCAACGCCGAGACCAAGGCCCGCATGATCCAGAAGATCGCGGGCGCCGCGGGCCCGCTCGAGGGCCAGACCGCCGCCGTGCTCGGGCTCTCGTTCAAGCCGGAGACGGACGACATCCGGGAGTCCCCCGCCCTGTCCGTCGTCGAGGACCTGAAGAGGGCCGGGGCCCGGGTGCGGGCGTTCGATCCGGCCGCGATGAACAACGCCCGGGCGTTGTTTCCCGACGTCCACTACGCGCGCGACGCGTACGACTGCGCCGCGGGCGCCGACTTCCTCGTCCTCGCGACGGAGTGGAACGAGTTCCGCGCCCTCGACCTCGGCCGCCTCGCCGGCCTGCTCCGGAACCGGACCATGATCGACCTGCGCAACGTGTATGAGCCCGGAGAGATGAAGGCCGCGGGCTGGAAGTACGCGGGGATCGGTCGCGCATGAGAGTTCTCGTGACGGGCGGCGCGGGGTTCCTGGGCAGCCATCTGTGCGACCGGCTCCTCCGCGAGGGCCACGAGGTCCTCGCTATGGACAACCTGCTCACCGGCAACCCCCGCAACATCGAGCATCTCCAGGACGAAAAGCGATTCCGGTTCGTGCGGCACAACGTCGCCGAGTACATCTACGTCGACGGCCCGCTCGACGCGGTGCTCCACTTCGCCTCCCCGGCGTCGCCGATCGACTACCTCGAGCTGCCGATCCAGACCCTCAAGGTCGGCTCGCTCGGCACCCACAACGCGCTCGGGGTCGCGCTGGCAAAGAAGTCCCGGTTCCTGCTCGCCTCGACCTCCGAGGTGTACGGCGACCCGTTGGTGCATCCCCAGCCCGAGACCTACTGGGGCAACGTCAATCCGATCGGCCCCCGGGGCGTGTACGACGAGGCCAAGCGGTTCGGCGAGGCGATCACCATGGCGTACCGCCGCGCCCACGGGGTCGACACACGGATCGTCCGGATCTTCAACACCTACGGCGAGCGGATGCGGCCGCGCGACGGACGCGTGGTGCCCGCGCTGATCGGCCAGGCGCTCGCCGGCGAGCCCATGACCGTCTTCGGAGACGGCTCCCAGACCCGGTCGTTCTGCTACGTCTCCGATCTGGTCGACGGGATCTACCGGCTGCTGCTCTCGGACGTGCCGGACCCCGTGAACATCGGCAACCCCGCGGAGCTGTCGGTCCTGGAGTTCGCCCGGACGATCCGCGATCTCACCCGGACGAAGAGCGAGATCACGTTCCGCCCTCTGCCGGTCGACGATCCCAAGGTGCGCCAGCCGGACATCACGCGGGCGAAGAGCCTCCTCGGCTGGAAGCCCGTGGTCGAGCTCGCGGAGGGGTTGAAGAGAACGATCGACTACTTCAGAAAGTTGTGAACTTCGCCTCTCCGTCGTTTCCGATGGCCTCGACGGGGCAGGAGTCCATCGCCTCCTGACACTGGGCCTCTTCCTCGGGCGTCTCGGCCTGGCGAAAGACGTACGAGTAGCCCCGGTCCTCGTTGCGCTGGAAGTTGTACGGCGCGGTCACGCGGCACACGTCGCAGTCGATGCACTGCGTGTCCACGTAGTACTTGCCGACGACGCTCTCGGCGACCCGATCCTTCCAGTCGGCCATGGGGGCGGGACGTTAGCATGCCCCTCTTCGCGGGCCAAATGAGCGTTCCATCAAGAACGCCGTCCGCTCGGGGCGTGCGCTAGACTTTCGCGCGTGCGGAGCCGGCTGCTGATCGCGATCGCGCTGGTCGCCGCGTTATCCGGCTGCCGGGATCCCATTCTTCCCGAGGAGCGAAGCGGCGATCGCGACGTGGCGGCGGGCAGAAGGATCTTCCTGCGCAAGTGCGCCTCGTGCCACAACGCCAACGGGGACGGCCGCACGATCGTGGCCGGGCACTTTCCAAACGCGAACCTGCTCGACGGGATCTGGCGCGGAGACGGAAGCGCGGCCTCGATCGAAAAGCAGATCCGGGAGGGTCACGACCCCATGCCCAGGTTCCAGGGCAAGCTGACCGACGAGGAGATCCGGCAGGCGGTGGCGTACGTGCGAGCGTTGGCGGCGGCCGCGGAGGCGCGCGGGGCGGGCCGGCGGGTTCCTCCTCCATGAGCATGAGCCGCGACCTTCCGCTCTTTCCGCTGCCGGGGGTCGTCCTCCTTCCGGAGACGCTGCTGCCCCTCCACATCTTCGAGGACCGCTATCAGGCGATGGTCGCCGACGCCCTACGGGGGGACCGCACCATCGGGATGGCGATGCTGCGACCGGGCGGGGATCGAGCCACGGAGCAGCCGCGGATCTACGCGATCGGCGGCGCCGGAGAGATCGTGGAGTCCGAGGAGCTGGAGGACGGCCGCTACAACATCCTCCTCCTGGCGCGCTTCCGGTTCCGCGTCCTCGGCGAATCCTCTCCGGGGAACTATCGCGTGGCGCGCGTCGAGGAGGTTCCCTCGGTGCCCTTCGGGAGCGCGGGCGAACAAACACGCGGGGTCGAGCGCTCCCGGACCCTCTTCCACTCGCTCGAGGGCGCGCTCGAGCTTCCCGCTTTGCCCTCCGAGACGCTCTCGGCCGAGCGCCTCGCCTCCGAGATCGCCCTCCGGTTGCGTTACAGCCCCCCGGAGCTCCAGGCGATCCTGGAGACGGACGCGGTGCCGGCGAGGTTCGAGACGCTCGACCGCCGCATGATCGAGTGGAAGGCGCGCCTGGAGTTCCTCGCGCCGTTCCGGCCCGCGAACCTGGATTCCCGGACGAACTGATCGCGCGGCCCGCCGGCGGGGCGCGCGGTCATCTCGAGGAGCGGAGCAACGAGGGATCCCGAGCTCGACCCGCGTCTTCGGGATTCAGGCGCGCGAAGCGTTGAGCGCCCGCTCGTGGGCCCAGCTGCGGATCGCCTTGATCTGCTCGTCCATGGTCACGGACAGGGGAACGGTCGCGGAGATCATGCGATAGAGGTCGTCCTCGTTGAGCTGGCGGGTCTCCGCGTAGGCGTCGATGACCGCGCCCACGATCGCCTGCTCGATCTCGGCTCCGTTCCAGCCGTTGGTCGCCTTGGCGAGGAAGACCAGGTCGAAGCGGCCCACGTCGCACTTGTTCTTCTTCATGTGGATCGAGAAGATCTGCTTGCGCTCCTCCTCGTTGGGCAGGTCCACGAAGAACACCTGGTCGAAGCGGCCCTTCCGGATGATCTCGGCGGGAAGGAGGTGGATCCGGTTGGCGGTCGCGGCGACGAAGACCATGGCGCTCTTCTCCTGCATCCACGTCAGGAAGCCCGAAAAGATGCGGGACATCGAGGCGTCCTGGCCCTCGCGATACCCGCCGACGCCCATCTCGATCTCGTCGATCCAGAGGACCGCCGGCGACACGGCCTCCACGGCCCGCAGCGCGCGGAGAAACGTGGACTCCGCATTGTCGGTGCCGAAGACCGCGTTCATGTCGAGGCGGAAGAGCGGCAGGTTCCAGAGAGTCGAGATCGTCTTGACGCAGAGGCTCTTGCCGCATCCCGAGATGCCCATCAGGAGGATGCCCTTCGGAATGGGGATCCCCGCGTCCATGGCCTCCTTGGAGAAGAGGGCCTGGCGCTTGAGGAGCCACTCCTTCAGGACGGCATAGCCCCCGACGTCGTCGAGGGAGAACCGCGGCGGCACGAACTCGAGGACTCCCTCCTTCTTGGACATCTGCTCCTTCTCGGCGAGCACCTCCAGGAAAGCGGAATCGTCGAAGTTGCGTCGCGAGGCGAACACCTTGGACACGAGGTGGCCGATCTCGTCGGCCGTCAGCCCCCGCATCGCGAGCGAGAGGCGGCGCATGGCGAGGTCGTCGATCGTGACCGAGAGGCGCCGGCGGAGGTGCCCGTCCAGGAGCTTGGTGATCTCGCTGTCGTCGGGCAGCTCGTACTCGACGACGTAGATCTCCTTCTTGAGCTCCTCCGGGATCGCCAGGCGGGGCGAGACCAGCAGCAGGTGCCTCCCGCGGTCCTTGAGCGCCCGGTACAGATCGCGCAGGCGCCGGAGGATCTCCGGCCGGCCGTCCGTGGTCGCCGGGAAATCCTTCAGGACGTAGAACGCCTTCTCCGAGGACGCGAGGATCGCCTCCAGGGCGCGCAGCGGATCCTGGGTTCCCGCAATCGGGTTGCCGTCCACGACCAGCCCGTCGACGACCGACCACACCCCATAGGCCGAGGGCGTTCCGTAGAACGTCTTCGCCAGGTGCTGCGCCAGCCGCTCCACCCGCGACTCCTCCCAGGTGAGGACGTAGATCAGCGGATGGCCGCCGAGCAGCGCTCTTCGGATCCGCTCCATGGCCTTGGAAGGAACGGCGATGGTCGCGGTGGTCGCGGTGCTCACTGCCGGGATTGTAACGCGCCTTCCCCGCTGCCCGGTTACAATGCCTCGACGATGGCCAACCCGGAGCACGCTCGGAATCTTCAGTCCGCGGACTGGAACGACTGGCGCGCGAAGAATCCCAACGTGACCCCGGATCTGACCGGCGCGGATCTGGCCGGCAAGGACCTTTCGGGGAAGGATCTCAAGCGCGCCGATCTGACCCGCGCGGATCTCTCGAAGACGACGCTCGCGGGCGCAATTTTCACGCGAGCGACCTTCCTGGGAGCGAAGTTCGCCGGGGCCCAGGCCGCCGGAGCGGTCTTCGAGAACTGCGCGCTGGACTTCTTGGACTTCTCCGGGGTCTTCTTCGCGGGCGCCAAGTTCCGGTCCGCCTCGATGCAGAGCTGCACGCTGATCGGCACCGACTTCGCCGGGGCGGACCTCTCCGCGACGCACCTGGAGGGCGCCGACCTGAGCAGCGCCAACCTCGCGGGCGCGACGCTCCGGGACGTCAACTTCCGCGGAATCAAGATGCAGGACACGCACTTCGACGGCGCCGACCTGACGCGGGCGGTCTTCGAAGGGCTCTCGGCGGTCCGCGGCTCCTTCGCCAACGCCAACTTCCAGGGAGCCAACCTGAAGACCGCCGACTTCTCGGGAGCGGACCTGCGCCGCGCCAACTTCACGGGCACCATCCTCCGGCAGGCTTCCCTCAACGCGGCCGACTGCGAGCGCGCTGAGTTCACCGACTCGGACATGGAGCTCGTCTCGGCGGTCGAGGCGAACTTCACAGCCGCCGGCTTCGACCGCGCGCGGCTGCGCAAGGCCGATCTGAAGCGCGCGATCTTCCTGGACGCCGGGGGCTCCGACGTCAGTTTCGCCGAGGCCAAGCTGACGGAGGTGGACCTCCGGGCAGCGCGCTTCGAGAAGGCCAACTTCCAGGGCGCGGATCTGTCGAAGGCCATCTTCCGGCGAAGCAGTCTCAAGGCCTACAGCTTCCTGGGAGCCTCGTTCTCGGGCGCCGACCTCTCGGAGGTGCAGGCCGAGGGCGTGAACTTTTCGAGGGCCGACCTCTCCCTCGCCAACTTCCGCCTGGCCAACCTGAAGCGGGCGGACTTCTCGGATTGCCGGGGATTCGAGGTCGATCTCTCGGGGTCGCTCCTCATCGGCGCCAACTTCCAGGGAGCCACCCTGAAGGACGCCGACCTGCGCTTCGCGCGCGCCATCGGCGCCAACTTCTCCGGGGCGGACCTGCGCGGGGCCGACCTCGCGAACTCGGACTTCACCGAGGCGATTTTCAAGAAGACCAGGTTCTGGGGCGCCACCGCGCGGCGGGCGAAGCCCCCTCGCGGAGGGGGGCTCCTGTTCTCCCTCTCCACCACCTTCTCCAAGGCCAAGGAGAAACAGACGAAGGCGGCCGACGAGAAGGAAGCCAAGCGGCAGAAGCGGATCGCCGATCTCGAGACGGAAGCGGCCAAGAAGGCGCCGCACCACACGGGCCGGCGCTAGACCAGATTCCTTCGGCCCCGGGCTACGGCCGGGGGGGGCCGGGCGGCGCGGTCGCGGGCGGCGGAGACAGGGCCTTCCGGAACGCGGCCTCGAGTTGACCGGGAGCGGAGGCGTCGACTCGGAATCCTCCGGGCCGCGAGGAGACCCGGGCCGCCGCCGCGCCGGAAGACGGGTACAGGTTCACGATCCATGGAGGCCCGGTCTTCAACTTCACGGTCAGCGTCGCCGCCGGCTGCCCGAGGGCCTTCGTTTCGCTTGCCTCCACGAAGCCCTGGCTCTTGAGGCCCAGGATCGCCGACTCGACGTCGTCGACGGAGGCGGCGAGGACCGGGCGGCCGCCGACGGACCAGCCTCCGTCCTTCTGGGTCAGCGCGAAAGTCGTTTTTCCGAAGGCGCCGTCGAGCGCGGACACGTCGCTGCGGTTGAATGCCACCAGTTGCGGGCTCCGGAACGTATCGGCCTCCCGGGACAGGTCGTCGACGATCTCTCGATCCACGATGAAGACCTGCCGGTCCCGCTGCGCGTAGATCCCGTTCCCGTCGGACCGCGTCGCGCCGAAGTCGACGGCCGTGACCGCGCCCCGGGCGTCCGACACGCTCACGTGGAAGAGGGGCGGATTCAGTCCGAAGGCGTCCCGGTCGACGGCGCCGTGCACGAATTCGCGGGCCCGGAGGCTCGTGAGCTGGCCGACCAGCCGCTCGGTCTCGGCCGGATCCGCGAGGTCGGCCACGGGCTCGGTCAGCCACCAGGTCCCGGCCTTCCGGACGAACGACAGGCGGCCGCGGCCCCGCAGAACCTCGATGCGGGAAACCTCTCCGGAGGGATCCCCGAAGACGTCCCGGCTCGCGAAGTCGTCGGCGCCCTTGCGGACGCTGGCCAGGACCGACGCCGGCACGAAGAGCACCTTCTGCGTGCCGGACAGGCGCGCCGCGACGATGTCCGTCCCCGGGACCTCGGACCCGAACTCGATGCGGCGCGTCTTGCGCGCCTTGGGAGCGTCGGCATCCGTCCAGGTAAACGCCGCCGCCGCGACGGGCTTCTCGAGGCCGTAGTCCGCCGGACGCGCATCCGCGGGATCGTTGCCCGAGCGCTTGAGCGCGGCCAGCTCCGACGCCACGCCGGAAACCGCGGCCGCGTCGGCGGGATACTTCTCGGGCTGCACCATCTTCCAGCGTGAGGCGTCGATCCGCTGGAACTCCAGCTTCTCGGCGCCCCGGGAGAGCTCCAGCCGTTCGATCCGGTTCACGGGGATGTCCCAGTAGAGATCGCCCTTGCGCTCCCGCTCCGAGGTGGAGGGCATCTTGCGCTCGAAGAGAAAGATGAACGCGAAGAGGACCGCGACGATCGCCGTCAGCAGGAGGAGCTTCTTCGGAGACACGGTGTCCGCCTAGTCGCGCCGCTTGTACCAGACCCAGAGCCCGAGCAGCACCGCCAGTCCGGGCATTCCCAGGATGCAGACCAGGCCGATGCGCCGCACCTGCGCTCCGGTCAGCGACACCGACGCCTGCTCGGGGGTCTTCGGCGAGATCCCAATCTGCTTCTCGCTCCCCGCGAGCCAGTGCACGGCGCTCGCGAAAAAGATCCCATTGGCACCGTTGGACAGCGCGCCGTTCGAGGCGAACCGCGAGTTGCCCATGACGACCAGGCGGGGAACCTTCGCGTCGGGTTTCTTCTCGTCCGAGGGACCGACCGCGACGGCCAGGGAGACGGGGCCCGGGGTATCGCCCGGCTCCTTCTTGATTCCGGATTCCAGCTGCTTGAGGTTGGTCTCGCCCCAGCCCTCCGGAGAGGTCTCGATCAGCATCGCCTCCGCGATGCCCGCGGGCGGCTTCTCCGCCTTCGTGACCGATCGCACGAGCGGGAGGATGACCGGAAGACCCTCGGCCGAAACCGACTGCACGATCGGATGATTGCCGTAGCGGTTCGCGAGAACGGTCTCCGCTCCCACCATCGGCAGCGCGTTGGCCGGGTCGACCACGAGATCGTTCCCGAGGCGGATGCCGTACTTGTCGAGAACTCGCGCCAGCCCGAAGTCCGGCGGCGGCGCGCCCGGCCCGGGAAGGACGGGATCGAGGAGGAGGAACACGCGCCCCCCCGAGGCGAGGTGCTTCTCCAGCGCGCCGGCCTCCGGCTCCAGGAAGGGCGTGCGCGGCCCCGCCACGATCAGCACGTCGGCGTCGGCGGGCAGCGTGTCCTTCCCGAGGGAGTCCCAGGTCGCGACCGTCAGGTTGTCGCGCTCCAGCATCTGCTTGGCGTCCGAATACCCGCGGCCCCGTTCCGCGGAGTCGAGCGCCGCCTCGCCGTGCCCCTTGGAGAAGTAGACGCGCGAAGGGCGGTCCTCGGTCACGGAGAGGATCGCGGAGGTGAATGCTTCCTCGCCCTTGAACGACTTGATGGACGGCGCTCCCCCCATCCCGGCGCCCGCGAAGTCGAAGTCCGCGAGCTTGTCCTCCTCGACGTACTTCTTGCGGTCGCCGGAACGGAAGACCACCGTGTTGACGCGGATCCCCAGCTCCTTGACCACGGCCTCGGCGCGGGCGATGTTGCGTTCCGGATCCAGGTACTCGACCTCGATCTTCGGGGAGAGCGCCTGGTAACGGGACAGGAGCTCGTGGACCTCCGGATACAGCCGCGACTTCTGCGGCGTCATGAACACTGTTACCCGGATCGGCCTCTTCACTCCCGCGAGGATCTTGCGAGTCGTCTCCGATAGCGAGTAGATCTTCGTGCGCGTCCAGTCTCCCCGCTTCCAGTGGCGGATCGAGAGGTAGTTGGCGCCCACCAGGAGCGCCGAGGCCAGAAGGATTCCGGCCGCGGACGCTCCGGCCCGGGACGCGCGCGCGCTCACGGAGTCTCCTTCCGGGCCGAGATGGACACCGTGGTCAGAAACAGGAAGAACGCCGTCGCCGACAGGTAATACACGAGACGGCGGGTGTCCACCACGCCCTTGGTGAACTCCTCCATGTGCTCCCAGAGGTTGAAGTAGCTCAGCGCCTCGCGGCGCGCCGGATCGGTGACGATCGACTGGAGAAGCCCGGCGGAGAAGATCACGATGAGAAGCGCGAACGTGATGATCGCGGCGATAATCTGGTTCTTGGTCAGGGTCGAGGCGAAGACGCCCACGGACAGGAAGTAGCCTCCGAGCAACGCGATCGCGAGATACGAGGCCGCGACCGGGCCGAGGTCGACCGCGGTCTGCGATCGGAGGAACGCGACGTACACGAGCGTCGGCAGCCAGAGCGAGAGGTAGAAACCCAGGGCCCCGAGGAACTTGCCCAGCACGACCGTGGTCTCCGAGACCGGGGACGTCAGGAGGACCTCGAGCGTACCGGCCTTGCGCTCCTCCGCGAAGAGCCGCATGGACACGATGGGAACGACGAAGAGGGTGAAGAACCAGTAGAACGTGTTCGTGAACAGATACGGAAGCGCCTGCCCCTTGGGCACGCCCGGAGAGTTGAGGTAGTTGACGATGAAATAGAAGATGTAGCCGTTCACGATGAGGAAGGCCGCGAGGATGACGTAGGCGAGGGGCGACAGGAAGTACGCCCGCCACTCACGTCCGATGATCGCGAAGAGCTTCCTCACGACGGCTCCTCCGGAAGCGGCGCCGGTGCCGGCTCCGCCGCCGCGGAGGCGGCCGCGTCGTGCCGGGTCAGGCGGACGAACACGTCCTCGAGTGTCATGGCGGCCCGCGAGAGCTCCCGCAGCGTCCAGCCCCGGGCGACGGCCAGGCGGAAGATCTCCTCCCGCGGATCGCTGCCCTGGAGGCAGAGGACGCGGGCCCGCGTCTCGCCCTCACCCGGCTCGATCTCGACAGAGGCCACCCCCGGCAGCGCCGCCAGACCGTCGCGCAGCTCCTCGGATCCCCGGACGGTCACGTGCACGAGGGGGGCGCCCGCGAGCTTGGCCCGCAAATCCGACGGCGTCCCCTCCGCGACGATGCGGCCGCGATCGATGATCAGCACGCGGTCGCAGACCGCCTCGACCTCGGGCAGGATGTGCGTCGAGAGGAGCACGGCGCGGTCCCGGCCGAGCTCCCGAATCGTCTCGCGGACCTTGATGATCTGCACCGGATCGAGCCCGATCGTGGGCTCGTCCAGGATGAGAACGGGAGGCTGGTGGACCAGGGCTCCGGCCAGGGCGGTGCGCTGGCGGAATCCCTTGGAGAGGTTGTCGATCTTCCGGTCGGCCACTTCGCCGAGCAGGCAACGATCGATGGCCTCGGCCACGCGCCCGTGGACGCGAGCGCCGGTGACGCCCTCCAGCCGTGCGCGGAACGTGAGGTATTCCCGCACGCGCAGCTCCGGATAGATCGCCGCCGACTCCGGCAGATATCCGAGCGAGGCCCTCGCCGCGTGGGAGTGGGTCCGGATGTCGTGGCCCGCGACGCGCGCCGAGCCGGACGTCGGAGGAAGGAACCCGGTCAGCATGCGCATCGTCGTCGTCTTCCCGGCTCCGTTGGGGCCGAGGAAACCCACGATCTCGCCCTGCCGAACGGAAAAGGTCACGTCGTCCACCGCGAGGCGGGCGGGATAGCGCTTGGTCAGGCTCTGGACTTCGATCATTGGAGCTCGGGCAAACCGCGTTAGGAAACGCGGAAGGATAGTCCATATTCCCGGAAAACGCGTCTCGCCCGAGCCGGCGCGCGCCGACTTCCGGCTCGCCCGGGGAACGCCCTATGATGTCGGCGTGATCTCGGTGGTGTCTCCGATCGGCCGCGCCCGCGGCGAATCCGCGTAGTGGACCCGGCTTTCCCCCCGCCCGCTCCCGCCCCGGGTCGACGGTCCGGGTTCTGGCCGATCCTGATCGTCGCGCTGATCGCGGTCGTGCTCTGGCGCGCCGGAGGGGCCTGGTCGCACGCCGGACGGGGCGACGCCGGGGCCGGGCGGGTGCGGTGGCAGGACCGCGCGAAGGCATCCGAGATCTCCCTCCGCGCCCGCCGTCCCATCCTCTACGACTTCACCGCGGCCTGGTGCGGGCCGTGCCGTCTGCTCGACCGCGACTGGGACGACGCCGCGATCGCCCAAACCGTGGACGCGTCGTTCGTCCCCGTGCGAATCGTCGATCGCCAGCGCGAGGACGGCGGCAACGCCCCGGAGATCGGAGACTTGCAGAGCAAGTACGAGATCTCGGGCTTCCCGACGCTCGTGCTGACAGCCGCCGACGGCCGCCTCCTGGGAAAGCTCGAGGGATATCGGGGCCGCGCGGCGCTCGTGAAGTTCTTGAACGAGGCGCCGCGGAACTGACCCGGGCTACTCCTCGTCCTCTTCCTCCTCGAGGTCCCGCCCCGAGCGCACCGAAATGGGCCCGTTCGCCGTCGAGAGACGCACCCGCATGGGGCCCTCTCCGAGCTCGAATCGCCGGAAGCGATCGTCCCAGGTGCGGCGGCCGGCCGCGCAGGCGTCCCCGCGGCACTGGAACGGCGAACGTCCCAGGGATTCGACGACGGTGCCGGACCGGTAGCCGGCGGGGATCACCAACCGAACCGGCCCGTTGATCGCGCGGGCCTCGAGGCCGTCTCCGGACCAGGTCGAACCCGAGAGCGCCACTCCGATCGGCCCGTTCTCCGTCCGGACGTGGACGCGGCCGCTTCCTCCCGAGACATGGATCGGCCCGTTCTGGGCTTCGACGTCGAACTGGCCGGAGCAATCGTCGAGCGAGATCGGCCCCGTTGACCGACCGGGCACGCACGACACCGGCGAGCCTTCGCAGGGCGATCGGAGCGTTGTCCGCCTCCAGGCTCATCGGCGCTTCGCGCGGAGCCTCGATCAGGAGATACGCCACCCAGGTCCTTCCCGCCGGGCCCCGCGCCGACAGGCCGTCTGAGTCCTCGGCGATCGCGATGCCCTCCAGATCGTCTCTCGACCTCGCCGCCTTGCACACGACGACCTCGTAGTCCCGGCGGTCGGACCCCACGACCCGGACGCCGGAGTGATCGGGCACCCGGATCCGCAGCGCGCGGCCCGCGACGTCGGCGACCCGCACCCGGTCCTCGGATCGCTCCGCCGGCCTGCCGCCGATCGATATGGCGATGTCCGAGCATCCGCGGGGCTCGCCCCCGTCGCCGATCGAGACGTTGATGTCCCCGTGCCCGGCACGGAGGACGGAGGCCGCCAGGGACAGGGCCAGGGCGAGACCGGCCTTGCGGAGAACGAAGATCGTGATCATGTTTCCTCCCACCCCGGATACGCGCGAAGCCGCGGGAGGTTCGCCGATCGTTGGCCGCTAGACGCGGGGCAGAACGTCCGGCCCGGCGGAGCGCACCACCGTGAGGATCGTGCCCTCGCCGAGCGTCAGGGGCCGCTCCCACCAGTCGCCGGCCGGATCCCCGACCTCCGCGTGCGATCCGATCGGGAGAACACCGACCGCGCGGTTTCGGCCGGACTGCTTGGCGAGGTACATCGCGCGGTCGGCCAGCTTGAGAACCTCGGTGAAGGCCAGGGCCCGCGGCGCGTCCGGGAACCACGGGAAGGGCGCCCACCCGACGGAGCACGTCTTGGGCACGGAGTGACCCGCCCCGATGTCGAAGGGCTCGGAGGCGACCGAGGCCATGATCCGCCCCGCCAGGACGTCGCCCCGGGCCCGGTCCGCGTCGCGCGAAATGAGCAGAAACTCCTCTCCGCCCCAACGGATCAGCCGATCCGAGTCGCGCACGACCTGGGTGAGGCGGCGGGCGACCTCCGCGAGCACGGTGTCGCCCCGGTCGTGGCCGAACTCGTCGTTGACCTCTTTGAAGTGATCGATGTCGACGATGTAGAACATCAGGTCGCAGTTTCGCGGCCGATCCCGGGGCGGAGTCGAGTGGACCCTCAGGGTGCGGCTGACATCGTCCTCGATGATGGTCGAGAAGAAGCGGCGGTTGCGCGCGCCGGTCAGGGCGTCGGTGAAGGAGGCCTCCCGCAGCTCGCGATTGGCGGCGGCGAGCTCCGCGCTGCGCGCGGCTACGGCGTCCTCGAGGCGCCGTCGGTCCTCCTCGAGATGTCGCGTGCGCCAGCGGACGACCAGCGCGACCAGGAGCGCGGCGAGCAGGATGCCAGCGCCGCGCGCCCACCAGGTCTCCCACCACGCCGGCAGGACGCGGAGCGAGAACGTCGCGGGTCGCGCCGAGACCCGGCCGGCGGCGGACACGCAGACGACCTCGAATCGATACTCGCCCGCGGGCAGGACCGGGAATCGGGCCTCGGTCAGGCTGGTCTCGGTGAAACGGTCCTCGAGGCCCGCCATTCGGTATCGGAAGCGGACTTTTCGCGGCTCGATGAACGTCAGTCCCGCCCAGGACGCGCTGAAGTCCCGTTCGCGCGCGCTCCCCCCCGACGACGCGAAGGGGTCGAGGCGCCGGTCGCCGACCCTCACTTCCGTCAGCACCACCGCGGGCGCCGGTTCCGGCGGAGGGCCGCCGTTGCCGTGGAACCTCACGAGGCCGCGGCTGGACCCCAGCCAGACCGTCCCGTCGGCCTCGGCGAGGAAGGCATTCTGATCGAGATCCTCGCTGATCATGCCATCGGCCTTTCCGTAACGGCGGCCGCCCGACCAGTCGCGACCGAAGGCGTTGGCGCCCGATCCCGTGCCGATCCACAGAGCGCCCGCTGCGTCCTTGCCGACGAGCACGACCTTGTTGGAGACGAGCCCGGTCTTGGTGCTGATGGGCCGCACGGTGAGACGGTCGCCCTGCACGACGACCTTCTCGGCGCCGATCGGCTCCCGGTACGCGACGACGAGGCTCCCATCCGCGGCCAGCGCGATGGACGAGACGAAATCCTGACGCAACCCGTCGAGCCGCGTGAACTTTCGCGGCGCGCCCGTCAGGCGCAGGATGCCCTGCCGGCTGGCGGCGTAAAGGGTGCCCGCGGAGTCTTCGACGAATCCGCGCACGCCGTCGGGCTTCTCCTTGCCGATCGATACCCGCTCGAGGAGGAAGCCCGCGCCTCCCGCCGGGAGCCGGTACAGGCCGTTGGCCGCGCCGACCCAGACCTCGCCATCCGCGCGCAAGTGCACGGCCGCCACCCGGAACTGGTCCGGCGCGGCGTCGTCCGCGGCGTACCGTCGCATCTTCCCGTCGGGCAGGACGCGCGTGACGCCTCCCGGCCAGGAGCCGACCCAGACGCTGCCGTCCTTGCCGGCCTCGAGCGCGTTGATGACGTTGCCGCCCAGCCCGTCGCTCTCCGTGTAGATCCGAACCGCTCCGCTCCGCTCGATCCGGTTCAGCCCCTGCTCCGTGCCGACCCACAGCGCGCCCGCACCCTGCGCCGCGGCCTGCCGGGCGATCGCCCACATGACCTCGTGCGACAGCCCCTCGGCCGGCGTCCAGTTCGTGAACTCGCCGTGGCCCAGCCGCTGGGTCAGCCCTCCTCCCAGGAGCCCGACCCACAGCGAGCCTTCCCGGTCCACCAGCGCTGCGAGCGCGGTATCCGACCCGAGTCCCTCGCGGCGGCCGAGCATCCGCCACGCCCCATCCTGCTCGGACGCGACTCCCTGAACGGTCGGCACCAGGAGGCGGCCGCGGTCGTCGAACGCGAGGCGGCCGACCTCGCTCGACTCCGGCAGACCGTCGTCGCGGCGCTCGAAGCGGGCCGCGCCGGGGCCGAGCACGTAAAGCCGCTTCAGGGTCCGCACCCAGAGGCGGCCCGACGAGTCCGTGCGGACCTCGTCGAGGGTCTCGTCGGTCGGGAGCCCGCGGGGGCGGCCGAACTCCGCGATGCGCCCCGACTCCTTCCGGAAGAGCTGACCCGCCCGCGCGAAGTAGAGGACGCCCTTGCGATCCACGTGCACGGCGCTGACCGCGGTCTCGCCCTTCGCGTTTGCCTCCCGGTCGGGCTCGAAACGGTCCCCGCGCCCGACGAAGAGGCCGTGATCGGTGCCGACGAACACGTTGCCTTGCCCGTCGGCCGCGATCCCCTGGTGGCTCACGGCGAATCGGCCGAAGGCCGCGCTCTCGATGACGACGAAGTGTTCTCCCTCGCGCCGCGCGAGACCGGAGCCCGTACCCACGTACATCACCCCCCCGGGGGTCTCGTAGATCTGGTAGATCCGGGTTCGCGGGAGTCCTTGCGCCGAGTCGAACCTGGTGAGGCGGCGGCCGTCGAACCGGAACAGTCCGTCGTCGGTGCCGGCCCACAGGAAGCCGGTGCGGTCCTGGATCACGCATTCGACGGAGAGATCCGAGAGGCCCTCTTCCTCTCCATAGGTGCGAAAGACGAACCGGCCCAGGAACGGCCGCCCGTTTTCCCCCGCGGGCGCCGCGGCGACGATCGAAACCGCGAGCCACAGCGCGGCGAGCCCGCACGCCATGCGAAGCGCTCCGGAGAATCGTCCGGAGAACCGGCTATCAGAAGATCTCGGCACGTCGGTGGAAGCGGGGGTTTCGCCGCAATATAGCGGGAACGGCGAGCCCCTCGGGGCCACCCTACACCCGTTCCGAAGCGATCATCGGCGCCGATCGATCCGGTCGTTAGAGCGGTCCCGGGCATTTCGCTCCACGGCGCCGCCCATCGCGCGCGGATCGGCGAGGAATCGCCCCGTCAGGCTCCGCGGGTCTCGCGCCAGCTCGTCGGGGGTGCCCTCCGAGACGATCCGTCCGCCGGCGCTCCCGCCGCCCGGGCCGAGCTCGATGATCCAATCGGAGGCCTCCAGAAAACCGAGGTGGTGCTCGACGGCGAGAACGGAGTGCCCGCGCGAGATCAGGCGCCGCAGCGTCCCGAGCAGGCGATCCACGTCCCGCGCGTGCAGTCCCGTGGTGGGCTCGTCGAACAGGAACAGCACCCCGCGCGAGGCCGCGGACCGGATTCCGAGAAAGGCCGCCAGCCGGAGTCGCTGCGCCTCGCCGCCGGAGAGCGTCGCCGTCGGCTGGCCGAGGCGCATGTATCCCAGCCCCGACTCGAGCAGCGGTTCGAGGCGGCGGACGATCTTCTCCTCCGAGGCGAAGAACACCCCGGCGTCCTCGACCGTCATCTCGAGGACGTCGTCGATGTTCTTTCCCCTCAATCGGACGGCCAGCACGCGCGCCTGGAACCTGCGGCCGTCGCAGGCGTCGCAGCGCACCGTGACGTCCGCGAGGAACTGCATGTCGATCGTCTGCCAGCCGGTGCCGCGGCACGACTCGCACCGCCCGCCGGCGGAGTTGAAGGAGAAGTCGCGCGCCGTGATCCCGCGCGAGACTGCCCGGGAGGATCGCGCGAACATCTGCCGGATCTCGTCCCACGCCTTGATGTACGTGACGGGGTTGGACCGCGCCGAGCGGCCGAGCGGGCTCTGATCGATTAGGAGGAGATCGGAGATCGAGTCGAAGCCCTCGATGCGGTCGTGCCGCCCAACGTCGAACTGCGTCGAGCCCTGGATCCGCCGTGCGTAGGAGTGGTGGAGGATGTCCCGGACGAGGGTCGACTTTCCCGACCCCGAGACTCCCGCGACGGAGACCAGCCGTCCGAGGGGAATGCGCACGGTCAAGTCGTGGAGGTTGTTCTGGCGCGCCCCCACGATCGTGATCGCGCCCTCGGCCCGTCGGAACGGGACGACCCGCTTCGAGGGGCGAGTCGGGAGCGCCGGATCCCGGGCCGCCGCCGGCCGCCGCGACCGGCGACGCAGGAGCTCGCCCGTGGCCGACTCCGCGACGCGCGCCAGGGACCGCGGGGTGCCCTGGAAGAGGAGATGCCCTCCCCCGCTTCCCGCTCCCGGGCCCAGATCGATGACGTGGTCCGCGGACTCGATCGCCTCCGGATCGTGCTCGACGACCACGACGGTGTTTCCCCGGTCGGCGAGGCGCCGGAGGATCGCGAGCAGGCGCCGCGTGTCGGCGGCGTGCAGACCGATGGTGGGCTCGTCCAGGACGTAGAGCGTGCCCGTCAGGGACCCGCCGAGAGCCGACGCCAGGCCGATGCGCTGCGCCTCCCCGCCGGAGAGGGTCCGGGCCGGGCGCGAGAGCGTAAGGTAGTCCAGGCCGACGTCGTTCATGTACCGCACGCGGGCGGAGAGCTCGCGCAGGACCGAGGAGAGACGTTCCTGCTCCGCGGCCGTAGGTGCCAAGGTTTCGAGGAAGCGCTCCAGCTCTCCGAGCGAGAGGTTCGACAGCTCCGCGATCGTCTTTCCCCGGAAGCGGACCCAGAGCGCCGGCGGCGCCAGGCGCGCGCCGCGGCAACCTTCGCAGAGCGAGTACGCGCGGTAGCGGGCCAGCAGCACGCGGACGTGGATCTTGTAGCGCTTGGTCTCCAGCCAGTCGAAGAACCCCCGCACTCCGTAGAAGTCGCCGCGCCCCTGCATCAGGACCTCGCGCTCGTGCGCCGAGAGGCGCGACACGGGAACGTCGGTGCGCACCGAGTAGCGGCGGCAGGCGCGGAAGAGGTCCCGGTAGGCGGATTCGTACGCGGGCGTGTTCCACGGCGCGATCGGTCGCTCGGACAGCGCGAGGTCGCGATCCGGAATCACCTTCTCCAGGTCCACGCCGATCACCCGGCCGAAGCCCTGGCACTGCGCGCACGCGCCCAGGGGCGAGTTGAACGCGAAGAGCGACGGGGTGGGGTCCCGGAACTCCCGGGCGCAGGCGGGGCAGTGAAGCCCGCGCCGGAACGTGCGGACCCGATCCGCGACGCGAGCCTCCAGGGAACCGGCCAGCGAGAACGCCGTCTCGACGGCGGCGGCGATCTCGGGCCTCGCGGCCTCGCCGACGACGAAGCGCCCGACCACGATCCGAAGAAGACCCCGATCGTCGAGCAGAGGCTCCACGGAGTCCTCGATTTCGACCGTCTCGCCCTCCCGGGAGATCGCGCGGAAGAAGCCGGCGCGCTTGAGCTCGGCGAGACGGGCCCCGGCCTGGCGAACGCGGCGGCGCTTAGACGAGGCGTCGGAGGAGGAGTCGTTCCACGCGACCGGGGCCACGAGGGTCGCGCGCGCGCCGCCCTCGACGGCGCACAGCTCCTCGACCGCCCGGTCCACTCCGCCCGGCACCGCCTCGGCGGAGCAGTCGGGGCAGCAGGTGATGCCCCCATGGGCGAACAGGAGCCGGAGGGAGTCCGAGATCTCGGTCTGTGTGCCCACCGTCGAGCGCGCGTTGCGAACCCCGTTCTTCTGCTCCAGCGCGATGGCCGGCGGGACGGGCTCGATCGCGTCCACGTCGGGGCGGTCGAGCCGCTCGAGAAACTGGCGCGCGTACGTCGAAAGCGACTCCGCGTACCGCCGCTGGCCCTCGGCGTAGAGCGTGTCGAAAGCGAGCGACGACTTGCCCGATCCCGAGACGCCGGTGATCACGGTCAGCCTCTCGAGAGGGATCTCGACCGAGATGTTCTTGAGGTTGTGGGTCCGGGCTCCCTGAATGCGAATCGCGACGGACCGGGGAGGAAGGCGTTTCTTCTTCAAACGAGCGAATCTATCAGACCCGTCTAGCCCCCCTTCGCGTCGCCGGACCCCCCGTGGACCGGGCACGACCGCGTGGGCGCCGTTCCCTCGATGAAGACCTCCGTCATCTTGCGCGGACACTCCGGAGTGGACCGGAATCCGGTGTCCGGGTCGATCTCCGCCGTCACGATGTCCGAGGGCACGGGAAAACTCTCGGAGAAGAGCTGCGCGGGCACCGAGCGGGTGAAGTCGGCGAAGATCGGCACGGCCGCCTGGGAGCCCGAGAGGTTGACTCCGCGGTTGTCGTCGTATCCCACCCACACAGCGGCGAGGAAGCGCGGCGAGAACCCCACGAACCACGCGTCGCGCCCGTCGTTGGTGGTCCCCGTCTTCCCGGCCAGCACGCCCGTCAACCCGCGGCTCCGGGCCTGGCTCGCGGTGCCCCGATCCACGGCGCCCCGCAGGACCGAGTCGACCAGGAAAACGGCGTCGGCGGGGAGCTCGGGAGAGAGTTGCGCGGCCTTGCGGTCCAGAACGGCGCCGGCGCCCGTCGTCACTCCCACGATGGCGCTCGGGGCGACGGCGACTCCGCTGTTGGCCAGAGAGGCGTACGCGCCGGCGATCTCCATGGGCGAGGTCTCGAAGGCGCCCAGCGCGACGGAAGGGTAACCCTGCAGCCGCGAGGCGATGCCCGCGCTGCGCGCCGCGCCCAGGACGAACGGCAGGCCGGCCCGAAGCGAGACCCGGACCGTCGGGATGTTGATCGACCGCTCGAGGGCCTGCCGCGCGGTCATACGCCCTCGGTAGTTCCCGTCGTAGTTGCGGGGCGTCCACTGTTCCTCCTCGGTCATCTGGCCCCACTCGACCGTGATCGGCGAGTCCTCCAGGACCGTGGCCGGGGTCACGGGAGGATCGAGGTCGCGACGCGAGAAAGCGGCGAGATACACGAACGGCTTGAAGAGGCTGCCCGGTTGGCGGTGTGCCTGCGTCACCCGGTTGAATTGCGAGATGTTGTAGTCCCGCCCGCCCACCAGCGCGCGCACTCCACCGGTCTCGGGCTCGAGCATGATCAGGGCGCCCTGCAGCGGAGCCGACTTCGAGGCCGAGGCCAGCCGCCGGTAGGTCTTCTCGAGGTTCTCGAGCCCCTGCGTGACCGCGCGCTGCGCCGCCTGCTGGAGGTCGACGTCGAGGGTCGTATAGATCTGCAGCCCCTCGGTCTGCATCTGCTCGCCGTAGCGCTGCTCGAGCTCCGACTTGACGAAGTCCACGAAGTGCGGGGCCTTGGTCCGCTCCTCGATCCGCGTGCGCGGCGTCAGCGGCTCCGCGGCGGCGGCGCGCATCGCGGCTTCGCTGATCTTCTTCTCCTCGAGAAGCAGGCGCAGAACGAGATCGCGCCTTTGTTTCGCGCGCTCCGGGTTGCGGAACGGCGAGTAGGCGTTGGGGGCGCGGATCATCCCCGCCAGGGTCGCCGACTCGGCGAGATCCAGATCCGAGACTTCCTTGCCGAAGTAGTGGCGCGCGGCTTCCCCCACGCCGGTGATCGCGATCGATCCGTGGCGTCCCAGGTAGATCTCGTTCAGGTATGCCTCGAGGATCTCGTCCTTCGAGTACCGCGCGTCGAGGATCACGGCCAGAATCGCCTCGGTCGCCTTCCGCCGCAGGGTCCTTTGCGGGGAGAGGTAGAGGTTCTTGACGAGCTGCTGCGTCAGGGTGGACCCGCCCTGGACCATCCCGCCGCGGGCGGTCGCGAACAGGGCCCCGAACAGGCGCCGGATGGAGACCCCGCTGTGGCGGTAGAAGTCGCGGTCCTCCGTCGTGAGGACGGCGTCGATCAGCGTCTGCGGCGCGTCCGCGAGGCGGATCACGGTCCGATCCTCCAGCTCGGCCGAGAACACCGACCCGAGGAGCTCGGGCTCGAGCACGAGGGCCGGAAGCGCCTCGCCCGTGGAATCGGTGATCGATCGCACGCGGGATCCCGCGAAGGCGACGCGGGCGCGGAAATCCGGAAACGCGCGGCCCGGATATCGGAACGACCGCGTGTGGACCTCGACCGCGTCCCTCTCGGCTCGGAAGTGGCCGGGGCGCTCCGGCGTTCCGTCGACCTCGCGATAGTAGAGGCGCCCGAGCTTGGCCGTCAGCGCCGCCGGGGATGCCGTGTCTCCGGCGCGGAGCAGGTAGAGGTCCGAGTAGATGCGGGACGGCAGGTTCCAGCGGCGCCCGTCGAACCGCCGGACGACCCGCGACGTGAAGTACCCGAGGACGAGGACGGCGCTGACCAGCACTCCGCCGAGTCCCGCGAGGATCGCGACGCGATGGCGGTAGACCCAGAGCGGGAGCGAGACCAGTCGAGCGCGCCGCGAGTCCTCGGTCACCGATTTTCCCCCGGCGGCAGCATAACGTCATAACATCGCGCCGGCATGGCGAAGAAGCGCGCGGCCGGGCACGGGCGCCGGGCCGCGCCTCCGGAAACACGGCGTGATCCGCGCGCGTGGATCGTCACCGCGATTCTCGCCGCGGTGCTCGTCGGCACCGGCCTCGCCGTGGACACCGGGGCGGCGGCGGCGTTCGACGCACCCAAGCGGCTGATCGCGCTCCTGGGGACTGCGATGGCGGCGGCGGTCGCGTTCGCGTGGCGCTCCCCCGGATTCGGCCCGGCCAGGGCGTGGCGCGGCGCGGCTCCCGCGCGGCGGGTCACGCTGGCTCTCGCGTCGGCCGCCCTGGCGGGGACGTTCGTCGCGGCCCTGGCCTCGGCGCGGCGCGAGGTGTCGCTCGACGCCATGCGGACGATCGCGCTGCTCGCCCTGCTACTTCCGCTGGGCGCGTCCCGGTTCGTGGCGCGCGGGCGCGCGTGGCTCGCCGCCGCGTTCCTGGCGTCGTGCGCCGTCAACTCCCTCGTCTCGATCCTCCAGGCCACGGGCCGCTTCCACCCGTTTTCCCTCGAGACGGCAGGAGCCCGGCAGGACACTGGTGCCTACGCCGGCAACGTCGGATACCTCGCGATCGCCCTGGCCCTCGAGAGCATCCTCGCCCTCGGAATCCTCGTCAGCACGCAGCGCCCCGCGATCCGCGCGGCCGCGGCCCTCGCCCTGGCCCTGTCCGGCGCGGCTTTGGTGGTCAACCAGAACCTGACCGCCCTCTCGGCACTCGCGGTGGGCGCCGGGATCCTCCTGATCGTGCGGTTCCGGCGGGGCGCCGCTCTCCCGCTCGGGCTCGCGCTGGCGGCCGCCGTCCTCGCGGTAGCGGCCTACGCGCCGCTCCGGACACGCGCGGTCACTTCGATGCGCGCGGCTCGTGCCGGAAACTGGGACGCCCTCCTCTCCTTTCGCGGCGGGCCGTGGGGGGCCGCCGCGGAGATGGCGCGCGAACGGCCCCTCACGGGCTTCGGGCCCGGCGCCTTCGGTGCCGAGTACGTGTCCCACCGGCTCGCCGCCGAGATCCGGGCGCGCCGGAGGTTGGTCAGCCCGCTTCGGACGAGCTCATACGCCGAGGCCCACAACGACTACCTGCAGGCCGCGAGCGACGCGGGAATCCCGGTGGCGCTCCTGGTGATCGGCGCGGCCGCGAGTCTCCTCGGGTCGGCGGCGCGCGCCGCGTGGTCCTCGCGCGACCTCGAGACGGGGACGCTCGTCGCGCTGCTCGCGGCCGGCGCATGCGCGGCGCTGACGTGGTTTCCGCTGCAGCGCCCCGTCACGGCGGTGCCGCTGCTGCTCGCCGCCGGCCGCGCCTGGCGAGTGACCGGCCCGGCGGATCCCGCGGGAGCTCCGTGAGGGCCGCCGGATCGATCGCGGCCGCCCTACTGCTGGCGGCGCTGGCGGCTCCCGAGCTGCCTCGCTACGCGGCTGAGCGGCGCGTGGGTCTGGCGACCGCGGCGTTCCAGGGGCTCCTCGCGGGACCCGTCGACGCGGCCGCGTCGCCCCGCATCGTGGCGGTCGGGGAGCTGGCGCTCACGGCGACGGGCCGCCTCCCCGGCGATCCGCGCCCGTGGATGATCGGAGCGTCTTCGTACCTGGTCACGGGCCAGCCGGAGCGCGCGCTGGAGCTCTACCGGGACGCCTTCGCGACCGGCGAGCGGGCCGAGATCGATCTCAACCTCGGACGCGCGTACTCCCGGACCTCGAGGGCGCAGAGCGCGTCCGCCGCGTTCCTGCGCGCCGGATGGATCAGCCCAGAGATCCTCGCATCACTGCCGGATGACGCCCGGGCGCCGGTGCTCACGGAGATCGCGCGGCGTTCCGATCTGCTCGAGCGCGGAGAGCTTCGCGAGCCGCCGCCGCTGCCGCCGGACGAGCGCCGATAGTCTCCCGCGGTTCAGGGTCGGGCCGAAGGGGGCGGGTCCCGGAAGATGCGGCTCGAGTAGATGCCCCACACGTGCAGCTTGTAGAGAACCATCGTCTTCAGTATCGCGAGGCCGTACCGCACCGACGGACCGAACGCGATCTGGGACGCCTCGTCGAAGTACCGGGTTTCGATCGGGATCTCGCAGATACGCAGCTCGCGGGCCATGCCCTGCGCGATGATCTCGGTGTCGAAGACGAACCCCTCGGAGTTGGCCTCGAGGTTCACGGCTTCCAGATACCTTCGCGTGTAGGCGCGGAACCCGCTGTGGTACTCCGTCAAGTAGATCAGGAACGTCGCGTTCTCGAGCGCGGTCAGCAGGATGTTCCCGAAGAACTTCCACTTCGGCATCCCGCCCTGGAGCGGGCGGCCGCCGAGCATGCGGCTTCCGAAGGCCGCGTCGAAGCCCCCGTTGCGGAGGGCCTCGAGCAGGTGCGGGATGACCGTGGGGTCGTACTGGTGGTCTGGGTGGACCATGACGACGACGTCGGCTCCGCGCGCGAGCGCGGTCCGGTAGCAGGTCTTCTGGTTGCCGCCGTAGCCCCGGTTCTGGGGGTGCACGACGACGTGGATCCCCAGCCGCTGCGCGATCTCGACGGTCCGGTCCCGGGAGCGGTCGTCTACGAGGATGATGTCGTCGACCCAGTCCTTGGGAACGTCGGCGAAGGTGCGTTCGAGCGTCTTCTCGGCGTTGTAGGCCGGCATGACGACGGCGACCCGGCCGCGCGGGGCGGCGGGATCCGGCCTCGCGGATCCGGGCGCTCCCGGGACCGGCTCAGATCCCACGGCGCGTGAGGATGACCGGCAGGGTCCGCAGGAGGATCGAGAGATCGAGTCCGATCGACCAGTTGTTCAAGTAGGCGAGATCGTAACGCAACTTGATGTCGGGCTCGGTCGAGTACTCCCCGGAGACCTGCGCGAGGCCCGTGAGGCCCGGTCGCGCGGAATGGCGCAGCGTGTACCCCGAGATCGAGCTCGCGAACGTGTCCGCGAACTCGGGCCGTTCCGGCCGGGGGCCGACGAGGCTCATGTCGCCCTGGACGACGTTCCAGAGCTGCGGTATCTCGTCGATGCGGGCCGAGCGGAGCGCCCGGCCGATCGCGGTCACGCGGGGATCGTCCCGGGTCGCCAGGATCGCGCCGGTCTCGACCTCGGCCTCGCGATGCATCGTGCGGAGCTTCCAGAGCTCGAAGCGATTGCCGTCCTTGCCCACGCGCGTCTGGCGATAAAAGACGCCTCCCCGCGAGGTGCCCGCGACCAGCAGGGCGGCGACCGCGAGCACCGGAGACATCGCGAGGAGAAGGGCGCTCGCCACCAGGAGATCGAAAACGCGCTTCGCGAAGGCCGGGGCACCGTCGAGCGGGCGGACGCGCGCCTCCAGGAGCGGCAGGTCGCCCACGATCCGGAAGCGCAGGCGGCCGATCATGGTTTCGAACGGAGACGGCCAGACGAGGAGGTCCGCGCGGAACCCCGGCGGGATGCGCTCGGGGAGCTGGTCCCGCCAGGAGGACGCCTCCGGCGTCAGGATGACTTCGTCGATCGCGTGCGACTCGACGACGCGGGTCAGCGCAGAGGCCGGCCCCAGGATCGAGAGGCCGTGCGACTCGGCCGATTCCTCGCCGAGGACGCCGACGAGCTCCACCCCCGTCCAGGGATGGCGTCGGATCGTATCGGCGATCAGGGTCGCGGCCGGGCCCGTGCCCACGATCAGGGCGCGGCGGTGGGGACGCGGAAAGAGGCCATCGAGGAAGACCCTCCACGCCGACAGGAGGACCGCATCGAAGACGATGTAGAGGACGAGGACCGACCGGGGAAACGAATAGGGCTGGGCGAGAAAGTAGATCGAGGCGAGCGTCAGGAGCTCGACGGCGAGGGCCGGGACGAGGAGGCGTGGCAACGGCTCGCGAAACCGCTCGTGATCGCGGTAGAGGCCGAAGAACCAGAGCGAGAACGCCTGGACCGCGGCGACGATGACGATGTTCCAGAAGGTGAACCGCACGCTGCCCGGCGGCAGGAGCGTCGCCGTTCCCGGGAGCGAGACGTGCGTGCGCAGGGCGAAGGACGCGTACAGCAATCCGACCGCGAGCGCCACGTCTCCCGCCACGGCGACGGCCGCGAACGACGGCTCCCGCCGCGTCGGACCGGCGGCGCCGGTCACGTGCGCGCGGTCCTCGTCCAGAAGGGGCGACTGTAGCCGAGAATCCCGGCGGCGACGCCGAGCGCGAGGGCGAGGTTCAACACGGAGAAATAATAGAGCTTCCCGAACGGTCCCCGCAGCCGCGGTCTCAGGAGCGACGAGGCGAGGACGAGGATCCCCAGCCCGATGGCGGCCGCGCCCACCGCGCGCAGCGGCGGCACGGGGAGGAGCGCCAGGGCGGCGAGGAGAAGGAGAAGGGGCGCGAGCCATCTCGCCGCCTTACGCGAGAGATACGCCAGGGTGAGCGCCGGGTGCGCGCCGAGGTCCAGGAGCCACCGCTCGCGCCGAAGCACCTGGCCGGCGCCGATCCCGATTCGGAAACGCCGCGACGCCTCCGCGCCGACGTCCCGCGCGGCATCCTCCCGCGCGACCGCGTCGCCCGCGAAGACGATCTTCCAGCCCCCTCGCGCCACGCGCACCGGAATCAGAAAATCGTCCATCGAGGTCGTGTCGCTCCGCAGCGCCGTCACGAGCTCCCGCCTCGTAGCGTAGATCCCCCCGTTGGCGCCCAGGCAGATGCCCAGCCGGCCCTCCGCCTCCTTCATGCGCGTCTCGCGGTCCCAGAAGACGCTCTCGGGCGTCTCGCGGGCTCCCGCGCCCCGTTCGAAGACGAGGCGGCCGCACGCCGCGCCCACTCCCGGGGCCGCGAAGGCCCGCGCCAGCGCGGCGATCGCGCCCGGCTCGAAGCGCGTGTTCGCGTCGGTGAAGACGAGCACCTCGGCCGTGGACTCGCGGACGAGGTCGTTCAGCACGGCGGCCTTTCCGCGGCGGTTCGGGAACTCGACGACGCGCACGGGGCCCGTTCCGGCCGCCTCCCGGGCCCGCGCCGCGGTGGCGTCGCCGCATCCGTCGCATCCGATCGAGATTCGCGCGACGCCGCCCTGAGACAGGAGATTCTCCACACGCGCCGCAATCACCGACTCCTCGTTCGCCGCCGCGAGGAGGACTTCGACGGTCGGGGCGGGCGATGCGGAGGAATCCTCCGGCGGCCGCGACCGGGCAGCGAGCCTTCGGATCGCGAGCGGATAGACCGCGTAGGACCACGCGAACAGGGCCATCGCGACTCCGGCGAGCACCGCGGCGAGGGCCGTCACGCGCAGTCCTCGCCCGAACGTTCGAGCGCGAGCGCGAGCGCGGAGCCGATCCTCCGCCAGTCGTAGAGCGCCTCGACGCGGGACCGCGCCGCGGCCGCCTGCCGTCCCGCCGTCTTACCGTCCTCCAGCAGCCCGACTACCGCCGTCGCGAAGCCGAGGGCGTCCGCTCGCACGAGAAGCTCGCGCTCCGCCTCGAGCTCGAGCCCCTCCGCTCCCACCGGCGTCGACACGACGGGAACGCCGCACGCCGCGGCCTCCAGGATCTTCAGACGCGTCCCGCCGCCGGCGAGGAGCGGGACGACGGCGACGGCCGCGCGGGCCCAGTGCGCGAGGCTGTCCGGGGCCTCGCCCGCGAGCACGAAGTCGGCGCAGGCCAGCCGCGAGAGGTCGCGGGGAGCAAATCGCCCGACGACCTCCATGCGCGCCGACGGTCGCAGCCGACGGACGTGCGGCCACACTTCGCGCGCGAACCAGCGCACGCCCTCCGCGTTGGGCGGCCAGGACAGGTCGCCGACGAAAAGAACGGTCCCGTCCGGGGCCGGCTCGCGCCGGAAGGCGTAACGCGACAGATCCACTCCATTCGGAACGACGAGCGGAACCGCTCGCGCGCCGAGCGCGCGCAGGGCCTCGGCGTCCCGGCCCGAGACGCAGGACAGTCCAGCAGCGGTTCGAGCCAGCTCTCCCTCGATCGCCCTCACACGGGGGGCCTGGAGCCGGGCGAAGAACCGGACCGCGGCCGAGGACGCCGTCCCCGCGGTCCTCTCCCAGATCTCGGAGTCGAGGTTGTGAAAGTCGACCCACAGCGGCCGGTCCGCGCACAGGGCCCCCGCGGCGACGTGGTACGAGTGCGCCACGACCCAACGGGGCCTCTCCCGGGCCGCGAGGGCCGCGATCCTCGATTCCAACCGGGGAGACCGGTAGAGCCGCGCCGAGTACGCGTCCCCCGAAACGAGGCTCGCGAGCGCGGCGACCGCGCGTCTCCGTCCCCGGGATGCCTGCGGCACCGTCTCCATCTCGACGCCCTCGGGCGCCTCACCCGAGTACGGGCGGGCGCGATCGGCGAGCGAGAACGCGCGCACGCGAAAGCGCGCCGCGAGCCCCTCGAGCAGGTGGTAGTTGCGGATCGCGAGGCCGTCTCGGGTCGGGTGCGGAGGGCGCGGGAGGACGCTGAAGACGAGCGGCTTCATCGCGCGCCCCTCCGCGCGAGCGCGGCCCGGTAGCGACCCCGGCGCGCGCGGCCGCTCGCGCCCGGCGTCAGCCACGCCACCGCGTACCTCAGGGCGGCGCCCCCGTCCAGGGCCGCGGAGGAGAGGAGGGCCGCGCCGCGGCCGTGGTGCTTCTCGACATATCGCACGAGCGAGGCGTGAAGCTGTCCGAAGAGGCGGTCGCCGCCGGACCGGCCGCCGGCGTGCTCGACCTCGGCGCCGGGCACGTAGAGGATCCGCCAGCCCCGCGACCGCCAGCGCGCCATCAGGTCCGTTTCCTCCGCGTACAGGAAGAAGGTTTCGTCGAATCCGCGGGCTTCCTCGAACGCGCTTCGCCGCACGAGAAGCGCGGCCCCCATCAACGCCTCCACCGGGCGGAGCGAGCCGTGGTCCTCCCGCGTCGCCGTGTGCCCGGAAAAGGGGCGCCGGCCCCCGGCGAGGAAGGCGAGACCGGAGCTCTCGCAGAAGATGCGCCAGGGAGTCGGCAGCCGGCGAATGGACTCTTGCGGCCGGCCGTCCACCCCCACCAGGCGCGGTCCGGCCGCGGCAGCTCCGGCGTCGGCGTCCAGCGCCGCGACCAGCGTCTCCACCGCCCCCGGCCGAACGAACGCGTCCGAGTTCAGGAACAGGAGGTAAGGCGCCCCGCTCTCGCGCGCGCCGCGATTGCAGGCGGCCCCGTACCCGCGGTTGGAGGGCTCGGAGAGGAGGACCGCGGAGGGCGCCCGCTCGGCAAGATCCGCGGCGATCCGGTCGTGGGAGGCGTTGTCCACGACCAGGATGCGAGCTCCCGGCGCGGCGTCCGCGACCGCTCGCGCGGCGGCGCTCGTTTCCTCGGGAGTCTTGTAGTGGACGATGACGGCGCAGACGCGGTCACCGGAGGGACTCTTCACTTGCCCCAGTATAAGAAAAGCCCCGGCTTGCGCCGGGGCTCGAGGTTCCCAATCGAAGACCCGAGGATCAGTACATTCCGCCCATGCCGCCCGGCATTCCGCCTCCGGCCGGAGCCTTGTCCTTCTCCTTGATCTCGGAGACGAGGGCCTCGGTCGTGAGCATCAGGCCGGCCACGGACGCCGCGTTCTGCAGCGCGTTCTTGGTGACCTTGGTGGGGTCGATGATGCCCGACTTGAGCATGTCCTCGACCTTCTCGTTGTTGGCGTTGTAGCCGAAGTTCCCGCCCTTGGACTTGAGCTCGTTGATGACCACGGAGCCCTCGGCCCCGGCGTTGGCCACGATCTGGCGAGTCGGCTCTTCCAGCGCGCGAATGACGATCCGCGCTCCGATCTTCTCGTCGCCCGTCAGCTCGTTCGCCCTCTTCGTCACGGCTTCGATCGAACGCAGCAGGGCCACTCCGCCGCCGGGGACGATCCCCTCTTCGACGGCCGCCTTGGTCGCGTGCATCGCATCCTCGACGCGGGCCTTCTTCTCCTTCATCTCGGTCTCGGTCGCGGCGCCCACCTTGATCACGGCGACACCGCCGACCAGCTTGGCCAGCCGCTCCTGCAGCTTCTCGCGGTCGTAGTCGGAGGTCGTCTCGTCGATCTGGGTGCGGATCTGCTTCACGCGGCCCTGGATGGTCTCCTGCTTCTTCTTGGATCGGTCATCCACGACGATCGTGGTGTTGTCCTTGTCCACGGTGACCTTCTTGGCGTCGCCGAGGTCTTCCCACTTGACGCTCTCGAGCTTGATGCCGAGGTCCTCGGAGATCAGCTTGCCGCCCGTCAGGATCGCGATGTCCTCGAGCATGGCCTTGCGGCGGTCGCCGAATCCCGGCGCTTTGACGGAGCAGACCTGGAGCGTGCCGCGGAGCTTGTTGACGACCAGGGTCGCGAGCGCCTCGCCCTCGACCTCTTCCGCGATGATCAGAAGGGGTTTGCCCTGCTTGGCAATCTGCTCGAGGACCGGGAGCAGGTCCTTCATGTTGGAGATTTTCTTCTCGAACAGGAGAACCTTGGCGTTCTCCAGGACGCACTCCATCCTCTCGGCGTCGGTGATGAAGTACGGGGAGAGGTAGCCGCGGTCGAACTGCATGCCCTCGACTACCTCGAGAGTCGTCTCCAGGCCCTTGGCCTCCTCGACCGTGATCACGCCGTCCTTGCCGACCTTGTCCATGGCCTCGGCGATGATCTTTCCGATCTCCGAGTCGTTGTTGGCCGAGATCGTTCCGACGTGCGCGATGTCCTTGCCCTCGACGGGCTTGGAGAGCTTGTCGAGCGCCTCGACGGCGGCCTTGACCGCCGCGTCGATGCCGCGCTTCAACTCCATCGGGTTGGCGCCAGCCGTGACGTTCTTGATGCCTTCGCGGTAGATCGCCTGGGCCAGGACCGTCGCGGTGGTGGTGCCGTCGCCGGCCACGTCCGAGGTCTTCGAGGCGACTTCGCGAACCATCTGCGCGCCCATGTTCTCGAGCGGATCCTGGAGCTCGATCTCCTTGGCGACCGTGACGCCGTCCTTGGTGACCGTCGGGGAACCGAACTTCTTCTCGATGACGACGTTGCGGCCCTTGGGGCCGAGCGTCACCTTGACCGCGTCGGCGAGCTTGTTGACGCCGTGGAGGACGCGCTGACGCGCTTCCTCGCCGTAAATGATCGTTTTTGCTGCCATTGTTCTTACTCCTTACTTCTCGATGACGGCGAGGACTTCTTCCTCGCGGAGGATGAGGTGTTCCACATCCTCGATCTTGATTTCGGTGCCGGCATACTTGCCGATCAGGATGCGGTCGCCCTTCTTCACATCGAGGGGAAACTGCTTGCCTTCCTCGTTGACCTTGCCCTTACCGACGGCGACGACCTCCGCCTCCATCGGCTTTTCCTTGGCGGTATCCGGGATGATGATGCCGCCCTTCTTCGTCTCCCCCGTCTCGACGCGCTTGACCAGAATCCGATCGTAGAGTGGCCGAATCTTCATGAAACATCCTCCTAATGAACT
>JBBRFL010000014.1:0-78316 GCA_038224325.1 Thermoanaerobaculia bacterium | reverse complement strand
GCGGGTGAAGACCGCGCCGAGCAAGACGAGAAGCGACGCGTAGTACACCCAGAACATCAGGACGATCATGGAGCCGGCGGTGCCGTAGGCGGAGGCGAGGTCGCTGCGGCCGAGATAGAAGCCGATCGCCCACTTGCCGAGCGACAGGAGGAGCGCGGTCACGATCGCCCCGAGCCACACGTCGCGCCAGGGGATCTCGACGTCGGGCAGGATGCGATACAGCATCGCGAAGAGCAGGGCCACGAGCACGTACGTGACCAGCATGTTGCCGGCCTCGAAGACGGACGACGGCAGGTCCATGAAGCGCTCGGCGAGGTTCTGGAGCGCGTTGATGCTGGCCGAGAGCACGAGCGAGACGACGAGGACGAAGCCCACCGCCAGGACGAGGGCGAAGGAGATCACCCGCTTCCACAGGAGCTTTCGGATCAGGGGGCCCGGTTTCGGGGCTACATCCCACATCTTGTTGAGCGAGTCCTGGAGCTGGACGAAGACCGCCAGGGTCCCGATCACGAAGGTTCCGATGCCGATGATCCGCCCCAGGATGCCGGTCATCTCGAACGACGCGTGGCCGAGCATCGATTCGACCGCGAGCGCCTGCTCGTGACCCATCAGCAGCTCGAACTGCCCGACGATCTGGTGCCGGACCGCGACCGGGTCGAAGAGAAGCCCGACGCCGGCCGCGAAAAGCACGAGAACCGGGGCGAGCGAGAACAGGGCGAAGAAGGCGAGCGCGGCGCTCTGCGTGAACGCGTCGCGCTCGATCCACGCGCGGAGGGTGTCGCGCAGGATGGGCCCCCAGATTCGAGGGCGCTTTGAGCGGGCGGGTCGGCTCATCGCGCCGGAATCCTACGGCAACGTGGGGCGAATCGCACACGAATCGCTTTGCTAGACTCTAGCCGTGCCGCCGCTGCCCACGGAACGACTGATCCTCGGTCTGCCCGGCCGTGTGGCCTTCGGTCTCCTCGTCCTGCTCTCCATCGCCGTCTTCGCGTACTCGATGTCGAGGCGCATCCGCGTCCTCCTCGCCGGCCGGCCGGACAACCGTTTCACGCGGATCGCGCTCCGCATCCGGAAGACGCTCGAGTTCGCCTTCGCGCAGAAGCGGATGTTCCGGGACCCCTACGCCGGTTTCTTCCACATCCTGATCTTCGGCGGCTTTGTCGTCCTGACGGTGCGCTCGCTCTCGCTGGTCGTCGAGGGGCTCGTTCCCGGGTTCGCCGTGCTCCCGGGGCGGGCCGGGGACGCGTACACGCTGATCAAGGACGTCTTCGAGGTGCTCACGCTCGTGGGCGTCGCGCTCGCCGTCGCGCGGCGCACGTTCGCGCGGCCCAAGCGCCTGGATCTCTCGACGGACGCGTGGCTGATCCTCTTCCTGATCGCGCTCCTCATGGCCACGGACCTCGTGGCGGCCGCCGCGCAGGCCGCCCTCGCGCCTCCGGGGTCGCTCTCGACGGCCTGGTCCCCGGCCGTCGCCGCGATCGCGCGCGGGCTCGCGGGGATGGACCGGGGCCGCCTCCAGGCGCTCTACGAGACGAGCTGGTGGGTCCACCTGGCCGACTTGCTCTTCTTCGGCAACTACCTGCCGTACTCCAAGCACTTCCACATCATCACGTCGATTCCCAACATCTTCTTCATGAACCTCGAGCCGATGGGAAAGCTCGCGACGGTGGACATCGAGAACTCGGAGCGGTTTGGCGTGTCGCGCGTGGAGGATCTGACCTGGAAGTCGATGCTGGACGGCTACACCTGCACCGAGTGCGGCCGCTGTCGAGAGGTTTGCCCGACGGCCCTGACCGGCAAGCCGCTCGACCCGAAGGTCTTCATCGGCGACGTCCGCGACGCGGTCTACGAGGCGACGCCCGGGATCCTCGCGGCGGCTTCCAGCCGCGGGAACGGCTCCGGCGCGGGGACCGGTTCCGCGGCGCCCCGCAGGGACCTGATCGGCGGCTGGATATCGGAAGAAACCATCTGGGCGTGCACGATGTGCGGCTTCTGTACGACGGCATGTCCGGTCTTCATCGTCCCCGCCGTGGACAAGATCGCCGAGATGCGGCGCTACCTCGTGCTGGACCGGGCAGAATTCCCCAAGGAAGTGCAGAACGCGTTTCGGGGCATGGAGACCAACGGAAACCCCTGGAACATCGCCGCCGCGTCGCGCGCCGACTGGGCCGGGGACCTGCCCGTCCTCACCATGGCCGCGGCCGAGGGCAAGGCGGTGGAGGTGCTCTTCTGGGTGGGCTGCGCCGGATCGTACGAGGATCGCGCCAAGCGGGTCTCTCGAGCCCTCGTGGACATCCTGAACGCGGGCGGCGTGTCCTTCGCGATCCTCGGGACCGAGGAGACCTGCACGGGAGACTCCGCCCGGCGCATGGGCAACGAGTACCTCTTCCAGACGCTGGTCCAGCAGAACGTCGAGACGCTCAACGGGTACGGGGTCCGGAAGATCGTGACCAACTGCCCGCACTGCATGAACTGCCTCAAGAACGAGTACGGCGATTTCGGCGGGCACTACGAAGTCGTCCATGGCTCGCAGCTCGTCGCGGAGCTGATCGCGGCCGGCCGGATCCGCATGGAGACGCCGATTCCCGACACCATCACGTTTCACGACCCCTGTTACCTCGGCCGTTACAACGGCGCGTACGAGGCGCCGCGCCAGATTCTGCGCTCGATTCCCGGGCTCGAGCTGAAGGAGCTCGAGCGCTCCCGCGAGCGCGGGTTGTGCTGCGGCGCTGGCGGCGGCCGAATGTGGATGGAGGAGAAGCTCGGCACCCGGATCAACCAGGAGCGAATGCGCGAGATCGCGGACGCGAAGACGGGGTCCGTGGGCGTGTCGTGCCCGTTCTGCATGGTGATGATCGGAAACGCGAAGGACGAGATCGGCGCGAGCACGCAACCCTTCGACGTCCTGGAGCTCGCGAGGCGCTCGCTCGGCGCCCGGACGGCGTGACGCCGCGCCTGCTCGTCGCGGCATGACGCCGCGCCTGCTCGTCGAGAAGATCCTCCAGGTCGTCCGATCGCGGCGCGCCCCGGCGTATCGGGGTCTCCGGGGCGTCGGGCAGCGCTGGGAGCGACTCGCGGAGAAGAGGCTTTGCGCCGAGGGTTACGAGATCCGGGCACGCAACTACCGGGCGATCGGAGGCGAAATCGACTTCATCGCGCGCCAGGACGGGGTCCTCTGTTTCATCGAGGTCAAGGGCCGCGGAGGGTTGCGGTACGGATTGCCCGAGGAGGCGGTCACCGCCGAGAAGCAGCGGCGAATCGCGCTGGCCGCGGAGCAATATCTCCAGAACGAGCGGATCGGCCCCGTGCCCTGCCGGTTCGACGTCGTTTCGATTCTCGAACGAGACGGAAGGGTCGAGGTCTCGATCCTCCGGGGAGCATTCGAGGTCGGCGACGCGCGCTGAGCCCGACCGACGGCGGCGCCTCGGCCGCATTCCTCTCGCAACCTGTTAGAATCCCATCTTGTCTTTTCCAGGACTTGTTGTGTCCGATTCCGATCTTCGCTACACATTCTCCTGTCCCAACTGCGCGGGGAGCTTCTCGATTCACATCGATCGCATCCCGCCCGTCCGGGCGAGATTCAGCTGCCCCAAGTGCGGCAAGCCCATGGACTTTCCGTCCCGCGACGAGGCGCGCGTGTACATGAAGCTGCAGCCCGGAGGGGGCGGGGGAGCCGAGGGCCCGGCGACGGCCCCCGAGACTCCGCCGCAGTCCGCGCCCTCGCCTTCCCGGCAGCCGGGGCCCGCCCCGGCGGGCCGGACGCCTGCGCCCGCGGCCCCGATCGAAGCGCCGGAAGCGGAGAAGCGCTACGCGGTCCAGAAGGCCGGTTTCGATGGCGACTCCTACGACCGACGCGCGATTCGAGTGCTGATCCGCTCCGGGGCGATCGACCCCGGCGACATGATCCAGGTCGGCGAGGATCCGGCCGTGCGCGCCGACACCCTGAGCGATCTGAAGTCACTCTTCGAGCTTCGGAAGAGCGCTCGATTCACGCCGCCCGCCGTGTGCCGCAAGCACACGGACCAGCTCGCGCACTACCGTTGCGCGCAAACCGGCCGCCCGCTCTGCGAGGAGTGCGCCGCGGAACGGAAGTACGGCGGCACGTCGGTCCGCGTCTGCGATCACTGCGGTGGGAACATCGACACGCTCCCCGTCGGCGATCTGTAACCGCTCCGCGGAGCGCCTTGACCCTCGCCGCCGGCCTCGGCTATCCTTCCGCCCCCGAGCGGGAATAGCTCAGCGGTAGAGCGCCACCTTGCCAAGGTGGAAGTCGCGGGTTCGATCCCCGTTTCCCGCTCCAACCGGATTCCCAAGGATCAGCCGCTCGACTGCGGGAACCGTATCGCGAAGGTCGGCAGCTCTTTTCTGTGGGGAGCCGTCACGAAAAGGCGCGCGTCGTGCCTGGCTCGTAGACCACCACGCGGTCGCGCCCACCCTGCTTGGCGGCGTACAGCGCCTCGTCTGCGGCGCGGAGCAGCGCGCTCGATTCCCACCCCACATCGGTCGCCGCGGCGACTCCGGCTGAGACGGTCGACGTGCCGACGAGCCGCTCTCCCTGCCGGATCTGAAGCGTCCGGACGTGTTGCCGCACCTGATCCACTCGCTGGGCCGTATCCGCGGGAGAGGAATCGGGGAACACGAGCAAGAACTCCTCGCCGCCGATCCGAAACGAGATGTCGCTCTTGCGGAGTTTTTCGCGCAGCAAGCGCCCGAACTCTCGCAGAAGCGCATCTCCCGCCTCATGCCCGAAGGAATCGTTGAATTTCTTGAAGTGATCGAGATCGAGCATCGCCACGCACAGCTGGGAGTTGCGCCGCTGCGCACCATACAGCGCCCGGGCGAGGCTGTCATCCAAGTAGCGCCGATTGAAGAGCCCGGTCAGAGGATCGCGGATCGCCTGTTCGCGTAGCTCTTCGCGCAGTTTCAGGTTGGAGAGCGACAACTTGATCGTTTCTCCCACGTTGACCGCCAGTTGCTGGTCACTGGCCTGCCGCCCGCCCGTTCGCCCGACCGCGCAGACGACACAGAAGACTCCGAGCGTCTGCCCCTGAACCATCAGGGGAACGCACCAATAGCCGGTCTGCGGCTCAGTCACGAAATGCCGGCAGACGAGGCCTTTCTGAGGATCGGTCACCTCATGCAGCCGACCCCGCCGCATCGCCCAGCAGTCATTCAACGAAAATCTGGGCTCGAGCGTCCCCTGGTCGCCCCAGCGCACGACCGTCTCCAGTTGGTCCTCGCCGGGATGAAGGATGGCGAGGCAGCCCTCCTGGCCATCGAAGATCTTCCCCGCCTCGAGGCCAACGATCTGATAAGCCTCCGACAGAATCGTAGAGGATTGAAGCAGGTCGTTCATATGGTTGAGCAACCCCATCTCCCGGTCGCGCCTTTGCATCTCAGCCAACATGAGAACGAGATCCTCGTTGACCTTCCGCACGGCGGCCTGGGCCTCCTTGCGCGCGGTGATGTCGCGGATGTTGCATTGAATGACCCGGTGTCCGTCCTCCGGATAAACGTTGCTGACGAACTCCACGTCCCTCCGGTGCCCCGACTTGCTTTCGAGCGGCAGATTCTCGTAGCGGACATACTCGTTGTCCTGCAGTTGCTTGAAGGCTGCCTGACTGCCGGCGATGTCCCGGAAGGGGCCGATCTCCCACAGCGTCTTGCCGCACAGCTCGTCTCGGGAGTATCCGAGCAATTCTTCGAGGAAGGGATTGGCATCGATGATCTGCCCGGTATCCGCTTCGAGAATGAGGATCCCGTCTTTCGCGGTCTCAAAGAGACGTCGGTAGCGGAGTTCGGACCGTTCGAGCTTGCCGTGGATTTCTCTAGGAGCGTTCCCGTCCACGAGGCTGGATCTGCTTTTGTCCTGCATCCGCCACCAGGTTTGGGCCGTCGCCGGCTCGTTGCCGATACCCAGAAATTTTACCACGCCGCGCGAGGCGTGGACTTCGGGAAACTGGGATCGAACCCGCGAGCCTTAGAATGGCGCTGTGGTTGCGCGGGTGACCTTCGTCGTACTGGCTCTGCACATTTTCTATGAGACGGCAGGAGCGCAGCCGCCGCCGGCGACGTCCCAGGCGGCGCCGACCGCCGCGCCCTTGGACGCGCCCGGCTGGCAGCGCAGGTCCGGGACGAGCTTCTCCACGCCTGGCGCGGGTACGAGCGCTACGCCTGGGAGCACGATGAGCTTAAACCCGTAAGCCGGTTCGCCCACGACTGACACGGAAGCTCATGGAGTGCAGGCACCGCAAGACGCTACAGAGCCCGAATAGCTCAGCGGTAGAGCGCCACCTTGCCAACGTGGAAGTCGCGGGTTCGATCCCCGTTTCCCGCTCCAACGAGTCCATCCGCTCCTCCGCTTGGCGTAACTCCCGCCGGTTGCGGTCGCAGGATAGAGTCATCTCCACGGTCATCCGATGACACTCCCGGCCGGGACTCGTCTGGGCCCCTACGAGATCCTGTCGCCGCTGGGCGCGGGCGGGATGGGAGAGGTGTACCGGGCGCGGGACTCGAAGCTGAAGCGCGAGGTGGCGGTCAAGGTCCTGCCGCAGACGCTTGCCGGGGATCCGGATGCTCTCGCGCGGTTCGAACGCGAGGCTCTGGCCGTCGCGGCGCTTTCACATCCGAACATCCTCGCGATCCACGACTTCGGCAACCAGGACGGGACCGCGTACGCCGTGATGGAGCTTCTGGAAGGGGAGACGGTGCGCGGGAAGCTGGACGGCGGTTCGGTCTCGCAGAAGCAGGCCGTGGACTGGGCGCTGCAGATCGCGAAGGGACTGTCGGCCGCGCACGGCAAGGGCGTCGTGCACCGCGACCTGAAGCCGGAGAACGTGTTCGTCTCCAGGGACGGCCACGTCAAGATCCTGGACTTCGGTCTGGCCAAGCGCGTGGACGCGGCGCCCGAGGAGAAGACGAGCGCTCCGACGGGATCGGGGCACACCGAGCCCGGGACGGTGATGGGCACGATGGGCTACATGTCGCCGGAGCAGCTTCGGGGGCTGCCGGTGGATCACCGCTCGGACATCTTCGCGTTGGGAGCGATCCTCTATGAGCTCCTTTCGGGCAAGAAGGCGTTCAAGAGGGACACGGCGAGCGACACGATCGCTGCGGTGCTCAAGGAGGACCCCCCGGAGCTGACGCAGTCGGGACGGAACATCTCGCCGGCCCTCGATCACATCGTGAGGCACTGCCTGGAGAAGGACCGGGAGAACCGGTTCCAGTCGGCGAAGGACGTGGCGTTCGCGCTGTCGGAGTCCTCGGGCTCGACGACGGTCACGAGCGGAGTGCGGGCGGTAGCACCCCCTGCGGGGAAGAGCCGGGTTCTCATCGCCGCCGCCGTGATCGCCGTCCTCGCCATCGCCGGCGTCTTTTTATTGCGCGGGTCGCACAAGGGCGGGGTCGAGGCCGGAGGCCTCAAGCGCGTGGCAGTGCTGCCTTTCGAGAACCTGGGCGCTGCCGAGGACGACTACTTCGCCGACGGCATCGCGGACGAGGTGCGCGGCAAGCTGACCTCCATTCCAGGCCTCCAGGTGATCGCCCGGGGCAGCTCCACGCCGTACAAGAAGACGAACAAGACGCCGAAGCAGATTGCCGAAGAGTTGAATGCGGCGTATCTGCTGACGGCGACGGTCCGCTGGGAGAAGAGCAGAGGAACGAGTCGGGTTCATGTGAGTCCTGAGCTTGTGGACGTAACCCGCCCGGATGCCCCGACCTCGAAGTGGCAGCAGCCGTTCGACGCCTCGCTGACGGACGTCTTCCAGGTGCAGGCGGACATTGCGTCGAAGGTGGCTCAGGCTCTGGGCGTGGCTCTGGGAGCGGGCGAGGAGAAGCGGCTTTCCGAGAAGCCCACGGAGAATTTCGCGGCGTATGACGCCTTCCTCAAGGGCGAGGAGACCTCGAACGGCATGGCGGCCGGCGATCCGCCCAGCCTGCGCAAGGCGCTCGGCTTCTACGAGCAGGCCGTGGCTTTGGACCCCGCCTTTGCGCAGGCGTGGGCGCGGGTCTCGATGGCCAACTCGACCCTGTACGGCAACACCCCGCCCACCCCGCAGCTGGCCGAGCGCGCCCGGCAGGCTGCCGAGAAGGCGGTGGCGCTCGCCCCCAACCGGCCCGAGGGTTACCTCGCGCTCGGGAACTACCAGCGGCTGGTTGTCGTGGACTTCAGCCGTGCGCTGGAGCAGTACACGAAGGCACAGCGCCTGGCGCCAAACAACGCAGAAATCCTCTCGGGGGTTGCTGCGACCGAGCAGTCCCTCGGTCGTTCGGATGCCTCGGTAGAGCAATTGAAACAGGCCGAGCGCCTCGATCCACGGTCGGTTGTCACGCTGCGGCGGTTGGGGAACGCACTCCTCCGACTGCGACGCTACCCCGAAGCACGCGAAGCCCTGGACCGGAGCCTCGCCCTGTCGCCTGCTAACCTCAACGTGATCGAGCACAAGGCGATGACGTTCCTCGCGGAGGGCGATCTTGCCGGGGCTCGTGCGGTTCTCAAGGCCGCGCTCAAGGACGTCGAGCCCACGGCGTTAGTGGCTTTCGTGGCAGCCTTCTGGGATCTCGTCTGGGTCCCCGAGGAGGGGCAGCGCGACCTGCTCCTGCGCCTGACGCCGAGCGCGTTTGACGACGACAAGGGCACCTGGGCCCTCTGCCTGACGCAGGCCTACGCCCTGAGGGGCGATGCGGGGAACGTGCGCACCTATGCCGAGGAGGCAAGGAAGGCCATCGAGGAGCAGCTTCGCGCGACGCCCAATGACGCTCAGCAACACGTCGTCCTCGGCCTCTCGCTCGCGTATCTGGGCCGGAAGGAGGAGGCGATCCGGGAGGGCAAGAGCGGCGTCGCGCTCGTGCCCGTGGCGAAGGACGCCTACTTCGGCCCCTACGTCCAGCACCAGCTCGTGCGCATCTACATGCTCGCCGGCGAGCCGGAGAAGGCACTCGACCAGCTCGAGCCGCTGCTCAAGATCCCGTACTACCTCTCGCCCGGTTGGCTGAAGATCGACCCCACCTTCGACCCGCTGCGCAAGAACGCGAGGTTCCAGAAGCTCGTCGCGGGGAAGTGATTCCGCCGACGAGAAGCAGCATGTTGCGCGAGCGTGGTATACGAGCGAGAGTTCACGGACAGTTCAAAGGGAGTTCAACGGATGCTCGCGGACGTTTCGGGACGCTTGGGGACGTTTCGTAAGTCCTCTATCCGCAAGCGTCCCGTAACGTCCCGAAAGGAGAGCATCCTCTTGCCAAGGTGGAAGTCGCGGGGTTCGATCCCCGGTTTCCCGCTCCATTCCGTCCGCCACCGGTCGCGATCTGGGTCTGAGATCAGGTTCTTTTCGGCGGACGGCGGAGGTGTCTGGCAGGTGGTCAGCGGAGGATGGTCCCTGCAAGAGGTGGGTCGCGAAGCGAGATTCGGTGCTCCGTTAGACTCCCGATGGTCCGAGGCCTCAGTTACCGGAGGAGTATGACCGCGCAACAGTTCACGATCGGCTTGCAGGCGCTGGTGGCAAGCTCCATCTTCTTCGTGTGGGGAGTCCGGTACGCCAACATCGTTCAGGAATTCCAGCAGTACGGCTTGCCCGATTGGCTGCGGGACCTGGTGGGCATCTTGAAAATGACCTTCGCGGTGATGCTGCTGATCGGCATCGAGCGCAGGCCATTCGCGGTGGTCGGCGGCGTGGGAATCGTCATCCTCATGGGAGCCGCCGTCGTCACCCATCTGCGCGTGAGGAATCCGTTGTTCAAGATGCTGCCGGCCCTGACATTGCTGTTCCTGTCCGGAGTTATCGCCTGGAACAACTATCAGGCTCTGATCGAATAAGCGGGTTTTGAGCGCGGGCGGGTGTCCCTCCCGGATCCTCTCGAAGGTCGGCGGCGGCATGGTCGTCGTCTACGTACCCTACGAGGATGCTTCGCCGCCCCGCGTGGCCTTGAAGGTCCTTCCCGAGAAGCCCGCGGGCGGTCGTCAGGCCCTCGGGCGGCTCCGGCGCTAGACGCGGGCGGCTTCCTTGCTGCAGCACCCGAACATCTGCACAATCCACGACGGCGACGACAGAGGGTTGGCTCTGCGCGCCCTCCGGAGGTCTACAATCCGCAAACAGACTTTCGGAGGTTGAAGGCTCCTTTGCAACAACGACCCGGCACACTCATCGAGGGGAAATACGAGATCCTCGGCAAGATGGGCGAGGGCGGGATGGGAGCCATTTACAAGGTTCGCCACCGGCTCTTGGACGAGATCCGCGTCGTGAAAGTCATGCGGCCTCAGGTCGAGGTCGACGAGGGGTTGAAACGGCGCTTCCTCGAGGAAGCCAAGACCGCGACCCGGCTCAAACACCCGAACATCGCCACGATCTACGACTTCGCGCTGGACGAGGATGGAACGGCCTACCTCGTCATGGAATTCATCGAGGGCCTAAACCTCGCCGAGCTGCTGGCGGCCACGGGCCGCCCTGCCGTTGGCCTGACCCTGGAGATCGCCCATCAGGCGCTGCTGGCGCTCGGCTACCTCCACCGCAGGAAGGTCGTGCACCGCGACATCGCGCCTGACAACCTGATGTTGACGCAGGACGAGGAGGGAAGAGCGCTTGTCAAGTTGATCGACCTCGGAATCGCCAAGGCCCTTGACAGACCCGTCGAAGTAACCTCGACCGGCATCTTCCTTGGAAAGCTGAAGTACGCATCCCCGGAGCAGTACGGCTCCCTGACGGTCGGCCAGAGACTCGACGGCCGCAGCGATCTTTACTGTCTGGGCATTGTGCTCTACGAGCTCCTGACAGAGACCCGCCCCTTCCGAGGCGATACGGCCGCGGAACTCTTGAGGGCCCATCTCTTCGAACCCCCCATCCCCTTCTCCGAGACGGATCCCGAGGAAAGGGTCCCGCCGAAACTGCGCGCCTTGATTCTCAAGATGCTCGAGAAAAGGAGGGAAGACCGATTCCCTTCCGCCGAGGAATGCGACCTGGAGATTCTGAGCATCCGAGACCGATTCGCCTTGCCGGGGAAGCTGAAGCGCACAGTCGCGATCCTCCCGAACATACTGCCCGCTCCAGATTCGGAAGCCGTAACGGTCACGCCGAGCGCGCAGAGTCGGCTGGACCTTCAGTTCGGGGCCGAGCTCGCCACGCCGCATCCCCGCGAGGCGGGGCTGCCAACGGCGTCGGCGGCGAGCCGCGAGGGAATGATCGCCGGCCGAGACCGCCTATCCCGGGGCGCCCCACCCCGCATATCCGGCCGCCGTCATGTCTGGATCGCGGTTGCCAGCGGGCTCGTGGCGCTTGCCGCGGGGCTCGCGCTCCTTCGGCCGTGGGCTCACCGGAGACTCCACCAGACCGTGACGCCCCCCGTCGAGACTCCTGCACCCGCGATCTCTGTGGCACGGGCACCGGAACCGCAAGCCAGGGCGACGGCGGCGCCGCCGGAACCCGTTGCATCGATCTCGGAGTCCATTTCCGAAGAGCCCGTGGCTCCCGCGGTGGAGGAGTCCGCTCGGCTGTCCCGACAGGCCGAAGACGCACACGCTCGAGCCGACCGCGCGCGGCAGAGTGCCGAGCGGGCCCGGGCCCCGCAAGTGGCATCCGGGCTCTACGATTTCGGCCGAGCTCAGGAGAGAGAAGGACAGCGGCTGGTGGCGCAGCGAAACTATGCGGCCGCCCGCGCGGCCTTCGAAGCCGGGTCCGGGGCTTTCGCCCACGCCGAAGCTTCGAGCCGGAAGCTGTTGGAAGGACGTCCTAGCCCGGTCGAACAAATCACCGTACTGCCACAGTCCACCGTGCGCCCGCAGCCGGCCGTGCCCGCGGTCGCCGTCCACTCCGTGGCGCCTGAGCCGGCAAGGGTCCCGACCTCGCCGTCGGCGGAGGCCGCGCGCGCGGCGCCTTCCGACCAGGAGAAGATTCGCCAGGTCCTTCGGGAGTACGAACGCGCTCAGAACACGCTGGACCTCAACCTCTATACACGGGTCTATCCCTCGCTCGCCGGAGAAGCACGGCGCAGTATCGAGAATGCCTGGCAGGGACTCAAGTCCCAGCAGCTCGAGCTGGAGATTCGGCAGATCGAGCTGAAGAACTCCCACGCGGTGGTCCGCGCGTACCAGCGGCTGATCGCGGTCCCCCGCGTCGGAGGAGAGCAGCACGACGAGCGCGAACGCGTCTTCACCCTGGAGAAGAGGGGAGATTCCTGGGTGATCGTGAACTTGAGCTAAAAGCTGTAATCCACACCGATCAGCGGGGCGATGCTGGTCTGCAGACCCTTCCTCGTCACCGAGAAGAGGACGTTTCCGGTGATGAGCAGATTCGCGAACGGATTGACCTTCAAGCCGAACGACCCCAGCAGCGTATTCAAGTCTCCCTGCGTCGTCGTGAGTCTGGGAAACTGCGCGGTGGCGGTCTGCGGGGGCTGCTGTCCTTCCGGCAGGCAGTGGCAGTCGCCTCCGTTGGAATCGCCCGTCACCGCCGTGAAGGTCTGCTTTTGCACCTGAATGATCTGTGTCCGGAGGAAGGTCCGGCCGATCACGTCAAAGGCGACCGTGACCCGCGGGTGCACGGCCCAGTCGAAGCCTCCCGTGTAGTCGACCTCACCCGGTATCCTCAGTCGAGGCAATGGAGCTCCGCCATTCGGCGGGTTCTTTTCCTCGAGGGTTCGATCATCCGGTGGGTTCGTTGACCATGTGTAGCCCCCGTTGATATGGGGCGAGAACGGCCCCAGATGAACGGACCAGATTACAGAAGCCCTGGCCTGCCACGATCCCGTGCCGAGCAAATCTCGTTCCTGTCCGGTCGGCAGCCGAAAGTCCGCGCCCAGAGCCAGACCACCCGCGGGTCCTTCGGCGAGCCGCAACTTGCCGCGGAGAACGATGTCACCGACGCCGCTGGCGCTTCCGCTGGCCTCGAAGGTTTCGCTCGACATGTCCCCGGGGAATCGGTGGATTGGGGTGTCCGAACAGGAGGGAGACCCTCCCGGGCACGGCCCCGTCGCCAGCCGCTGGATCGTCTCGTCCGTACTGGCGGACAGGCCCACCCTGACGATCGGAATCGCCGCAGCGACGTCGAATCGGTCGGAGACGCCGTAGGTCAGCACAAATGCCAGGATGTCCGACTTGAGCTTCAAGGAGAGATTCGCGGTGATGACGTCCCCTTCGACATACTTGCCGACGTCCTTGTGCTGAAAAACGAGCTTCAAGTCGCCGTCTTTCAGGGACAAGTCGTTGATTCGGCTGAAGTCGAAGTGGCTGTAATTGAGACCCAGATTGGACTTTCCCTTGCCGATGGTGTCGGCGCGTTCCGCGTAGATTGGGCCGAAGCTCTCGGTCGCTCGGGTGAAGGTGCTCAGCGCGGGGTCGAATCGATACGTGAAGCCCCCCGCGGAGGAGGCGAGCGGGAAGGAGGAGAGCTGCAACGCAAGCTCCTGGTTGAACTGCCGCACGGCCAGAAATTGTGTCTGATCGAGGCTGTTGAAGTGAGCGACGTGGTTCGTGCCCCCGACAAGAGGGGGCGGAGCGAGCGTGATCCCCTGCTGCAAGAAATCCGTCAGGAGGTCCCGCAGGCCGGTTTGCGCCGCCAGCGTGGCAGGTCCACACAGTATGAGAGCGGCGGCCAGCAGGGCGGATCGGCGTGAGGACATGCGCTCCTCCTTTTCCCGTCGCGGAAGGGCTTCTCCGACAAGACTATGGGAGCCCTGTCAGCCGGTCAAGGAGAAACGCGGCCTAGCAGGTTTGCTGGAAAAGGGTATGGGATAGCGTTACGAGCGCCGTGGGGTCAGATGCAGAAAAGGCTCCGGCGGCAAGCGTCCCGAAGCCTCTCGGAATGTCCTTCGAGCTCCCATCGAACCTTCGTTGAACTCGCCTCGAATACCACGCTCCCGCAGTCTTCAGCTTCTTGTCTGGCGGGTTCCGGCCGCCGAGAACGCAGCCAACGCTTCTCTCCCGCGACGAGCTCTTAAAACCTAGGGTTCTTGCGCAGAGGGTCGAAGTTGGGGTCGGAGCGCTGAGCGACCCTACGAATCGGTACGCTCGGGGGCCCACAGACATCGACTCTCGGCGTGCCTTCAGAAGGCAGTCTCCCGCGTAGTGCCCGAAGGAATAATTGGTACACCGAGTACACCTTGCGACCGTCTTATTCGCCGCCGATCCCTCGGACAGGCAGCAGGGGTTTGCGCATAACAATTCTGGCCGCCGCGGCCGCGAACACCGTGAGCATCATCAGCGGATCCCACCACAGGCCGAAGTTCCGATCGACTCGCCAGAGGAGCTCCGGAAACACTCCGATCGAGATCAGCACGAAAACGAGCCACCATCCGAGCGGTGCGCTCTCCTTCGCGGCGAGACACCCGGCGGCGAACACCCCGAGGATCGGAGCGACGATCGCGTAACTGTTCTTCTCGGTCATCGGATTGAAGAGCATCAGGTAGAGGCCGGCGAGGAGGACGAGGCCCAGGCTGCGGCGGATCCCGTCCTCGCGGCGGGCGACGAGGACTGCGAGCACGAGGGTGAAGGCGCCCGCGAGCGCGCGAATCGGCCGCCAGGCGTCGCCCGAAAGCTCGATGCCGGCCCTCGCGGCCAGTCCGGCGATGTCCGCGAATCGGCGCTCCGTCGTCGTCGAGATGTCGGCGAGGTGACGGATCGCCTGGCCGTACTGGCCCGCGACGTACGCGGGAGGCGCGAAGAGGAAGGGCGCCGCCGCGAAGATCGCGAGCGCGAGGAACGCCGGCCGCCGGATCCGCGGATACGCCGCGACGACCAGCGCGAGCAGCACGAGGCCCAGCGGCTTGATCGCGACGAGCCCGAACACGCAGGCTGCGGCCCAGCCCCAGCGCGAATCGGCTAGGAGGAGGGCGGCGACGATACTCACGCCGCCGAAGAGAAGGTTCGTCTGGCCGTTTCGCACGGCGCCCAGGCACGGGGCGAGGGACAGCACGCTCGAGACGAAAAAGAAGCGTCCCGGGAATCCCGGCGCGAGGCGGCGCGCGACCTCTCGCAGTCCGTAGACGCAGGCGGCGACGGCGGCAATACGCCAGAGGATGTCCCCCCACGGAGGCGGCAGGAAGTGGAAGGGGGTGAACAGCAGCGCGAACTGCGGCAGGTAGTGGAAGCTCGCGGACCCCGAATACAGGGACTCCCGCGCCCACCATCTGCGAACCGCGTCGTGGAAGACCGGAGTGACCGTGCGGCCGGTCGGATCCCGCGCGACCAGGACCGCCACGACGAGCCAGGCCGTCAGCCAGAGGAGCAGGGCGGCCCCTTCGTACCGGCGATCGATCCGAGACGAATCCGGCCGCGCGGGGGGAGTCGTTCGGCGAGACGGCAAGCTCATCGAGATTGCCGCGACGATACTCCAGGAAAGCTAGGGCGACGCGAGCGGCCGGCCGCGAAGGCCGATGTGGGGAAGAAACGGGCGATTCGACTTCAGCGGCCTCCCGCACTTCGAGCAGTGGGTGCGAATCAGCGCGGTCTTCGTCTCCGCGTGGCCGCAGTGAGGGCAGTGAGTCGTTCTCTTGTCATGGGTCATCGCGAGCCTCCTCGTCCCCTTCGAGCAAGTCCCGTGCCGCGAGCCCCGGAAACCGGCGAGCGGTGGATGTAGGATCCGCCCCGGAACGTCAGCCGGAGGAGCACGCGAGTGGTCGAGAGCAGCCGAATCCGCCGGGCCAACCCGGACGACGGGGAGTGGCTCCTGCCTCTTTCCGCGAGGCTGCACGACTTCGGTCCGCCCCCCTGGCGTTCGCGCGAGCAGATGGATCGGGCGGTCGCCGTCGACATCGGCTCGACTCTCGAGTCGGCGGATCCGACCGCCGCGGTGTTCGTGGCGGAGGGCGGCGACGGGAATCCCGAGGGCTTCGTCCACGTGCGCACGCTTCCGGACTACTTCACCGGCGAGCTCCACGGCCACGTATCCGACCTGGTCGTGGATCCTCGCGCGGAGGGACGGGGCGTCGGCCGCGCCCTGATGGCGGCGGCGGAGGAATGGTCTCTCGCCCGGGGCCACCGCCTGCTGACCCTAAACGTCTTCGGCGAGAACCACCGGGCGCGCGCCCTCTACGATCGGCTCGGATACCTGACCGACACGACGAGGATGGTTAAGGTGCTGCGGAGATGAGGCGAGGAGCGTCATGAGCCCAATCACCCGGAGATCCTTCGTCGGAATGGCCGCGGTCGCCGGCGGGATGGCCGCCGGTGGCCGGGCCGAGGCGGCGAACGCGCGGCCTCTCGTCGGCGCGGTGGCGGACTTCACGGGCGACGGCATCCCGCTCGATCCCGCGGGGTACGCCGGCCTCCTGGCTCGTCTCGCTGCCGGCGGGCTTGCCGCCGACGAGTACTCCCGCGGCGGCGCCGTCGAGTCGCTCGAGACCCGGTTCGCCGGTCTCCTGGGAAAAGAGGCCGCCGTCTTCATGCCGTCCGGCACGCTGGCCAACCACCTGGCGGTGCGGACGCTCAGCGGCGACCGCCGCCGGGTGGTGGTCCAGGACGCCAGCCATCTCTACAACGACTCGGGAGACTGCGCGCAGCAGCTGTCGCAGCTCAACCTGATTCCCCTCGCGCCGGGAAGGGCCTCGTTCTCCTGGGACGACGTCGCAAGCGTGCTCGAGCGGACCGCCTCCGGCCGGGTTGCGACCCGGGTCGGCGCCCTCTCGATCGAATCGCCGGTGCGCCGGCTGCACGGGGAGGTCTTCGACTTCGGCCAGGTGCAGCGCGTGAGCGCCGAGGCGCGTAGGCTCGGCATCGGTCTGCATCTCGACGGCGCGCGTCTGTTCGTGTCCTGCGCCTACTCGGGCCGATCGCCGGCGGAGGAAGCCGCGCCGTTCGACACGGTCTACGTGTCCTTGTGGAAGTGCTTCAACGCCGCGGGCGGCGCGATTCTCGCCGGCCCTCGCGAGAAGCTCGCCGATCTCTTCTCGGTGCGCCGGATGTTCGGCGGCGCGCTCTGGGGCGCGTGGCCGTACGCGGCGGTGGCGAACCACTACGCGGAGGGCTATCTCGAGCGCCTGACGGAGGCGGTGCGCGTCTCCGAGAGCCTGGTGCGGATCCTGGCGGGGGACGGCCGGTTCGGGATCGAACGCGTTCCCAACGGCACGAGCCTCTTCCGGATCGTACCGCGCACGCCGGATCTGACGGCGTACCGGGCGAGACTGCGGATCCGGGGCGTGCAGTTGTCGGAGCCCGATGCGCAGGGCTTCTGGCTCAAGGTCAATGAAACCCTGCGGGGACGTTCTCCCGAGCAGCTGGCCGCCGCGTTCCGTTCCGCGCTCTAGCCCCGCGCGGCGACGGCCCGGATACAATCGCCGCCCTTCGATGACGGATGCGCGGACTCGATCGGACGCTCCCGACTACGGGCTGGACGCCCCCGGGGTCGTGCGCAACCTGGCGATCGCCGCGGCGTTCGGGTTTCTCGTATGGCTGACGGCCGCCCTCCGGCTCTGGTCCGGCGTGCTCCGGATCGGTCCGATCGCTGGCGTCGAGCTGCGATTTCCTGCGGACGCCGCGCTGTGGCCCGCGTCGGGCTGCGCGGCCATGGCGATCTGGATGGTGTGGACGAGCAAGTTCGGGAAGATCCGGGAGCGCGAGCGGCTCCTCGACCGGATCGCCTGGAGCGGCTCCGAGCGCGTGCTCGACGTCGGCTGCGGCCGCGGGCTGATGCTCATCGGCGCCGCGAAGCGCCTCTCCACGGGCACGGCCACCGGGATCGACATATGGCAGTCGGAGGACCTCTCCGGCAACCGGCCCGACGCGGTCGTGGACAACGCGCGACGGGAGGGCGTGGCGGACCGCGTCGACACGCGGACGGCCGACATGCGGAAGATTCCCTTTCCGGACGGCACGTTCGACGTCGTGGTGTCTTCCGCCGCGATCCACAACATCTACTCGGCCGAGGGCCGGGCCCAGGCAATCGGCGAGATCACCCGAGTGCTCAAGCCGGGCGGCTGCGCGCTGATCGACGACATCCGGCATACCTCCGAGTACGCCTCCGCCTTCGCCGCCGGCGGCTGCCAGGACGTGCGCCGGCTCGGCTCGCGAATCGCCGCCGCGTTCCTCGCGCTGGTCACGATGGGCTCGCTGCGCCCCGGCACCCTGCTTGTCCGCAAGCCGGCCTGACACCCGCGCGGAAATCGGGGAACCTTTCGCGCCGCGGCGCGTAACGGATGGCAGGGCCGGCTCGTCCGCCGGCGTTTGGGGGAACCATGAAGATCCCGCGTCGCGCGCTCGTTCTCTCGACCGGCCTGGCGATGCTCGCCGGAGCGGCGAGCGGAGAAGAAACCGTCCGAACGATTCGAGTCGAGCTCCCCGAGGCGGGATTGTCGCGCCTCGCCGTCGAGAACCTCGTGGGGACGATGCGGATCTCGCGGGGTTCGTCGCCGTCCGTCGTCGTCGTGGCGACGGTGCACGCGGAGAGCGCCGCGCTCGCCGAGGCCGTCAGGCTGGAGCGCATCCCGGAAGGCGAAGGCGTCATGCTGCGCGTGCGCTATCCGTACGCCCAGGTGGGGACGTTTCGTTATCGGGAGCCCGGCGACCGCGATCCGGATTGGAGCTTCCTCGACGGATTCGTCTCCTCCAGCCGCTACGACTATGACGGCCGGTCCGTGCGCGTGAGCCGAGCCCACGGCTCGCATCTCTACGCGGACCTGGAGATCCAGATGCCGCCGGGCGACGCGTCCGCCAGATTCCGGAACCTCGTCGGGCGCCTGGAGGCCGAGGGGCTCCGCGGCAAGTTGCGCTTCGAGGTCGCCAGCGCGGACCTCCGACTCGCGCGCCTGGAGGGCTCGCTGGAGCTCGACGGCGGGTCCGGGGACACGCGTGCTCGCGAGATCCGCGGGACGTGGAAGTCGGATTTCACCAGCGGAGACTGCCGGCTCGAGGGGTTCGACGGCGAGAGCCTCACGATGAACGCGACGTCCGGAGATTTCGACGTGCGCTCGGTCAAGGCGCGGCGGATCCAGACCCGGACCGCTTCCGGCGACGCGCGGTTCGCTGACGCCGACGTCGAGGAGTTCGGGGCGGACGCCACGTCCGGCGACATCGAGCTCGACGCCACCGGCTCGCACCTGCGCGCGGTCGACGTCGCCACCTCCAGCGGCGACGTGACGCTCCGGCTGCCCCGGGACGCCCAGTTCGACGCGACGGCGAGCCAGTCGAGCGGCGACATGCGAGTGGGGTTCTCCGACGGAGCCGCGGAGACCCGGCGCGACACGGTCGCGGGGTATCGGCGCGGAGATCGGGGAACGCGGATCCGGGTCAAGACCTCGAGCGGGGATTTCTCGATCTCTCCGATGTGAGGCGGCGGCCGCCGCTCACGCCGCCGGCGAGCCCGCGCGGGAGGTCAGGCCGCGGCGGGACAGAGTCGCGAGGGCCTGGACGAACGCCTCCACGTGGGGCAGCGGCGCGCGCCGGCGCAGCGTCGCCGCGCTCCATTCGCGCCGAAGGCCTCGGCGCGTGATACGCACCGCGCGGACCGCGTCGCCGAGAAGCTCCGGAGGAACCGCCCAGCGCGCGAGCACCGCGACGCCGAGGCCGGATCGCGCCATCTCCACCATCGCCTCCGTCAGCTCCACTGGGGTCCAGCGCCGGGGTTCCACGCCCGCGGGCCCGAGGACGTCCCGGAACAGGTCGAACTCGTCCCTCGGTGCGTTGTAGGTCAGCACGTTCTCATCCGCGAAGTCTCGGGCTTCGAGGAACGATCTTCGCGCGAGCCGGTGCCCGGGGCCCACGACCGCGACGAGCTCGTCCTCGAAGAGCGGCTGGAGGACGACGCGCCGGTTGCGCACTCGGTCGCTCACGATCGCGACGTCGAGCTCTCCCCGGAGCAGCGCGGGCACGGGCCGGCGGGTGGCCTCGACGACGATTCGAATCTCGACACCGGGGTGTGTCCCCTGGAACATCCGAATCGTCTGGGGCAGCCAGTGGTAGCACGTGTAGCACTCGGTCGACAGCCGAACGATCCCCGCCGGTCCGGCCGACAGCATCGCGACGTCTCTCGCCGCGGCCTCCATCTCGCGGGACACGGCCCGGGCCGCCTCGATGAGGCGAGCCCCGGCCCGGGTGGGCGTCATTTTCCGATGCCCACGCTCGAAGAGGGGAGCGCGCAGCCTCCGTTCCGCGTCGGCGAGTTGATGGGAGAGTGCCGACTGGGAAAGGTGGAGGCGTCGGCCGGCGGCGGTCAGCGTGCCCTCCTCCGAAACCGCGAGCAGGAGCTGGAGATGTCGCAACGAGAGCGCGCCGGACGCCCGGTCCGAGTCCATGCCATGAAATTAACTCATCTCGTGAGTGAAAACAATGCGCTTTGCGAATGGATGTCCCGCCGCTAACCTAGGGCTCGGAGGCAGAGATGCGCGTCGAGGAGCTCTCTCCGGATCTCTTCCTGTTTCGCGGGGAAACGTACGACTCCGGATCGCTGGCGGTCCTCGCCGGCGAACGGGCGATCCTCATCGACGGGCTGGCGTCCGTCCACGACGCGCGCGCGCTTCGCCGGATCCTCGTCGAGGAGTGGGGCAAGCGGGTGGACCTGCTGATCAGCACCCACTTCTTCAGCGACCACATGGCCGCGTGGAATCTCTTTCCGGAGGCGGAGCTGCTCGCGCACGCGAGCGCGGTGCAGACGTTCTGGACCGAAGAGTTCCGGACCCCGGAGGAGGCGGCGCACTTTCGGGCCCCGACGCGGCTCCTCTCGGGCCGTCTCGAGCTCGTCTGGGGACGGTTCGCCATCGAGGTGTTCGAGAGCCCGGGCCACACGGGGGACGCGCTGCAGGTGGACCTTCCGGACGCCGACCTGCTCCACGTGGGGGACGCGGCGGTCGGCCGCATGGCGTACCTCCACTATTCGGCTCGGGAGCCGATCGACCGGGCCCTGGAGCGCGCGCTCTCGCGGGGGCGGTCGCGGATCCTCCGGTCGCACGGGCCGGTCGCGGGACCCGAGGCGCTCCGGTCGGCGCGGGCATACCTCGCCGGCCTGGAGGAGGGCGTCCGGGAGGCGAGGCGAGCCGGCACGCGGATCGCCTCGATCCCGATCGCGAGCTGTCTCCCCGAGGGAGAACCGGCGACCGAGTTCGAGGCGCTGTTCCACCGCCGCAATCTCGCGTCGATCGCGGCGCGGGGCCTCTTCGCGGAGTCGGCGCCCCCGCATGAGGCCCCATGAGGATCGGGATCCTCGGCACGGGGACGATGGGGATGGCCGTCGGCCGGCTGTTCGCCCGCTCCCGGCACGACCTCGTGTTCGGCTCGCGGTCGGAGGCGCGAGCCCGGCGCGCGGCGGCGGCGGTTCCCCGGGCGAGCGGGAGCTCTCACGAGGGCGCGCTCGTCGGCAGCGACCTGGTCGCGGTGGCGCAGATCTGGGGGGACGTCTTCGGCGTTCTCGCGGGCGTGGGGCCGTGGGGCGGGCGCATCCTGCTCGACTGCACGAATCCGGAGCCCCCGGAGGGACGCGGGCTCCTGATCGGACACGTGACATCGGGGGCGGAGGAGATCGCGCGTCGGGCTCCGGGCGCGCGCGTCGTCAAGGCCCTCAACCATGTCTATGCAGAGACCCTCGATTCGCTGCGGGACGGCGGCGCGCGGCCCGTCGCCTTCCTCTGCGGCGACGACGCTCCCTCGCGGGACGTCGTTGCGGGGCTGCTCGCGGAGTCGGGGCTCCTTCCGGTCGACGCCGGGCCCCTGCGCTGCGCGCGCTACCTCGAGCCCCTGGCCGCGCTGATGGTGGAGCTCGTGCGCGCCCGTGGCCGCGCTCCGATCGAAGTGGCCGGCCTGGCGGAGGTCCCCGGACTCTCCACGGGGCGCCGGGATAGGCTCGAGCTCCGGAAGAATGGAGGCTGCACTGGCGCATAGATGGAAGGGATTCCTCGGAGCCGTTCTCGTGGCCGCCGCTCTGGCTCCTCCTCTGGCCGCGCAGACCATGTCGATCGAGGAGTACGAGCCCAGGTCGACGCTCGTCGTTCCGGAGCACCATCCGGAGCACGCCCGGTACCCCTTCATCGACGTGCACAACCACCAGGACACGGACATCGGCGCGGCGGACGCGGCGAAGCTCGTCGCCGACATGGACCGAATGGGCATGCGCGTGATGGTCAACCTGAGCGGCGGCCAGGGGGCGGAGCTCGAGAGGGGCTACCGCAACCTCGCGGGGCGGTTTCCGGGGCGCTTCGTCGTGTTCGCGAACCTCGACTACGCCGGCATCGACACGCTCGGTTGGAGCGAACGGGCCGCCGCCCAGTTCGAGCGCGACGTGAAGAACGGGGCGCGGGGTCTCAAGATCTTCAAGGACCTGGGGCTCTCGGTGAAGGATTCGCGCGGCGCGCGGGTGCCGGTCGACGATCCCCGTCTGGATCCGGTGTGGGAGAAGTGCGGCGCCCTGAACATCCCGGTGCTCATCCATTCGGGAGAGCCGCGCTCGTTCTTCGATCCCTGGGACAAGTTCAACGAGCGGTGGCTCGAGCTGAAGCAGATTCCGGGGCGTGCGCGCCCGCCGGACCGCTATCCGCCCTTCGAGCAGATCCTGGCCGAGCAGCACCGGATGTTCGCGAGGCACCCGAGGACGCGGTACATCGACGCGCACCTGGGCTGGCTCGGGGGCGACCTCGCCCGGCTGGGAAAGCTCTTCGACTCGCTGCCGAACGTGTATTCGGAGATCGGCGCGGTGCTCGCGGAGCTCGGCCGTCAGCCGCGATTCGCCCGGGAGTGGCTCGAGAAGTACCAGGACCGCGTGATGTTCGGCAAGGACACCTGGGCCCCGGAGGAGTACGCGGTCTATTTCCGCGTGCTCGAGACGGGCGATGAATACTTCGACTACTACCGCAAACGGCACGCGTTCTGGAAGATGTACGGACTGGAGCTCCCCGACGAGGTCCTGAAGAAGCTCTACTACAAGAATGCGCTGCGCGTGATCCCGGGGATCGACGCTTCGGGATTTCCGCCCTGACTTCGATCGGCCGGTGGCCTGCTTCTTGCTGCCCTGTGCGGAGGAGGAGGACACCATGGCAGACGATCGAGAGCGAGACCGAAAAGGCGTCGAGGGCGTCGAGAACCCCTGGAACGAGTTGAAGCGATCCGAAGGGGCGCGGCCGCCCGAGACGGATCCGGGCGCTCCCTCCGCCGGCAAGTCCTCCAAGGCGTTCCCTCCGGGCACCTATGGAGAGCTCAACTACAAGGAAGAGGACTCGCCCGAGGGCACGCGCACCGAGCCCGACGGTTCGACGGGAGGCAGCCGCTAGGCCGCTAGGAAGCCTTCAGGCTCCGGACTGCGCGCAGCGGCTCCTTGAGCGACTGCCGCCGCGAGAAGAAGCCCGACCACGGATCACCCGCGCGAAGGCGCTTCTCGTAGCTTCCGAGGTTGAAGGCGTACGGGTCGAGCGAGCGGGAGACCTCGGACCAGTCGAGCGGCGTCGAGAACGGCGCCCCCGCCCGCCGCCGCACGGAATATGGCGTGACGACCGTCTGCGCGAAACCGTTCCGAAAGGGATCCAAGTACACACGTCCCTTCCGGTTGGCGATGCGGCCCTCCATCGTGAGCTCCCGGGGATACGCCGCGGAGAGGTGTGCGCCCAGCCGCTCCGCGAACTCGAGCACCTCGTCGCAGTCGGGCCCGACGCGAAGGGGCACGAAGATGTGGAGGCCCTTGCCGCCGGAGGTCTTCGGAAACGATTCGAGGCCCAGCGCGTCCAGCGCCGCCTTCACTCTCAGAGCGGCTCCAACGGCGTCCGTGAACTTTCCCGAATCCGGATCCAGATCGAAGCAGAGCCAGTCCGGCTTGCGGGGATTCTGTCTTCGGGAGCCCCACACGTGGACGGCGATGCAGCTGAGGTTCACCAGCGCGAGCTGCGTCTCGAGCGCTCCGCCGACGACGTAGTTGGTCACCTTTTTCGCGTGCTGGATCGGCTGAGTCGGAGTTCCCTCCGGCATTCCCTGCGGCTTGTCCTTCTGGAAGAAGCATTGGCCGCGCATCCCGTCGGGGCAGCGCTCGAGGGAGAGCAGCCGGTCCGCGACGTAGGGGCGCAGCCGATCGAACGCCTCGACATAGAAACGCAGGAGATCGAGTTTCGTGTAGCCCTCCTCCGGCCAGTAGGGCTTGTCCGGATGCGAGACCCGCACGCCGCGGATCCCGGCGTCCGTGTCAAGCGCGGCGGGCGCCGGCCGGCGTGGCGCCTTCGGGCGCGATCGCGGGGCCGCCTTCGCCTTGGGAGACCGCTTCGGCGCGGCCTTCTTCACCTTCACGCCATGCCTCCGGTCTTCGCGGCGCGGCCCTTGCGGTTAGAATGCCAGACCGACTTCTTGCGCCCCTTCCGGGGTGGCGCGATCAGCTTCGGGTTGGCGACCATTTTCCGCAGCAGCGCGGCCGGATCCCCGTCGGCGGCCTTCTGGATGTTTCCGCCCTCGTCGCGGGCGATCTCGACCAAGAGCCTCTCCGAGACGACGGAGCGCGGCTCCTCCTCCGCGATGTCTTTCGTGCTCGCGAACTCGTCGCGATGCTTGATCAGGAGCCAGGACGCGCGTTCCTCGCCCCTGCGCCGGGTGCGCACGAGGACCCAGGAGCCGTGCAGCTTCTCCCCGTCGAGGGAGAACTTGAGGTCGCCCTTCTTCAGGGAGCCATCGACGTCCTCGACCTCGGGAGTCCAGGTTCCGCGGTCCCAGATCATGACCGTGCCGCCGCCGTACTCGCCCTCGGGGATGATCCCCTCGAACTGATTGTACTCGATCGGGTGGTCCTCCGTCGGCATCGCGAGGCGCTTGACGGAGGGATCGAGCGCGGGGCCCTTGGGCACCGCCCACGAGAGCATCACGCCCTTCCACTCGATCCGGAAGTCATAGTGAAGCGCGGTGGCGCGGTGCTTCTGGATCACGAAGGAGAGCGCCTTGCGGCGGCGCTTCGCCCCGGACTTCTTCCCCTCCGGCTCCGGCGTCACCCCGAAGCGTCGTTTCTTCCGGTATTCCTCCAGCGCCATGGCTGCGACCTCCGCGGGACCCTCTGAGGCAAGTCTCGCGCCAGGAGCCTCGCGCCTGCAGACTATTTCAACTCGAAGGCGCCCGTGCTCTCCGCGGTGGAATGAGAGGAGGGGTCGATCACCACGACCTTGAGCGCGTACCGCCCCGGAGCCAGGCCGGCGGTCGAGAGTGAGAAGCGGCCCATCTCGGCGATTGCCGTCGACCTCTCCGCTCCCGCGCCGCCGCCCCGGGCCGGCCGCTCGGCGACATCTGGGCACGGTTCGATCGGATGACGCGCAAGATGCGGCGCCGCGGGCGCGAGCGCTCCTCAGGCGCTGCCGGTCGGCGCTCCTCGACGAAGCCCTGCGGACTCTGGGTCGGATTGCCGGGTGCAGTCCGCGTTCGCTCAGTCGCCTTCTCTTGGGCTGGCACTTCTGGAATTGGAGCGCGGATCCCTTTTCCCGCGGCCCCGACAGCTACCAGGCCGTGGGCGGCGCGGACTGTCTCGATCGGCTGGGGAAGCCGATCGAGAAGACCCTGTTCTTCGCGGGCGAGGCCACCGAAAGCTCGGAAAGCGGCACCTTGCCGGGAGCGATCCGGAGTGGCCGGCGCGCGGCCCGTCGAGTCCTGCGATGAGAATGTGACGGGGGCCGGGATCGTTCATTTGGTTGGCCCCCGTTCTCGTCGAGTCCACCGTCACAACGGCTCGCCGGGGCCGCCCAACGGATCCCGCCGAGTATGATTCCGGAGTCGCCATGCCGATCGCCTCCGGAACCCGCCTTGGCCCCTACGAGCTGATCTCCCCGCTGGGAGCGGGCGGCATGGGCGAGGTGTATCGCGCCCGGGACGTCCGGCTCGGCCGCGAGGTTGCTGTCAAGGTGATCTCCGCGTCGTTCGCGGGCGATACCGAGGCGCTCGCCCGTTTCGAGCGGGAGGCCCGGGCGGTCGCGGCGCTCTCTCACCCCAACATCCTGGCGCTCCACGACTACGGCCAGGACGGCGGCGTCGCGTACGCCGTGATGGAGCTCCTCGAGGGAGAGACGCTCCGCGACCGGATCTCCGCCGGGCCGCTGCCGGTGCGGCGCGCCCTCGAGTTCGGCCTCCAGATCGCCCAGGCGCTCACCGCCGCGCACGACAAGGGGATCCTGCATCGGGACCTCAAGCCCGAGAACGTGTTCGTCAGCCGGGACGGCCACGTGAAGGTCCTCGACTTCGGGCTCGCGAAGGCCGTAGACCTCCCGGGCTCGACCGCCGCCGCGACGGACCTCGAGACGATGGGGACCGAGGCGGGGGTGATCCTCGGAACCGTCGGCTACATGTCGCCGGAGCAGCTCCGCGGGGAGCCGACCGGCCCGCAGTCGGACATCTTCTCGTTCGGAGTGATCCTCTACGAGATGGTCGCGGGGAGGAATCCCTTCCGGCGCGACACCGCCGTCGAGACGATGGTCGCGGTCCTGCGCGAGGAGACGCCCCCGCTGTCCGATTCGGGCCGTCCCGCGCCCGCGGATTTGGAGCAGATCGTCGCGCACTGCCTCGAGAAGCACGCCGGGTCGCGCTTTCAGTCCGCGCGCGACCTTGCCTTCGCGCTGCGGGTGCTCGACCGCGCCGGAACGCGCTCCGGGCCGCAGGCGGGGGAGGGGGAGCGCGAGATCACCGGGGCGAGGCGTTCCGAGGCGGGAGCCGAGGCGGCCTCGGTGGCCGTCCTTCCGTTCCGCAACCTGAGCGCGGATCCGGAGGCCGAGTACTTCAGCGACGGGATCACGGAAGAGATCATCGGGGTGCTGAGCCACGTCGCGGCGCTTCACGTGGCCGCGAGGACCTCGTGCTTCGCGTTCAAGGGAAAGGACGCGGACGTGCGCGGCATCGGCCGCGAGCTGGGGGTGCGCACCGTGCTCGAGGGCAGCGTCCGGCAGTCCGGACGGCGCATCCGCATCCATGCGCAGCTCGTCGACGTGGTCACGGGCTATCAACTCTGGTCGGAGCGGTACGACCGGGAGCTCGAGGACGTCTTCGCGGTCCAGGACGAGATCGCCCGCTCGATCGCCGAGACGCTCGAGCCGCGCCTCACCGGGGGCCGGGCCGCGGAGCTCCCGGAGCGGACGACCCGCGACGTCGAGGCGTACGACCTGTTTCTGAAGGGAAGGCACTTCTGGAAGCCGCGGCGCATGAGGCAGGCGATCGAGTGCTTCGAGGCGGCGGTGGCGCGGGACCCGAAGTACTCCGAGGCGTATACCGCGCTCGCGGAGTCCTACAGCGTCTGGGGCTTCTACGGCGGGATCTCCTCCTGGGAGGCCTACGCGCGGGCGCGGGCCGCCGCCGAGCGCGCGCAGGAGCTGACGCCGGACAGCGCGGCCGTGCACCTCTCCCTCGGGGTCATCGAGCACTACTACGGCTGGGACGTGGCGCGCGAGGAGCGAGAGCTGCGGCTGGCTCTCGATCGCGACCCCAAACTCTCGGACGCCTCCTTCTGGCTGACGCTCTGCCTGAGCGTGACGGGCAGGGCGAGCGAGGCGCTGGAGGTCGGCCGCCGACTGGTCGCGCGGGAACCCCACTCGGCCGACGCCCGCGCGGCGTTGGCGTGGGGATACGCCGGCCGGCGGCGGTACGCCGAGGCGCTGCCCGACCTGGAGGCGGCGGTCCGAATCGGTCCGGACGCGGCCTTCGCGCTCTGGTCGCTGGGCCTCGCCCAGCAGCAGACGGGCGCCGTCGCGGACGCGGTCGCCACCCTGGAGCGCGCGGTCGCGGTGTCGCAGCGGGAGCACTGCTACGAGATCGCGCTCCTCGGAGGCGCGCTCGCCGCCGGGGGACGCGCGGCCGAGGCGAGGGCGCAGCTGGCGGAGCTGCGCGCGCGGCGCGAGTACGTCCCGCCCTACGACGTCGCGCTCCTGCTCGCCGCCCTGGGCGAGCGCGAGGCGGCGCTTTCGGGTCTGGAAAGAGCCTACGAGGAGCGCAACGCGCTGCTCTGGTTCCGAATCCACCTGCCGGCCTTCGATCCCCTCCGCGGCGAGCCCCGGTGGATCGCCCTGTCCGAGAAGCTCGCCCGCACGGCGCCGGTGACCCCCGTCACGGGACCCTGAGCGCGTCCGGCGCGTCCCGGGGCCCAGCCGGCGCTATCTCCCGGAACGGTGTTGGGTTACCCTAGAGGGCTAGACGCGAATCCAATCGGGAAATTCATGACGGCGCAACCGCCGAATCCGGAGCTCCAGGAGGCGCTTCTCGAGCTCCAGCAGTACCTGTCCGACAGCGTTCCGCCCCTCGTGGTGGCGGACTCGGTTGAGCTCTTGATGAAGTACCCGCCGCAGGCGCTGATCCCGACGATCCGCGGCTGGATGGCGGCCCAGTACCGTGGCGCGTCGGGCAGCAGCGTCCCTCTCTCGGACTACCTCTTCCATGCCCTGAAGAAGATCCACATGATGGGGGAGTTCCGCCTCGTGCCCCGCGAGGCGCTGGAGGCGTACCTCGGCCAGCTCAAGCAGGTCGTCCTCGCGCTTTGTCCGGACGAGGACCGGGCGATGCTGCTCGAGAACCTGGCCCGGCTCGGGGAGACCTCGGCCGGAGCCTCTCCTGTCCAGACCATCTTTCGACAGGCCCCCACGGAGGGCGGACCTCGCGCGACCGCGTCCGCGGCGGCGGGTGCGATGGCGCCGCGCGGCGATACGGCCGCCGCATCCGCCGAGGCGCTGCGCCGCTTCTCGGTCCTGCTGGAGCGGCTCGAGTCGCAGGGCGTCCTCGGGTCCGGCGCCGCGCCGGCCGGGTCTCCCGCCGGCAAGCCGCTCGAGTCCGAGGCGCTGGCCTATGCCGCGCGCGCGTCCCATTCGAACAAGGAGCTCGAGCACTACCTCGCCAAGCTCAAGGACATGGGGCTGGAGGCGGGCACGGACAACCTCTTCCGTGCCCTCGCGCAGAGCCTTCCCGGTTGGGTGCTCCCGGGCGCCGCCGGCGCGGCGAGCCCGCTCGCGGGAATGGAGTCCGGCGCGCTCGGAGCGATGCGGCGGATCATCACGGAGGCCGAGGATCCCGCGGAAGGGGGCCGCCGCTTCCAGGAGATGGTCAAGGCCGGGATCGAACGCTTCAACGAGGGATCGCTGCCCCAGGCCGTTTCGATGCTGGAGCTGGCCGATCGGCTGGTGTCCGAGAAGAAGGTGGATCGGGGAAGCGCCGAGGTCGTCCGGCGGCGCCTCGGCGAGAGTCTCGACCCCGAGCAGCTCAAGAAGGTCGCGGAGGCCCCCGAGCAGCACACGCTGCTCCGGAGTCTGCTGCGTTTTTTCACGACGCTGACCCCCGAGGGTCTTCTCGAAGAGCTGAAGCGCGAGCAGAAACGGGACCGCCGCCGCCTCATCCTCCTGTTGCTGGAGGTGCATGGAACTCCCACGCGGACGGCGGCCTTCGAGCAGCTCTCGCACACGATCGGACCGGCGACCGGGGAGGAGGAGTGGTTCTTCCGGAGGAACCTGCTCTACCTGCTGCGCCGGATTCCACGCGACCAGACCTCGCCGCCCGCGGGGATGGAGGCCGACATCCTTCTGCAGTACGCCCAGCTGGGATACCCGCTCCTCGTGGTCAAGGAAGCGATCGCGGCGCTCGGGCAGCTCAAGGACGAAAAGACGGAGACGGCGCTCATCCAGCTGATGGCCGACCTCGAGGGCATGCTCGCCAAGCCGGGAGAGGCGCCCTACGAGGCGAAGGACCTGCGAATCCTCCTGGATCGCGTCGCCGCGACCATGGCCCGCATGCCTTCGCAGAGGGTGCGGCGCGTCCTGATCGAGCACGCCGGCAGGCGTCAGACCTATCTGGGCGACACGATGGCCCGTCTGTCGGACCTCGGGACGCAGAACCTCTCGGACGACGCCGGCACCGTCGAGCTGCTCCTCGGGGTGATCAAGGAGAATCTGCCGTTCAAACTCCTCGGGGTGACGCTGCGGCAAAACGACGCGCATCTGGTCCACGCGGTGGAGGCTCTCGCATCCACGCCTCTGACGGTCGTGCGCCGGGCGCTCGAGGACCTCGCGGCCCGGGTGGCGGGGCAGGATGCCGGGAAGGCCGCCGCGCGCGTCCTGGCGGGTTTCGAGAAACCCGCCAGCTCCGAAGCCGCTTATCCGGCCGAGGGCGCCGCCGCGCTGCAGGGCGATCTCGAGCTCTTCGGCCTGCCAGGCCTTCTTCAGACGCTCGCTGAATCCGCGGCGTCAGGCTCTCTGAGCTTGCGCGAGCCCAAGGGCGGGGACGTTTTCGCGGTCGTGACCCTGCGTGAGGGAAAGCTCGTCGAATGTCAGCGCGGGCACCTGCGCGGCGAGGATGCGTTCTATCAGCTCCTGGAGCGTCCGAGCCCGGGACAGTTTGCGTTCGTCAAGGAAACAGTGGCCGCCCGGCCGGACGTCACGCCTCGGGAGATTCTGCCGCTGACCCTGGAGGCGATGCGCCGGTACGACGAGTTTCAGGAGGCGGCGGCGCTGGTGCCGGACAGTCTCGTGCTCGAGCGGACCGACATCAAGCCGACGCCGCACGCGGGGGAGAAGGACGGGGCCTTCCTCAAGGCGCTGTGGGGGCGCGTGTGCGAGGGCGCAACGCCGCTGGACTGCGAGCAGGCGATCGCGAGCGATTCGTACCGAATACGGCGCGCCCTGGTCCACTGGGTGGAGCAGGGCGCCCTGAAGTCTCAGACGGCGCCCCTTCCGGCGGGTGAGCCCGCCTCCGGTCCCGAGAAGCCCTCGCCCGCATAGCGCGGACACCGGGGCCCGACTTTTAGGGCGCGGTCTCGATATCATCCCGGCAATGGAGAACTTCGAGAAACTCGGAGCCTTTTATCTGGGTCGCCGCTACGACCTGGCCCGCAAGAAGCGCACCGAGGATCTGGTGCTGTACGACTCTCGGGACCTGGTGACGCACGCGGTGTGCGTCGGGATGACCGGAAGCGGAAAGACGGGGCTCTGCCTCTCGCTCATCGAGGAGGCCGCGATCGACGGCGTGCCGGCGATCCTGATCGACCCCAAGGGCGATCTCGGGAATCTCCTGCTGACCTTTCCGAAGCTCGATCCCGCGGATTTCCGGCCGTGGATCAACGAGGAGGACGCGGCGCGCAGGGGCCTGTCACCGGACGACTACGCGAAGCAGCAGGCGGAGACCTGGAAGAAGGGCCTCGCCGAGTGGGGCGAGGACGGCGCCCGGATTCAGCGCCTCCGAGACACAGCGGACTTTTCGATCTACACGCCGGGGTCCTCGGCCGGTCTCCCGGTCTCGATCCTGAAATCATTCGCCGCACCCGCGGCGGCGGCGCGCGAGGACGAAGAGCTGCTGCGCGAGCGGGTGACTTCGACGGCGACGGGGCTGCTCACCCTGCTGGGGGTGGACGCGGATCCGTTGAAAAGCCGGGAGCACATCCTCGTTTCGACCGTCCTCGCCGAGGCCTGGAAGAGGGGACAGGACCTGGATCTCGAGACGCTGATCGCTCGGATGCAGACTCCCCCTGTGGCGAAGATCGGCGTCGTGGACCTCGAATCCTTCTTTCCGGCCAAGGGCCGATTCGAGCTGGCCATGCGCCTCAACAACCTGCTCGCGGCTCCCGGTTTCGCGACGTGGCTGGAGGGGGAGGCCCTCGAGATCGGCTCGCTGCTTCGCTCCCCCTCGGGCAAACCGCGCGTCGCGATCTTCTCGATCGCCCACCTTTCGGATGCGGAGCGGATGTTCTTCGTCACCCTGCTCCTGAACCAGACACTGGCGTGGATGCGCGGGCAGTCGGGCACCACGAGCCTGCGGGCGATCCTCTACATGGACGAGATCGCCGGCTACTTTCCCCCCGTCGCGACCCCGCCGGCGAAGGCCCCGCTGCTGACGCTCCTGAAACAGGGACGCGCGTTCGGCCTGGGCGTGGTCCTCGCAACTCAGAATCCCGTGGACCTCGACTACAAGGGGCTCGCCAACGCGGGGACCTGGCTGCTCGGAAGGCTGCAGACGGAGCGCGACAAGGCCCGGGTTCTCGAGGGCCTGGAGGGCGTCGCGGCGGGAGCCAAACAGAGGTTCGACCGCGGTCGCATGGAGGAGACGCTGGCCGGTCTGGGAAACCGGATCTTCCTCGTCAACAACGTCCACGACGACGCCCCCGAGGTTTTCGAGACCCGGTGGGCGCTCTCCTACCTGCGAGGGCCCCTGACGCGCTCGCAGATCAAGACGCTCATGGATCCTCAACGGGGGAGTCCCCGCTCCGAAGAGCCGGCGACGCATCTGACGGCCGCCGGCGAGGCAGGCGAGTCCGGGGGGCCGCGTCCGATGCTGCCCCCGGGACTGCCGCAGCTCTTCGTCCCGGCGCGCGGGCCGTCGGGGAAATCCCTCTACCGTCCATCCGTGCTCGGAGTTGCCGAGGTGCACTTCGCCGACCCGAAGAGCGGAGCCTCGACGACGGAGAAGGTGTTGCGCGTGGCGGCGGTCGGCGACCCGGTGGACTGGGCATCCGGAGACGAGCCCGAATTCGCGCTCGAGGATCTCGAAAGCGAGCCGGAGAGTGGTGCCCGGTTCGCCGATCCCGGCCCCGCCGGCCATCCGAAGAGCGCGGAGGTCTTCGGGAGGGACTTCGCGACGTGGATCTACCGGGAGAGGTCGCTGGAGCTGCTGCGCAGCAAATCCACGGGTGAGGTGTCCCGCCCGGGGGAGGCCGAGGCGGACTTTCGCGGGAGGCTGCAGCAGGGCAGGCGGGAGGCGCGAGACTCCTCCTCGGACCGGCTCCGTCAGAAATACGCGCCCAGGCTCGCGGCGCTGCAGGAGCGCCTGCGTCGCGCCGAGCAGGCGGTCGCCCGCGAGCGGCAGGAATCGCAGCAGGCCGGGATCCAAACCGCGATCTCGATCGGCGCCACCGTGCTCGGCGCCCTGTTCGGGCGCAAGACGCTCTCCGCGACGACGATCGGGCGGGCGACGACGGCGGCCCGCACGGCCGGCCGCACGATGAAGCAGGCGGGCGACGTCGGCCGCGCGAAGGAGACCGTCGAGGCCGTTGCGCAGCAAATCCGGGACCTGGACGCCGAGCTCGCGGCGGAGCTCGCGGCGTCGCAAACGGCGAACGATCCGGCCACGGAGATGCTCGAGACGCTGACGCTTCGGCCGAAGAAGACGGACGTGACGGTGCGCCGGGTCGCCCTGCTGTGGACGCCCGATCGCAGCGGCTAGTCCAGCGGAAGAATTCCCAGCCCCGGCGCGCCGGTCGTGCGCATGCGGCCCTCGACGAGGGTGAAGCCGCCGCCGACCACGTCGCGGGCCAGGTCCAGGCTGCCATCGAGATCGAGGTAACGTGTCGCCGGCGAGGCGAAGGCGGCGTGCAGCGCCGCGGCGATGGAAACGCGGCTCTCGTCCATGCACCCCCACATCAGAGCGACGCCGGCGGTCTCCGCGATCGCCGCGATGCGCCCCGCCGGCCGGAGGCCCCCGCACTTCATGAGCTTGATGTTGAAGATCCCGCAGGCGGGCTCCGGACCCGCCAGCGCCAGGGCGTCGGCCTCGGCGTGGAGGCTTTCGTCGGCCGCGACGCGAGCGAGATCGCCCGCGGAAAGGGTGGCCCTCAGGGTCGGGAGCTCCTCGCGGGGGACCGGCTGCTCGATGAACTCGATCTCGAGCCCGGCGGAGCGCTCGAAGAAGCGCGACGTCTCCTCGCGCGTGTAGCCCTGGTTGGCGTCCGCGCGGATCGTGACGCCCGTCCCGCAGCGCTCTCGCAGGCGAGAGAGTCGATCGAGGTCTTCCTCGAGCGAGTTGCCCGTCTTGACCTTGAGGACTCGGAACCCGCGTCCGAGATATTCGTCCGCCTCCGCGAGAGTCTCCGAAACCGACTTGATGCCGATCGTGATCGACGTCGGAAGCTCGTGGTGGGCCCGCCCCAGCATCTCGACGAGCGGGATCCCGAGCCCCCTCGCCAGGAGGTCGTGGAGCGCCATGTCGACCGCGGCGAGCGCGGCGGGCGCGTCCCCGATCCGCGTGCGGGCCTCCCGGCAGAGCGCCGGAAGGGTGCGGACGTCGCGTCCCGCCAGCCACGCCAGGTTCTCGTTGGAAAGCGCCGCGCGGCACGCGTCGATCGTCTCTCCCGTCACGTGCTCGGCGGGGGAGGCCGCCCCCCATCCCGTGCCGGCGGACCCCGCTTCGATCCGGACGATGACGTTTCCGACGCTCGACGTGACCTCCTGGAGCGCGATGGCGTACGGCCGCGTGAGCGCGAACTCCTCGAAGTCGCTCGAGGCCGCGACGATCCTCACGCTCTTCCCTCGTCGGCGATGAAGGCGCGCACCAGCGGAACCAGAGCCTCCACCCCTTCCTCGAGGGGACGAACGACCGGCAGCGAGAGCTCCCGCCGCAGCCGTTCCTGCTCCACCCGGAGAGCTTCGGCGGAGAGGCCCTCGCCGTTGAGGGTCACGGCGAGCGTGCGCGCGCCGAGCGCGGCCAGCAGGGCGATCTCTTCGCCGACGGGCGGAATCCGAAGGCCGAGCTCCTCTTCCCCGTCGAAGAACTCCCGGCCCGGCGCGTGCTGCAGGATCACGCCTCGGGCGCCGCCAGAGAGGAGGAACTCGGAGCCGCACGGGCCCGACGGGTTCCGCAACGCGGATTGCCCCTCAAGCAGGATCACGTCGGGGCGTGCCGCGCTCCAGCACTCGACGATGGCGTGCTCCAGCTCTCCCGATACGAAGTCGTTGGGAATCGAGTCCAGTACGAGACCGAACCGCGCACCCTGCATCCATCCGGTCTGCCCCGTGAAGATCATTTCGGCGCGGATGCCGGCGGCCCGGCACGCTTCCAGGAGGAATCGGGCGGTCGTCCGCTTGCCCACCGCGCAGTCCGTCCCCAGCACCGCGATCCGCGGAGCCTCGACGTTCGAAATCTCTCCGCTCCAGAAGTGAAGCTGCGAACGCGGCGCGGTCCGGCGGACGTCGTAAAGGGCGACGCCGCGCGCCGAGGCCGTCGCCGAAAGCTCCGGGTCCTCCGAAAGGAGGTCGTGCAGTCCGTTGACGACCGACATCCCGGAATCGATCGCCTCGCGAAGCAGGCCCCGGAGCCCCGGCGTCAGCCGTCCGCCGGAGGTCGCCACGCCCACGATGCAGAAGTTGGGCATCTCCGGGACCGCCGCGAGCGCCTCGGGGATCGAGGCGTAGACCGGGATGCCGCGGCGTCGGCCGTCGAGAACCTCGCCGGCGTCGCGCCCCGCGGTGGGAGCGTCGACGACCGCAAGGACGCGGTAGCGCTCTGTGCCGCGCACGAGGCCATGCGCGGTCTTGGCGTTGGCGGTCGCGAACAGCCCGTCGCAGATCACGATAGCGGTCCCGTCCATGGCGGCGCATTATCCGACGAATCGCGAGGAGCCCCGTGAGGATAAACTCGGGGGCCGCGGAGGGCTCACTGGCGCAGACAGAACGTGTCGGATCGGTCGCTCCCGCGGGCAAGCCGCGGTACGACGTCTCCCTGCTGAACGAAGACGACCTCTATCTGTTCAACGAGGGAAACCACACCCGCCTGTACGACAAACTCGGCTCTCGAATCCGCACCGTGGACGGCGTCCCGGGGACGTCGTTCGCGGTCTTCGCCCCCAACGCCAAATCGTTGTGGGTGATGGGCGAGTTCAACGGGTGGAACAAGGAGAGCCACGCCCTGGCGCGCGTCGGCGAGTCCGGAATCTGGGAGGCGTTCGTGCCGGGCGTCGGCAAGGGCTCCGTTTACAAGTACCACATCCTCTCGCGGCTCGACGGGTACCGGGTCGACAAGGCGGATCCCTTCGCCGTGCGCCAGGAGGTGCCGCCCCGAACGGGCTCGGTCGTCTGGGACGCGGAGTATCGGTGGAAGGACGCCGCCTGGAGGAGCTCCCTCAAGGCCCGCAACGACGCGTCCGCTCCCATCTCGATCTACGAGGTCCACCTGGGCTCGTGGCGCCGTGTGCCGGAGGAGAACGACCGCCCGCTGACGTATCGCGAGGCGGCCGGGTCGCTCGCGAAGTACGCGCGAGAGATGCACTTCACGCACGTCGAGCTCCTCCCCATCGCCGAGCATCCTTTCGCGGGCTCGTGGGGATATCAGTGCACGGGGTTCTTCGCGCCCACCTCCCGCTTCGGGACCCCGCAGGACTTCATGTACTTCGTGGACACGCTCCACCAGGCGGGGATCGGCGTGATCCTGGACTGGGTGCCGTCTCACTTTCCCTCCGACGAGCACGGGCTGGTCTTCTTCGACGGGACGCATCTCTACGAGCACGCCGACTGGCGCCAGGGCTACCAGCCGGACTGGGGCAGCTGCGTCTTCAACTACGATCGGCACGAGGTCCGGAGCTTCCTGCTCTCGAGCGGGCTCTCCTGGCTGGACCGCTTCCATATTGACGGGCTCCGCGTGGACGCCGTCGCTTCCATGCTCTATCTCGACTTCTCGCGCAAGCCGGGCGAATGGGTCCCCAACCGGTACGGCGGGCGGGAAAATCTCGGCGCGATCACGCTTCTGCGGCGCCTCCACGAGGAGATCGGCGCGCGCCACCCGGACGCGATCACGATCGCGGAGGAGTCGACGTCCTGGCCGATGGTCTCGCGGCCGACCTACGTGGGAGGCCTAGGGTTCCACATGAAGTGGGACCTCGGCTGGATGAACGACACGCTCGACTACATGCAGATGGACCCGATCTTTCGCAAGTTCCACCACACCAATCTCACCTTTCGCCGCATGTACCAGTACTCCGAGAATTTCGTCCTTCCGCTGTCGCACGACGAGGTCGTCCACCTGAAGGCCTCGCTCCTCTCCAAGATGCCCGGCGACGAGTGGCAGAAGTTCGCGAACCTGCGCCTCCTCTTCGCGTACATGTGGGCGCAGCCCGGCAAGAAGCTCCTCTTCATGGGAGGGGAGATCGGCCAGCTGCGGGAGTGGAACCACGACGCCAGCCTGGACTGGAACCTGCTCGAGCGCGAACGTCACGCGGGGGTTCAGATGTGGGTCCGGGATCTCAACCGGCTCCTCACGGCGGAGCCCGCCCTCCACGAGCTCGACTTCGATCCGCGGGGATTCGATTGGGTCGACTGCCACGATGCGGATCACAGCGTGGTTTCCCTGATCCGCCGCGGAGAGGATCCCGATCAGTCGATCGTCGCGGTCTTCAACTTCACCCAGGTCCCGCGGTTCGGGTACCTCGTGGGCGTCGACACCGCCGGAGACTGGAGGGAGCTCGCCAACAGCGACGCGCAGGAGTACGGCGGCTCGGGCGCCGGCAATCGCGGCCGCGCGGTGGCGCTGGCGGTGCCGGCCCACGGCCGCTCGCACAGCATCGCCCTGACGCTGCCGCCGCTCGGAGCCATCTTCCTCAAGGCGGAACCCCCGGCGCGAGTCTCCGAGGCCGCCGACGCGGTGGCGGAAGTCGAAACCGGTCTAGCGATCTAGCGGGAGACTCTTCCTTGGACGAGGTCGGCCCAGTCGAGTTCCCGGATCCCGTTCGCGCGCCTGGCGCGGCCGCGGGCAATCGCTACGTATGCATCCACGGGCACTTCTATCAGCCGCCCCGCGAGAATCCGTGGCTCGAGGCGATCGAGGGGCAGCCCTCCGCGTACCCGTACCACGACTGGAACCAGCGGATTACGGCCGAATCCTACGCGCCCAATGCGAACGCCCGGATCCTCGACGGCGCGAATCGCATCCTCTCGATCGTCAACAACTACGCCTCGATCAGCTTCAACTTCGGCCCCACGCTGTTCTCCTGGCTGGAGGAGAAGGAGCCCGACGTGTACCGCGCGATCCTGACCGCCGACGCCGACAGCCGGCGCCGATTCTCGGGGCACGGCTCCGCGATCGCGCAGGCCTACGGCCACATGATCATGCCCCTCGCCAACCCCCGCGACCGCCGCACGCAGGTGATGTGGGGAATCCACGATTTTCAGCAGCGCTTCGGGCGCCCGCCGGAGGGAATGTGGCTTCCCGAGACGGCGGTCGACCTGGCCTCGCTCGACGTGATGGCGGAGCTCGGCATCCGCTTCACGATCCTCGCCCCGCACCAGGCCAGCCACGTCCGGGCGACGGGCGACCCGGACTGGCAGGACGTGCGCGAGACCGGCATCGATCCGACGATGCCCTACCGCGTGACGCTCCCGTCCGGGCGCTCGATCGCGCTCTTCTTCTACGACGGCCCCGTTTCCCGCGCCGTCGCCTTCGACCGCCTCCTCTCGCAGGGCGAGCGATTCGCGGACGCGCTCCTCTCGGCCTTCTCCGCCTCGCCGACCGGGCCCCAGCTCGTGCACGTGGCCACCGACGGCGAGACCTTCGGCCACCACCACCGGCACGGCGACATGGCGCTCGCGTACGCCCTGCACACGATCGAGGCGGGGGGGCTGGCCCGGCTGACGAACTACGGGGAGTACCTCGACATTCGCCCGCCGACGCACGAGGTGCGCGTCATCGAGAACACGTCGTGGAGCTGCGCGCACGGCGTCGAGCGCTGGAGGAGCGACTGCGGATGCCACTCGGGGATGCACCCGGACTGGAACCAGGCATGGCGCGCGCCGCTGCGCGAGGCGCTCGACTGGCTTCGTGACGCCTTGGTCCCGATGTACGCGGAGCGGGCCGCGGCGCTCCTCGCCGATCCGTGGGCCGCGCGCGACGAGTACATCCGAGTCATCCTCGATCGCTCGTCCGGCAACGTCGCGGATTTCCTGCGCCGCCACCAGGTTCGAGAGCTCGCTGCCGAGGAGAGGGTCACGGCTCTGCGGCTCCTCGAGCTCCAGCGCCACGCGCAGCTGATGTACACGAGCTGCGGATGGTTCTTCGACGACCTCGGGGGCATCGAGGCGCAGCAGATCCTCCAGTACGCGGGCCGCGTCATGCAGCTCGAAGCCGACCTCTTCGAGGAGGATCTCGAGGAGGAGTTCCTGGTCCGGTTGGAGAAGGCGGTCAGCAATCCTCCGCATGCGCGCAACGGCCGGCAGCTCTACGAGGAGTCCGTCCGCCCGGCCACCGTCTCTCTCCAGAGAGTCGGCGCACACTACGGCGTCCGCTCCCTCTTCACGGATTTCGCCGACGAGGCGAGGGTGTACTGCTACCGGGTTGGTCGGGAAGATCGTCAGACCCTGACCACCGGACGGGCGCGCCTCGCGCTCGGGAGGGTCCGGGTCGACTCCCTCGTCACCGGCGAATCGGAGACCGTCGCCTTCGGCGTGCTGCACCTGGGCGACCACAACCTCTCGGGCGGGGTCCTCCAGGAGGGCGGCGAGGAGGTATACGAGCGCGTCGCCGCCGAGCTCGAGGAGCCTTTTGCGCAAGGGGATCTGCCCGCGATTCTTCGACTGGTCGATCGCCACTTCGGCTCCGGCGTCTATGCCCTGCGCCTCCTGTTCCGGGACGAGCAGAAGGAGGTGCTCGGCGTGATCCTCGAGTCGGTGCTCACCCAGACCGACGCGGTGTACCGCCGGCTGTACGAGGAGCACTCGCCGCTGATGCGCTTCCTCTCCGGCCACGGCATCGCGCAGCCTCGGGGATTTCGAGTGGCGGCGGAGATGGCCTTTCAGATCCGGCTGCGTCAGGCGATCGAGGCGGCGGAGCCGTCGGTCCCGCAGCTGGAGTCCATTCTCGACGAGGCCCGCACGGTGGGAGTGCCGCTGCACGAGGACGGCCTGGGCCTCGGAGTGCAGGACACGCTCGAGCGGCTGGCCGAGGGGCTGGGGAGCGATCCCGCCGATACCCGCCGCCTCGAGACGCTCGATGGACTGGTCCGCCTGGCCCGGACGCTGCCCTTCGAGGTGGATTTCTGGAAGGTGCAGAACGCCTACTACCGAGCGCTGCGAGGGCTCTACCCCGCCCGCCGCCGGGCGGCCGAGGAGGGCTCGGCCGAGGCGCGCAAGTGGGTGAACCGATTCCTGGCGCTGGGTGAGAGGCTGTCGGTCCGGGCCGAGTCGCCCGACCCGAAGACTCCGTAGGCGTTCTAACCACAGAGGTTAGCCCCCGGCGCTCTGGTACACTTGCCGGTGAATTGACGCCGGTCCTCGAAAAAGCTTCCAGGGTCTCGGGCGTGCCCGAGAGACTCCTCCCGCTCTTCGCCCTGGCCCACGACCTACGCTGGACGTGGCGTCCGGACGTGCGCGGCCTCTTCGAGCTCCTGGACCCGGAGGCTTGGAAGCGGGTGCGCGGCAACCCCGTGCGTCTCTTCCGGGAAGCCTCCGCCGACCGCCTCCGGCGGGCCGCGGAGGATCCGATCTACCAGGAAGATCTGATGGCGACGGTCCGCCGGCTGACCGAGGAGGATTCCTCCGATCCCCGGCACCCCGGCGCCCGGGAGCTCGTCGCGCAGGGAGAACGCGTGGCCTACTTCTCGGCGGAATTCGGGCTGACTGAGGTCCTGCCGATCTACGCGGGGGGCCTGGGCGTGCTGGCCGGAGACCACCTCAAGTCGTCGAGCGAGCTGGGAGTTCCCCTGGCCGGCGTCGGGCTCTTCTACCGGGAGGGTTACTTCCGCCAGGTGCTCGACGCCGAGGGCCGCCAGACCGAGGCGTATCCGGTTCTCGAGCCGGAGGAGCTGCCGCTCTCGGTGGCCGAGGCGCACGACGGCGGCGCGCCCGTCGTCTCGGTCGACCTGGCAGGCCGTACGGTTAACCTCCTGATCCGCCTCGCGCGGGTCGGCCGCGTGCCTCTTCTCCTGCTCGACTCGAACCTGCCGGAGAACGAGCCGCCGGACCGCGAGGTCACGGAGCGGCTCTACGGCGGCGGCCACGAGATGCGCCTCCAGCAGGAGATCGTCCTCGGCATCGGAGGCCTGCGCGCCCTGGAGAAGGTGGGCTGGGAATCGACCATCCGCCACATCAACGAGGGGCACGCGGCGTTCGTCTCCCTCGAGAAGATCCGCCGCCTCGTGCTCGACGAGCGCCTGAGCTTCGCGGAGGCGCGGGAGGTCGCCGCGTCCGGAAACATCTTCACGACACACACGCCGGTCCCCGCAGGCATCGACGTGTTTACTCCCGAGCTGCTCTGGAAGTACTTCGGGGGCTACGTCAACGACCTGGGGCTGACGTTCGACGAGTTCTTCGAGCTCGGGCGGGAGGTCGGCGACCAGAGCCGCGAGCTCTTCTCGATGGCGGTGCTGGCCATGCGGCTCTCGAGCCACCAGAACGCCGTGTCGCGCCTGCACGCGCAGGTGTCGCGGAGGCTGTGGCGCGGCGTGACGCCGGACCTGCCCCTTTCGGAGGTGCCGATCCGGGCGATCACAAACGGAGTGCATCCCGCGACCTGGACCGCGCCCGAGATCGCGGCGACCGGTGTGGCCGAGCACCCGGAGTCCGTGGACCGCGCCGAGCTGTGGAAGGCGCACGAGCTGCTCCGCCAGCGGCTGGTCGCCGTATCCCGGGAGAAGATCGGGGAGGAGCGGCGCAAGAACGGCCGGCGCGAGGAGGACGTGGCGGACGCCGCCCGCATTCTCGATCCCCGCGCCCTGACCATCGGGTTCGCACGACGGTTCGCGACCTACAAGCGCGCCACGCTCCTCTTCCGCGATCCCAAGCGCCTCGAGTATCTGCTCCACCAGATCGGCTGTCCGGTGCAGATGCTCTTCGCGGGCAAGGCGCATCCCCGCGACGAGGACGGCAAGGCGTTCCTGCGCACGGTCGCCCAAGCGTCGGAGCGGCCCGAGTTCAAGGGACGCATCGTGTTCCTGCCCGACTACGACATGGGGCTCGCGCGCTCCCTGGTGGCCGGTTGCGACGTCTGGCTGAACACGCCCGAGCGGCCCCGTGAGGCCTCCGGCACGTCCGGGATGAAGGCCGCGATGAACGGTGTGTTGAACCTCTCCGTGCTCGACGGCTGGTGGGACGAGGCGCCGCACGACGAGGCCGGGTTCGTGGTGGGGGAGGCCCGAGACCACGCGCCGGACGACGAGATCGCCCAGGCCCTTTTCGAGGCGCTCGAGAATCGGGTCCTCCCCATGTTCTTCGACCGCGACGTCGCCGGGCTCCCGAATCGCTGGATCGACCGGATGGTCGTCGCGTGCTCGCGAGTCGCCCGAACCTTCTCCTCCGACCGCATGGTCTCGGAGTACCTGGAGCAGTGCTACGTCCCGGGGGCGTTTCGCCGCCGCGCGCTCAAGGACGGGGAACGCGCGCGCCTGAAGAGCCTTGTCGCCTGGAAGCACCGACTGGCGGAGGCCTGGCCCTCGGTCCGGTTCGAGAGCGTCGAGATCCAGCCCGACCCGATTACCCTCCCGCTCGGCGCGCCGATCGACGTGTCGGCGCGGGTGCACCTGGGCGCGCTCGACTCGAGCGAGGTGGCCGTCGAGCTCTTCGAGGGGTCCCTCGAGCCGGACGGGACGCTGGAGTCGGGCGCCGCGGTGAGGCTGGAGCCCGCGGGTCGGGAGGGCGAGGTCGGCATCTTCCGCATCTCGCACCGCAAGCCGGCCGGCGAGGGCATCGGCTACACGCTCCGTGTCCGCCCCTTCCATGTCGATCTCGCGCATCCCAACGAAACCGGCTTGGTCCTCTGGTGGGGACCGCGAAGCCGCGAGGCGCGCCGGTATTCGGGAGACGCCTAGCGGCTCGTCGGCCCGCAGCCCGGACCGACGCGGGAATCCCGTTGCCCAGAATCATCCGCCAGGCTGGAATCCTCCTGCATCCGACGTCGCTTCCGGGCCCGTTCGGAATCGGAGATCTCGGTCCGGAGGCCGATCGCTTCCTCGAGTGGGCTCACGCGGCGGGGTTCGCCCTCTGGCAGGTGCTCCCGATCTCGCCCACGGGCGGCGGCTCGCCCTACACGTGCGAGTCCGCGTTCGCCGGGAACCCCATGTGGATCTCTCCCGAGCTCCTCGTCCGGGAGGGACTCCTGCCGCCGGACGCCCTGGGGCAGGCGCCGCCATTCGCCGGCGACCGCGTGGACTTCGGGTCCGCTCCGCCCTGGAAGGACGCCATCCTGCGCCGGTCGTGGAACCACTTCCTGGCAGAGGCCCCGGCGGCCCTCCGGTCCGAGCTCGCCGCGTTCGCCGATGCACCCGAGCAGGCCCGGTGGCTTCCGGACTGGTCGCTGTATGCCGCGCTCAAGCGCGATTTCGGGGGCCGCGCGTGGTCGGGGTGGGAGAGTGATCTCGCGCGGAGGGATCCCGATGCGCTGAGGCTGGCCTCGATCGCGGTCGAGGGTGAGGTCCGATACCAGTCCTATCTGCAGTTTCTGTTCTTCCGCCAGTGGCGCCGAGTCCGGGTGCGCGCGCGCGAGCTCGGGATCCGGATCGTGGGCGACATGCCCATCTACGTCGCGTACGACAGCGCCGACGTCTGGTCGCGCCCCGAACTCTTCGCCCTCGACGCGGACGCGGGGCCGACCGAGGTCGCCGGGGTGCCCCCCGATTACTTCAGCCCGACCGGGCAGCTCTGGGGCAACCCGCTCTACCGCTGGGACCGAATGGAGGCGGACGGGTACGCGTGGTGGATCGATCGGATCGCGGCGGGACTGCGGTCCTGCGACCTGCTGAGGATCGATCACTTCCGGGCATTCGCCGCGTACTGGTCCGTTCCCGCCGCGGACACGACGGCCCTCAACGGGCGTTGGGTGCCCGGGCCCGGCCGCAAGGTCTTCGACGCCGCGCGGCGCTCGCTCGGCAGCCTGTCGATCCTGGCCGAGGACCTCGGCGACATCTCGAAGGACGTGCGCGATCTGCTGGCGCAGCTTCGGATTCCCGGGATGAAGATCCTGCAGTTCGGCTTCTACGGATCGGACAGCGAGTACCTTCCGCACCGCTACCCGCGCGACTGCGTCGTCTACACCGGGACCCACGACAACGACACCGCCCGCGGCTGGTATGACGGGCTCACCCACGAGGAGCGGCAGCGCGTCTACGACTACCTGGGGTCCGACGGGCGCGAGATCCACTGGGACCTGATTCGCGCCGCGCTGACCTCGGTGGCGGCGCGCGCGATCGTTCCGCTCCAGGACGTCCTGGGCCTCGACAGCGGCGCCCGGATGAACCGGCCGGCCGAGCCCGGCGGAAATTGGGGATGGCGAGCGCCGGCCGACGCCTTTCGTTCGGATCTGGCCGACCGCCTCCGGCGGCTGATCGAGCTGAGCGGAAGGTCGCGTCCGGCCTAGTCGGTCCCCGCCAGGAAGGTCGACAGCAGCGCGCTGACGAGCGAGACGACCAGCGCTCCCAGAATCGCGGCGCCGCAGCCGTCCACGTGAAACTGCAGCCCGAGCGCCGTCGAGAGCGCGCCCGTGAGCCAGAGCATGAAGCCGTTGATCACCAGCGCGAAGAGGCCCAGCGTCAGGAAGATGATGGGCAGCGTGAGGAGCTTCAGCAGGGGGCGAATCACGGCGTTCAAGAGCCCGAAGACGAGCGATACCGCGAGGAACGGCTCCCATCCGCCCTCGAAATGGAGCCCCGGCACCAGCCGCACGGCGACCCAGAGCGCCGCGGCGTTGATCAGCAGGCGAAGCAGGAACCGCATGGATCCCTCCGTCGGTTCGCGTAGGATATCGCCCCCGACGGGATCGCTCATGGGCCACGCCGATTCACCCGAAGCGCCGATTCTGAAGTATCGGATCTCGCCGCGCCGCCCGTACTCCCTCGAGCTGACCGCTGCGCGTTACGCGCGGTTCCCCGACGCCGTGGACCGGTTCGACGGCCGGACCTACGAGCGGCTGCTCCCGCTGGCGCGCGGCGCGGTGCTTCTCTCGGTCCGCCAGGCGGGCGGCCCGGCGCGAGCGTTCCTGGACGTCACGCTCGAGGGGCCCGGCGCCGAGTCCTCCCTCGCGCGGGAGGCCGCGCGCCGCGTGGTCGAGGGCGCGCTCGGCGCGGGGACCGACGTGCGCGATTTCTATCGGGACTGCGGCGCGGACCCCATCCTCGCGGCGGCCATCCGCGATTTTCCCGGGATGCGTATCGCCGGCTGGCCGTCGCTCTGGGAGGCGCTCGTCACCGCGATCCTCTCGCAGCAGATCAACCTTCGCTTCGCCTACGCGATGCGCCACGAGCTGTCCTCGGAGTTCGGGCGGCGCGCGCGGCGGGGCGGTCGAACCTGTACCGCCTTTCCGTCGCCCCGGGATCTTGCCGCCCGGACGCCGCGCGAGTTGCGGCGCATGCGCGTCTCGGGGGCGAAGGCAGGCGCGATCCTCGGACTCGCGCGCGCCTTCGCGAGCGGCGACCTGTCCGAGGCGGAGATCGCTCCGCTCTCGGACGAAGCGGCGATCGACCGGCTCATGTCCTTCCGCGGCGTCGGCCGGTGGACAGCGGAGATCGCGCTCCTGCGGGGACTGGGCCGCACGGACATCTTCCCCGCGGGGGATCTCTCCGTCGTCAAGTACCTCGCGGTCGGGCTCCTGGGCCGGGGAGCGCGGGCGGCGGAGAGGGACATGCGCGACTTCGCGCGACGCTGGGAGCCGCACCGCGGGCTGGCGCTCGTCTACGCCTCTGCGGAGCTCGCGCGAAGGGAAGGTGGTGGCACTATCAGCCCGGTATCCCGGCTCCCGCCTCGGCCTCCGTGGGAACGGTCACGTCCGCCGGAAAGCGCGAGGTCACGATCAGGTTGACGACGGCGAGCGCTGCGAGGATCCCGAACACCGGCAGGAGGGAGTGTTCGATTGCGAGGCGAAACGCCGCGGGCGTCACCGCGGCCTCTCCGGCGGACGGCGAGCCCGGCGTCAGCAGCCGCCCCGCGGTCTCCGCGGCGGCGCCGAGTCGGCGACTCAGGCCCGCGGCGAGCAGGCCGCCCATGGCCCCGACGCCGATGGAGCCGCCGATCGTCCGGAAAAACGGCACGAGGCTCGTCGCGACACCGCGCTGGCGTTCCGACACGACGTTCTGGATCGCGAGGACCTGGGCTATCGAGGACGGGCCGAGCCCCGCCCCCACGACCGCGCAGGCGGCGCTGATCCAGGGCACCGAGGCGTTCCACCAGGCGGCTGCGATCAGGGCGATCAGACCCGTCAGGATCAGGATCGCGCCCCATCGCGCCGTCCGGCGAAATCCGAACCGCACGATCAGCCGGGCCCCGACGGCGGCGGAGATCGCCCAGAAGAAGACGAGCGGCGTCACGACGGCGCCGGCTGCCCCGGCGGTTCCCCCGCGCGCACCCTGGACGAAGAGCGGCACGAAGGTGTCCACGCCGTAGATCGTCGTTCCGAGGAGGACGCCCCCGACGTAGGGCGCGGCCGTCTCGAGACGGCGAAAAAGCTCGGGAGGAATCAGCGGATGCTCCCGCCGCGTCTGGAGGCGCACGAAGAGGGTCAGCGCCGCGCCGGATACGAGGAGAAGCCCCATCCGCAGGGGGAGCCCGATGCCCCGGGAGCCGGGCGAGTGAAGCACCGCGAACAGCAGGGCCGTGACTCCCAACGCCAGCGTCGCGCCGCCCGCGACGTCCAGTGGGTCGGGGAGGCGCGCGCGCGACTCCACCATCTGGGTCCACACGAGCGCGAGCGCGACGAGACCCAGCGGAATGTTGATCGTGAAGATCGAGCGCCACCCGAGGGACATCGTCATCCAGGCGCCCACGAGCGGGCCGATCAGGCTGGCGATTCCCCACACACCCGAGAAGAGTCCCTGGATGCGGGCGCGCTCCTTGAGCGAGTAGAGGTCGCCAGAGACCGTCAGCGCGATCGGGATCAGCCCCGCGGCCCCGAGGCCCTGCGCCGCGCGGGCCAGGATCAACTGCGGCATCGAGCGCGCGAGCCCGCAGGTGACCGCCCCCCCGAGGAACACCGTGATCGCGATGATCAGGATGCGTCGCCTCCCGTAGATGTCTGCCAGGCGGCCGTAGATCGGCATCATCACGGTGGCGGTCAGCAGGTAGATGGAGAAGACCCACGAATACAGCGGGAGCCCTCCCAGGTCTCCAATGATCGTGGGCATCGCGGTCGAAACGACGGTGGATTCGAAGGAAGCCAGCGCGGTCACGAGGATCAACGCCGCGGTGACCGCCCGGCGCCGGCGCGGGTCGAATCGCGGAGCCGGAGCGCTCTTCACGCGGCGCAGACTACCGCACGTCGCCCTCGCGCGTCGCGCTGCTGCGCGATCGCTGCGGGCTCCCGCATCGCGAAGCTCCTCCCTCCTTCGTCGGGAGACTCTTCGCGATGCGAACTGTTGAGAGAGTGCCGCGGAAAACGACGGGTTCGAGCCGGATTCATCGTAGGAGAGGGGCTTGTCCCCGCCCGCTCACGTCGCGCATTGGCCCGAAGCCGTGCTCGATGACCTTTGCTACAGTCTTCGCGTGCGCGTTCTCCCCGGGACGAGCGGGTTCTCATACAAGGAATGGAAGGGGAGTTTCTATCCCGAGGACCTGCCCAACGCGGAGATGCTGCGTTTTTACGCGGAGCGGTTCCCCGCGGTGGAGATCAACAACACGTTCTACCGGATGCCGAAGGCCGCGCTGCTCGCGGGGTGGGCGGAGCAGGTGCCGGAGCACTTCCGGTTCGTGCTGAAGGCCTCGCAGCGCATCACCCATCACAAGCGGCTCAAGGAAGCCTCCGAGGAGGTCGACTATTTCCTGCGCGTCGCTTCGACGCTGGGGGACCGGCTCGGGCCGGTCCTGTTCCAGCTTCCCCCCAACCTGAAGAAGGACCTGCCGCGCCTCTCCGCGTTCCTGGAGGCGCTGCCCCCCGCGACTCGGGCGGCCTTCGAGTTTCGCCACGCGTCGTGGTTCGAGGACGACGTCTTCGAGGCGCTCCGATCTCGGGGGGCGGCGCTCTGCATCGCGGAGGACGAGGACCTCGCAGCGCCCCTGGTAGCGACGGCCGGCTGGGGCTATCTGAGGCTGCGCCGGCAGGACTACGGGGACGCGGAGGTCGACGCATGGGCGGAGCGGATCCGCGCGCAGGCCTGGGACGAGGCCTACGTCTTCTTCAAGCACGAGGACTCGGGGACGGGAACCCGGCTCGCGGCGAGGATGCGGGAGCGATTCCCCGGCTAACCTTGAGGCTGGGGACGGTCGGGGAGACCCTGGCGGACGCACTCCGAGATCGGCTTGTCGTCTCTCAAGCGCACGAAGACGGGCTGGCGCAGCAGGCCCTCACCGGTCCACTCCTTGTAACGGACCTCGCAGACGAGCTCCGGCTCGACCCAGACGTGCCCGCGGCCGAGAGGCACGGGGCCGGCGCAGGCGGGAGTCGATCGCGCCGCCGCGCGGAGCGCCGACCCGATCTGTCCGAGCTGCTTCGCCGAGAATCCCGTGCCGACCCGTCCCGCGTACACGAGCCCCTCTCTCGTCCAGTGGCCCAGGTGCAGGGCGCCGAACCCCGCGCGCGCGCCCTCGGGAGCGGTGAAACCGACGACGGCGAAGTCGCCCGTGCGGTCGAGACGCACCTTCACCCAGTCCGCGGACCGGCCGCCGCGATACGGCGAGTCCGCTCTCTTCCCAACCACGCCCTCGAGGCCCATCCGGCCCGCCTCGGAGTAGAGGGCCTCGCCCCGCTCGTCGACGTGATCGGCGAAGCGCAGGGGACCGGTCGCCGGCAGCACGCGTCGCAGGGTCGCCTTACGCCGCAGGAGCGGGAGGGGACGCAGGTCGAAGTCTCCGAGCGCGAGCAGGTCGAACGCGAAGAGCGTCGCCGGCAGCTCGACCGCCGCCCGCTCGATGTCCAGGCGGCGCTGCAGGAGCGCGCGCTTCTGCAGCAGCCCGAAGCGGGGGCGGCCGAGATCGTCGAGAACGACGACCTCGGCGTCGAGGACGAGGCGGTCGAAGGCGAGTCCGGACAACGCCCGCACGAGCTCGGGAAAGGCGGCGGTCGCGTCCAGACCGCTCCGGTACCGGAGCTTCGCGGCCCCTCCCTCGCGCGCGGCGAGGAGGCGGAAGCCGTCGTACTTGATCTCCCAGATCCACGCCGGATCGGTGAACGGGTGGTCCCGCGTCTCGGCCAGCATGAGGCTCGCGCCCGCCGCGTCGACACGCCCACGGGGGGCTCCGAGGGCGGCGAGCTCGGCCGCGATCCGGGTCTCGGAGGAAGAGGAGGGGCGCGTCCGGGACCGCCCGGCGACGGCGCGTTTTCCTCGTTTTGGGCCGTTTCCGGCGGATTTCTGGGACACCCGGGCCCCCCCGAGCCATGTTACATTTATCGGTCCCAAAACCTATGAGCGCGAGGCCGATCGCATCCGGGACGATTTCCTTCGGGCTGGTCTCGATTCCCGTCAAGGTCTACGCCGCATCCAACGCCTCCGCGGCGATCTCCTTCAACCTCCTCCACGGCAAGGACGCCTCCCGCCTCAAGCAGCAGTACATCTGCACCAAGGACGGCGAGATCGTCGCGCGCGACCAGATGGTCAAGGGGTACGAGTTCTCGAAGGACCACTATGTGACCTTCACGACCGAGGAGCTCAAGGCGCTCGAGGAACAGGCCACGCAGTCGATCGAGGTCGTCGAGTTCGTCCCGATCGCGAAGGTCGATCCCGTGTACTTCGACCGCCCCTACTACCTCGGCACCGACAAGGGAGGCGCGAAGGCCTATGCCTTGCTGTCCCGGGTCATGCAGGAGACCGGCCGCGTTGCGCTGGCGCGGTACGCCGCGCGCGGGAAGCAGTATCTGGTGATGCTCCGTCCGGTCGAGGGCGGCATCGTCATGCAGCAGCTCCTCTACGCGGACGAGGTGCGGTCCTTCGGGGATGTCCCGGTCGAGACGGCCGACGTCAGCGCCAAGGAGCTGGACCTCGCGAAGCTCTTAGTCGAGCAGCGGGCGGCGGATGCGTTTGCCCCCGAGACCTACGAGGACGACGTCCGCAAGCGCATGCTCGCGCTTATTCAGCGCAAGGTCGAGGGTCAGGAGATCACGCTCGCTCCGCCCGAGCCGGGCGGCGGGCAGATCATCGACCTGATGGAGGCCCTCAAGGCGAGCCTCGCCAAGAAGCCCGAGGCCTCCCGGAAGACGCCGGGCCCCCGCGCCGCCCCCGCGCCCGACGAGGCGCCCGCGCGCAAGCCCGCCAAGCGCGCCTCCGGCCGCGTCGCTCCGATGCGCACCCAGGCCGGACGCAAGTCGTAGCGCCTCGGATATTCTGAGAGCCCTTGAAGGGCTACTCCACCCGAGAAGTTGCGAAGCTCCTGGGCTTATCCGAAGGAGAGCTGCGGGGCTTCGTGCGGGCGGGATTCCTCGTTCCCGAGCGCGGGCCCGGACGACAGCTGCGCTTCTCCTTCCAGGACATCGTCTTCCTGCGCACCGCCCGCGGACTGATGGCGGCGCGGGTGGCGCCGCGGAGGATCCGCCTCGCGCTCAAGCGGCTCCGGGAGCAGCTTCCCGAGGGGAAACCGCTGACCGGGGTCCGCGTCGCCGTGGAGGACGGGCGGATCGTCGTCGAGGACGGAGCGCGGCGCTGGCAGCCCGAATCCGGCCAGATCCTTCTGAATTTCGGGGTGGCCGACCTTGCGCGGAAGGTGGCTCCGATGGTGCGGCGCGCGTTTCGCGAGGCGCAGCAGGAGGGTCCGGACTTCTCCGCGGAGGACTGGTACACCTGGGGCTGCGAGCTCGAACCGGGCTCGCCCGAGCAGGCTCGGGAGGCCTACCAGCGCGCCCTTTCGCTCGATCCGGGCCACGCCGACGCCCACGTGAACCTCGGCCGGCTGCTCCACGAGTCGGGGGAGCCCGCGTCGGCGGAACCGCACTACCGCCGGGCTCTCGTGGCGCGCCCCGACGACGCGATCGCGGCTTTCAACCTGGGCGTCGCGCTCGAGGACCTGGGCCGCATCGAGAAGGCGCTCGAGGCGTACGAGCGGGCCGTCGCCATAGATCCCGAGAACGCCGACGCGCACTTCAACGCGGCGTCGCTGGCCGAGCGGTTGGGTCAGGCGGCGCTGGCGCTGCGCCACCTGCGGATCTACCGAAAGCTGACGCGGCCGTGAAGGGCGGCTCGTCGCGGGAGATCATGAGGGACGTATTGGCTGGTCACGGAACCTCCTGCCCATCGGGGTGCTATCGCGGCACGCGCGACTGCCCGATTTCTGGTGGTGTGTCCGTGATCACACCCTTTTCTGTCGAAAACCTCGAAATGTGGGAGTACACTCCGGCATCGAGTCGCCGAACCCGTCGATCCACTAACAAGGAGGATTCATGAAGGGCAGAACCCTGAGCTTTGCCGCAGTTGCGCTGTTGCTTGCGGGCGTCGTTTCCGCTTCCGATCCCCGGCAGATATCCAATCCGCGCGGTCTCTTCGGTCCTCCGGCGGTAATTTCCGATACGCCGGACTTCGGCATCACGGGACAGTCGGTCCTCGCTCTGACCGCCTTCGACTTTCACCCGATCTCGTCGGACGTGACGTATCAATACGTGAGCGGAGGCCTTGGCATTCCGTTTGGAATCTACCGCACCAACGCATCCGGAAACGTTTGGTTCGAGGCGGGGGTCCACCTGCCGACGGGCGTCCTCGTCAACTCGGCCGAGGTGACCTTCTGCGACACCGCCGCCGGCGACTTCTTCAGCTTCATCACCACGTCGGACAAGACGACGGGAAGCACGCAGTACACGAGTCTCGTATCGTCCGTTAGCGCTACGCCCGGCTGCGTCTCGCAGGTTGCGTTGCTCGGATCTCCCATCGTCATCGACAACAACGCGAATTCGTACACGATCGAGGTGAACCTGGGCGGCGCCGGAACGGCAGGCGACAACACCGTCGAGCTCGGTCAGGTCAGGCTGTCCTGGCAGTACCAGGTCAGCCCGGCTCCGGGCTCGGCGACGTTCAACGACGTCCCGACGTCGGACTTCGGGTTCCAGTTCGTCGAGGCGTTCGCGGCGGCCGGCATCACGGTTGGTTGTACGAGCAATCCTCCGTTCCCGCCTCCCGTCTACTGCCCTGACCGCACCGTGACGCGCCGCGAGATGGCGATCTTTTTCGCCAAGGCGCTGGGTCTGTACTTCCCCAACTGATCCGCGATCTTCCCTACGTCGAGTGCCGGCCGCCTTCGGGCGGCCGGTCTTTTTTGCGGCCGTTCGGCACTCGAGCATCGCGAATCTCACAAATCCCGTAAAATGGGGCCAATGGCAGCGACATCGTCGAGCGAATCGACGCCGGCGAATCGTCTGGCCGCCAGCAGCGCACCCGCCGCGCTCCTCTCCGCGGCCCGCCCGGCGCAGTGGGTCAAGAACCTCGTGCTTCCGCTGCCGTTTCTCTTCGGCGCCGCGCTCTCGACCCCGCGAGGCTGGGCCCTCGCCGCGGCCGGGTTCGCGATCTTCTGCGCCGTCGCCAGCGGCGTCTACATCCTCAACGACGTCATGGATCGCGAGCGCGACCGCTCGCACCCGATCAAGCGCCTTCGCCCGCTGCCGTCGGGCCGCCTGTCGGTTTCCACGGCCGTCATGGCCGGTGTCGCGCTGGAGGTCTGCGGGCTGGCCGCGGCGTTCCTGCTGCGCGTCGAGTTCGGCCGCTGGTGCGCGGTGTACGCGGCGTTGATGGTCTCGTACTCGGTCTTCCTGAAGAACATCCCGTTCCTGGAGGCCCTGATCGTGGCCGCCGGAATGCCCCTGAGGGCGCTCGCGGGCGCCGCGCTCGCGGGCGTGTGGGCGTCCCCCTACCTGATGGGCTGCGCGTATCTCCTAGCGCTCTTCCTGGTGGCGGGGAAGCGGCAGTGGGAATTCCGCAACGCCGGCCACCGGACCTCCGCGGAGCACCGGCCCGCCCTCGCCGCGTATCGCGAGGAGGGACTGGACTACCTCTTCGTTGTCACCGCCTTGGCGACGATGGCCGGGTACGCGGCGTACAGCGTCTCCCAGGGGACCCTGTCGCGGTACGGCGGCCGATCCCTGGCTCCGACGGTTCCCTTCGTCGTGCTCGGCCTCGCCCGTTACGTCCGGCTCGTGTACCGGCGGGGTGGCGGCGGAAACCCCACGCAGACCCTCCTGACCGACGACCCGTGGCTCCTCGTGGTGGTGATCGGCTGGGTCGCGACCGCCGGTTGGATCATCTATGGCCGCTGAGCCGAAGGTTCGCCTCGGGGTCGGATTCCTGGCGTACAACGAGGAGGAGCTGATTGCGAAGACGGTCGCGGAGGCGGTCGAATCCCTCTCCGCGATCCCGAACCTCTCGTGGCACGTCGTGGTCGTCAACGACGGCAGCCGGGATCGGACAGGCGAGATCGCGGAGGAGCTGGCCCGCAGGGATCCCCGCGTCTCCGTCGTGCACCACGACGGCAACAAGGGATACGCGGTCGCGACCGAGACCGCGCTGCGGAACGTGCCGGGCGAGGTCGTCATGGTGGTCGACGGGGACGGCCAGCACACCATGGGCGACGCGCCGCTGTTCCTCGAGGCGATCGACCGGGGCGCCGACGTCGTCTTCTGCTGGAAGAAGGTCCGACACGATCCGGTCTCGCGCCTCGTGCTGTCGCGCGGGCTGCGCGTCCTCTCGCATTGGATCCTGGGGTCGCCGCTCCACGACATCAACGCGGGCTGTCGCGCGTTCCGCGGGGAAGTCGCCCGCCGCATCGAGATCAAGCATCGGATCAATTTCGTGGGCGACGAGATCTTCGCGCGCTGCCGGATCGCGGGCTGGAAGGTGGCCGAGGTGATCGTCCGGCACTTTCCCCGCGAGGCCGGCCAGTCCATCCACCGCCCGTTCAAGATGGCCGGGACGATCGCCCGCGTCATCCGATACCTCTTCGACCTGCGGTCCGAGATGCGGCAGGCGGATTCCCTGAAGCGGCTCGTGCAGAGGCAGAAGGCGCGGTGAGCGGCGGGATCGTCATCCTCGGCGCCGGGCCGACGGGCCTGGGCGCCGCCTATCGGCTGGCCGAACGGGGCGAAACCGGTTACGAGATCTTCGAGCGGGCTCCTCGGGTCGGCGGCCTCGCGACGAGCTTCACCGACCCGCGGGGTTGGACGTGGGATGTCTCGGGCCACATCATCTTTTCGAATTACAAGTACTTCAACGACTTCCTGGCCCGCGTGCTCGGCAAGGACGGCGTGCGGTGGATCGACCGCGAGAGCTGGATCAAGTTCGAGGACCGCTACGTCCGATACCCTTTCCAGAACCATCTCTCCTCGCTCCCCGAGGAGGCAATGCTCGAGTGCCTGATCGGGTTGATCGAGTCCCAGACGATCGACAAGGATCGGGCCTTCCACAACTTCGAGGAGTGGGTGCTGGCGAAGTTCGGCGCGGGAGTGGCGAAGCACTTCATGAATCCCTACAACTTCAAGGTCTGGGCGACGCCGCTGTCCCGCATGGGGTTCTACTGGATCGCGGAACGCGTGGCGGTCGTCGACTGGCGCAAGGCGGTCGAGACGACGGTCGCGTCGAAGGTCACCGACTGGGGGCCCAACGCGAAGTTCGGCTATCCCGTCGAGGGCGGCACGCTGGGCCTCTGGAAGTCCGTGCTGCCGTTCATCGGCGACACCGTGCGGTTGAGCAAGCGGGCGGCCTGCATCGACGAGGAAAAACGCGAGATCGAGTTCACCGACGGTACGACGCGCCGGTACGACCGGCTGCTGACGACCCTTCCGCTGGAGGCCTTCGTCGCGCGTCTGCGGCATGCGCCCGAGGCCGTTCGCTCGGCCGCGAATTCGCTGCTCTTCAACCGGCTCTTCTCCGTCGGCATCGGGCTGCGGCGCCCTTCGCCCTCCGACAAGAACTGGATCTACTTCCCCAATCCGAAGACGCCCTTCTACCGGATGACTTACCTCTCGAATTACTCCCCGGGGATCGTTCCGGGAGGCGATACGAGCCGGTACTTCTCCGTCCTTACCGAGACCACGTACTCCCGCTTCAAACCGCTTCCACCGGGTGATTTCGGCAAGGCCGTGGTGGACGGGCTGGTTGCGGAGGGGATCCTCCAGCCGTCCGATTTGCCCCTGATCGAATCGGTCTTCCTGATCTCCGCGGCGCACGCGTATCCCATACCCTCCGTGGATCGAAACGCGGCGCTCGACACGATTCACGAATATTTGGAGCCTCGGGACATCTACTCCCGGGGTCGCTTCGGTTCCTGGAAGTACGAGATCGGCAACCAGGACCACTCGCTGATGCAGGGCGTAGAGCTAGTCGACCGCTGGATCGACGGGACCGAGGAGAAGGTGTTCCGGAGCTGAACGTGGACCCTGTTCCCGGGAGCTCGCCCGCCGCGAGGCCGCCCTCCCCGCCCCGCGCGGCCCGTTCGCTTTCCCCGCGCGCCGCATCGCTTCTGTTCGCGGCCGGTCTGGCACTCTATGCGGCGACCCGCTTTATCGGCCTCACCGAATTCCCCATTTTCTTCTTCTGCGACGAGGCGATCCAGGCGAACACGGCGGAGAACCTGGTCCGGAACCATTTCCGCGACGAGAATCGGGTGCTCCTGCCGTCGTACTTCCTCAACGATCAGCGGCGGGCGATGAGCCTGAACATCTACCTGCTGACCGCTCCCATCGCCCTCTTCGGAAAGTCCGTGCTCGTGACCCGCGCCACCTTCGCGGCGGTGAGCCTGCTCGGCGCGGCCGCGCTCGGGATCGGGCTTCTCGCCGCGGGATCCGGGCTCTGGTGGGCGGCGCCCTTCCTCCTCGCATGCATCCCGGTCGACTTTCTACACTCGCGATGGGCCATGGAGACGACGCCCGCGTGTTACGCGGGATTCCTCTGCGCGTACCTGCTGTACCGGATGCGCTCGTCTCGGTACGTCTTCCTCGCGATCGCCCTGGGCGCGGCGACGTTCTACAGCTACACCGCCGGGCAGGGAATCGTGCTCGTCATGGGTATCCTGCTGCTCGTCGTGGACGCCCGCTACCACTTCCGGCAGCCGCCGGCCCGTCTGGTCGCGACCTCGGTCCTGATCCTGCTCCTGGCTGCGCCGGCCTGGAGGGAGCATCGCCTGCATCCCGGCACGACGATCCAGCAGCTGACGGTCCTGCACTCCTACTGGTTGGGCCCGCTGCCTCTTGCCCAGAAGTTGGCGATCTTCTTCCGGAACTACGCCCAGGGATTCGATCCGCGCTACTGGTTCCTGCCCAACGGCGCTGAACTGATCCGGCATCGCATGGATGGGATGGCCTTCGTGCCGCTCGTCGTCGCTCCGTTCGTCCTCATAGGGCTCGCAGCCTGCCTGATCCGCATGATCCGGTCCCCGGCGCACCGGGTCATTCTCCTGTCGCCCCTCGGGGTCCCATTCGCGGCCGCCGTGCACGAGCGCCAGATGCTGCGCCTCCTGCCGATGACGGTGCCGATCGTGCTGCTCGCCATCGTGGGCGCGGACGAGGTGCGGCTCCTGCTCCGCCGCTGGCTGCCGGACGCCATTCTCGCGGCGGGCCTGGCCGGAGGCCTGACGGCCGCCTCGGCTTCGCTGTGCGCGGCCGCCTTCGCGGAGGGCCCGACCTGGTACCGGGACTATGGGCTGTACGGAATGCAGTACGGCGCCCGTCAGATCGCCGAGGCCGCCCGCGAGGAGCTCTCCCGCTCGCCGACCGTGCAGATCCGCGTCAGCGCGTCCTGGGCGAACAACCCCCTGCCGTTCATGGACTTCTTCTTCGCGGGCCAGGAGCGCGCGCGGATCGATCTCGGCGATCTCGGGCCCCAGATCCTCTTCCACGCGCCGCTGCCCGACGACTGGCTCTGGGTGATGACGCCCGACGAATACGAGAAGGCGAGGCGCGATCCCAAGTTCGCGCTGCGCCCGCCGACGCGGGTCCTGCCCTTCCCGGACGGAAGCCCCGGCTTCTACTTCGTCCGGGTCCGTTACGGCCCGAACGCGGACGCCCTCTTTGCGGCGGAGCGAGCCGCGCGCCGCGCGCTCCAGGAGGTGAAGGTCGTTGCGGCGGGCCTGCGCCTGGTCGTGCGCCACTCGATCATCGACTCCGGCAGCGCCGAGGGGCTCTTCGACGGCGACGTCGGAACGCTCCTGCGCGGTCTGGAGGCCAATCCGTTCGTCCTGGAGATCGAATTTCCCAGACCCCGGCCGATGAAGGCGCTGGTGCTGGACCTCGGCCGCATGGACGGCGAGATCCGAGTGGAGATCTTTCCGGAGGAGGGGAGCTCACGTCGTTTCGCCCGGTCCGTGCAGAATCGGATGGAGGACACCCACCAGGAATTCTCCTTCGGCGATACACCCGTTTCCGTGAAGAAGTTCCGCGTCGAGATCGAGGAGCCCGGAGTCCCGGAGCCCCAGCACTTCGAGATCCGGGAAGTCGCCTTCCGCTAGAGGGGCCGCTGAGCGTAGAGAAAGCCGAGCTCGTGGTACGCGGGGCTCGGCCTGGTGGTGACGCGGAACCCGCGTCCCTCCAGGAGGCGGACGAGCTCGTCGTGTTGGTGGTCCGTGACCGCGTCGTGGTACTCGAGCGCGATGCGCCGGACGCGCGCTAGCGTCTCCGGGTCGCAGCGCAGCAGGATCTCGAACTCCGCGCCCTCGCAGTCGATTTTCAGGAAGTCGCACGTCGCGATTCCGTGGCGCTCGAACGCGCGCGCCAGGGTGATCGCGGGCACGTCGACCGAGCCGGCCGCGGAGATCGGCGCGTGCCCGGCCGTTCGATGCTGTCCGGACAGGCCCGTGACGGTGTAGAGGGGCATCGGGGCGTCGGACCCGGAGATCGCCTCCGGGAACGCGCGCACGTTCTCGACTCCGTTCAACCGGATGTTCTGCTGGAGCCGTTCGAAGGACTCGGGGAGGGGCTCGAACGCGTAGACGGTGGCGCGCGGGCAGTCCCGGGCGACACGCACCGCGAAATCTCCGAACCCCGCTCCGATGTCCAGGACCGTCGAACCGTCCGGGATCGGTGGCGCTCCGCTCTCGTAGTCGCGGTCGAGGCAGGACTCCTTCACGATCCAGACGTCCATGCGCGTCCAGACGAGAAAGCGGGCTCCCGACGGCAGCCGCACGACGAGGGGCCGCTTCACGGAAAGGCCCAGGAAGAGCCGGAGCACCGCCCAGCGGCTCTTCATCCCGAGGAGAATCGTCGGGATCGAGGACAGGTAGTACAGCCACCGCGAGAGGCCGCGGCCGCCCCGGCGGGCCGGCGCGCGAATCGCCTCGGAGCTCGGAGCGGAGCCTTCTCCTCCCTCAGCGCAGGGCATCGAGCGGCCAGGAGAAGAGCCGGTTCGTGTCGCGGTCCGAGACCGTCACGCGTCCGAAGGAGTCGAGAGCGATGCCCGTCGGCCGCTTGAGTCCCTCGGCCTTGAAGGAGTGCAGGAGGTTGCCGGTCGCGTCGTACTGCGCCAGGACGCCCTTCCACGAATCGGTGACGATGACGCTCTCGGAAGGACCGACGACGAGGTACGGCTCGGTGTAGAAGTCCTTCCAGCCGAACACGGGGAACTCGCGCAGGAACTTGCCGTCGGCCTCGAACACCTGGATGCGATGGTTGCCGGTGTCGGCGACGTAGATGCGGCCGGCGCCGTCCGCGGCGATCCCCACGGGCTCGACGAACTGGCTCGGACGGTTGCCGGCGGATCCCCAGGCTCGGACCACTTTCCCGTCGGCGTCGAACCGCACGATGCGCTTGTTGCCCGTGTCGGAGACGTACAGCGAACCGCCGGAGAACACCACCGCGCGCGGTCCGAAGAAGGTCTTCTCCGGGTCGATCCACGACGGCCTCGGCTCGCCGCCGGGACCGAAGCGCGCCACGCGGTGGTTCCAGGTGTCCGCAACGTAGACCACTCCGTCCGGCCCGACGGCCACCCCGCAGGCCTCGTTGAGCTGGCCGTCCGCCGTTCCCTTGCTGCCGAGCGACCGCAGGAACGCGCCGGTCCCGCTGATCACCACGATCCGGCTGTTCTTGGTGTCCGCCACGTAGGTGTTGCCCAGGGGGTCGGTCGCCAGGCCCCGGGGCTCGACGAGCGCGTTCGCGCCGGAGTCTCCTCCCCACGCGCGGCCGGGTGGAAGGGCGACCGCCTCGCCGGGGTAGTCGCGGGACGAGGTGTCCTGGATGGGGACGGCAATGGGCGCGAGCGGGCCCGATCCCGCGAGGTCCTTGCGGACGAAGAAGGTCGCATCCTGCGACCCGATCGGGCTCCAGATCTCGTGGAAGACCCACCAGCGCAGGAAGTCTTTGAGCGTCGGCCGGACGACCGGGCCCTCGCGATGCACCTCGGGAAACCACCAGGCGCGGATGGGGACACGCTTCGCGTCGTACTTCTCCGCGAGCTGCTTTTCGAGCATGCCCTGCGGGTCCCAGTCCGCCACGACGATCGGGGTCGAAGCCGACTCGATCCGGGACGCCCAGGACGTCACCACGTCGCGCAGGTACCAGGTCAGGGGCCAGCCCGCTTCTCCCGCCACGGTGATGACCGGCTGGCCGGCCGGGATGCGAGCCGTCGCCGCCGGAAGGACTCCGAGCGCCCGCACGAGGTCCTCCGAGGTCTGGACGTAGGCCAGCATCTCGGCGTGATGCGGCTCGCGGGCGATGTCCTGGGCGCCGTAGCGGAAGCTCGCCAGGTACATGCCGCCCGTGTTGACGCAGAGCAGGAGCCCGATCGCGGCGAGCGCGACCCGCGGGCCGGTCTCCCGCCGCGCCGTCCACAGCCGCGCCACTCCGATCGAGGCGAGGATCGCAATCGGGAGCAACGGATGGACCGTCAGCCAGGGCACCTTCTCCCGGGCCCAGCCGTAGATCGCCAGGGAGCCCGCGGCCCAGAACGCGAGAAATCGGAAGAACGGCGACAACGTCGGCTCGGGCATCGGGCGGATGACGAAGAGCGCCAGGGCAACGCCGAGGAGCGTGAGGATGCAGACCGCGGCGAGCGGGTGGCCCCCGAGGGCCGGGACCCGGGCCCGCACGACGGCGTAGCCGAGCAGCAGCGGGGCGGTCACGAGCAGCGCTCGAAGGAGAGGGTCCATGCGCCACTGCCGGGGAGAGAACGCGAAGAGCGCCGCCACCAGCACCGCGGTCTCGTAGTAAGCGAGCTGGGGAAAGTAGTAGTACCAGGGGCCGGGGATTCGCGCGATCGTGTGCTGGCCCATCCAGTAGGAGACCGCGCGGGGGATCGCGAGCCAGTCCGCGGGGTGCTTGCCGAACCCCGTGTACATCGTCACCCAGATGATCAGGAACAGGATCGCGGCGGAGGTCAGCGGGAGAAGCCGCGGGCCCATCCAACGCAGGGTGCGCCGGAGCGGGTCCCAGAGCGGCGTCCCCAGGCGGCTCGAGTCGGCCATCGCGGCGACGATGCACCACAGCCCGTAGGCGACGAAGAGGACGCCCGTCATGTAGGCGTTCTCCTTGGTGACGCCCGCCAGGGCGAAGAATGCGGCGGCGAGCGACAGCCACTTCGCCCGATCGGTTTCCAGGAACCGCTGGAAGGCGAGGATCGTGGCCAGCGTGAAGACGAGCGAGTACAGATCCTCGCGGATGAATCGCGAGAAGTAGGTCATGTGGCCCGAGGTTAGGACGAAGATCGCGTAGGCCGCTGCGGCCGTCTTCCCGATCCATCGACGGAGCGGCCAGGCGAAGCCGATCAGGATCAGGCCGAAGACCGCCGGCATCAGCCGCGCGGTGAAGTTCGAGGCGCCGGCGATCTTGTAGACCAGCGCGTTGACGTAGTAGAGGAACGGCCCGTGATAGGCGGGGTCGTATCGCCAATCGCCGCCCCGCGACAGGGACCAGGACTGATAGGCGTGGATGGATTCGTCGTGGTGCAGCGGCCTTTCGCCGAGGTGCCAGAAGCGCGTCGCGACCGCGGCCAGGAAGACGAGGGACAGGAAGAGCAGGACCCGGCCGGACACGGGATGGGGTCTCGCCGCGGGCGTCTCGGCCTCCGTCAACGTGGTCTCCTCTCCGTAAGCGAAATCTTCGAAACCGAGCTGTTTCCCGTGTTGATCACGTAGAGGATACGGTGTTTCCGGTCGAGCGCGATACCGGTGGGATCGACGAACTTCTGCCCGGCCTCGTCCACGACGAAGCGGGCGAGCGGCTTGCCCTCGGGATCGAGGGCGATCACGGCTCCCGCCAGGGGCTCCGTCGCGTAGATGGTGCCGTCCTCGTCCACGGCGAGGTAGGGCTCCATGCGCGGGCCCCACCCGGGAACGTTGATTGCTCCGCGCGACTGTCCGTCGGCGCCCAGGATGCGGATGCGGCGGTTCTCCGTGTCCGCGACGTACACGAGCCCGGAGGGCGCCGCCGCGATTCCCACCGGGCTCGAGAACTGATCCGGCCCGGAGCCCTTCGTGCCGATCACCTTCCGATCCTGCAGCATCTCGTCGTACGAGACGACGCGATGGTTGCCGGTGTCGGCCACCCATACGCGGCCGTCCGGCGCCACGGCGACTCCCCGGGGACCGTAGAGCTCCCCGGCGCTCGCCTGCAGGACTCCCGCCGTCGTGTACCCCCGGACGCGGCCGTTCCACGTGTCGGCGACGTAGAGGGACTCGCCCCGGATTGCGACCGCGCAGAGCTCGCGGAATCCGAAGTCGCCCGAACTCCGCCCGCCCCATCCGCCGAGGGAGCCGCCGTCCGGATCGAACACCCGGAGATGGGAGTTCCCGAAGTCCGCGATCCACAGCCGTCCGAGATCGTCGACCGCGGCGCCCCGCGGCTCCTTCAACCCCGTATACGCGGGCTCGGTTCCCGCCGCCTTCTCCAGGATCTGGGGAGCATCCTCCGGCTCGTCCTTCGCCGGGGCCGCGGTCTCGGGCAGCGATTCCTTGAGGGGGACCAGGAGGTCCTGGGCCGGCCCGCCGACGACCCGGTAGATCCGGGATTCGGGGTTCTCGTACGCCACCTCGAAGAGGTCCTTGTCGGCGCGGAACTTCTGGAGCCCCGCCGAGGGATATGTCTGGCGCTCGAGCCAGCCCACGTAGACGTAGCCGACCCGGTACGCGCGCAGGAGCGGAAGAATCGCCGCGCCCCGGGGATTGGAATAGATCGCGCGCACGGCCTGACGCCGCTTCTCGATCTCCGCCTCGGGATTGCCGCGCTGCTTGACGTGGTAGTCCCATCCCAGGATCGTGGGCAGCCCCGTCAGCATCGAGATGCGTCCGAAGTCCTGGTAGGAGGGCCCCTGGGCTTCCAGGACCACGGGGGTGCCCTCGAGGTTGCGCCGCATCCAGAGCACGGCACGGTACTCCCCGGGGCGGAGGGTCTCGAGGTACCGCAGGCCGTCGAGCGACGGGCCCGAGTACGGCGCGAAGTGCCGGCTCAGCGCTCCGCGCGCGGCGGTAACGCTCGTGAAGAGGGCCGCGAGGACCAGCACGAGGAGCGTCGCGCGGGCCGGCAGCGCCCAGCGATCGACCGTTCCGCGCCGCTGCCGCGATCGGAACACAAGCGCCGCGGTCGCGGTCGCGAAGAGCAACCACGCCTCCAGGTAGAGCTTGAAGAACGTGTTCATGCGGTCGTAGATGAACAGGCGCTGGCAGAAGAGGATCAGGAAGAACCCGGCGGCGATGAAGGCGATCGCCAGCCGGTCTTCGCGCTCCTCGGGGAAGAGCACGAAGGCGACCAGGAAGAGAACGACGCCGGCGATGAGGAACGCGTCGGGTCTCCGAACGGCCAGCACGGCGAGGCCCGCGGCCGCGGCGAGGACGGACGCCCAGCGCGCGAGCCGCCCCGCGCCCCGCCCCTCGAGCCGCGAGGACGCGGTCGCGAGCCACCACGCGAAAGCAAGGAAGAACAACAGGCCGAAGGCCGTGAGCTGATCGACGCCGCGGGCGGACGGCTCGACGTTGCGCCCGATCGCCGGAGCGCCGCCCACGCGCACCCACAGCACGCGGGTCAGCAGGTACGCCGAGCCGGCCGATGCCACGAACGCGGCGCCGGCGCGCCCGAGGTGCCGCAGTGTGAGTCCCGGATTCATGCAGGCGGCGACCAGGGGAACGATGACGAGCAGTCCCGCCAGCAGCGGCACGTCCCACGCGTTCGTCAGCGCCTCCGCGGCGGCGAGAAAACCCAGCAGTGCCGCCCCCGTCATCCGCGCCGTCCCCGAGGCGACGGGCTCCCCGTGGAGTCGCACGAGGTGCAGGGCCGCGGCCGTGAAGGCCAGGAAGATCGGGATCGCCAGCACGTGGGCGTGCAGATCGGCGAAGAGGAGACTCCAGAGCGGATACTCGTTGATCGTGTCGCGGACGACGCGGGAGGTCGCCCAGAAGTAGTCCCAGTCGAGGTGGCGCTTGGCGACCAGCCATTCCCTCAGCCCCGAGAGGTTGCCGAGAAGGAGTGTCAGCGCCCCGCCCGCGATCCCGGCCCGCAGGGTGCCCCCCCAGTTGCGCGCCAGAGCGAAGGCCCCCTGGAGGATCGCGCCCCCGAGGAAGCCGAACGCGAGGTTGAAAGCGTACCGCGTCGAGAGGTTCGTCAGGAAGGTGAGCAGGACGATCATCTCCTGGCCGAACGTGTAGTAGCCGAGCGGGGCGCCCGCGAGCCAGGGGTCGGATGCGGGCAGCGATCGCGTTCGGACCAGGATGTTGAGGATCGAGAAGTCCATGGGCTTCTCGCCCCAGTAGATCTCGGGGTTGAAGGCGCGGATCCCGAGAAAGAGGAGGAAGCCGGCGGCGAAGACGGCCTCGCTCGCGACGAGCGCCCGCCGGTGCTCGCGGAGGAACCTTACGAAGTCGTGCCGGTTTCGGAGGAATACGACCGAGGAGGCCAGGGCGAGCAGCAGGGCGCAGACGATCGCCGCGCGGCGCCCGTTCGGCAGGACATGCAGGGTCAGCAGCAGCGTCATCAGATAGGTCGCCGCGACGACTCCTCCAATTCGCGCGAACCCGAGGCCCCGGTCTGCGAGGCGGGGAAACGCCGCCCAACAGAGCGGCGCGCCGATGGCGCCGAGCACCAGTAGTGCCAGGTACCAGGCGATCGCGGCCGTCACCGAATGGCTCTCGCGCGGCTCGACGGAGGGCGCCGACTCCGCCTGGGGATGGCGATCGGGGCGGACGGGTTCGGTCACACGCCGCAGCGCGCGGGGCCAACGCTCCCAGTCGCCCATGGTCGGGGGAGTCCCGGACATCGAGGAGAGGAGGAGGGCGCGAACCCGCTCCGCGGAGTACTGCGGAGTCTTCTGGAAGAAGAGCACGCGCGGGTGGTCGTAGACCGTGAACTGCTCCTCGGCGCGGTCGTCCGGGAACGCGATCGGCCCGAGCCTCGGATACGACGTGAAGTCCGCCCTGCGCGCGAAGCCCAGGCGCCCGTCGAAGAGCGCGCGGTAGTAGGCGATCGACATGGGAAACACGGCCGGGACCCGCGTGACGTTGGAGTACGTCCGTCCGCTGGTGACGGCGATCCAGTCCGTCTGGGTGAGCGCCTGGACGACGCGATCCGCCTTGTCCGCGGAGTCGGGGTCGACGAGCGGGAGGGTCGGCCCGGCGTACGGGGCGGGCTCGTGCCCGACCTCTCCCATCGGAAGACCGTCGTCCCAGCTCTCGTTGGCGAACCGCTGCCCCGGCCGGACGTGCGCGAAGATCCAGCGGGACGCGGCGACGCGCGTCTGCGTGCTCCGATAGATGGAGGTGAACGCGAGGCCCCACAGGAACGTTCCGCAGAGCACCGTCAGGGCGGCCGCGCGCGCGACGCGGGGGAACCCCGACCGCGTGATCCAGACCGATAAGAAGACCGCCGTGAGCACAGCCAGGTCGGGATACGCCGGGTAGAGATATCGGATCGACTTGACCATGGTGAGGGCGTGGTAGCCGACGACGATCACGACGTGGACCGCGAGGGGCGCGAGGTCGAGCGCGCGGCGGCGGAACAAGGCGTGGAGCGCCCACGCGAACGCCAGGATCGCGGAAATCCCGAAGAAGACGCCCGCTCCCCAGAACACGAGGTTCTCGACGGGGAACAGAACCGTCCGCCCCGCCCACTGCAGCGCCGGCGGGAAGCCCGCGACCGACCGGGACAGCGCGGCCAGCTGCTTCAGGTCGTTGATCCAGCGCGGGTCCAGGCGAAAGGAGAGCGGGCTCGGGCCGAGGAACACGTAGGGAAGGAAGATCCGCACCGTGACCGCGCAGGAAAGGATGACGGCCGCCAGCCGCCCCAGCACGCGGAGGCCCGCCGCCAGTGGGCGCGCCCCCGATCGGTACGCTCCGATGCAGAGCGCGAGGCCGACCGGCGCGAACAGCGCGAGCGCGGTGATCTTGCAGGCGATCGCGAGTCCGAGGGCGACGCCGGTTCCCGCGGCATGGAGAATTCCCGAGCGTCCCTGGGCCATCCGCACGGCTCCGAGCAGCGCCGCCGCCGTGAACGTCGTCAGGAACGTGTCGACCGCCCAGAAGTGAGAGAGCTGGATGCCGAGGACGCAAAACGCGATCAGCGCCGCGGCGTAGAGCGACGCGCGGCGGTAGGCGAAGCGGCGGGTGATCCGGTAGACGATCCATACGGTCAGGAGATCGAAGAGCCCGGAGAGGGCCCGGCCGACGAGGTAGGCGCCGTCGTAGCCCTTCCGGCCGACCGCGGCCCCGACCGCCTTGGCCAGCAGCATGGGCAGGCTGCCGTACACGAACGAGCCCTCGCCGTGATTGTAGGGATTCAGGCTCGAGCGTGACGAGTCGAAGTACTCGGCGAGGCTGTGGGGGAGAGTGAGCTTCTCCTCGACCATCGAGATGAACCGCTCATCCGGATGGAGGTGGTGGCCCTCGTCCCACCGGAGACCCTGAAACCGGAACAGGGCCCCGATCGCCAGGATCCCGAACAGGATCGCGCGGGCTCGCTCGCGGGAGAGCCGGTTCATGCCCGGGCCCCCGCGGATCGGTACACGGCTTCGTACTCGGTCAGCGTGCGCTCGGTCGAAAACATGGCCCGGATCTCCTCGCGAGGGCGGCGGTACGAAGCCGGGGATTCCAGGACCGCGAGGATCCGCTCCGCGAGCGCGACCGGGTCCGCGACCGCGGCGATCTCGCCCATGCCCGTCATGCGGACCGGCTGCCGCACGCCCGGGAGATCGGACGCAACGACCGGCACGCCGCGCAGCATGGCCTCGACCTGGACGAGACCGAATGACTCGGTCGAGTTGATCGACGGCAGCACGAGCGCGTCGGCGATCGTGAAGAGGTCGGCGGCCTCCTCCATCGGAACGAAGCCCGTGACGACGACGCCCGATTGCGGATCCGCGAGTAGGGGGCGCAGCCTCTCTCCCACCGTCTCCCCGGGCACGGACCGGGTCTCGCCCGCCAGAACGAGGACGGCGTGCGGGAAGCGAGTGCGCACACGCGTCCGCGCATCGAGGAGGTGCACGAGGCCCTTCTCCGCCGCGAATCGACCCAGGAACAGGAGGACCGGGGAGCCGCGAACCCCGTACCGCCGGCGGACCTCGTCCTCCCCGCGTCCGGTGTCGGGCGGCTCGGCCACAGGCGGAAGGATCCATCGGACCTTGTCGATCCGGTTGGCGAGGGCCGGCGTGTTCCGCGCGTAGTCCTCGGTGGAAGTCACCGCGGTCTGCGCGCGGTCGAGCGCGAAGTTCTGCGACGCGCGGGCGACGACCTCCACGAACCGCTGCAGGGCGCCCGAGGGCGTCCGAAGGTCGCAGTGATAGGTGACCACCAGCGGAACCCGGAGACTGCGGGCGAGGAACGCCATCGGCGCCGCGTTGACGAGCGGGGCGTGGAGATGGACGACGTCGCAGCGCGTTATCTCGCGCCGGGCGCGCGCGAGGATGGCCGGCGAGACGAGCGCCTTCCCGAGGCGGGCCGCCACGGCCGAGCGCACCACGCGCACGCCTTTTTCCCGGCTCTCCGCCGGAAGGCCCGGCGCGTGACGATGCGTCAGGACCGAGACCTCGTGGCCCCGCGCGGCGAGCCCCTCCGCGAGGTGTTCCGCGTAGAGGGTCAAACCGGAAATGTTGGGGCGGTAGTAGTCCAGCGCCATCAATATCTTCATTTCGGGCGCGCGACGCGGTAAACCACCGTGTCGCCGAGATGCATCGGCTCCAAAAACGGGAAGGTCGCCACTCCCTCGGCGCCGGAATAGAGCCGCCGCTCCATCTCGCCCACGACGACGTGGGTGACCCGATAGCGCTGGATCGTGTCCCAGGCCGCGCGCTCGTCGCCCGACGTGTAGAAGGTCCGGATGCGCGCGACGCGCTCGGCGACCTCGGGATCGTTGGCGCGCCAGAGCCCCTCGTGGTTGGCCCATCCGAGGACCGTCGGCACGCCGGTGTGCGAGGCCATGCGCCCGTACTCCGAGTATGCGTCGCCGGTGGCCTCCAGTACGACGGAGCCCTCCGGCGCGAACTTCAGGAGCCAGTCGATGGCCTCCGTTTCGCCGGCGCTGCGCCGCTTCAGGGGGCCGCGCGGGTCGAGGGAGATCGGGCCGTCCTTCTGCCGGATCCGCGAGACCACCGCGTTGACCGGATAGGGCAGGGAGGCGAGCACCGCGGCGGCGATCACGGCCCGGAAGAGAATTCGCCGCGATCCTCCAGTCTCCCAGGCCCGACCCGCGAGCACGGCGGCGCCGATCGCCAGGAGCGGCCAGGCCTGGTGGTAGAACTTGAAGATGGTGTTCATCCGCTCGAGGTCGTGGCCGTAGCTGTCGCGGAAGTACACCACCTCGCAGCCCGCGATCATCCCGAGCGCGAGTGTCACGAGGAAGGCGCCGAAAAGCACCGAGAGATCGCCCTCGGGAGCGTCCGTGCGCAGGGCCCGCCAGGCGCGGCGCGCGGCCAGGATGCCCACGAAGAGCAGGATCGCGAGCACGTTCGCCTTCAACAGGAGACCGGCCACGAGGGCCACGGCTGCGGCTCCGATGAGGGCGAAATCGCGGCGGCGGCTCGCGGCTTCGCTGCCGTCGCGGGGCAGCGGCCAGAGCGCGACGACCGCGACCGAGAGGAGCGTGCCCCAGACTCCGAGCAGCTCGAGCCAGCCCGAGAACATGTCCGCGCGGCCGATCCCCTGGTTCACGAGCCGGAACGACTCGTGGTACGGCCAGTACAGCAGCTCCGCGGCGAAGAAGACGACGGCTCCGACGCATCCGCCGAGGAGGACCTCGGAGAATCGCGGAGGCCGCCGGCCGCGGCCCGGCCAGAACACCCCGGAGAGGCCCAGCAGGATCGCCATCGCCGGCGCGTTCCAGAGGCTCGCGGACCACGCGGTCCCGGCGATCACCGCGAGAAGGAGCAGCGAGGGCGCCTGGCGCAGGGCGGCCCGCAGGAGCCTCTCCGAGTCGCCGGGCCCTCTCTCGATCCAACGGTGGGCGAGCGCGAACGCGGCGATGAAGAACGGGAACGCGAGGAGGAGCGGGTGCAGGTCGGCGGGGAAGAACGTGAAGAAGGGGAACTCGTTGATCGTGTTGCCGTCGGCGATGACTCGCGACGCGTGCCAGTAGTTGAAGTCCCGCGCGAACGGTGCGTTCCAGGCGTCCAGCGCGCCGGCGAGATTCCCGGCGAACACGGTGCCGCCCGCCGCGGCGAGTCCGGTCGCGAGGTTCCCCCGGGACAGCCGGAACCCCAGGCACCCGGCGGCGCTGAATGAAAAGCCGGCGAAGGTCGCGACCGCGAGGTTGTACGCGGTCATCGGCGGCACCCCGGACAGCTTCGCCTGCGCGGCGGCCAGCAGGTATCCCCAGTAGTAGTAGTTGATCGTCTTTCCCGACATCCACGGATCCACGGGCGGCATCGCGGGGTGCCGGGCGAGCGAGTTCAGGAAGGCGAGGTCCATGAACTTCTCGGCCCCCAGGATGGCCGGCCCCACGGCCCGGACCAGGAGAAAGACGCCGGTGGCGGACCAGAAGAGGATCGCCGCCAGCCGCTCTTCGTCGCCCCACCAGGGGCTCCGCGCGGCCGACTCGACCGGGCTGCGCCGGCGCACCATCACGGAGATGAGGGCGACGGCCGCGACGGCGAGGATCAGCGTGAATCGCCGGAAGCCCAGCGGCAAGACCAGCGAGAGCGCCCATCCGACGTAGGCCACGAGGGCGAGGCCCACGGGCCGCGAGAGCAGGGCGGCGTCGCGGCGGTTGTCGAAGTAGGCGCGCAACAGCGGAAGGACGGCGAGGCTCACGATCTCGACGGCGAGGGCCCATGCCAGAATGTCGCGCATGAACGTCCCCATTGTAGACGACGCGGCGCGGCGTCCCGGATCGAGGACGTGAGCGATCGAATTCCGTTCCGCCTGCGCCCGATGCTGGCCACGCTCGTCGATCGGCCCTTCGATCGATCCGGTTGGGTCCACGAGGAGAAGTACGACGGCTATCGGATCATCGCGTACAAGGAGGGGGCGCGGGTCACGCTCTGGTCGCGCAACGCGAAGGACCGCACGGACACGTTCGCGGGAGTCGCGTCGGCTCTCGGCCGACTCCGGGATCGCACGCTGCTCCTCGATGGAGAGGTGGTGGCGTTCGACTCGAAGAAGGTCTCGCGGTTCCAGCTCCTGCAGAGGGGTGACGCGCCGCAGGTCTTCGCGGCCTTCGATTGCCTCTATCGCGCGGGCCGGGACCTGCGCCGGCTCCCGCTCTCGGATCGGCGCGTGGAGCTCGAAACGGCCCTGGGAAAGGGCGCGGCCGGGATCCTGGTCTCTCGGCGCCTGGCCCGAAACGGCCTCGCCGCCTTTCGCATCGCCGGGAAGAAGGGGTTCGAAGGCGTGGTCGCCAAGGATTCCGCGTCGATCTACGAGGAGCGGCGCAGCACCCGCTGGCTCAAGGTCAAGGTCCACCAGGAGGAGGAGTTCGTGATCGGCGGGTACACCCCGCCGCGGGGCTCGCGCTCTCACCTCGGAGCCCTCCTGCTCGGGGCCTACCGCGGCTCCGAGCTGCGCTTCGTCGGGAAGGTGGGCGCCGGGTTCTCGCAGGCGACGCTGTCGTCGCTCGCGCGGGTCTTCGCCCCGATCGCCCGCGCGAAGCCCGCGTTCGGCAATCCCCCCCGGGAGAAGGGCTTGCTCTGGCTCGAGCCCCGCCTCGTGGCGCAGGTCGCGTTCCAGGAGTGGACCGCGGATCAGAAGCTGCGTCAGCCCGTGTTTCTCGGGATCCGCGACGACAAGAAGCCCCGCGACTGCGTCCTCCCCAGGGGCGCCTGAGCGGCGCGCGACCCGCCAGCGGGCGACCCGGCCCTGCTAAGCTTCGCGCGCATGGGCGATCCCGGCTATCTCCGACTCTACGAAACGGGGGAGCTCTCCGATCGCGTCGACCGCCTCTACGCACTGCTCTCCGCCTGCACGGTGTGCCCGCGCAACTGCGGGAACGATCGGCTTTCGGGAGTGCTCGCGTCGTGCGCTTCCGCGGAACTCCCGATCGTCTCGGCCTACGCACCCCACTTCGGGGAGGAGCCGCCGCTGACCGGATCGCGCGGCGCCGGAAACATCTTCTTCGGAAACTGCAACCTGCGGTGCGTCTACTGCCAGAACTATCAGATCAGCCAGGACTACCCGGTCCAGAGGCACAACGAGGTGCCCGTCGAGCGACTGGCGGAGATGGCGCTCGAGCTCCAGGAGCGGGGCTGTCACAACATCGGCTTCGTCTCGCCCACGCACTTCGCCCCGCAGATGGCGAAGGCGGTCCTGCTCGCGGCGGGAGCCGGCCTGCGCCTTCCGATCGTGTACAACACCAACGCCTACGACTCCGTCGAGGTGCTGCGCCTGCTCGAGGGGGTCGTGGATGTCTATCTGCCCGATCTCAAGTACGCGGACTCGGCGGCCGGCGGGCTCTTCTCGAAGGTGCCCGACTACGCGGAGCGATCGCGCGAGGCGCTGCTCGAGATGTTCCGGCAGAAGGGGGCGCGGCTGGAGATCGGCGAGGACGGCCTTCTCGAGAGCGGTCTCCTGGTCCGTGTCCTGGTCCTCCCCAACGGCGTCGCCGGGGTCTCCGAGTCGCTCGCCTGGATCGCGGAGACCCTCTCCCCGCGGGTCGCGATTTCGCTGATGGCCCAGTACTACCCGATCCACCGCGCCGCGTCGAACGAAAAGTACGCCGCGCTCGGCCGCTCGATCACGGCCGAGGAGTGGGAGGGGGCGCTGAACGCGCTGGAGTCCCACGGGCTGTACAACGGGTTCCAGCAGGAGTTCGAGACGGCCGCCCGGTACTACCGCCCGGACTTCCGCGATCGCGAGACGCCGTTCCAGGACGTTCGGGATTTTCGGCGCGCCTGAGAGAAGAGATCGACAGCGCGCCCCGCGCGTGCCAAAATATTCCGAGGCGGGGAGTAAGGGATCGCGTGTGGGCCGGGGATCAGTTCCCCGGCCCCATTTTCTTGAAGACGATCGGCATCGGCTCGCACGCGTTGACGATCGCGTGCTCGGAGTCATCCGCGACGGTGAAGCGGGCGAAGGCCGTCGCGGAGGACCCGACGCGCAGCTCCACCCGGTAGTCGCCCGCGGCCGAGAAGAACTTTCCGGTCGCGACGGCACGGCGGATCTCGGGCGTCGCGGGGGGGATCGTCAGCAGGTTCTTCTGCTCTCCGCTCGGAGCCACGGCGACCACGGTGGCGCCCTGGCGGCCCGAGATCCCCGGGCGGGCCACGACCACGATCCGCGAGACCTGGTCTCGAAGCTGCCATCGCGCCTCGCGCGATCCGTCGCCCGGGACGAAGACCCACACGTCCGCGGGCCGCCCGTTTTCCGGGGTCGAGCGCGGAACGCCGACGGCGACCAGCGCGGGAACGCGAACGGCGACCGGGTTTCCCTCCAGGGTCCCGGCAGCGAATCGCGCCCGCTTGACCATTTCCTCCGCGAAGGGGCCGAGCACCGCGACCTCCGTCGTGCGGACGGCGGCGTCGGCGGTCGACCCGTCGCGCCGCACGACCACCTCGGCGGGAATGTCCGCTCCGACCCGCGCCGCGCCGAAGGATGCGGGCAGAGGCACCGGCCGGACCGCGAGAACGCGGGGGACGGCGAGGCCCGGGCAGGGCCGCACGTCGCCCGCGGAGGAGGGCGCGGTCGCGCAGGCGAGGCCTCCGAGAAGCCCGGCGGCGGCGGTCACGGCGAGGGAGAGCCGCATGCGAATCACGATTTCGGGATCACGAAGGTGAAGTGCGCGGGATCGCTCGCGAGCCAGAACTGCCCGGATCCGGCGCCGTTGCCGTTGACGGTGAATCGCAGCATCCAGACTCCCTCCTCCCAGTCGGCGCCGATCCGGGCTACGACGGGAATCGTGACTTCCATGACTCGCGCGGGCACGGCCACGGGCGGCTGAAAGATCGCGACATGCCGGCCGCTCGGCGCGACGGCCTCCACCCGGACCGCCAGGGTCCGGGCGTTCAGGTTCGGCGGAACATCGAGGTGCGCCTCGGCCCGCAGGGCCCTGTCCTGGCCCCGTCGGATCGGAAACCCCTCCGGCGCCGTCCGCTTGCCGGACTCGTCGGCGGGGAAGATGGCGAGGTCCCCCAGGATCGGGGCGGGGATCAGTCCGCGCTTCTCGCCCGGAATTCGAAAGCGCACCCCGATGTTCGCCGGGACCTCGATCGGTATGCCGTCCCGCATCGCGGGGCGAAACTCCCAGGCCTTGACCGCATCCGCGGCGGGCTTGATGAACTCCTTCGCGCTCGCAGCCAACAGATGCAGGTCTCCGAGCCGGCCCTGCCTGTCGATCCGTCCGGACATCAACACGTTCCCCTGCCCCTCGCTCTTTTCGGGATAGACGGGATCCTGGCGTTTCGTTTGTACGGCCTCCCGGGTCTGACTCTTCGCCGACGCGGCGAAGACGAAGGCTGCGGCGAGCAGCCCCCAACGTCGAAGGCGTCCTCCGCGCATCAAGCCGCGGGGCCTTCGAATGCGCGCCGGGCGTGGTACGAGGATCGCACCAGGGGGCCGGCCTCGACGCGCCCGAAGCCCATCGCCTCGCCCTGAGCCCGCAGCCAATCGAACTCCTCCGGAGCGTAGTAGCGCTCGACGGGGAGCCGGCGTTCGTGGGGCTGGAGGTACTGGCCCAGTGTCGCGATGTCGCAGCCCGCGGCCCGCAGGTCGGCGAGTGTCTCCACCAGTTCCTCGGGCGACTCGCCGAGACCGACCATCAACCCCGACTTGGTCCTCAGGTCGAGGGCCTCGCGGCGCCGGCGGGAGTCCGCGCGCGAGATCAGCTCGAGGGATTGCTCGTAGCGCGCGTCGGGGCGCACGCGGCGATAGAGGCGCCGAACGGTCTCGACGTTGTGGTTGAGGATCTCGGGCGCCTCGTCGAGGACGCGGTCGAGCGCATCCCAGTTTCCGCGGAAGTCCGGGACCAGGACCTCGATCGTACAGCCCGGGTTGCGGCTCCGGATCGCGCGGATCGTGGCCGCGAAGTGCGCGGCGCCTCCATCCTCCAGGTCGTCCCGGTTGACGGAGGTCACCACCGCGTGGGCGAGCGAGAGCTCGCGCGCCGCCTCCGCGACGCGCTCGGGCTCGTCGGGATCGACGGCGCCGGGCTTTCCCTTCCCCACGGCGCAGAAGCCGCAGTGCCGCGTGCAGATGTCGCCGAGCAGCATGAACGTCGCCGTGCGCTCGCGCGCCCAGCACTCGTGGATGTTGGGGCAACGCGCCTCCTCGCAGACCGTCACGAGCGAGAGCCGGCGCATCATCCGGCGGACCTCCTCGTACTCGCCGGTCGTGTTGAGCCGCACCTTGAGCCATTCCGGCCGGTCGAGCCGGGACGCCGGAGCGAGCGATGGCAATTCCGTCTTCACGCGGCGATTATCTCTCGGGCGCGGCGGGCCACGCGAGGCCGACCTCGCGGCCGAAGACCTCCGCGAAACGCGGCAGCAGCCGGCGAGCGACCTCCTCGACCGGAGGCCCGACGCGGAGGACCCGCTCCATCGCGGTGACGCCGCCGTCCGTGATGCCGCACGGCACGATGCCGGCAAAGCGCGACAGGGGCTCGTTCGTCACGTTCAGAGCGAATCCATGGGTCGTGATCCAGCGCGCGATGTGAACGCCGATTGCGGCGATCTTGTCGTTGCCGACCCACACCGAAGTCACGCGATCCTTCCGGTCCGAGCGCTGCGCGGAGATCCCGAAGTCGGCGAGCGTGCGGATCACGACGTCCTCCAGATCGCGCACGTACCGCTTCACGTCGCGCCGGTCGGGAGAGAGGCTCAGGATCGGATAGCCGACGAGCTGGCCGGGCCCATGGTAGGTGACCTTGCCGCCGCGGTTCGACTCCCGGACCTCCACGCGGAGCGCCGCGAGGCGCTCTCGATCCCACAGGATGTCAGCCTCGATCGCGTTGCGTCCCAACGTGTAGACCGGCTCGTGCTCGAGGAGGAGGAGGGCCTCCGGGCCGCCCCGGGCGACCCTCTCGGCGGCCGCGCGCTGCAGGTCGAGCGCCAGGTCGTAGCTCACGCGGCCGAGCCAGCGGCCCTCGACCGGACGGATCGCCGGCGCGGTCAACGCTTCCACCGGGCGAGTGTAACGTCGCGACGGGGGGGCGGCCGCGGCCGCGGATCGTCCCCCGTCATCGGGCCCGCCAGGCACCCGCGACTCCGTAGAGGACGAGAACCGGATCCCAGGACCCGATCCGGTAACGCCACAGGACCAGCGTCGCGATGTGCGGGAGCATCGTCAGGAGGAGAAACGCCACGACGAAGAGCCGCACTCCGCGTCGGGGCTCGCGAGCGAGCCCCCGGACAGCGAGAACGCTCAAAGCCGTGTAGAAGGCGCCGACCCCGAGGACGACCGGCTTTGGCCAGAAGATCGGGTTCGGGTATGGTCGAAGCCAGTCCCATGCCTTCCGGAGCTCGAGGCTCGCCCATCCCCAGGGGTCGACCCGTCGCTGCGCGAGGGCGAGCTCGGCGAACCGGCGGGACCGTGCCCTGGGGGAAAGGGGCCCGGCGCGGTCGAACGTGTCCCCCTCGCGTCGGATCTCCGCGTGCATCGCCTGAGCCCAGCGATCGAGCTCCGCGCGCGAATGCACGTCGCGATAGAAGCGGATGGCCCAGTCCGAGTTCCCCTGGTAGAAGACGACGCCGGCGCCGTCGTTCACGGGAAGAAACTCGTGGAAGACGAGGGCGTTGCGCAGCGTCCAGGGCCCGAGAGCCAGTCCAAAACCCAGGAGCGCCGCCAGGGACAGGTGCGCACGGACCCTCGGAGGCCACCTCGAATCTCCGAGTGGGGCGAGGAGCAGAACGGCGAGGACGAGCGCGGTGGGCCTCGTGAGCGCGGCCAGGGCGAGGAGAACGCCGGCCGCGAGCGTCAGATTCGAGGACGGCCGGTCGACCCCGGCCAGCAGGAGAAAACCGGAGGACAGGATGAGAACGATGTAGAGCGGCTCGTCCTGCACGTCGGCCGCCACGAGGACGAGCCCGGGGCACAGCGCCGCGAGCAGCCCCGCGGCGACGGCGACGGACCGGCGTCGGCTGAGGCGCGCGGCCAGGGCCGCGAGGAGAAGGCACCCGGCTGCCCCGAGCACCGCGTTGGCGCACTTGGCGAGGGCGATCCGATCGGGATGACCCAGCGTCGCGGCAACCAAGAACGCCGGATAGCCGGGAGGTCGAAAGATGGTGGAGTCCGTTCGCAGGGGGTAGTGGCCGCTGCGTGCGAGGTCGCCCGCGGCGGAGAGATAGGGGATCGCGCCGCCGAATCGCAGCGTCGAGAAACCGAAGTGACCGATCGCGGCCAGCCGCGCGGCGAGGGCGACGACGAAGATCGCGGCGGTCGCGCGCCGTCCGATGCGGGGAGGATCCGGAGAGATCGCGGCGTCAGCCGAGATCGAACTCCCCCTTCTCGAGGGTCTTCTTGACGCCCGCCATGTACCGGTCCGCGTCGGCGCCGTCGATCAGGCGATGGTCGAATGAGAGCGCCAGGTATCCGACCGTGCGGATTCCGAGCGCGTCCTGGCCGTGCTCGTCCGCGACGACGACCGGGCGCTTCTCGATCGTTCCCACCCCGAGGATCGCGACCTGTGGTTGCGGAATGATGGGCGTGCCGAAGAGGGACCCGAAGACCCCGGGATTGGTGACCGTGAAGGTGCCGCCCTGGATCTCGTCGGGCTTGAGCCGCTTGGTGCGCGCGCGTTCGGCCAGGTCCTGCGACGCGCGGGCGAGCCCGAGGATGGACTTCTCGTCGGCGTTCCGGATGACCGGGACGATGAGCCCCCAGTCCAGTGCGACCGCCATCCCGAGGTGGATGTCGTGGTGATACACGATGTTTTCGCCGTCGATCGAGGCGTTGACCTGCGGATATTCGCGCAGTCCCTGGATCGCGGCCCGGAAGATGAAGGGCAGGTAGGTCAGCTTCACGCCGTTCTTGGCGAGGAAGTCCTCCTTGTGCCGCGCGCGGAGCTTCGCGATGTTCGTGTAGTCGACCTGGAAGACCGTGGTCACGTGGGCGGACGTGCGCTTGGAGAGGATCATGTTCTCCGCCGTGATCCGTCGGATCTTCGTCATCGCGACGAGCTCGTCGCGGTCCGTGACGGCCATCGCCGGCCGCGGCGCCGGGGCCTCCGCGGGTTCGGCGCGCCCCACAGAGGGAGCCTGCGCGGGCGCGGCGGCGGATCGCCCGCCGGACGGGACCGCGGCGACCTTGCGGTTCTCGAGGTAGGACAGGATGTCGTTCTTGGTAACCCGGTTGTGGATGCCGGTTCCGTCAACCTCGCGGATCTCGATCGCGTGCTCCTGGGCGATCTTGCGCACCAGAGGAGACGAGCGGCGGCGGATGCGCTCCTCGATCGATTCCACCTGTCCGCCCTCGGAGACGGGCTCGGCGGTAGCCGCGCGGACGAGGGTCGGGGGAGTCTGGGGAGCCGCCGCTGCGGCCGGGGGAGCGGCGGGTTTTGCGGGTGCCGCGGGCGCGACAGGCGCCGCGGGTTTCGCCTCTGCGCTCGCGGCCGGGACCGGGGCGGAAGCCGGGGCCGGAGACGGCGCCGCGGCGGCCGCGCCGTCCGGTTCGGTTTTCGCCGGCGCCGCGGTGGCCGCCTGCTCGCCGGCCTCGCCGATGACGCCGACGACCGTGTTGATCGCGACCGTCTGGCCTTCGCTGACCTTGATCTCCAGTAGCGTGCCGGCGACCGGCGACGGGATCTCCGCATCCACCTTGTCCGTCGAGATCTCGAAGATGGGCTCATCCCGCTTGATCGGGTCGCCGACCTTCTTGAGCCACTTCGTGATGGTTCCCTCGGCGATCGATTCCCCCATCTGGGGCATGATGATTTCGGTCGGCATACGCTCCTCTCGTCCTTCGCGGTCGTTTCCCCGGGGCGCGGCTCCTGCGGCGGCCGCTCGACCCGGGCCCACCGGACGAAGAATAGCATCCGTTGACCGGCGCCGGGACGCCGTTGGCCGAAAATCCCGGGACGCGGCGCGCGGCATCTCGTACGTTGAGGGCGAGGGACGACATGAACGAAAGAAACCGATTCCCGCTCAACGGCAAGACGATCGCCGGCCTGATCTTGATCGCGATCGGAATCCTGTTCGCGCTCGAGAGCCTCGGCTGGATCCAGGGCTTTGAGATCTGGGAGTTCTGGCCGGTCATCCTGATCATCGCCGGCATCTCCCACATCGTGCGCCCCCGCAAGCCGGGCCATCGGGCGTGGGGACTCCTCGAGATCGCGTTCGGAGCGTTTTTCCTGCTCCGGACCCTCGGGGTCTTCTGGATCAGCTTCTGGAAAGTCTGGCCCGTTTTCCTCGTCCTGGCCGGTCTCCACCTGATCTGGCAGGCGTGGGTCACCGGCCCGCGCGGGGCCGCGGGCGTCGGGGAGCGCGCGCACGACGGAGCGATGGCGGGCCTGGAAGCGACGCGCGGTCTGCGCGGCCCGGGGCCGGCGTCGGGGACGCTCGAGGAGCTCGCCGTCTTCGGCGGTGGGGACCGGGTCATCCGGACCGCCGACTTTCGGGGCGGCACCATCAACGTCGTCTTCGGAGGCTTCGACATCGACCTGCGCGAGGCCGTCATGGCGGCAGACTCCGCGACGATCGACGTCTTCGTGTGTTTCGGCGGCATCGACCTGCGGATTCCCGAGGACTGGAACGTCGTCAACCAGGTCACGCCCATCTTCGGGAGCTGCGAGTATCGGCCCCGGCCCGGCGGAGCGATCACGACCTCCGGCGCGGTTCGAAAGACCCTGACGATCACCGGCGCCGTGATCTTCGGCGGCATCGACGTGAAGAACTGACATGCGACCGATCGTCGTGGCGATGGTGAGTGTCGTCATCCCGAGAGCGCTCTGATGCATCCCCTCCTCGCGCGCCGGGGGCGCCTGCTGCCGTATCTGGCGGCGTGCGCGCCGCTCGCCGCGATCGTGACGGCGCTGCTGGCCCGGCGCGGCGGTCTTCCCCTCGAAGCCGCGGCGGCTCTCGCCGTGCCCCTGACGCTGGCGTACGCCTTCATCGGGCTCTCCGCCTGGTACCCGTGCCGGCAGTTCCCGCTGGGCCGTTCCCGGATCCCGCAGATGGTGGCGACGTTCACCGCCGCCGCGCTGGTGACCAGCTCGCTCTGGGTCCTCCTCGGGAGCGGTCTTTCCCGGCTGCTCGAAAACCTCCCCCGGTTTCCGGGCCTCGCCGCCCTGTATGCCGTCCAGGCGCCCGCGCTTCTGGCCGCCGGCGTCCTCCTGTACTTCCTGTACGCCGCGATGCACTACGTGCTCCTCTCCCTCGAGGCGGCGCGCGAGGCCGAGCGGAGGGAGGCGGAGACGCAGATCCTGGCCCGCGAAGCGGAGCTGGCGGTGCTGAAGGCGCAGATCCAGCCGCACTTCCTCTTCAACAGCTTGAACTCCATCGCCTCGCTCGCCGGAAGCGATCCCGCCCGGGCGCAGGAGATGTGCGTGCGCCTGTCCGAGTTCCTGCGCAAGAGCCTGGCGGTCGGGGAGACCCCGAGCATCGCGATGGGCGACGAGCTG
>JBBRFL010000013.1:0-82318 GCA_038224325.1 Thermoanaerobaculia bacterium | reverse complement strand
GCCGATCCACCAGGCCAGCGGATGGAACCAGTAGAGCGCGACGGCGAACTCGGCGAGGAGAGCCGAGGCCCAGTCGCTGCGCTTGACGTGCGCCAGCTCGTGGAGGAGGACCACGCGGCGCCGCTCGACGGCCCAGAGCCGTGCCGCTCGCCCGACCAGGAGGAGCGGCCGCAGGAGGCCGGCCGTGATCGCGACGGGCACAGCGGCGCTCTCCATCAGCGCGACGGGGCGCCGGACGTCCAGCCGGCGGGCGAGTGCGTCGCGCTCCGCGATCCAGTCCGCGTCGCGAACGGGCTCGGCGTCCCGCGCCATGGCGCGGACCCGCCGCCATCCGACCAGGAGTCGCGCGGATACCGCCAGAGCCCCGAGGGACCAGACGCCGAGAACGATTGCGAGCCCCGCCGAGCCGCCTCGCAGGAATTCGGGCCCCTTCGGGAGGGACAGGGGCAGGGGCAGGCGACCGGGGACGAGCGCGAGGATCGGAAGGAGCAGTGACGCCCCGAGGCCAAGGACCCCGATCCGGTGCCGGCCCGCGGCGCTGGACCGTCTCGAGGCGAGCATCAGGAGGCCGGTGACGGCGAAGAGGAACGTGGACTTCCACGCGACGTCGGTGGCGAATCGGCTCGCGAAGCTCCAGGTCAGGTGCATGTCAGCGTCCCTCCATTCGGGCCTGGTCGATCAGTCGGGACAAGCGGTCGAGCTCTTCCTCGGAGAGGCCCGCAGGGGAAAGCTCCAGCAGCGCGGCCACGGCCTTCTCGGTCGAACCGTCGAAAAAAGTCTCGAGCACTCCGGCCAGAGCGGGCCGGCTCGCCTTCTCGCGGGGCAGCGTCGGGCGGTAGACGTAGCGGTTGCCTTCCAGGAGATGGCGGACGTGCGCCTTGTCCTCCAGGACGCGCAGCATGGCGCGCACCGCCGAGTATCCCGGAGGATCGGGGAGCGCCGCCAGGACCTCGGCCGCCGAGGCCTGCCGGAGGCGGTACAGGATGTCCATGATCTGGCGCTCGCGTCGCGAGAGGTTCGGCGGGGCTTTCCGTCTGCGCATGGGCCCTCCGGGTCGAGTGCTAGAAAACCAGCACGTGCTGGATTTCTAGCTTCTCACCCGAACCAGTACGGCCCTGCCGGCGAAAGGTTTCGTAGCGGGCGCTTGGGGAAGGGCATTCTCCCGTTTTGCTAAACTCGGCGGCTTCTCGGGAGGTTCCGGTGTCCATATTTGGAAAGAGCGATGGAATTGGGGGGGCGGCTCCGACTCCGGCCCCGGAGCATCCGCCGGCGGCGCCCGCACCGGCCCCGACCGGGGGCGCTTCGGCGGTCACGGTGATCGGGTCCAAGGTGAAGATCGTGGGGGAGATCTCCGGGGACGAGGACATCCTCATCCAGGGGCGATGCGAGGGGAACATCCGGGTCAACCGGAAGGTGACCGTCGCCGCCTCCGGCGAGCTCCAGGGAGACGTGCACGCCCGCTGGGTAATCGTCGGGGGTCGCCTGCAGGGCCAGATTCACGCCGACGAGCGGGCGGAGCTGCTGGCGTCGGCGTCGGTCCAGGGGAACGTCTCCGCTCCCAAAGTCATCATTGCCGAGGGAGCCCAGCTCCAGGGGAGCGTGGCGATGTCCGGCGGAGCGGCCTCGCCGCCTCCGCCGCCGCCACCGCCACCATTTGTCCCGAAAAAGACGGAGGGATACTGAAAATGGCGACGGAGATCGCAGTCGACACTCAGCACAACTTGATCGGCGGGCGCTGGATGCCGTCGGCGTCCGGCAAGACCTTCGAGAACCGCAACCCGGCCGACCGGGATGATCTGATCGGGCTCTTCCCCAAGAGCGACTCGCACGACGTGGACGCCGCGGTGGCCGCGGCCAAGGCCGCGTTTCCGGGCTGGAAGAACACGCCCGCCCCGCGGCGCGCGGAGGTCCTCTACGCGGCCGGCGAGATCCTGAAACGCGACAAGGAGAAGCTCGCGCGGCTCATGACGCGCGAGATGGGGAAGGTCCTGACCGAGACTCGCGGGGACGTACAGGAGGCCATAGACATGGCCTTTCTCGCGGCCGGCGAGGGGCGGCGTCTCTTCGGTTTCACGACGCCCTCGGAGCTTCCCAACAAGTTCGCCATGTGTATCCGGCAGCCCGTCGGCGTCTGCGCCTTCGTGACGCCCTGGAACTTCCCGATGGCGATTCCCGCGTGGAAGTCGATGGCGGCGCTGATCGCGGGGAACACCATCGTGATCAAGCCCGCCACCGATACGCCCGCCTCGGTCGTGGCTCTCGCCCGGGTCTTCGATGAGGCCGGCCTGCCGCCCGGAGTCTTCAACGTGGTCATGGGCTCGGGCGGCGAGGTGGGCGATCCGCTCGTCCAGCATCCGGACGTCAAGGTCGTGTCCTACACGGGCTCGACCGAGGTCGGCCGCCGCATCTCCCTGGCCTGTGCTCCCACCTTCAAGCGCCTCCACCTGGAGATGGGCGGCAAGAACGGGATCCTCGTCATGGAGGATGCCGACGTGGACCTCGCCGTCGACGGAGCGGTCTGGGGGGCGTTCGGGACGACGGGACAGCGGTGCACGGCGGCCTCGCGCCTGCTGGTCCATCGCGACGTGTACGCCGAGTTCCTGGACAAGCTGGTCGCGCGCGTGAAGGCGCTGCGGATCGGGAACGGCCTCGAGGAAGGCGTCGACATGGGGCCGTGCGTGTCCGAGAAGCAGCGCGAGACCGTGGCCCGGTACGTCGAGATCGGAAAGCAGGAGGGAGCGCGGCTCCTGTGCGGCGGCGAGAAGCTGACCGCGGGGCCGCTGCAGAAGGGCTGGTTCTTCTCGCCGACGGTGTTCGCCGACGCCGACGCCCGCATGCGCGTCGCGTGCGAGGAGATCTTCGGTCCCGTCACGACGGTCGTGCCGATCTCCTCGCTCGAGGAGGGGATCCGTGTCGCCAACTCCGTGCCCTACGGCCTCTCCGGCTCGATCTACACGCGCGACGTCAACAAGGCCTTCGTGGCCATGCGCGAGTTCGAGACCGGAATCTTCTACGTCAACTCCTCCACCATCGGAGCCGAGGTGCACCTGCCCTTCGGCGGGATCAAGGACACCGGCAACGGCCATCGCGAGGCGGGCATCGCCGGCCTCGACGTCTTCACCGAGTGGAAGTCGATCTACGTCGACTATTCGGGCAAGCTGCAGAAGGCGCAGATCGACACGCACTAGGGACTCTCGGCTCCCGGGACGGGAAACGTAGGGGCGGCGGCCCTCGCGGCCGCCCGTTCCACAGAGAGGACGAGATGATCATCGGCCTTCCCCGGGAGATCAAGGACAACGAGAACCGGGTCGGCCTGGTCCCCGCGGGCGTCCAGGCGCTCGCGTCCGCCGGACACGAGGTCTTCGTCGAGCGGGACGCGGGTGTGGGCTCCGGTATTCCCGATGAGCAGTTCGAGGCGGCGGGCGCCCGGATCCTCCCGAACGCCGACGAGGTCTTCGCCCGAGCCGACATGATCGTCAAGGTCAAGGAGCCCGTGGGTCCCGAGTACCAACGCCTGCGGCCTGGCCAGATCCTGTTCACGTACCTGCATCTCGCCCCCGCGCGGGCGCTGACGGACATGCTCCTCGAGCGCCGGGTCGCGGGCGTCGCCTACGAGACCATCACGGCCCGCAATGGATCGCTGCCGCTCCTGACGCCCATGTCCGAGGTCGCCGGCCGCATGAGCGTGCACGTCGGCGCCTACTACCTGCAGAAGCCCAACGGCGGCCGCGGCGTCCTCCTCGCGGGCGTGCCGGGCGTCCCCCCCGCGGACGTCGTGATCATCGGCGGCGGCGTCGTGGGCACCAACGCCGCCAAGATCGCCGCCGGCATGGGCGCCGACGTGACGATCCTGGAGACGTCTCCGGATCGGATGCGGGAGCTCGACGACATCTTCTTCGGACGCGTCAAGACGATCGCATCGAACTCCCTGACGCTGGAGGAGGGATGCCGACGCGCCGACCTCCTGATCGGGGCGGTTCTGATTCCGGGGGCCGCCGCTCCCAAGCTCGTGTCCCGACAGCTCATCTCGCAGATGAAGAAGGGCGCGGTCGCCGTCGATGTCGCCGTGGACCAGGGGGGGTGCTTCGAGACGACTCGGGCGACGACTCACTCCGATCCGGTCTATTCGGTCGACGGCGTCATCCACTACTGCGTAGCCAACATGCCCGGCGCCGTCGCGCGCACCTCGACCTTCGCGCTGACCAATTCGACGCTCCGGTACGCGCTGGAGCTGGCGAAGAAGGGGCTGAAGCGGGCGGTCGAGGAGAATCCGCACCTGGCCGAGGGCGTCAACACCTACGACGGAAAGCTGACCTACAGGGCCGTGGCGGATGCCCAGGGGAGGCCCTACACGCCGCTCCCGCAGGCGTTCGTCTGATTGTGCCCTGACCCCCTCGGTCGTTTCCGGGGAACCTCTCGCCCGCGGGTGCGTATTCATCAGAGGAGACGACCCGTTCGGGCGCTGAGGCTCTGCGCGGGCAAGAGAAGGGACGTTCTCATGAGTTCCACATTCAGGCGTGCCTCCCTCGCCGCCGCCTTCGCCCTGGTGGCCCTCCCCGCACTGGCCGGCACCCGCATCGAGAAGACCCTGAGCCTGTCCCCCGGGGGCGAGCTTCGCCTGGACACCGACATGGGGAAGGTCACCGTCACCGGGAAGGCGGAGCCCGGCGTGCACCTCGTCGTGACCTCGAAGAGCAAGGACCTGGACGAGCTGCTGAATTTCCGTTTCGACGAGTCGCCCAATCGCGTGGCGATCACGGCGCGCAAGAAACACCCGCACCGCTGGTTCTCCCACTTGAACGATCGCGTGGAGTATGAGATCCAGGTGCCCGCCGAGACGCGCCTGTCGATCGAGACCTCGGGAGGCGGAATCACCGTCTCCGCGATGCGAGCGGCCGCGAAGCTAGAGACCTCCGGGGGCGGCATCGGCGTGCGGGACCACAAGGGCAGCCTCGACCTCGACACCTCGGGCGGCGGGATCCGGCTGCGGGACGTCTCCGGAACCGTCCGCGCCAACACCTCGGGCGGCGGCGTCGAGGCGGCCGGGATCGACGGGGCCGTGCACGCGGAGAGCTCGGGTGGCTCGATCGAGCTCGAACGAGTCACCGGAGACATCGACGCCGAGACCTCCGGCGGGGGGATCCGGATCCAGGAGGCGGGAGGACGCGTCCGCGCCGACACGTCGGGCGGCGGCATCGAGGCATCCTTCGCCCGGGGCAACTCGAACGGCGGCTCGTTGGAGACGTCGGGAGGCGGCATCGAGGTCGCGCTCGACCCCGACGCCAATCTCGCGATTGAGGCGTCCGGCAATGCGGTTCGCACCGATCTCCCGATCCAGGTCCATGGAGAGATCTCGCGCGGCAGCTTGAGCGGTCGCATGGGCAAGGGCGGAAACACGCTGCGGCTGCACACGAGCGGCGGATCGGTCCGGATCCAAGGCCTGTAGAGGCAGTCGGCGGCGCCCCGCCGGTGTAGAGTCCTCGCTCGATGGCAATCTGGCTCGCCCTGGTCGGCCTGTTCGCGGCCGGGCCGGTCCCCTCCCGCGCTCTCGTGGGAGCCACGCTGGTGGACGGAACGGGAGCGGCTCCGGTTCCGCGAGCGACTGTGGTGGTGACCGACGGCCGGATTGCTTGCGCGGGAGCCGAGTGCCGGGTGCCGCCGGGCGCCCTCGTCACCGACGTCTCCGGAGCCTGGATCACGCCGGGTCTGATCGACTCGCACGTCCACTTCTCCCAGACGGGCTGGGCCGACGGGCGGCCGGACTCCTTCGACGTGCGCGACCGGTATCCGTACGAAAAAGTCGCGTCGGACCTGGCGGCGCACCCGGAGCGATTCCTGCGATCGCAGCTCTGCTCGGGGCTGACGTCCGTGTTCGACGACGGAGGCTTCCCCTGGTCGATCGAGATGGCCCATCGCGAGCGCGAGGACGCCGCCGCGCCCCGCGTGGCCGCAGCGGGCCCCCTGCTCTCGACGATCGACTTCTGGCTCAACCTGCCGGCCGAGCGGCAGTTCATCTACCTGAAGGATCCCGAGGCCGGGCGGGCCGGGGCCCGCTACCTCGCCGCGCGCGGCGCCGACGCCGTCAAGATCTGGTTCATAGTGACGCCGGAGCAAACCGTCGAGGCGTCCACTCCCGCGGTCCTCGCCGCGGCGCAGGAGGCGAGGACCCTGGGTCTGCCCCTGATCGTCCATGCGACCGGTCTGACGGAGGCGAAGGTGGCCCTGAAGGCCGGCGCGCACCTGCTCGTCCACAGCGTGGACGATCTGCCCGTGGACGACGAGTTTCTCGCGGCCGCCCGGGCGGGCGCGGCGGTCTACTGTCCGACGCTGACCGTGTACGGCGGATACGCGCGACTGGCCCGGGCCGGCGGAGCGGCCGCGCCGCCGGCCGTCGACGACCCGAACGGCTGTGTCGACGCGGAGACGCTGCAAAAGGTGAGGGAGAGCGTCACGCTGCCGCCGACCGACGGCGCGCGGCTGGCTTCGCTGGAGGAGCGCGTCGCGAAGGCGACCGCCATGATGGCGACGAACCTCAAGCGCGTGTCCGACGCGGGCATCCCGGTCGCGATGGGAACGGACGCCGGGAATCCGCTCACCCTGCACGGCCCCTCCATCTACGCCGAGATGGAGGCGATGCAGGCCGTGGGGCTCACGCCGATGCAGGTCCTCGTCGCCTCGACGCGGGGGGGAAGCCTGGCGATGGGCGTTGAGAAGATCACGGGCACGATCGAGAAGGGGAAGTTCGCGGACCTCATCGTGGTCGGGGCCGACCCGACGGCCGACATCGCCAACCTCCGCCGGCTACGCTTCGTCATGCGCGCCGGTGTCCTGCGCTCCATCGACGAGCTGCGCGTCCAGCCCGCTCGCCGATGAGCGCGGCTCCCGGGGTCGCCATCGTCGGCGCCGGACCGACGGGGATCGCCTGTGCGATCGAGCTCGGGAAGCTGGGCGTCGCCGCCACCTGCTACGACCGGGGCTCGATTCTCGACTCGATCTACCACTTCCCGGAGGAGATGCGGTGGTTCTCGACCCGGGACCTTCTGGACATCGCCGGCGTGCCGTTTCCCGTCGCGGACGCGCATCCCACCCGCCTCGAGACGCTGGCCTACTACCGGGGAGTCGCGGAGAGATTCGGCGTGCGAGTCGTCGCGGAGACGGCGGTCGAACGCATCGAGCCACGGGAGGGCGGCGGACTCGCGATCTCGGCGTCGCGACGCGGGGAACCGGTCCGCATCGGGGCGGCCGCCGCGATTCTCGCGACCGGCTTCTTCCATACCCCGCGGACTCTCGGCGTTCCGGGAGACTCGCTGCCGCACGTCCACGCCCGCTACGTGTCGGGGTTTCCCTATTTCGACCGCGACGTCGTCGTGATCGGCGGCAAGAATTCGGCGGCCGAAGCGGCGCTCGATTTGTACCGGCACGGGGCGCGGGTCACGCTCGTCCACCGGGGAGCCGCAATCTCGGAGCGCGTCAAGTACTGGATCAAGCCGGATCTCGAGAATCGCATCGCGGCCGGAAGGATTCGGGCCCTGTTTTCCTCGCGCGTGGTCGAGATCGCCCCCGATGGCGTCCGCGTCGAGACGCCCGCCGGCGCGCTGACCGTCCCCGCGGATGCGGTTTTCCCGCTCGTCGGCTACGAGGCGGATCTCGCGCTCCTCGAGCGTTGCGGAGTCCGTCTCGAGGGGTCCCGCAGCGTCCCCGCGCACGATCCCGAAACGCTCGAGTCCAACGTCCCGGGACTGTATCTGGCGGGCGCGATCCTCGGCGGGAAGGACGTCAACTCGATCTTCATCGAGAACAGCCGCCACCATGCCGGCGTGATCGCATCCGCGATCGCCCGAACGGCGGGGAGGGAGAGCGCCTAGCGGCTCGCCCTCCGCAACCAAACACCCTCAGGGCGTGTTTGAGGCGATGGTTGGAGGGCGACATGATGAGCCGATGCGCCCCGGGTACGGGGCAGGTGGCCTGGCCGGTTCGAAGGGGATTCGCGGGGTTCCGGTTGGTGATGGGACAGCCCGAGGCGGAAACGAGGACGAAGATCGCGATGTCGCAGGATGAGGCGCTCCGGAGGGACCTCGCGGAGGACCTCGACGCCAACTTCGAGGCGCTCGTGTGCGCCTATCAGGATCGCCTCTATTCCTTCGCGATGCGCGTCACCGGGAACCGCGAGGACGCCGAGGAGGTCGCGCAGGACGCCTTCGTCCGGGCCTATCGCGCGCTGGGCTCCTACCCGGCCGATCGGGTCCGGGCCCTCGCCCTGCGCGCCTGGCTCTACCGGATCACGCTCAACGTGGCGCGCAATCGCCTGCGCGGCAAGAAGCTGCGGGTGGTCTCGCTCGACCACCCGCTGTCCGAGGGAAGCGAAGCGCTCTTCGAGCCCTCGGACGATCCCGCCTCCCGCCCCGACGCCCGGTACGAGGACGGCCGGAGCCGGGCGGACATCGCGACACTGGTCGCGGGCCTGCCGAAGAAGTATCGCGAAGCCATCGTTCTCCGGTACGTGGAGGGCCTGCGGCTCGACGAGGTCGCCCGCGTGCTGCAGCAGCCGCTGGGCACGGCGAAATCCAACGTCCATCGCGCCATCATCGCGCTGCGCGAGGCGCTCTCGAAGTCGCGCGGCGAAGGAGTGAGACTGTGAAGACGATGAAGGACACGTTTGGTTTGACGGCGGCGCTCGAGGGCCTTCCCTCTGAGAAGGCTCCCGCAACCCTGCTGCCGTCGGTGATGCGGAGGATCGGCCTGGCGGACACGTACTGGAGGCTCGAGTCGCCGGTCGGACCGGTGTTCATCGCGCACAGTGCCGCGGGCATCTCGATGGTGACGCGGGCGAAGTCGGCCGCCGATTTCGCCCGCGCGTTCCGCCGGATGCACGGGCGCTCCGTGCAGGCCGAGCGACACTTGGCGCCGGCGGAGATCCGGAAGCGGATCCGAAAGCTCCAGGGGCAAGCCCCCGGCGGTCTTCGATTCGACCTGAGAGGGCTCTCGGAGTTCGAGCGCGCGGTGTTGATGAAGGCGCTCGAGATCCCGGCCGGGGAGGTGAGGCCGTACAGCTGGATCGCCCGGGAGATCGGACGGCCGGGCGCGGTGCGGGCGACGGGATCCGCGCTGGCCAAGAATCCAGTCCCGCTGCTCATCCCGTGCCACCGCGTCGTGCGCAGCGACGGGCACATCGGCAAGTACTCGCTCGGCGGGCCGAGGAACAAGCGCACGCTCCTCGAGATCGAGGGCGCGCAGCCCGAGACGCTCGAGAAGCTGGCATCCTCGGGCGTTCGCTACCTCGGCAACGCGGCGGGGCGCCACTACTGCTACCCGACCTGCGGCGGGATCGCCACCCTGGTCCTCTCGAACAAGGTCCGGTTCCACGACGAACGGGAGGCGGCGAAGGCGGGATTTCGTCCCTGCGAGGACTGCCGCCCGCCGATCGCGAAGGCGTCCTAGGCGCTTTCCTCCGACGAAGGACCCCTCTCGTCCGTACAAGGACGGGAGGGTTTTTCTTGTCTTCTCAGCCGCTCGCCCGGTGTTGCACTACGATAACCGGCGACTCCATGTACAACGACTTCTACGGCTTCCGGGAAGCGCCGTTCAACATCACGCCGGATCCCCGGTTCCTGTTCTTCTCCGACAAGCACCGGGAGGCCTTCAACCACGTGCTGTTCGGCATCCGGGAGCGCAAGGGATTCATCCAGATCACCGGCGAGGTCGGAGCGGGGAAGACCACCATCTGCCGAGCGATCCTCTCGGAGCTCGGGCCGGCCTACAAGACCGCACTCATCCTGAACCCGACCCTGACGAGCACGCAGCTCATGCGCGCGATCCTGACCGAGCTCGGGCTCCAGCCACGGAAGCTGGACCGCACCGCCTACCTGGACATCCTCAACCGATTCCTGCTGGAGCAGGCGGGCGCCGGAAACGACGTCGTGCTCCTGATCGACGAGGCGCAGGACCTCGAGCCGGAGCTGCTCGAACAGATCCGTCTGCTGTCGAACCTCGAGACCGACCAGCGCAAGCTCCTCCAGATCGTCCTCATCGGCCAGCCGGAGCTGCGGGAAAAGCTCGACCATAGGGGCCTTCGCCAGCTGCGGCAGCGGATCACGGTGCGGTACCACCTGGCTCCTCTGGACCGGACCGAGACCGAGCGCTACGTCGCGCACCGTCTGCGCGTGGCGGGCGCGGACGGCCGTCCCACGTTCACCCCCTGGGCCATCCGCCGGGTGCACCGGTACGCGGGGGGCGTTCCCCGGCTGGTCAACGCGGTGTGCGACAAGGCGCTCCTCTACGGATACGTCAACGGCACCTACGAGCTGACCGGGCGCGCGGTGCGCCAGGCCATCCGCGAACTCGAGGGAATCGGCGCATGAGCCTGATCGACGAGGCGCTCAAGCGAGCGCAGGCCGCGACCCCGGGAGCCGAGGGCCGCGAGGGAGATCGTCCCTGGGTCCCGACCCCCATGCCCGACGCGGGGCGCGCGCGAGGCCTCTTCCTCCGGCGCGCGTCCTGGGCCGCGCTCCTGACGATCGCCGCCGGGGGAGCAGCCTCCTGGTACGCGATCCGCCGGCCGGCCGCAGCGGTGGCTCGGCCCCGGCCTGTCTCGCACCGCATCGCCTCCGAAGCCGCCGTCCCCGCGCCGGCCCTTCCCACGCCGTTCCCGCTCTCGGTCGTCGCGCCTCCTCCACGGGGAAACGCGCGGGCGATTCTGGCCGACGCCCCGACCCCGACCCCGGCCCCGGTTCGCGCCACCGAGGCCCCGCCCGCCGCCCGGGCTCCGCGCCTCGCGTCGGGCCGCACTTATGCGGGCTCCATCGCGCTCTCGGACGAGGCGAAGATCGAGCTCGGAGGGATCGTCTGGTCGGAGACCGAGCCTCGCGCCCTCCTGAATGACCGCGTCCTGGGCGTCGGCGGCTACGTCGAGGGCTTCGTGGTGGCGGAAATCGAAACCGATCGCGTCGCGCTTCGGAAGGACGACCTGGTCATCTACCTGTCGGTCAAGTAGAGCGCGTCTCCGCCTCCGCTTCCGTCCGCTCCGCCAGGTACAGCCCCGCCCAGATCTTCGGATCGACCCGGACGCCCTCCGCCTCGCGCGCCCGGGCCCAGGCGGGCAAGCGGGCGATCGGGACGACGTGGACTCGGATTCGGCCGAGGTCGTGCGGAGCCTGTTCGCCGGCGCGCTCCGCTTTCTCCGCCGCGAAAAACGTGATCATCTCGGAGCTCTGTCCCGCGGAGCCCGGGCCCCGACCGAGCCCCCGGAATGCGGACGCGTGATGGCCGGTCTCCTCGCGCAACTCGCGGCGGGCGGCCTCGATCGGCTCCTCGGGCCCCTCGTCGCCGACCAGTCCCGACGGCAGCGAGATCACCGGACCGTCGAGAGCGGGCCTCCGCTCCTCGACGAGGACGAGCTCGCGGGAGGACGTGATCGCAACCACCATCACGGCCTCGGGCGCCGTGCGGTGCTCGACGTACTCCCAGCCATCCCGCCGGAGAAAGAGCAGATGCCGGCCCTCGAACAGGACTTCGCGGTTTGAGCTCATGGGCGCAGGTTATCGCGCGGCGGCGTCGATCGAGGCGATGAGGCCGGCCAGGTCGGGCGGGACGGGAGCCACCACGCAGATGAGCTTCTGTGTGACCGGATGCAGGAAGGAGACCCGCTCGGCGTGCAGCGCCTGCCGGGGAAATCCGGTGAGCGCCGCCTTCAAGTCGGGGTCCCTGACGCGCGGGTATCGCGCGCGGCCGTACACGGGGTCACCGACGATCGGCAGGCCGGACGCGGCGAGGTGGACCCGGATCTGGTGCGTGCGGCCGGTGATCAGGCGGCAGCGCAGGAGCGTCAGCCCCAGCGCGAACCAATCGCGCTCGATCTCGTAGAGCGTCCGCGCCTCCCGCGCGCCGGCCGGCAGCGCCGCCTCGGTCGGGCGAATCGCCGCCATGCGCTTGCGGTCGCGCGGGTCGCGTCCGATCGCGAAGGAGACCTCGCCCTTGCGGACCCGGGGAACGCCCGCGGCGAGGGCCAGGTATTCCTTGCCGAGCGTCCGCCGGCGCATCTGGCGCGACAGCATCTGGTGGGCGCGGTCCGTCTTGGCCACGAGCAGGACCCCGGAGGTGTCCTTGTCGAGCCGATGCACGATGCCGGGCCGCAGGTCTCCGCCGATGCCCGCGAGATCCCGCACGTGGTGAAGGAGCGCGTTGACGAGTGTGCCCGTGGGGTGCCCGGGCGCGGGGTGCACCACGAGTCCCGCGGGTTTGTCGATGGCGATCAACTCCTCGTCTTCGAAGAGGATCGACAGCGGGATGTCCTCCGGCAGGAGAGCGGTCGCGCGCGGCTCCGGCACCTCGATCGTCACCTCCTCGCCGGCCCGCACCGAGTGCGAGCGCTTGGCCGCGGTGCCGCCGACACGGACGGAGCCTCCCTCGATCAGCTTCTGGATTCGCGACCGCGAGAGATCCGAGCAGGTCGCCGCGAGGAACAGGTCGAGCCGCGTTCCGGCCGACGGAGCCCCGACCTGGAATCGGCGGATAGTTCGAGCGGCGCTCGACGGGCCGGCGGGAGCGGAGGATGGTCCCCGGCGGGCGCCCCTCATTGCCCTACGCTTCCGGGCGTTCGCGGCGGGACAGGAAGAACAACATACCGGCGGCGAGAAACGCCGCCAGGAGTCCGATGAACTGAGACGTCGAGAGGACGCCCGGGATCACGAATCCCCGGACGAGGTCGCCGCGCCAGATCTCCAGGATCCCGCGCGTGATCGCGTAGAGGAGCACGTAGAGCCAGAAAATCTCGCCGTCGTACGTCTTGCGGCGATACGCCCACTGCAGGATGAGGAAGATCAGGAAGGAGTTGAGCGAGAGGTAGATCTGCGTCGGATGCAGCGGGATTCCCAGGGGCGTCCCGACGGCTTCGTTCGCGAAGGGATCGGTGAAGGTGACTCCGAGCGGCCCGGACGTCGGGCGGCCGTAGCAGCAACCCGCGGCAAAGCACCCCCAGCGGCCGATGGCCTCGCCGAGTGCGATCGAGGGTGCGCCCATGTCGGCGATCCGCCAGGCGGGAAGGTCGTTCCGCCGCATGTACCAGATCGCGACCGTGGTCGCCGCGATCAGGCCGCCGTAGAAGACGCCGCCGGATCGGAGGACTTCGACGATCTCCCCGGGGTGCGCCATGTACCGCCGCCACTCGACCGCCAGGAGAAGGATCTTCGCGCCGAGGATCGCAGACGCCAGGATGTAGAGCGAGAGGTCGAGGACCTTCTGCTCGGGAAGCCCGTCGGCGAGCGCCTTGCGTCGCAGGAGCCAGATTCCCGTCAGGTATGCGATCGCCAGCACGATGCCGTACGTCGGCAGATAGAAGCTTCCGATGTGAACGAGCCGCGGGAAAATGGGCTATCCCCCCGCGGCCGGATTCGCGTGGGGCTCCTCCGACTCCTCATTGCGCAGCATGTCGAGGAACAGGAGGCCGACGCCGATGCAGATCGCCGAGTCGGCGAAATTGAAGGCCGGCCAGTGATGTCCCGAGACGGCGAAGTCGAGGAAGTCGACGACGTACCCGAAGCGGACGCGGTCGAGAAGGTTTCCCACGGCTCCGCCCAGGATCAGGGCGAGGCCGACCTGCAGCCGGACGCTGCGGTGGGAGGAGCGCAGCGCATACGCCGACACGATCAGGAACACGATCACCGCCACGCTGTTCAGGAGGATCGCCTTGATCGACGAGTCCACTGACGCGAACAGCCCGAAGGCCGCGCCTGAGTTGCGCACGTAGGTCAGGTCGAAGAAGTCCGCGACCAGCGGACGGGACTGGTGGACCTCCATCGTGCGCGTCACGATGCCCTTGGTCCATTGATCTAGGAAAAGGACGGCCAGGGAGACGAGTAGGTAGGCGCCCCGGTAGAGCGTCGATTCCCGGAGATTGGGGACCGCGCTCACGCCGCGACCTCTTCGAGCACGCCCCGGCATCGGACGCAGAGGCCGTTTCCCTCGGCCTCCGGCGTGACCTTCCAGCAGCGGTCGCACCGGCGTCCCCGGGCCTTGCGGAAGGCCATCCTGACTCCCGGGTAGGCCTGGGACTCCCGCCAGCCGTCGCCGGGCTCGGAGCCTCCGTCCTCGAGGACCTCCGACACGATGAGCAGGTCGGCGAGACCGGCGCCGAGAGTCCCCGTGGCCGCGCGGTCGGCTTGGAGCTCGCCCGCGCCGCTCAACGCGATCGCGCCCTCGAGCGACGAGCCGATCACCTTGTTCCGGCGGGCCTCCTCCAGGATCACCGCGGCTTCCTCCCGCAACTTCGTCAGCCGCTCCCAGGCGGCCTCGGAACCCGAATTCTCCGGCACGTCGTCCAGGGCGTCGAAACGCGCGAGGTGGACGGATTCTTCCTTCTTTCCCGGAACGGCCTGCCAGACCTCTTCCGATGTGAACGGAAGAACCGGCGCGGACAGGGCCGCGAGCGACCGCGCCATGCGGTGCAGGGCCGTCTGCGCGGACCGCCTCTCGGGGGACGCGGGCGCGGAGGCGTAGAGGCGGTCCTTAATGACGTCGAGATAGAACGCCGAGAGGTCCCCGGCGCAGAATCCGAGGAGCGCGTGGTAGACGACGTGGAAGTCGTAGTCGCGGTAGGCGTCGATGAGCCGCCGGGACAACCGGCGCGCGCGAGAGAGAATCTCCAGGTCGAGCCCCAGCATCCGGTCGGGAGCGACGGAGTCGGCTGCGGGATCGAAGTCGTAGAGGTTAGAGATCAGGAACCGCTCCGTGTTCCGGATCTTGCGGTACGCCTCGGCGCAACGCGCCAGGATCTCCTCCGAGATCGGCTGGTCGTCGCGATAGTCCACGGACACGACCCACAGACGGAGGATGTCGGCGCCGTACTTCTGGATGATGTCCTGGGGCGCGATCGCGTTTCCGATCGACTTGGACATTTTTCGCGCGTCGACGTCCAGCGTGAAACCGTGCGTGACCACACCGCGGAAGGGCGCGTCCCCGAAGAGGGTGACCGAGGTCAGGAGCGACGACTGAAACCATCCTCGGTACTGATCCTGCCCTTCCACGTAGAGATCCGCGGGCGGACCCGGCCGATCTGCGACGAGCTCCGGCCATTCGCCGCTGCGCAGCACCGCCAGGTGCGAGACGCCCGAGTCGAACCAGACGTCGAGAATGTCGGTCTCCTTTTGGAACTCCGTGTATCCGCGGCGGTCGGCAGCCTCGGGCAGGAAGTCCTCGGCGTCGCGGGCGTACCAGGCGTCGCCGCCCTCCCGCCGGAAGATATCGGCCACGCGGTCGAAGAACCGACGCTGCTCCTCGGGCGCGTCCTTCCACGGGTAAACCTCGCGGCGTTCCCCGTCCCGCATGGCGTAGAGGAGAGTGATCGGCGAGCCCCAGCGCCGCTGCCGCGAGATCACCCACTCATGCCGGTTCTCGACCATCCCCGCGATCCGCTGCTGTCCCCATGACGGGAACCAGGCGACCCGCGGAATCGCGTCCAGCGCGCCCTGGCGCACGTCGATCCCGCCCGCGTCCAGCCGCACGAACCACTGGACGGTCGCGCGGAAGATGACGGGCTTCTTGCAGCGCCAGCAGTGCGGGTATTCGTGCTGGAAGGACTCGTCGACGTGAAGGAGCGCCCCCGCGGCCCGGAGGTCCTCCACGATCTCGGGGTTCGCCTCGAGCACCTTCTTGCCGCGATACCGCGCGACGGTCGTGTACCTTCCGGCCTCGTCGACCGGAGAGAGGATCGGGAGTCCCTCCCGCTTGCCGGTCGCGAAGTCATCCTCGCCGTGGCCGGTCGCCGTGTGGACGAGGCCGGTGCCCGCGTCCATGGTCACGTAGCCGCCGAGGACCACGCGGAAGGCACGGGACTCCTCCTCGGGCGTCAGCTCGCCCCGGGAGTCGGCGGACAGCGGATGCCGATAGCGGCTGCCGGCGAGAGCGGACCCCGGAAGCGTCGCGCCGACCTCCCAGGAGGTCCATCCGACGGTCTTCGCGACGCTCTCCAGGAGCTTCTCGGCGACGACGTAGCGGCGGTCTCCGACTCGCGCCACCGCGTAGGTCTCCTCGGGATGCACCGCGATAGCCACGTTGGCCGGGATTGTCCAGGGCGTGGTCGTCCAGATCACGAAGTACGCGTCGGGCACGGGGCGGCCGGAGATCGAGACCTCGGCGGGAAACGCGACGAAGATCGCCGGATCGGCCCGCTCCTCGTACTCGAGCTCGGCCTCGGCCAGCGCCGTCTGGTCGGTGAAGCACCAGCGCACGGACTTCAACGCCTGCGTCACGAGGTCCTTGCGGTAAAACTGGCCGAAGGCGCGCGCGATCTCCGCCTCGTAGGCCGGGCTCATCGTGGTGTACGGGCGGTCCCAGAGGCCGCCGATCGAGAGCCTCCGAAACTCCTCGCGCTGGATGTCGATGAACTGGCTCGCGAACTCCCGGCAGGCCTTACGGACGGCGAGCACGTCCATCTCGCGCTTCTTCGAGCCCAGCTTCTTGTCCACCTGCTTCTCGATCGGCAGCCCGTGGCAATCCCATCCGGGAACGTACGGAGCGTCGAAGCCCATCATCGTGCGGCTGCGCACGACCAGATCCTTCAGGGTCTTGTTGAGCGCGTGACCCATGTGGAGGTGGCCGTTGGCGTAGGGGGGGCCGTCGTGGAGGATGAACTTCGGGCGCCCGAGCGAGGCCGCGCGGATCTTCTCCTCGAGGCGCATCTCGACCCACGCCTTCTGCCGCTCGGGCTCGCGGCGAGACAGGTCCGCCTTCATCGGAAAGTCGGTCCGCGGAAGGTTGAGCGTGCTCTTGTAGTCGGCGGCGTCGGCCATGAGTCCCAGAGATTAGCAGGGTGCGGGCGGGCGCGAAAACTCAGCCCGTCGCGGTCAGCAGCGCGACGACGGCGGCGGCGATGTCCCGCCCGTGGGTGATCGAAACTTCGGCGGAGACGACGCGTAGGGATCGGGCGCGCTCGAGCGCGCGGCCGTGAAAGGCGAGCAGCGGCTTGCCGCGCGCGTCGCGTCCGACCTCGATGTCGCGAAAACCGAGGCCGCGCCATCCCGTCCCGAGCGCCTTCATGGCGGCCTCCTTGGCGGCGAAGCGGCCCGCGACGTGCTCGGCGAAGGCGCGCGGATGCCGCCGCGCGCGCCGGATCTCGCCCTCGCGGAAGACGCGCGCCAGGAATCGGTCGCGGTGACGGTCGAGCACGCCCGCCACGCGTGAGACCTCCGTCAGGTCCAGACCGAGCAGCAGCCCGACGCCCGCGGGAGGGGATCCGTTCATCGTGCGGCGATCCTCTCGACCACCGCTCGGGGCGCCGGCGAGTCCTGGAAGACGCGGATCCCTGCGATCCCTGAGATCCGGTCGCGGTAAGGCGCGAGCGCCTCAATCGCGTCTTCGTCGATGCCCCCGATGGCGAAGACGTCGGCGCCATGGGCGCTTTGAAGGGGAAGGCGCTCGAGAGTCGCCGGTCCGAGCGGATCGCCGAAGCGCCGCTTGGAGGGCGTGTCGAAGACGGGGCCGATCACGACGGAGTCCGCGCCCTCCTCGATCGCCCGCACGGCCTCCTCGGGGGAATGCGCCGAGACTCCCACGCGAAAGCCCCGCGGCGTGTGGGCGCGCACATCCCGCAGGGGCAGTCCGTCGGCGGGGAGATGGACTCCGTCGGCTCCCGCTGCGATCGCCACGTCGAACCGCCGGTTCACGAAGATGGGAACGCCGGCACCCAGACGCTCGCGCGCGATCCGGGCCCAGGTCCAGCAGGTCCGGTCGTTGGACCCCCTCTCCCTCAGCTCGACCGACAACTCCCGCACGCCGGAGAGCTCGGCGAGCAGGGCGAGGAATCGCTCGTCTCCGATCGCCGCGCGGTCGGTGACGTAGAGCGCTTTCACGACGTCTTGCCGGAGACGGGACGCTCCGCGTTGAGGGTCCGCGAGAGGACGCGGAGGTCGGCGACGCCAGCGGCCAGGTGTACCAGGCCGACACCCGACACGAAACCGCGGAAGAGACCCGAGCCGAAGAATCCGGGAAAGGGCGCCCGCCCCGTCCAGGGCCGCAGGAAGAGATAGACCCCCACCGCCGTGCAGTAGAAGACGAAGAGAGCGTTGCCGAGGAAGCCGAGAGCGCGGCGCACCGGGGCGATTCTATGACGGCCGTCCGCTCGCGGAGGTCCGGCGCCCATGGCGGCAAGCGTCGAATTGTTGCGCGCGGGAAATAAAAAAACCGCGCCCGAGGGCGCGGTACGCAGAGGAGGAAACCTCAGAGGATCAGTATCGCGTGGTGCCGCGACTGGGCGCGGAGGACCGGGGGGGCGCGGAGCGAGACTCGGAACGCGCCGGCGGCGCCGAGCGCGGCGCGGCCTGGGACCGCGGCGCGGAGGGAGCCCGGTCGTAGCGCGGTTGTTCTCTCGGGGCGGCGTCGCGGCGAGGCTCGGCCCGATAGGAGGGCGGCGCTTCGCGGCGAGGTTCCGCCCGGTAGGAGGGCGGCGCTTCGCGACGATCCCGGGGCGCGAGCTGCCGGTCGCGGGGGCTCTCGGGCGGTGCGCCTTCCGCCGCGCGGCGGCGGGGCACCGCGCCTTCGATCACCCGGCGGGCCGGGGGCACGTCGGAACGGGAGCGCCAGCTCTGACCGCCGCGGGGTGCGACCTCGTCGCGCGACGGGGAGGAGGGGCGAGCGCCGCGCCAGGAGTCGGAGGGCGCGACCTGCCGATCCCGCTCGATGGGCCGTGCGGGCTCGGAACGGTCGGCGGTCCGATCCGGACCGAATCCGGAGCGGCTGCGCCAGGAGTCCCGAGCCTCGGACCGGCTCTGCGGCGCCACGGCTCCCGGGCGGCTCTGGGGCGCCACGACCTCTGGGCGCCTCTGCGGCGAGACGGCCTCCGGGCGGCTCATCCGATCCCGGGAGTCCGTCGGACGGCTGCGGTCGATCGATGTGCCGCCGGGGGCCCGGTTCGTGATGACCGGCCGGCCGGCCGAGCGGTCACTGCCGGGAATGGTCTCGGAGCGAACCGAGCCGGAGTTCCGCTCGACGATGGCGGCCCCGCGGGGCGCGATCTCCCTCGCCCCCGGACCCGACAGCCGGCCGCGGTCGGACACCACGGCCCGGTCGCGAAGCGCGGCGACGGTTGCTTCGGGGAGCTTGCGGTCGCGGGCAAAGAACGGCTCGAGAGTCGAGGAGTTGCCCGAGGAGCGTCCGATCGTGCGCGGAGCCTCGCGAGCGAACTCTCGGAGGGAATCGCGCACTCCGCCCGCGCGGGCATTCACGACGATCGGCCGCGACGATATGGCGAGCTGACCGCCGAGGCGATCCACGATGCGGGAGCCGGCGACGATCGGCATGCGGCCAGTGCCCAGGTTCGAGTTGCCCGTGAAGTTCCAGCCCCGGAAGTCGACACGGCGCGTCGAGAAGTTGCCGTTTATCGCGAACGCCAGTCCGGAGCGCGGATACGACCAGTTGCGGTAGTAGTCGTTCCACCAGGGAGAGAAGCCTCCGTAATTGCCCACCGGGCACCATCCCAGATACGAGGACGTGTAGCCCCAGTAGACCCAGGCCGGCGAGTAGACGTAACCGGGGGACCAGCACCAGCTACTGAAGCCGGCGTCGAAGAACCAGTTACCGTAGTGGAACGGATACCAGCCCCAAGGGTCCGAGGACCACCAGGTCAGCCCCGCCGGCGTGTAATACCAGCTGCCGGAAGAATACGGGGTCCATCCCACGGACACGCGAGGCCGCCAGACGTAGGAGGACGCGCCCGAGCTGTAGTCCCAGTCGCCGTAGGTGTCGAGCGCCTGGACGTCGCCGGAATACTCCTCGTCGACGTACCGGCTCGAGGCGCTGCGCGTGGATTCCGAGTTCACCTGGAGACGGTCGGTGGCCCAGCCGTCGAACCGATCGTGGGAAAAGTCGCCGCGGGCGATCTCCGGCTCCTCGTCGCCCTTCACAGTCAGGTAGTTTCCGGCGCGAACCGTGTACGACCCCGACTTGGCACGGACCTCGACGGACCCGGCTCGGACGATGATGGAGGTGCCGTGGCGCACGTCCGCGTTTACCCGAACGCGGGAGCCCAGGCTTCCATAGACCGTCACATCGTTCGTGTCGATTCTCGGGACCGACCGCTCATCGCCTCCGACGGCGGAGAGGATCACGGAACCCGTCGAGAGCTCCAGGGCGGAGACCTCGTCGTCGGATCCCTGCTGATCGGACATCGACACGAACTTGACCTCCGTGCCGCCGCCGACCTGCACCAGGTTGCCGTCCGCGAGGGCGATCTCGGAACGCGCCGGATCTTCGGTGCGCACGACGTCGCCGGCCGAGATCGGCAGATTCTGCCGGGCGTCGACGGAGCCGTTCAACTCCGAAACGACGGTCACAGAGCCGGTCGATTCCCGAACGTAGGTATACGCGCTGCGTCGATTAGCGGAGTCTCCGTGCGCCTGGGCGCTCCAGAAAAGAGCCGCCGTTGCCGTCAGTGTAAGAAGGAATTTTGATCTCATGGCTATTCTCCTCGTCGTGACTCAGAGCGATCCTCGTGCCATGGCTCCGGCTTGTCCCCGACCCAAGAATGTGCTCTAAATGAAGGACTTATGAAGGCCCCTTCCGGCGACCCGCGGAGCCCCTGTCCCGATGAGGAGACAGGGGTTGGAGCGTCGAGGACAGGCCGTGCCGCGCCCGCGGGCGGCGGCGGGCGGGTTCCGAGGTAGCGGCTGGCCATCCGGAACATCGTTCGGTACGGCGATCCCCGCCTGCTCGCGGCCAACGAAGCCGTCGATCCGGCCGCGGAGGACGTCCAGGCGCTGATCCGCGACATGGTCGAAACGTGCCACGCCGCGCCCGGGGTCGGGCTCGCCGCGCCTCAAATCGGGGTCAACAAGCGCGTGGCGATCATCGACCTGTCGATCGGTGCGGACCCCGACGCGATCGTTGTGCTCATCAATCCCGTGGTCCTGGAGTCCTCCGGCGAGCAAAAAGAGGAGGAGGGCTGCCTATCGGTGCCGGACTGCTCGGAGAAGGTGGTCCGGCCCGCCCGGGTTCGAGTCCGGGCGCAGGACGCGACGGGAGTCATTCGCGAGATCGAGGGGACCGGTCTCCTCGCCCGGGCGCTCTGCCACGAGACCGATCACCTGACCGGCTCGCTCTTCATCGACCGCCTCCGCGGCTTGAAGCGCGAGCTGACGTGGCGCAAGATCCACCGGCAAAAGCAGAGGGGGATCTGGTGAGCCCGAGGGTTTTCAACACGCTGGGTCGCGCCGAGTCGGATCTGAAGCCTCGCGAAGGCGCGCACCTCCGGATGTACACGTGCGGCCCGACGGTCTACAACGTGGTGCACATCGGCAACCTGCGGACCTTCCTGTGGGAGGACGTGCTGCGGAGGCACCTCGCCGCCACCTTCGGCCGGGTCACGCACGTCATGAACCTGACCGACGTGGACGACAAGACGATCCGAGGCGCCGCCGAGGCCGGGCTCCCGCTGCGCGAGTTCACGGAGAAGTACGCGGAGATCTTCTTCCGCGACATCGAGCGGCTCGGGATCCAGCGCGTGGAGCAGTACCCGCGCGCGACCGACCACATCCCGGAGATGCAGGAGCTCACCGCAAAGCTGCTCGAGAACGGGCACGCGTACGAATCGGAGGGGTCCGTCTACTTTCGCATCGCGACCTTCCCGCGCTACGGAATGCTGTCGGGCATCGACCTCACGGAGGCGCGCCGGGGCGACCGCGTGGCCGACGACGAGTACGAGAAGGAGGACGTCAAGGACTTCGTCCTCTGGAAGGCGGAGAAGCCCGGCGAGCCCTCCTGGCCATCGCCGTGGGGCCCCGGGCGGCCGGGCTGGCACATCGAGTGCTCCGCGATGAGCATGAAGCACCTCGGCCGACACTTCGACCTCCACACCGGAGCGGTGGACAACATCTTCCCGCACCACGAGAACGAGATTGCGCAGAGCGAAGCGGCGACGGGCGAGCCCTTCGTCGACGTGTGGATGCACGCCGAGCACCTCGTCGTCGAGGGCGAAAAGATGGCCAAGTCGAAGGGCAATTTCCTGACACTCGACGACGTGCTCGCCCGGCGCAACGACGCGATGGCGGTGCGCTACCTCCTGCTGTCCGTTCCGTACCGGCGCAAGCTCAACTTCACGTGGGAGGCGCTGGGAGCGGCGGCGGCCGCGGTGGACCGAATCCGCTCGGCCGCGGTTCGCATCGACGAGGTCGCCGTGAGCGGCGCGACGAAGGCGGGAGCGTTCCCCGCCGCCGCCCGCGCCGACGAATTCGTCGCGGCCTTCCGCGCGGCGCTGGACGACGACTTCAACACGTCGGAGGCGCTCGGCGCGTTGTTCCCGTATCTGCGCGAGGTCAACGCGGCGATCGACGCGGGGACTCTCGACTCGGCAGGCGCCTCCGCCGCGATGGCGGGGCTCCGCTTGGCCGACGGGGTCCTGGGAATCCTCCCAGCGCGCGACGAGACCCTCCCCGCTGAGATCGAGTCCGCGATCGCGGCCCGCAACGCCGCACGCAAGAGCCGGGACTTCGCCGCGTCCGACCGGATCCGCGACGAGCTCGCCGCCAGGGGCATCGTCCTCGAAGACGGCCCGGCCGGCACGAGGTGGAAGCGAGCGTAGGATGGGTCCATGACAGCCGTCCCGGTTGTCTTCTTCCTGCTCATCGCGTCCGATGCCGCGGGGCTGGACTCCAGCGGAATGCGAATCAGCGGCCGGAACTCGGTCGCCGACACTCTTCATGATCGAGCTCGCACCTTCGGAATCGATTTCGATCGCGAGAATCCGAAGGCTCCTCATGTCACGCCGGAGGAGAGTAGGGCCCTGTTCGAAGCGGGGCTCGGCCCGTGGCTCAACGCGGAGGTCGAGCGAGGGGATGACTGGATCTCGGAGCCGCCCGCTTCCGTGCGGGAGTTTCTGAAGTCCCACGGGGATGCCGTTTGGGACGTGATCGCGGCCCTCGAGAAGCACTCGCCGGAATGGGACGTGAAGCCCGACGAGCCGTTGTGGATGTCGATTCCGCTGATCCCCACGATCTCTCTCGAAAGAGTTCTCTGTGCGACGGCTCTCGTCGAAGAGCACGATGGGCGGATGTTCGAGTCGACTCGGGCGCTCGAGGCCTCGTGGTCTCTGGGCCGGGTCGTCGGCGAGCGGCGGGACCGGATGAGCCAGTTGATGTCGATCGCGATCGAGAAATTCCAGACAGGAGTCCTACGCAAGCTGCGTGAGCCTTCGCTGACCTGGATGGGCCGCCTGGCGCGTGACGACCCGTGGACGAGAATGCTCGACACGCTGACGGACGAAAAGGCGCAGCGGGATCCTTCCGGCCTGCCGGATTCCTTTTCGGTTGCCGTGCAGAAGTCTCGACTTGCGATCGCCGATGGTCTTCGCAAGGTCTCCCCGTGCGAGTTGCGGCGCCTGACGGGGGAGGACCTGCGGCGACTGGCAGAAGCCGCCCTTCCGGCCGAGACCTCCGCTCAGAAGCCTCCGCCGAACCTACCTGAGGGAGCGCAGACCGTCCGAGAAGCCGTGAAGGGCATCGTCGTGGAGAACTACGTTTCCGCGCTCCGCCGCGCGAGCCGGCTGTCGGTCGATCGGGAGCTGAGCCTGCGAATCCTGCTCCTCAAGCTCGCTCAGCAGACGTCCCCGAAGAATCTCTGGCCGTCCGAATTGACTGATCCGGGATCCACGGCGTGTCCCGATGCGTCGTATGTCTATCGCGTCGATTCGGGCGGCATGGAGATTCGCTTCGAGGGCTCGATCGACGTCCCGACCATGGGCACCGTGCTGCCGCTGTCGTTTCACAGCGGGAAGTCCGCGGCCACGCCGACGCCGGCACGCTCGCCGGCCACGCCCCCGACCCCCGAGGCGCCTTGACAGCGCTCACCCCCGGCGGGATGATGGCGCTCCGATGAACGCGGATCGCTCGAACGGCGCCTGGTGGTGGCGGGAGATCAGCCGGTAGGGCATCCTGCGCCCTGCCGATCCTTTCGGCCGGGGGCGAGCGAGACGACGAGCGGAGACCCCCGGCCCGGAAGGGCTTGGGGGTTTTCGATTTTGATGAGTCCGATCATTCCGATTCCAGCCTACGTGGCCTCACTGGCGCCGCGCGACCTCGCGGACGCGAGGCGGCTTCTCGCGCTGGTCCCGGCGGGAGCCAACGCGATCGAATACCGGCTGGACCTCGCGGCGGCGCCGATCGCGCCCGCGGCGCTCCGTGAGCTCGACGCGCGTCCGGCGATCCTGACCTGGAGGTCCCTGCGGGAGGGCGGCAACTTCGGCGGATCCGCGGAGGAATACGGCCGGCTCCTCCGCGGCGCGTACGACGCGGGCGGTACCGTGGACGTCGAGCACGCCAGCGGGCTCCTCGCGAGCCCCGACAACTTTCCGGATCGCCGGCGCGTGGTCGTGTCCCTGCACTCTCCGTTCTCGCTGCCCGGCGACTGGCAGGACCGGATCGAGGCGATGCGCGCGACGGGAGTCCGCGCGGTCAAGTTCGTCGCGGGCGCCGCGGACCTGGCGGGAAGCCTGCGGATCGGGGCGCTGCAGCGCGGGCAGAAGGGCGCGGTATCGATCTTCCCCATGGGGCCCGCAAGCCAGGCGGGGCGCGTGCTCTCGGCTCTGGCGGGGGGTGCGTTGATCTACGGGCCCGTCGAGCGCGAGACGGCGGAGGGGCAGGTGCCGCTCGCGGATCTGCTGGAGATCTACGAGGTCGACCGGCCGCGAGCTCCCGAGGCGCTCTTCGGGGTGGTCGGCGGAAGCCCCGCGCGATCTCTTTCCCCGTTTCTCTACAACGCGCTCTTTCGCGCGAGGGAGATGCCGCTCCTCTACGTCCCGCTTCCCGTCGCCGATTTTGAACGCGACGCGCCCCAGTCCGTTCCGAGCGTTCCACCCATCCGCGGCCTCGCCGTGACGCAGCCGTGGAAGCTCGCGGCCGCCCGCGTGGGGAGCCCATCCGAGGACGTGCGGAAGATCGGCGCCGCCAACACGCTCTTCCTGGATCGCGGCCGCTGGCGCGCCGAGAACACCGACGTCGACGGCGTCTTCGATCCCCTCGCGGATCACGGCACCGGCGAGGGCCGCTCCGCGGTCATCGTCGGCGCGGGCGGGGCGGCGCGCGCCGCCATAGTCGCCTGCCGCCGGCTCGGATACGAGGTGTCCGTGGCGGCGCGCCGGGACGAAGAGGCCGATCGCCTCGCGGAGGCGCTCGGCGTCGGCTCGATCGCGTGGGACGACGTCCCGGGCAGCGAGGCCGACCTCTACCTGAACGCGACCCCGGTCGGCTGGAGGGACGCCGATCCTTCGGCGATTCCCCGATCGGTGTTCGAGGCCCGCCCCGTCATCTTCGACTGCGTGTACCGGCGCGACGGCGTCCCGACCGCGACGATCCGACTCGCGCGGGCCGCGGGGTGTCCGACCGTCGAGGGTCTGGCGATGCTCGCCGCGCAGGCCGTGCGGCAGGCGCAGTGCTTCGGCGTCGAGGGGGTCACGCTTTCGGAGGTTACGGAGATCCTCCGTCGGGCCGTGGCGCGATGACGGATCGAGCCGCCGAGCGCCGCGCCTTCCAGACCAGGGCGAAGCAGGGAGTGCCCGTCCCGGTCGCCCGGAGCCTGCCCTCCGACCTGCTGACGCCCGTGATGCTGTTCCAACGCATGCGGGCCGCGTCGTCCGAGTGTTTCCTGCTGGAGAGCGTCGAGGGAGGCGAGACGGTCGCGCGATACACGTTTCTCGGGGCGGCGCCGTCGTCCCGGCTGACGGTGCGGGACGGCCGGACGTCTATCGAGCGGGACGGGAGCGTCGTGCCCTGCGAGGGCTCTCCGCTCGCGATCCTCGACCGGCTCGCGCGGCGCGAGGGGTTCGTCCCCGACCCGGACCTGCCGCCGCTGTCGAGTGGAGCGGTCGGGTATCTCGCGTACGACGCGGTGCGGCTCTTCGAGGAGATTCCGGACCGTCATCCGCGCGAGGGAGACCTTCCCGATGCCCTGTTTCTCTTCTTCGACTCCGTGGCCGCGTTCGACCATCCCCGGCAGCGCCTGCTGCTCCTGACGACGCTCGATCCCTCCGCGGAGGGGGGGCCGGAACGCGCCGTGGACGCGGCCATCGGGCGGCTGGACGATCTGGAGTCGCTGGTCCATTCGGAAACGAGGCCCACGGCCGGAGACTCCGGGCCCGCCGGAGAGGACGCGCCCGCGGCCGCCCGGTTCACGCCGCTCATGTCCGAGTCCGCCTTCCTCTCGGGGGTCGCGGCCATCCAGGAAGCGATCGCCGCGGGGGAGGTCTATCAGGCCGTGATGTCCCAGCGCTGGGTGGGACGGCTGGATCTGGACCCCTTCGACGTGTACCGCGCACTGCGAGCGCTCAACCCGTCTCCCTATCTCTTCTACCTCGAAACCCGCCAGGGGACTCTGCTCGGCTCCTCGCCGGAGATGCTGGTGCGTTGCCGGGGACGGGAGGTCGAGACGCGGCCGATCGCGGGCACGGCGCCGCGCGGCAAGACTCCGGAGCAGGACGCCGAGCTCGCGGATCGCCTGCGCTTGGATCCCAAGGAACGGGCCGAGCACGTGATGCTGGTGGACCTCGGGCGCAACGACCTCGGACGCGTGTGCGAATTCGGGAGCGTCTCCGTCCCCCGGTACGCGGCCGTCGAGAAGTTCTCCCACGTTCAGCACCTGGTGTCGGAGGTGCGCGGGACGCTGGCGCCGGGCCGCGGAGCCGCGGACGCGCTGGAGGCCTGCTTTCCCGCGGGAACCCTGACGGGAGCCCCGAAGATCCGGGCCATGGAGCTCATCGACGAGCTCGAATCGGCGCGGCGGGGCGCGTACGGCGGGGCGGTCGGATACGTCGACGCCGCCGGAAACTGCGACCTGGCGATCGTGATCCGGGCGGCCGTGGTCGAGAAGGGCGTCTGGAAAATCCAGGCGGGCGCCGGAATCGTCGCGGATTCGGTTCCGGCGAACGAGTACGCGGAGGCCGAGGCGAAGGCCCGCGCGATCTTCTCGGCCATCGATCTCGCGCGAGAGTGGTTCGCATCCGGAGCGCCTTCGTCATGATCGTCGTCGTGGACAACTACGACTCGTTTACCTACAACCTGGTGCAGGCCGTGGGAAGGCTCGACCCGAAAGTCCTCGTCGTCCGCAACGACCGGTTCGACCCTGACGAGGTCGTCTCGCGAAGCCCCCGCGCCATCCTCGTCTCGCCGGGGCCCGGCCGGCCGGAGGCCGCGGGCCGTTCGATCCCGATGATCGCGGCCGCCGAGCGCGCCGGCATCCCGCTGCTCGGCGTCTGCCTCGGCCACCAGGCGATCGCGGCGCTCCACGGCGGGCGGGTCGAGCGAGCGCCGGGCCCCCGGCACGGAAAGAGCTCGCCCGTGGCACACGACGAGTCGCCCCTGTTCGCCGGGCTTCCGAATCCGTTCGCGGCGGGGCGATACCATTCGCTCGTGGTCACGGAGGCGGAGTTTCCCAAAGATCTCGAGGTCACCGCGCGGAGCGAGGACGGGCTCGTCATGGCGTTGCGCCACCGCTCGAAGCCGATCTTCGGAGTCCAGTTCCATCCCGAATCGATCCTGACCCCGGAAGGGGAGACCCTGATCGCAAACTTCCTGTCGATCGGATGCTCCTCTTGACCCCGCACGTCGCGGAGGCCCTGAAGGTCGTCTCGGGCCGCCGGCCGCTGACGCGCGAGCTGGCGGAGTCCACCTTCGGCGACCTGATGGACGGGCAGGCGACGGAGGCGCAGAAGGGAGCGATCCTGCTCGGGATCGCGACGCGGGGCGAGACCGCGGAGGAGATCGCGGGAGCCGTGGCGGCCCTGCGGCGCCGGATGCGGAAGGTGACGACGCGTCGCACGCCGCTCCTCGACACCTGCGGTCCCGGCGGGCTCGGACGCGACCTGTTCAACCTGTCCACCGCGGCCGCCATCGTGGCCGCGGGAGCCGGAGCCGCGGTGGCGAAGCACGGCAACCGGTCGATCTCCTCTCGCGTCGGATCCGCGGACGTTCTGGCCGCCAGCGGGGTCGAGGTGGACCTGGACTCCCGAACGGCGGGCCGGATACTCGACGAGGTGGGCCTCGTCTTCCTCTTCGCGCCGGGCTTCCATCCCGCGATGAAGGAGCTCGGCACCGTGCGTCGCGAGCTGGGAGTCCGGACAATCTTCAACGCCCTCGGGCCGCTCGCGAACCCCGCGGGAGCCACCCGCCAGCTCATCGGCGTGGGCCGCCCCGAGCTCGTACGGCTCCTCTCCGAAGCGCTCGCGTCGCTCGGAAGCGAGCGCGCGATCGTCTTCCACTCCGAGAACGGGCTCGATGAGCTCGTCCCGGGCGTTCCGGCGTTCGGCGTCGAAGTGCGGGACGGCTGGACACGGCCCTGGCGCTACGATCCCGCAACGCTTTCGCAGAGGCCCGTCGAAGTGGCCGAGCTGGCGGGAGGGGACGCCGGGGAGAACGCCACGATGCTCCAGCGACTCTTGAAGGGCGAGGAGGGCGCGCGTCGCGAGGCGGTCCTCCTGAACGCGGCGGCCGCTCTCGTCGTCGAGGGACGCGCCGCGGATCTTCCCGACGGCTACGAACGGGCCCGGACGTCGGTCGACAGCGGGGACGCCGCGAAAATCTTCGAATCGCTCAAGAGGGCGAGCGCCGCATGAGCGACGCGCTGACGGAGATCCTCGCCGCGAAGCAGACGCGCCTCTCCCGCGGCGAGTACGCGGCCGCGGGAAAGGCGGCGCGTCCGACGGACGGCGCGAGCTTCCGGGCGTCGCTGCAGGAGTCCGGAGCCCGGATCATCGCCGAGTTCAAGGCGCGCTCGCCCTCCGCCGGAGAGATCGTCCCAGGCGCGGACGGCAAGGTCGAGAGTTACGCGCTGTTGTATCGGCGAGGGCACGCGGCCGCGATCTCGGTCGTCATCGAGGAGGATTTCTTCGGCGGCCGGCCCGAATGGCTTCCGCGCGTCAAGAGCATCTCGGGCTTGCCCGTGCTGATGAAGGACTTCATCCTCTCGGAGCGCCAGCTCGACTTTGCCGTCTCCCTGGGCGCCGACGCGGTCCTCCTCATCGCGCGCGTCCTGGACGACGCGAACCTGTCCGCGTTGCGAGGCGCCGCCCGGGATCGCGACCTCGCGACCGTCATCGAGGCGCACGGGGCCCTCGAGATCCGTCGCGCGGCGGGGGTCGAACCCGACGTGATCGGGGTCAACGCCCGGGACCTGACGAGCTTCGAGACGAACCTCGATGCGATCGCGGCGATGGCGAAGGAGATTCCGCCGGGGCCCGTCCGTCTGGCCGAGAGCGGCATTCGCACGCGCGAGGACGTCGAACGCCTCCGCGCGGCCGGGTACCAGGCCTTCCTGGTGGGTGAGGCGCTCCTCCGCTCCGAGGAACCGGAAGACCTGCTCCGCGAGATGCGAAATGGATGAGCCGCGAGTTGCTGTTCCAGATCGGCGGGCGAGTCCGGGATCCTTCGTCGCTGTGCTCCTCAGGATGACAGCGTGAAGGAGTCGAGAGCCTCGCTGGTCCGAGGCGACGCTTGACGGACGTGAAGATCTGCGGGCTGACTCGCTCGGAGGACGTCGCACTCGCGTGCGCTCTGGGCGCGAAGTACGTGGGCTTCAATTTCGCGGCCGGCTCTCCGAGGCGGGTTCCGTCCGAGGCGGTTCGGGATCTCGCCGCGGTGGCGGCCCCGGGGGTCCTTCGGGTCGGTGTGTTCCGCGACGAGGATGAAGCCGCCGTCGCCAGAGCGGTCGACTTGGGGCGCCTCGACATCGTCCAGCTCCACCGACGGCTGACCGAAGACGATCTTCTCCGATCGCCCGTCCCCGTGATCGCGGTGTCGCGAGGGCCCGGTCCGCTCGACGGCGCGCCCCCCGCGGACCTGCTGCGCAGGTGCTACGCGGTTCTGCTGGATTCGAGCGAGGGCGCCGGCGTCCCGATCGACCCCTCCCGCGTCGAGCGGCGGACCTGGCCCGTCCCACTCTTCGTGGCCGGAGGGATCGACGGAGAGTCCGTCGGCGCCGTGATCCGCCGCCTGCGCCCGGCGGCCGTGGACGTCGCATCCGGCGTGGAGAGCGCCCCCGGTATCAAGGATCGCGCGCGATTGGAGCGCTTCTTCGAGGCGGTCCGGGAGGCCGATCGCGATGCGAGCTAGGGGGCGAAAGGGTTACTTCGGAGAGTACGGGGGCCGCTTCGCGCCGGAGACCCTCATGGCGCCGCTGCAGGAGCTCGAGGAGGCGTTCGCGAAGTGGCGCAGCGATCGCCGTTTTCGCGCGGAGCTCGACGACCTGCTGCGCAACTACGCGGGTCGGCCGACGCCGCTCACTCGCGCGACCCGTCTCTCGGACCGGTTCGGTGGAGCGAAGATCGCCCTGAAGCGCGAGGATCTCCTCCACACGGGCGCGCACAAGCTCAACAACGCGCTCGGTCAGGTGCTGCTGGCCCGGCGCATGGGCAAGGCCCGGGTCGTCGCGGAGACGGGCGCCGGCCAGCACGGAGTGGCGACCGCCGCCGCGGCCGCCCGGATCGGGGTCGAGTGCCGCGTCTACATGGGCACCACGGACATGGCGCGGCAGGCGCCCAACGTCTCGCGCATGCGGCTGCTCGGCGCCGAGGTGACCGCGGTGGACTCGGGGTCCCGAACCCTCAAGGACGCCATCAACGAGGCGATGCGCGACTGGACCGAAAACGTCGCGACCACGCACTACGTTCTCGGCTCGGCGCTCGGCCCGCACCCGTATCCGTCGATCGTCCGGGAGTTCCAGTCGATCATCGGGCGGGAGGCGCGGACGCAGTTCCGGAAGTTGACGGGACACGATCCGCGAGCCGCGGTGGCGTGCGTGGGCGGAGGCTCCAACGCGATCGGGCTCTTCTCGGCGTACCTGGCTTCCCGCGTCCGACTGTACGGCGTAGAAGCCGGCGGTCGCAGCGCGAGGCCTGGAGATCACGCGGCGCGATTCTCGGGAGGATCGGTCGGCGTGCTGCACGGGACGCGGACGATGCTGCTCCAGGATGCGGCCGGCCAGACGCTGCCGACCCACTCGGTCTCGGCGGGACTCGACTATCCCGCGGTGGGACCGGAGCACTCTGCCCTCCACGACTCCGGCCGCGTGACCTACGCGAAGGTCTCGGACGCCCAGGCCCTCGACGCCTTCGCGCTCCTGTGCGAGACCGAGGGAATCCTCCCGGCGCTCGAGTCCGCGCACGCCCTCGCGTTCGCGGGCCGGCTGGCCCGGGAGCTGCCGCGGTCCGCCTGGATCCTCGTGAACCTGTCCGGCCGCGGCGACAAGGACCTCGAGGAGTACCTCCGCCTGCGCCCTTCGGGCTCGGGCGCATGAGCCGGATCGCCGCGGCGTTCGCTCGCGCGCGAAGCGAGGGGCGCGCCGCTTTCATCGCCTATCTGACGGCGGGGGACCCCTCCGCCGACGCCACGGTGGCGATGGCGCGAGCTTTGGAGCGGGCGGGATCGGACATGCTGGAGCTCGGCGTCCCGTTCTCCGACCCGATCGCGGACGGCCCGGTGCTCCAGCGCGCGGCGTCGCGGGCGCTCGCCGCGGGAACGACGCTCGAGTCCGTCTTCGCGCTGGCCCGCCGGATCCGCGAGGAGACGTCGCTCGCGCTGATTCTCTTCTCCTACGTGAATCCGATCCTGCGATTCGGGATCGCCGCCGCCGCCCGAGAGGCCCGCGCCGCCGGGTTCGACGGCGCCCTGCTGACCGACGTGCCTCCCGAGGAGGCGGGCGCGGCGCTTCCGCAGCTGCGCGGGGCCGGGCTCGACACGATCCTCCTCGTCTCGCCGACGTCCCCGCCCTCGCGGATGGCCGTCGCCGCGAAACTCTCGACGGGTTTCCTGTACGTCGTGTCGAGGACCGGCACGACGGGAGCGCGATCCCGTCTCCCCGCGGACCTCCCGCGGACGGTGCGGCGCGCGAGAGAGTCGGCGGGGCCGCTTCCCGTCGCCGTCGGTTTCGGGATCTCGACTCCGGTGACGGCGCGGCGGGCCGCCTCGCTCGCCGATGGCGTCGTCGTCGGATCGGCCCTCGTGGAGGCATCCGAGCGCGCCGGGTCCGGGCGAGAGCGCGAGGTCGAGGGGCTGGCGCGGCGGCTGGTGGCCGCGTGCAGCCGGGGCGCGCGCTTGGCAAAATAGAGGGGATGCGCAGCGAGGGCGATTGCCTCAAGCTCCTCCGTCGAGCCGACGTGCCGGAGGAAACCCTCCGCGACGTCCTGTCCGACCGGAGCGCGCGAAAGTTCCACGCGGTCCGCAGGGCGCTGGCCACCCATCCCCGGACGCCGCGCGGCGAGGCCATGGCCCTCGTCGCGACGCTCTTCTGGCGGGACCTGGCGGGGATCTCCGCGGATGCCCGCGTCCATCCCGCAATCCGTCGTGCGGCCGACCAGAGCCTCCTCCAGCGGCTCCCGGAAATGGCGGTCGCGGAGAGGGTGGATTTGGCCCGCGCCGTGGGGCGCGGGACCCTGCTCTTCCTGCGCGTGGACTCCGACCCCCGCGTCCTGGCCTCCGTTCTGGACAACCGATTCACGACCGAGCCGGACGTGGTCCAGGCCGCCATCCAGCCCCGGGCGAGCTCCGAGGCCCTGGCGCGCATCGCCGAGCATCCGCGCTGGGGGTCACGGCCCGCGGTGCGCAGCGCCCTCCTGCGACATCCCAACCTTCCCGAGCCGTTGGCTTTGTCCCTCCTGACGCGGGCGACCCTCGACGACCTGCGGGGGATCCGGGACTCCGCCTCGTCCTCCCGCCTGCTCCGAGCGTGCGCCGAAAGACTCCTTGCCGAGCGGCTTTTCGAGGTTTAGCATTGAGTATTCCTCTAGTCGGGAGCAGTTGATGGGTGAGAAAACAACCTTCACGTTCGGAGAAGAACTCCGTCGGGAAAGGCTCATCCGGGAAGTCTCGCTGGAGGAAATCTCGGCCGCCACGAAAATCTCGATCCGGCTCTTGAGCGCGCTCGAGTCGAGCGACGTCTCCCGTCTCCCCGCGCCCGTCTACAGCCGGGGGTTCATCCGCTCGTACTCGCGGCACCTCGGTCTCGATCCGGATGAGATGGTCAACGCGTATCTGGCCGACGTCGCGCCGGAGAAGACCCGCGAATCCCTCGGCTCGCGCAAGGGACTCTTTCGGTCGCGCTTCCTGAGGGGGCGCCGCGCTGCGGGCACGATCGTCGTGAGCGTCACCGCGATTCTCCTGCTTCTCGGACTGATCGCCCGGCCGCAGCGGCGCGCGGCGACTTCGGTGCCCGTCGCCCGGCGCGAGATGGCTCCGGTCTCGTTCAAGAACGTCTCCGTGTCTCCCGGCCCCGCGGCCGTCGCGCCCGAGGATCCGGGAACCGCCGCTCGGGCACCGGGCGGAGTCTCTATGGTCCTCGAGTTTCAGCAGGATTCGTGGACGGAAGTTTCGGCCGACGGGCGGTCGATATTCGCCGGGATGATTCGGCGCGGCATCCGCCGCGAGTTCCAGGCGCGCGAAGGCTTCCGGCTCACTCTCGGAAACGCCGGCGGCGTGCGCGTCACCGTGGACGGCCACGCGCTCGAACCCCTGGGTCAGGCGGGGCAGGTGGTGCGCGACCTTCCTCTGCCGGCGGACCGCCAGAGCTAACCCGCCTCGAGAGCCCGCCAGGGTTTCCTTGCCCGAGATCCCCAGCTCCACCGCCAACGAACTCGTCGCCGCGCTGCGGTCCCCGGACGCGCCGCGAGAGCTGCGGCTCTTCGCCGCGAAGGGCCTTCTGCCAGTCGAGCGGGACGATCGAATGCGAGCCCTGCTGGCTGTTCTGAGGGACCCCGACGACGAGATCAACCCCCTCGCCCAGGCGACTCTTCGGAGCGTCCCGCTCGACGACATCACGCTCTTTCTCGACGAGGGTGCACCGACCCGGGAGGAGCTCGACGTCATCAGCCGGAGCAGCGACGACCCCTACATCCTGGAGCGCGTCATCCGCAACCGTCTTGCCTCCGACGAGACGCTGCTCTTCCTCGCCGCGATCGTCACGGGGGACGCTCAGGAATCCCTGATCGTCAACCAGGTCCGCCTGCTCCGACAGCCCGCGTTGATCGACGCACTGCTCCAGAACCCGGACCTGACCCTCGACGGGCGCCGCCGCCTCCTCGAGCTGCGCGAGGAGTTCTTCGACAAGGAGGAGCGCCGGCACGCCAAGGAGATCCGCCAGCGGGAGCTCGAGGAGCAGCGGGCGCGGGACGAGGCCGCGGGGATCGTCTTCGGCGGGGAGGAGTCCGAAGAGTCCGAAGAGGACGGTGAGAAGTCGGACGGCGGCGCCGTCGACGACTCGGGGATCGAGGCCACGGGACTCGGGGAGGTCTTCAAGCGCATCGCGGTGATGACGGTCAAGGAGAAAGTCGGGCTCGCCCAGAAAGGCTCGAAGGAGGAGCGCCGCATCCTGATCAGCGACATGAACCGCATCGTCAGCCTCGCCGTCCTCCGGTGCGAATCGATCACCAACTCCGAGATCGAGCAGATCTGCTCGATGCGGCACCTCGCCACCGAGATTTACCAGGAAATCGCCGCGACGCGGGAGTGGATCAAGAAGCCGAAGATCCAGAAGGCGATGGTCCTCAATCCCGCCGTGCCGCTCAACATTACGCTGCCGCTCGTCAAGTTTCTCCCGATGCGCGACCTGCGAAACATCATGCGGGACCGCAACTTGCCCGAGGGAATCCGCACAACTGCGCGCAAGATCCTCTTCGACAAGCGTGGAGGCGGCTGACCCCTCGCCGCTGGCGGGAGCCGTCGCGCCCTTCGGTCCGGGGCGTCGCGCTTGCCGGGGCTCGGCGAATCCCATATGTTAGGCTTTCTCGAATATTTTTCCGCGCGGTCGAGGATCCGAACAAATGGCGCGAGATATCGATTATTACGGGCTTCTCGGGGTCGCACGGGACGCCAGCGAGGCCGAGATTCGAGAACGCTTCCGAGCGGTGGCGCGCGAAGCCCATCCCGATCGGGCTCCGGCTTCCAAGAAGGCCGAAGCGGAATCAAAGTTCCAGGAGCTGACGGAAGCGGTCAACGTCCTGACGAACCCGGAACGCCGAAAGGCCTACGACTTCGACCTCACGGCCGCGGCCGGGTCCGGCGAGACCGAGGCGGATGCGGTGGCTTCGAACTACGTGAACCAGGGAATCGCGGCGTACAAGGAGCGGAAATACACCGAGGCGGCCGGAAACTTCCAGCTGGCGACGCGGCGTAATCCGAAAGACGTCAAGGCGCAACATTACCTGGGCCTCGCCTCCGCCCGGGCCGGCGACGTGCGAACGGCGGTCAAGGCGATCGAAGCGGCGCTCGTGATCGAGCCCCACAACGGAAGCATGCTGAAGGACGCGGGCGCCATTTTCCGGCAGGCGGGACTTCTGATGAAGGCCGAGAAGGCGTATCAGGAGGCCCTGCGCTGGGACACGTCCGGCGGCGAGGTTCGCCGGGCGCTCGAAGAGATCCGCGTCCAGCGCGCAGGCAAGGGCTAGCGGACTCGATGGCAGCGATCGAAGCCTTCGGCCTGACCGACGTCGGCAAGAAGCGAAAGCACAACGAGGACGCGTATGCCCTCGATGCCGAGGAGGGGCTCTTCATCGTGGCCGACGGCATGGGAGGCCACGCCGCCGGCGAGGTGGCCGCCAAGATCACCGTCGATACGATCGGCGAGTTCATCGCCGCCACGCGCCAGAAGGAAGAGGCGACCTGGCCGTTCAAGTACAACCACGAGCTGCACTTCAACAGCAACCGCCTGGCGGTCGCGATCGAGAAGGCCAACGAGCGCGTCATGTCCGCGGTCGCCGCGCAACCGTGGCTGAAGGGCATGGGCACGACGGTCGTCGCGGGCCTGCTCAACGAGAAGATTCTCTCCCTCGCCCACGTGGGCGACAGCCGGGCCTACCGCTACCGCGACGGGGAGCTGACGCTCCTGACGGACGATCACTCCTGGGTCCAGGAGCAGGTCTCCGCCGGAATCCTGACGGAGGACGAGGCCAAGACGCATCCGCTCAAGAACGTGGTGACCCGCGCGCTCGGAGGCGGGCCGTCGGTGTTGCCCGATTTGAGAGAGATGGAGTTTTCCCGCGGAGACGCGTTTCTCTTCTGCTCCGACGGCCTGACCACGATGCTCTCGGACTCCGAGATCCGAGATTCGGTTGCCGCGGCGCAAGAAAAAGATCCCCAGGCGCTCTGCGAGGACCTCGTCGGGCTGGCCAACCAGAAGGGCGGCGTGGACAACATCACCGTCGTCGTCGTCCGCATCACGGGACCCGGCGCCGCCGAGGGCCCGGACGCCGTCGCCGCGAAATAGCGCGGGCACCTTTGGCGTAGACGGAAAACCGCCGGCTTCCGTACAACGATTGACGGGCGAAAGCCCGAGGACTACCCTCAAACGATGGCCACGATTCGACGGCCGCCTCGCGGGCTCGCCCGACAGATGCTCTCCGGGCTGGCCATGGCGCTCGCCGCCGCCGCCGCAGTCGCTTCGCCCGAAGTGCTCGGGGGCTCGCCGTCGGATCGGCTCCCCGGATCGGCCTCGCAATATCGGACCTCCCGCCCCCTGATCGCCGGCCGGGCGATCCTCCTCGACGAGGCGGACGACGCGGCACTCTGGACCGGCCTCTCTTCCGACCTCTCGCGGCTGTTCGGGGACCTGTACGGACGGGACGGCTGGCGCGTCCCGTTCGACGCACGCGACACCCTGCGCATCTACGTCGCCCGGCGCCCGGTGGAGGGGATGCGGCCGTCCGCCGGACGCTGGCTCGACGAGGGCCGGCTGGCGGGCCCCGCGCTGCTGATCGCCGGCGACGGGATCTCCGCCCCCGAGATCGCGCGGGAAGTGGCGCGGCAGATCGTCCGCGCGACCCTCGCCTCCTACCGCGTGCCGGAGGATTCCTTCTTCCTCCCCGCCCTGGTCGAGGCGCTGTCGCGCGGTCCGTCCGAAGCCGGCGAGGACGAGGCGCTCTGGACCCTGGCGGCGGCTCCGACGCTCGACGTGCGCGCTCACCCGTCCACCCTCGGCCGCCTCTGGATCGAGGAGATCGTTCGCGACCGCGGCGACACGACCCTGCTGCGGCAGGCGTGGGAGCGTTCGGCGAACACGGGCGAGTCCGCCCTGGCGGGGACGCTCCGGATGCTCGCGGAAGCCCCAGGGACCCGGGAAGACGCGCTGCTCGCCCGCTGCGCCGCGCGCCTCTACGCGTCGCTCGAGCCGGAGGCGGCTCCCTCGCGCCTGCGTTGGGCCGATCTGGAAGCGGGCTCGCTCGACGCGGCGGCGCCGAAGGCGTTCGGCGTGAGCCATCGCGCGTTCCTTCCGGAAGCCTCCGAGGGTGCGCTGCGCGTGGCGTGGCCGGAGGACGGCGGCTCCGGAGCGGCAGTGGTGCGTTATCGCGACGCCGCGCTTCCGGCCGACGTCGTGTACTTCGAACCCGGCGACGTCCGCCGCATCCCGCTTTCCGGGGTCTCGCGGGTGGACTGGGTCGTCGCGGGCTCGCCCCGCGGAGGAGCCGGGATCCACGCGCCCGCGACGTGCGAGCTTTCCGCCGGCGCGTTCACAGGCCTCGAGGCCCGCGCGGCCGCGCCGGACCGCCCTCGGCTGGTGTGGCGGACGGCGACACACGACGGACTGTGGGGGTGGGCGATCTTCCGGGACGAGTTGCGAGCCGATGGCCGCGTGACCCGCACCGGCCCCCAGATCGTCCCGTCCTCCGAGCGATCCGAGGACTCCTCCGGATACGTGTACGTGGACTCGGGCGCCTCACCCGGAAGCTTCTACCGCTACACGGTCTGGGCGGTGACCGACGAGGGCCTGCTCGCGCGCGCCTTCGCGGTCACGCTGCGCGCCGGAGAATCGGACCGGCTCAGCCCCGCGAGCGAGGCCGGCCCGGGGCGGCGCGGCGGCGCCGAGCCCGAAGGTCCGTGGCGAGCTGTTCCATGACGATCTCCTGGTGGTCGAAGGCGAAGGATGCGCCGGCGAGCTCTCTCGGCGTGAACCAACGCGCTTGCGCCGCGTCGTCGCCGCCCTGGACGCGCCCCGCGATCCTCCTCGCCGCGTAGAGGACCGAGACGGTGTGTCCCCGCGGGTCGCGGCTCGGCCGCGAGTAGACGCCCCGAAGAGCTCCGACCCGGACCCTCAGACCCGTCTCCTCACGCGCCTCGCGCGCGCAGCAGGCCTCGGTCGTCTCCTTCCACTCGCAGAAACCTCCGGGCAGGCCCCACCGGCCCCGAAAGGGCGGATGCGCCCGCTGCACGAGGAGCACGCGACCCCGGCCGTCGCGGATCCAGGCGTCGACCGTCAGGCGCGGCATCCGCCGGTTCCGGAACGGATCGCTCACGCGTACCTCGCGAAGAATTCCCGGATCTCGTCGGCGGGCTTCCGCGTCGAGAGCTCGGCGGGAGTGTCCTCGTACCAGTCGCGCGGGAGTCGGCTCGCGTAGGGCTCCTCCAGGAAGCGCGCGCAGAGCAGCGCGATGACTCCGCGGTCCGTCTCGCTGCGGATCAGCCGGCCGGCCGCCTGGACCACCCGCGTCATCCCCGGCTGCAAGTAGGCGTAGTCGAAGCCCGCTTCCTCCTGGTCGTCGAAGTAGCGGCGGAGGAGCTCTCGCTCGAAGGACACCTGGGGCAGAGCGGGGGAGACCACGTACACGGCCGACAGCAGCTCGCCCGGATAGTCCACACCCTCCGCGTACATGCCGCCCGAGACCGCGAACAGGAGCGTTCCCCCCGGGGGAGGCGACGCGAGCGAGCCCAGCAGCTGCTGGCGTTCGAATTCGGTCAGGTCCGGACGCTGGACGAGGAGGCGCGAGCGAGTCGCGGGCATCCGCGCGGCGACCTCCGAGAGGAAGCGGTAGGAGGGGAAGAGGACGAGGTCGTTCCCGCCGTGAGCGTCCGACATCTCGGCGAGGAGCCCCGCGATGCGAGGGTAATTCTTCTCGCGGGCCCGGTACGTGGTGCGGACGGATGGCACGATCATCACCTTCCGGTTGCCGGGCGGGAACGGCGGCGGCAGCGAGATCGAGGATGTCCGATCCGCGGCGAGCCCCAGGACCCGGCGGATCGCGTCAGGGGGCGTCAGCGTCGCCGAGAGCAAGATCGTCGAGGACGCGTGCCGGAAGATCGGCGACAGCGCGCGCGCCGGGTCCAGGCAGATGAGGGCGAGCCGGATCCCGGACACGCGCCGCTCCACGACGCACGTGAAGTCCGGCCCGAAGATGGAAAGCACGGCCGCGAACCGCTGGAGCGCGAAGTGGAAGTCGAGCACCGGATCGTCCACCAGCGCGAGGCGCGTCTCCCGCTTCCAGGCGAGGTAGCGCATCAGCTTCTCCTCCCACGAGAGGCGCAGCTCGAAGATCGGGTCCGTGGGAGGAACGATCTCCGCGATCGCCTCGCCCTCGGGGAGTTCCTCGGCGCTCTCGGCCAGGATCGCGAGGAGTTCGTCGACGGACGCCGCGAGGTCCCCGAAGAGCTCGCCCGGCTGGAGCGCGAGCCGGTTCCGGAGGACCGCCAGGTCGGCCTCCTGGATCTCGGGCGAGAAGATCTGCCGGGCGCGGTCGGGCAGGTTGTGCGCCTCGTCGATCAGCAGGATCGCCTCGCGCAGGTCCTCGCCCGTCAGGTGCCGCAGGGCCGTGGCGGGCTCGAACACGTAGTTGTAGTCCGCTACGATCGCGTCGGCGCGCTGGGTCACCTCGAGCTGGACCTCGAAGGGGCAGACTTCCTCGCGACGCGCCTCCTCGAAGACGGTGTCGGGATCCAGGTGCGAGTAGCTGTCGTGGAGTCGGCCGAGGATGTTGGACCGCTCCATCTTCTCCGGATAGTCCTTCGCGAAACGGCAGAACTCCTCGTGACAGAGGATCCGGTCGTTGGCGCACATCCGCTCCTTGGCGCGGACCTGCACGGTGTGGAAGGCCCGCTCGTTCATCGCCACGAGGGCGGACACGGCCATCTTCTGCTGGAGGGTCTTGGACGTCAGAAAGACGACCTGCCGGCCGCTCTTGAGGCCCTCGGCGAGCGCGGGATGCAGGGCCGCCGCGGTCTTGCCCGACCCGGTCGGCGCCTCGGCGATGAGGTTTTCGCCGTTCTCGACCGCGGTGCGCACCGCGGCCATGACCTTCTCCTGGATCGGGCGGGGGGCGGTATGGGGGAAGGGCAGCCGCTCGGCGGCCCTCGCCTTGCGCTGTCGCCCCACCTTCTGCGCCCTCCAGATGGCCAGGGCGCGAGCGAGCCGCCGGTCCACCTCCCGCTCGATCTCGTCGTCGAACGGGACATGCAGCGAGATCTCCTCTCCCGTCTCGATGTCCACGTACACCAGCGCCCCGGCCACCCGTCCGTGCCCCAACCGGCGCCAGAGATAGCAGTAGCCGAGCAGCTGCCGCCGGTCCCGCTCGAAGGCGTAGCCCGACGGGCGGACCCCGTCCACGGCCAGATTGGTGGACTTGAGCTCCTCGATCAGCCAGGACCCCGGCTCCCGCTCGATGCAGCCATCGAGCCGGCCCGTGAGCACCGCCGTCCAGTCCTCCACGGGGATCCGCGCCTCGAGGTGCACCTCGCACCGGTACGCCGGCAGCGCGGATTGTCGCTCGCGGAGGACACGGGTGTGGATCTGGGTACCGAGGCCGAGGCGGCGCCAGCCGTCGCCCCGATCGAAGCCGACCCGACGGAAGCCCTCGTCCTCCGCCAGCTCGCGCACGGAGATCTCGAAGACACGAATCGTCTCGTCGAACCGCACCAACTCGATTATAATTTGGAGGTGCCTCCCCGCCCCTGGAATCGATCCGGTATCGCCCTGCTCCTCGGCGCCGCCTGCGCGTTTTGGGCACCCGAGCTGCTCGCGAAGTCCCGCACCCACACGCGTCACACGGCGGTCCGCCTCGCTCCCGCGACGTCTCTCGAGGCGGCGCTGGAGCAGGCCGCGGTGCGCCCGCCGGCGCGGTCTCCCGGAGTGTCGATCGCCATTTCGGAGCTCGACAGCGGCCAGTCCGTCTATGCGCGTAACGCCGACGCGCCCGAGACGATCGCTTCGGTGACGAAGATGATCTCCTCGGCGGCGGCGCTCCACTACCTCGGCCCTGACTACAAGTTCCGCACCACCGTCTGGCGCCGCGGCGACATCAAGGACGGCAACCTCCAGGGCTCGCTCCTCGTCGTCGGCGGGGGAGATCCGAACATCTCCGGCCGCTTCCACGAGGACGACTCCTTCGCGGTCTTCGACAAGTGGGCGCAGGGCCTGCGCCAGGCGGGGATCGTTCGCGTGTCGGGAGATCTGATCCTGAACGCCAGCAACTTCGACGGGATCTACCGGCATCCGGATTGGCCCTCGGACCGCGATACCCGCTGGTACCAGGCCCCAATCTCGGCCCTCTCCTACAACGACAACTGCGTTCTGGTGTCGGTGGGCCGGGGCGCGATTCCGGGTGCGCTCGCCGACGTTTCGATCGATCCGGACACCGACGTCGTGCAGGCGCTCTCGCAGGCGCGCACGATCGGGAAGGCGGGCAGGATCCGGGTGGCCGTGTCGCGGCCGACGGGGTCGGACCTCGTCACGGTGTCGGGAACGGTCCCCTCGCGGTACTTCCGCTGGGCCTCGCCGCTGGCGATCAACGATCCGCCCAAGTTCTTCGGCGCGGCGCTCAAGAGCCGCCTGCGGGCAGCCGGGATCGAAGTGACGGGCAACGTGGTCGAGCAGGCGGTCAAGCCGGACAACGGCTGGCTGCAGATCGCCTCGACGGAATCCGAGCTCGTGCCGACGATCGCGGTCGCGAACAAGCGCAGCCAGAGCTTCTACGCCGAGCAGGTCTTCAAGACCCTCGCCTTCGAAAAGACGGGCCGCGGCACCTGGGGCGCGGCCGTGGACCTCGCCAAGCAGTTTCTGGGGGGCACCCTGGGCCTGGACCCTAAGCGCTTCGATATCCGGGACGGGTCGGGCCTTTCGGCGAATGATCGGGTGGCCGCGGCGGACCTGGTTCGCTTCCTTCGGGCCATGAACGCTCAGCCCCAGGGGGCCATCTGGAGGTCCACGCTCGCGGTTTCGGGCGAAGCCGACGGCTCGCTGCGCCACCGCCTGATCGATTCGGCCAGCCGGGGGCAGGTCGAGGCCAAGACCGGGACCCTGAACGGCGTCTCGACGCTGGCCGGCTACGCCAGGGCCGTCTCCGGCAAGACCTACGCGTTCGCGATCCTGCTCAACGGCCCCGGGGTCAGCGATTCCCGCGCCCACGCCTTCCAGGACCGCCTCGTCCGCACCCTCGTCCAGCGGGGGTAGGGGAGGGGGGAGAACCCCCGTTCAGGCGCCTTCCCGGGTCCCCCGCAAAAATACTTGACACCTGGGGTATCAGTCTGTGGTGGAATACTCCTGATTCGTGTTTTGGGCTGCGCTGTCAGCCCTCTGAATCGGTGGGAATCCTGAAGTCATCGTCGGTGTAGAGGGGCGAATCTCGCCCGCGCCAGCATGTAGCTGGCCACTCGAACACCCCGCTGACCGTCGGACATGGTTTCTCGCCCCGGGCGTTTGGCCGGGGGCTTTTGGCGAAAAGGGGGGTCATATGGTCAGTCTTACTGGCGGCGTGCCAGCTTAACGAGCCGCTAAACCGTTAATAAAACGTAACTTACTACTTTCTGCCTAGATGGCAGAAAGCTAGTTGTGTATTTGGGGGAACTCCGCTAGCCTTACTCAAGACTCAGCACTGGAGAAGGCAATGGAAATCTCGGACGACTCCAACTCGTCGACAACCGAAGAGCTCTTCGAGGTCGAAATCTCGCGGGTATTCCACGAGACCTTAGGTCTGATCCACATTGCCTTGGTATCTCACTACCAACTGAGCGAGCAAGAAGCGACGGAACTCGAGAAAGACCTGTATGTTTGGTTCCGACGGTTTTGCTACCGTCCCGGAGCCTCAGTTCGCGAAAATCGGCCTTACCTTCTGGTGGCATGTTGTCAGTTCGCGCGCGAGTATCAGAAGTATCTTGTTGGCAGCGGTGTCCGCGCATCCGATGAAAAACTGAAAGGCATACTCGATCGAGAGCCTGCCGACGTTGCGCACGACTTCTCACGCAGTCTTCAGCTTTTCGACTTTCGGCGCTCTGATGCCTGACACCGCTAGAATCCTTCGATTTCCTGATCGGTCCACTGCGGGTGTGCCGCTCACGCGCGCGCAAGCACTCGATAGTGCGACTGCGTACCTGGAGGTTTCGCCCGAGTTGCGTCTGAAGTCATCCGTAACCTCCTGCATCGAAGACGCCGACGTTCTTCTTTCAGTTTGCGGGCTCTTGCGTGATCGGGTGAATACTCTTCCCTTAGTTGTCGCTAAGGAGGCCCCGCTTCTGTACAGCTGGGTCGTTGAGCACTTTTCAAGCGTCGGTCTGTTCGATGAACGGGAGTTTTTCTCGGGCGAGTTTGCCTTGTTAGCAGGGGTTGCCAATCGACTTCTTGGGCGACGCGACGATACGGAGCGTTGGCTTGACAGGGCGGAAGCGTGCTTTCGGCACACAGTAAGTCCAGCCGCTCATCTAGCCAGGGTTTCCTACGTTCGACTAACGCTCCGGTATGACACCCGCCGTCATGATGAGCTTCTCGAACTGCTGCCCTCCACAGCCCGCACGTTTGAAAACTTGGGAATGGAAGTTGACCTTGCGAAGTGCCACTTCCTCGAAGCGATGTCGCTAAAGGAGCTCGGCCGAGTCCCCGAAGCTACGGAGAAGCTCGAGAAGTTGGCATGGGGTGAAGGCTGCCAAGCCGATCCTGCAATTCAGGGGATGGCTCTTCTCAACCTTGGCGACATCAGGTCCTCGGAAGGCCGATTCGACGTGGCGCTGCGGTCGTATCAACGTGCTCTTCCCCTCCTGCAGGCTGGCAAACGTTATGCGACCCTTGCCGATCTCAAAGGCATGGTCGGGGAGACGTTCAGGAGAATGGGCAAGTATGGCCCGGCGTTAGAGGCCTATCGCGAAGCGGTCCGCGACTATTCGGGCCTGGGAATGGTTACACGGGCGGCTTATCTAAAGGTGGTCGTGGCCGAAACTCTCCTTGAGATCGGTCGATCCGCTGAGGCGGAGTTCGAAATTCGCGGAGCGCTTCCGACGATTGAGCAGGAAAAAATGGTGCCCGAAGGGTTTGCCGCGATTACGCTTCTCAATGAGGCTATCCGCCAGCGCCGGAGCGACCCCAAAGCTCTTCTTGAGCTCCGCGAATACCTGCAAGCAAAGAACTAAGCTCACCCTTCCCTTCGCCACCGGCCCCCGAAAGGGGGTCGATGTGTTTGTGCTTGTGCTCGTGACAATATGTAGATAAGCACTCGTACCTACATCCGGCAGTGGGAGGACCCAATGGCCTCACGGGCGAGACGGGAACAGTCGCCGAAAGTCGCCGCCCCCGGGGCGCGAGTCCGGATGTCGGATCCGGAGCTTGAGGCCTTCTACCGCGTCGTTTTCCTACCGCTGGTGAGGCGTGCTACTTGGAAGCACGGGCTCTCAAAGGAAGACGCTAGCGACATCGTTCAGGATGCTTTTTTGTTGGCCTTGGACAGGCTCGATTCGGCAGGGAATCCGAAGGCTTGGCTCGTCCAGGTAGTAGACCATCTTGCCCACAACCTACAGCGAAAGGTGGCGCGGCGGGCTCAACTGAGTCATCGGTGGGGAGCGTCCGGCGAAGCCATGGAGTCGGCTGACAGCTCGGAAACGGTGACGAATGACTAGTCAGCCGACATCCAAAGTATCGATAAGGCGCTGGGTCGATGCAACTACGGGAAGGCAGGTGGCGACGGGCCTGCCGATCGATGAAGCTTACGCGAAAGCGAGCCGCTGGCTCGGCAGTCGAAGGGAGCCGCATGTTGATCGTCGAATAGCCGAGCCAGAACTCATCGACGTGGTTCACGCTGTGTGTCGACTTCTTCAGAATGGAACTTTCAGCCCAGCGACCCTCGAATCGGCCTATGGCTTCGTCGTCAATCTTGTGTGGGGCGAGGATGAGTTTGGAGAGCAAGACCAGATCCTAGCGGACCTGGCTTACAGAGCTTGGAACGAGTTTCGCCGGCGCGGGGACGAGCGGGCAATGAAGGACTGGCAGGGCCGATGCGTCCAAAGGGTCCTCAAGCAAGAGGTCTTGCGTGACTTCTTGGCCCTTCCAATCCAGTCCCGATCGCCTAACCTTACAGAACGGTTCCTCGCCGATAAGCCCGTTTTGTTGGCGGCCTGCATCTCTCTTGAAAAGAGTCGTAACACCAAGCCGGTAGTTGCGGCTCGCGAAGCGAAGCAGATGCACGAGTGGTTGGTATCGGAGTTGGCTTCACATCCTTCAGAAGAGATTAGCTATTTTGCGGGGCGCGTTGCCTACTCAGCCGCTGGTTGTTCAAGGCATCTAGGTCATTTCCGCGAGCATGACTCTTGGCTTGAAGTGGCTCGCGCTCACTTCGACAACACGCTCAGCCCGGGTCCGATGCTAGCTCGCGTGGAGTGGTCGCGGCTTGTTGCTCTCCATGACCTTCACCGCGTCCACGGGATCCTTGATGAGATCCGATCTGTGACCGCTGCATTCAAACGCTACGAAATGGACCTCGATGAATTGAAGGGTATCGTTCTCGAAGCGAGCGTTTTGAAGGCGATGAACAGACGAGTCGAGGCGCTCGAGCGTCTTGAGGTGGTCAGGTATGCTGCGGCAGCAACAGAAGACAGCCTGATGCTTGGACTGACTCTTGCGTCCATTGCGGAGCTGGTTGCCGAATCTGGCAATCCGCAAAAGGGGCTACTGCTCATGCGCGAAGCGCTCTCTTTGATGGGGGAGAGCAGCGGGCCGGTGGGTTTGGGAGGAATCCACGTATTGACGGCCGAACTTTTCCGGAACGAAGGAAACCTGGAGGCCGCCTCACGAGAATACGCATTAGCAGTAGCTATCTATCAAGCCGGAGGTCTTTCGTTTCAGGAAGCCTACATGCGAGTAGTGAGGTCGGAAACGCTGTTAGCTGGGGGCTGTGAGGACGAGGCGCTGGCGGAACTGGCCTCCGCCCTGCCAGTAGTAATGCGAGAAGAAGCATGGGTCGACGGCGTAGCGGCGATTACTCTCCTCAAGGAATCTCTGCGCCGAAAGAGGGCTGACCCTTCTGCGATCGCCTTCCTGCGTGAGTGCCTTGTCTCGGTCAAACGAGGGAACTAGAATGAGCCCACTGCGGTTTCTGCGAGAAGTCTTCCAAACTAGGCCGCGACGCTATGTCCCCACGGGAAGTTACAATCGACGGGTCCCTTTCGTGCCGTTCTCGCTCTGAGCGAGGGGCTTCCGCGTTTTCCGCCAAACGGCCGTCACGCTTTCCGTGCGCCCCATCCTCTACCTTCACGGTTTCGCGTCCTCGCCCGCCGGGCGGAAGATTGCGCTGCTCCGCCGGGCACTCGCGCCGGATGACGTTCAAGTCCTGGCGCCGGACCTGAACCGGCCCTCTTTCGAGCGGCTCGATTTCGAGGCGATGGTGCGTGAGGCCGTGCGGGCCGCCACAACGGAGGCGCCCTCGGTGGTGGTTGGTAGCTCCCTTGGGGCGCTCGTTGCGCTGGAGGCGGCTCGCCGGGGCATTCCTGCGCCCCTCGTTCTGATCGCTCCCGCGCTCGGCTTCGGGCCGCGGTGGACCGCGAAGCTCGCTCCAGGCGACCCGATCCGCTTCTTCCACCACGGCCAGGAGAAGGAGCTCGCGATCCACCGTCGGTTCTTCGAGGAGATGACCAGCGTGGACGTGGACCGGGAGCCTCCCCCCGTTCGGGTGGCGATCGTGATGGGGGAGAAGGACGAGAGCGTTCCCTTCGAGGGAGTCCGGGACGTCTGGCGTTGTTGGGAAGACAGCGGGCGCCTCGTGGAGGGCTCAAGGTTCATTCCGGTTCGTGACGGCGATCACGGGTTGGTCGGCAGCGTCGGCATCATCGCGGACGAGATCCGCGACGCGGCGCGCTAAAATCTGATCTTCCTACAAGGAGGTCGGATGAAAATGCCACGGGCCGCCGCGGCCGTGTTCGGATTGCTTTCGCTTCCCGCCCTGGCCGCTGCGGCTGTGTCCCAGCGGGTCCCGGTCGTCACTCAGGTCCAGGGCGTCGTGTTCTACCGCACGCTTCTGATGATCGGCGTCGCCAGCGGATCTCCCGCGGTCGCCCCGACTCTGACGCTGACCTACCGATCCCCGGTGGACGCGACGATCCAGAGCCCCGTCCTCCCCGTCGGCACCCCGATATCGGGGGGGACGGCGCGTACTTTCGAGGACGTCGTTCAGACGTTCAAGGACTCGGGCGCGATCCGGCCGGCGGACCTGGCGGCCGGCATCTTCGGAACCCTCACAGTCGACGCCCCCGGCCTCACCCTTCCCTCGTCGCTGAGCGTGGTGGCTCGGACCTACAGCCCCGGGGCCGAAGGAGGCACGAACGGGATCGCGTACGTCGGGCGCGACAGCGGAACTTCCGGATCTGCCAGCAAGGTCTTCGCCTTCGTGCGCAACGGGACTTTCGGGTCGGATGGCACGACTCGCGCGAATATCGGTCTCGTCAACGAGGGCTCGTCCGGCACCGATGTCCGGATCACCTATCTCGACGCCGTGAGCGGCTCGCAGATCCGGGCGTTCAACCTCTCGAGCGCGGCGGGTCACGCCCTGAGCCCGGGCGAGGTTTACCAGCTCAACAACATCTTCGGGAGCCCGGGCGTCCCCGCGTCCACGCGACTGATCAACGTCGAAGCGGTGCCTCTTTCGCCGGTTCCGATCTCCGGATACGCGGTGCAGCTCGACTCGGTGACCAACGACGGCTCGTTCTTCCTGATGACGGAGGAGCCGTCGCACTGAGCGGATAGAATCGGCGCCGCATGGCGCTCTCCGGACTGGGGCTTTTCCTGCTCGAGGCCTGCGCGGGCATCGCGCTTCTGCTCCTGCCGTTCCCGCCGCGGACCCTGGGCCGAGGCTTCTTTTCCCTGCACGGCGGCCTCGCCGCGGCGTTTGCGGCTCTCGCGCTCGCAGTGCGGCCCGCGGGCCTGCCGTACCGGGCGGCGGTTGCGGCGACGGCCCTGCTGGTCGTCTATACCCTCGCCGCGCACGCCGGACGGGCCGCGCCCGCCAGGGCTCTGCTGGCCGCGGGAGCGGCGGCGGCCATCTGGAGCGTAGCGCGCGTCGCGCTGATCGCCCCGCGAGATGCGAGCGGAGGCGCGTGGACCGTGGTCGGGGCGCTCGCGGGGGCGCTGCTCTTCGGAGCCGTCGTCCTCATCATGAACCTGGGACACTGGTACCTGGTGTCCCGTTCGCTGCCGTTTCGCCTGCTCGCGCGCGGCGCCGCGCTCTTCGCGGGCCTCGCGGTCTTCCGGACTCTGTACCTCGGCGTCGCGATGGCGTCTCAGCGGGACTCGGAGGGGCTTCGCTCCCTGATGTCGGTCGAGAAGGACGCGCTGTTCTTTCTCTTCCGCGTGCTCTGGGGCATCGTGGGGCCGCTCGCACTCTCGTACTTCATATGGCGCACGGCAGAGATGAAGTCCAATCAGGCGGCGACCGGCCTTCTGTACGTGGCGCTCATCTTCGTTCTGATCGGCGAGCTCCTCTCCTCGTACCTGACGGTCGCGACCGGGTTCCCGGCCTAAGGCACGCCCGACCATGCGGGCGCGGTTCTACTGCGGGGATTGCCTCACGGCGCGCGAGTTCCCCGTCCCGGAGCCCGGAGCCTTCGCCTGCGCAAAGTGCGCCAAGCCGTTCGCCGTGCGGGAAGACGCCTCAGCGTCCGGGCCCGGGGGCCTGGAGCGATGCGTCTTCTGCGGCAACCGGGCGTTCTTCCTGCAGAAGGACTTCGATCAGCGGCTCGGCTGCCTGATCATGGCCGTCTCGCTCGCGTTGGCGCTCCTCGTCGGCTGGAAGCTGGGCTGGATCTACTTCACGCCCGTGCTCCTGGCGACCGTGCTGGTCGACTGGATCGTCGCTGCGCGGATTCGCCTCGTGACGATTTGCTACCGCTGCGATGCCGAGTATCGCGATCTTTCGCAGAACCCGCGCCACCGCGGCTACGATCCGCACATCGCGGAACGGTACGCGGAGGCGAAGACCGTCCGCCGAATGCGGTGAAGATCTACGACCTCTCGCGGCCGATTTCGGAGGCGACGGCCGTCTGGCCGGGCGACGTCCCGTTCTCGTGGCGCGAGGTCGAGACGCCGGGCAGCGGCGCGCCGTACGGGTCGACCTGCTTCACGATGAGCGCCCACTGCGGAACGCACGCCGACGCGCCGAGCCACGTACTGCCCGGCGGGGAGACGATCGGCGCGGCGCCTCTCGCGGCCTACGTCGGGCCCGCACGCGTCATCGACCTGCCGGGACTCGGCGAAGTCGGACCCGACGCGCTGCCGCCCCGCTCGATCGGCGTGATGCGCCTTCTCCTCAAGAGCGGCGGGAGGGCCTCCCTGTCGCCGCTCGCTGCGATTCGCCTTGCGGAGAAGGGCGCGATGCTGGTGGGTACGGACGCAGCCTCGATCGACCCCGAGGACGCGGAGGACCTCCCCGCCCACCGGGCGCTCCTGGGCCGCGGAGTCGCGCTCCTCGAGGACCTGAACCTCGAGGGCGTCCCGGAGGGGGAGTACCAGCTGATCGCGCTGCCGCTGCGCTTCGAGTCGCTGGACGCCTCGCCCGTCCGGGCGATCCTGATCCGGGAGTGATCGCGCCCTAGGGAAACAGCCCCCGGATGCGCGTCGCCTCTTCGACCCGGCCCACGGCGAGAATCAGCGCTCCGGTACGCAGGTCCGTGTCGTGGCGCCGGGCGGTCTCGGCCACGTCTTCGTAGGCGCGGCGAATCGTACGCTCGAGATGGCTGCGCACGACGTCCGGGTCCCAGAAGAACGAGTACAGGTCCTGGACCCACTCGAAGTACGACACCGTGACTCCGCCGGCGTTGGCCAGGATGTCCGGGATCACGACGGTTCCCTTGGACCGCAGGATGTCGTCCGCATCCGGCGTCGTCGGACCGTTGGCCGCCTCGGCGACGATCCGCGCCCGGACGCGGGGCGCATTCTCCCGCGTGATGACGCCCTCGAGCGCGGCCGGCACCAGGATGTCGACGGGCAGCTCGAGCAGCTCCGCGTTGGAGATTCTCTGGCCGCGCGCCGCCGAGACCGTTCCCTTCTTCTCCTTGGCCGCGTGGACCTCCTCCAGCCGAAGGCCCTTCTTGTCGTAGATCCCGCCCTTGGAGTCCGACAGCGCGACCACTCGCGCGCCGGCCTCGTCGAGGAATCGCGCGACGTGCGCGCCGGCGTTGCCGAAGCCCTGGACGGCCGCCGTCGCGTTCTTCAGAGGCAGGCGAATTCGCTTGGCGGCCTCTTCGATCGCGACGAAGCAACCTTCCGCCGTCGCCTCGTTGCGTCCGGCGGAGCCGCCCAGGGGGATCGGCTTGCCGGTGACGACGCCCATCGTGGAGTAGCCCTGCGTCATCGAGAACGTGTCCATGATCCAGGCCATGTGCTGCGGCGTCGTATAGACGTCGGGCGCGGGAATGTCCTTGTCGTGACCCAGGAGAATCGAGATCTCGGACGTGTACCGCCGCGTCAGGCGCTCGTTCTCATCCATCGAGAGCTTCTTGGGATCGACGGTGACGCCGCCCTTGGCTCCGCCGAAGGGGATGTTCACCACCGCGCACTTCCACGTCATCCACATCGCGAGCGCCTTGACCTCGTCCACCGTGACGCCGGGATGAAATCGAATCCCTCCCTTGGACGGGCCCCGCGTGATCGAATGCTGCACCCGGTAACCCGTGAACACCTGGACGCGCTTGTTGTCCATTCGGACGGGGATCGAGACGATGAGCTGCCGTTTCGGGTGCCGCAGGACGTCCCGCATGCCCGAGTCGAGGCCGAGATGGTCGGCGGCTCGGTCGAACTGGCGCTGAGCGAACTCGTACGGGTTGAGGTTCTCGGCGCCCTGCGCGGGGGCGGGCGGTGGCTTCTTCGTCGGGGCCGCCGCGCGAGGCTGTGGACGCTTGGGTGCCATTCGTTTCTCTCCTTTTCTGTTCGATGCGATTGCCGGAACGCGGACCCGCCTCAGGGTCCCGACAGGGGGAGGCACGCCGCCGCGGAACGCGCGAGCTCCCAGAGATGGGCGGGGAAGATTCCGAGCGCGAGGATTCCCGCGGCGCAGATCGCCAGGGCCAGCCGGTCGCCCATCGCCAGTGCCGGCGGCGGCGCCGGCTCGATGGGCTCGCGCATGTACAGGATGTACACGACCTTCAGGTAGTAGCCGATCGACACCAGGCTGTTGATCACGCCGATCAGCGCGAGCGCGTACAGGCCCTTCTCCAGGGCCGCCTTGAACAGGAAGAACTTGCCGATGAACCCCGCGGTGGCGGGGATCCCCGCGAGGGAGAACAGGCACAGCGCGAACACCGCGGACGCGAACCGCGCGCGCCGCCCCTCGCCGGCCAGCATGGCAACGGGGTGGGGCTTGGACTCGTCCCGGAAGAGCGCGGAGACCGCCGCGAAGGCGCCGGCGTTGGAGACCAGGTACGCGAAGAAGTAGACGATCACCGCGGCGAGCGCCTCGCGCCCGAAGACGGCCAGGGCGATCGTCACGTAACCCATGTGCGCGATGCCCGAGTAGGCGAGCAGCCTCTTCGCGTCGCGCTGCGCCAGCGCCACGACGTTGCCGAGCGTCATCGAGACGATGGCGAGCGCCGCGAGCCCGGTCCGAAACCGATCCGGCATTCCGGACTCGAACACCGCGGCGAGGACGCGGTAGAGGACCAGGACGCTCGCCCCCTTGGGCGCGATCGAGAGGTACAGGACCGCAGGCGTCGGCATGCCCTGGTACACGTCCGGCGCCCAGGCGTGGAACGGCGCGAGCGACATCTTGAATCCGAAGCCCACGATGAGGAGCAGCAGGCCCATCGCCACGGCCGGGCGCCCGGCGAGACCGGCCTGCGCCAGCCCGGAGATCCGGGTTCCTCCGCTCGCCCCGAAGAGAAGCACGACGCCGTACAGAGTGAACGCGGACGCGAACGCGCCGGTCAGGAAGTACTTGAGCCCCGCCTCGGCGGACGCCTCGACTCCGCGAAAGAACGCGGCGAGGACGTAGAAGGACAGGGACAGGGTCTCCAGGCCGATGAAGATGATCAGGAGATCCAACCCGCGGGTCATCAGCGACACCCCGAGGTGACCCCAGAGCAGCAGCGCGTAAAACTCGCCCTTCTCTTCGCCGGTGCGGTCCAGATACGGTTTGGCGACGAGGATCGCGAGCACCGCAGACCCGCCGAGGAAGAGGCCCATGATCGTCGTCAGCGAAGACGTCTCGTACCGCCCGCCGAAGCTCGTTCCCATCGGCGCGTTCAGCAGGCAGTAGAGGGAGCCCGCGACGCCGGCCAGCGATAGCGTCGCGAACCAGCGCCGCAGCGCGGGGGCGAACGCCTCCAGCAGAAGGATCACGCACCCCGCGGCGGCCAGGACGACCTCCGGCGCGATCGCGAGCCAGTCCCCGCGCGTGAACCCGGTGAAGTCTCCGATCATGGCGGCAGGCTCGCGAGCTGTTTTGCCGCGACCCTCTCCTGCAGCGACTCGACGGCGCCGCGGAGGCGATCCAGGACGTCGTTGGGTCGCACCCCGATCCAGACCATGAGGACGACGAGCACGGAACACGCGACGAGCTCGCTCGCCCGGATTTCGCGAAGGCTCCGGTTCTCCTCGTGGCGGAGCGGGTTCCAGAAGACCCGCTGCACGAGCGTGAGCATGTAGATCGCCGAGAGGATCACCCCCGTGGCCGCCGCCACGGACCACCACCGGTGGGGCGAGGACCAGGTGCCGAGGAGGATCAGGAACTCGCCGACGAACCCGTTCAGGCCGGGAAGGCCGATCGAGGACAGCGTGGCGATGAGGAAGAGAGCCGTGGTCACCGGGACGACCGCCGCGATTCCGCCGTACGCGTCGATCTCTCGCGTGTGCCGGCGCTCGTAGAGGACGCCCACCAGGAGGAACAGCGCCCCGGTCGAGAGGCCGTGGTTGATCATCTGGAGGATCGAGCCCTGGAGCGACATCGTCGTGAAGGCGCCGACCCCGACGACGACGAGGCCGAGGTGCGAGACCGAGGAGTACGCGACCAGTCGCTTCATGTCGTGCTGCGCGTAGGCCACCAGCGCGCCGTAGACGACGCCGACGACCCCGAGGACACCGAGCCACGGCGCGTATCGCATGGCCGTGTCCGGAAACAGGGGAAGGGCGAAGCGGAGGTAGCCGTACACCCCGAGCTTCAGGAGGATGCCGGCGAGGATGATCGAGCCGGCGGTCGGCGCCTCCGTGTGAGCGTCCGGAAGCCACGTGTGGAGCGGGAAGACCGGCACCTTGATCGCGAAGGCCAGGGCGAATGCGGCGAAGAGAAGGGTCGCGGTCGTCCCCGTGAACGTCAGGCGGTAGAGGTCCTCCAGGGCAAAGGACCAGCCGCCGGTCGCGGCGTGGTGGCGGATCGCGATGTACAGGATGGCCAGGAACATCAGCAGGCTGCCCGACATCGTGAAGAGGAAGAACTTCATCGCGGCGTAGATCCGCCGCGTTCCGCCCCAGATCCCGATGATGAAGTACATGGGGACGAGCATGACTTCCCAGAAGACGTAGAAGAGGGCCAGGTCGAGGGCGGCCAGGGTGCCGATCACCCCGGTTTCCAGCACGAGGAAGGCGATGGAGAATCCGCGCACCTCCTTGTCGACGTGGGTCAGCGAGAACAGGAGCGAGACGGGCGTCAGGATGGTCGTCAGCAGGATCAGGAGGAGCGAGATCCCGTCGATTCCAACCAAGTACGAGATCCCTAGTGGCGGGATCCAGGGCACGCTCTCTCGAAACTGAAAGCCCTTCTGCGCCACTTCGAAGTGCCACCAGAGCGGAAGCGAGAGGATGCATTCGAGAGTGGCCACGGCGAGCGCGGCGACCCGGGCGGCGCGGACGGCCGACCGGGGTAGGAGCAGCAGCAGCGCGGCGCCAGCCGTGGGGAGAAACACCAGCACCGAGAGGAGGTGCTCCGCGAGCAGGCGTTCCACTACGTCGCTCCCACGACGAGCAGGAGGAGGCCGACGAGCCCGAGCAGGAAGGTCAGGGCGTAGTTGCGCGCGTTGCCCGTCTGCAGGAATCGCAGGAGATCGCCTGCCAGCTCGACGAGAAACGCGGACGCATTCAGGACGCCGTCGATGATGAGAACGTCCACGACCTTCCAGAGCATGCGGGCGAGCCAGGCGAAGGGGCGGACGAAGAGCGCGCCGTAGAGCTCGTCGACCCGAAACTTATCCGCGACCAGCGAATGGAGCCACGGGAAGGACGCGGCGAGGCGGGCCGGCACCCGCCCCTCGCCTCGCGCGTACCACCTCCACGCCAGCCCGATGCCCGACGCCGCCACCGCGACCGACACGGCCATCAGGAGCCATTCCGTGGCGTGGGGGAGTCCCCCGCGCGCGGCCTCTCTGCCCGCGAGCGTCGGGAAGACCGGGGCGAGGAAGCGCGCGAACGGGTCGAGCCCCGCGCCGAACACGGCGGGGACGCCGACCCATCCTCCGGCGATCGAGAGCGCGGCGAGCACGATGAGCGGCAGCGTCATCGAGCGAGGGGACTCGTGCAGGTGATGCTCCTGCTCGGACGTCCCCCGAAACTGGCCGAGGAAGGTCAGCGAGACCAGCCGGAACATGTAGAAGGCGGTCAGGCCCGCCGTGAAGAGGCCGACGGCCCAGAGGAGGCGAGGCAGGCCCGGACCCGCCTCGAACACGCCGGCCAGGATGGCGTCCTTGGAGAAGAACCCCGAGAGGGGGGGGATGCCCGCGATCGCGAGCGTCGCCGCCAGGAACGTCCAGAACGTGATCGGCATCCGGGACTTCAACCCTCCCATCCGGCGCATGTCCTGCTCGCCGCCGAGGGCATGGATCACCGACCCGGAACCGAGAAAGAGGCACGCCTTGAAGAACGCGTGAGTCATCACGTGGAACATCCCGGCGACGAAGGCGCCGACCCCGCAGGCGAGGAACATGTAACCGAGCTGGGAGACCGTGGAGTACGCGAGCACCTTCTTGATGTCGTTCTGTGCCACGGCGATCGTTCCGGCGAAGATGGCCGTGAAGGCTCCGATGGCCGCGACGACGATCATCGCGTCGGGTGCCAGGCGGAACAGGACGTTGCACCGGGCGACCATGTACACGCCCGCCGTCACCATCGTCGCCGCGTGGATCAGCGCGGAGACCGGCGTCGGGCCGGCCATCGCGTCCGGAAGCCAGACGTAGAGGGGAACCTGCGCGCTCTTGCCGACTGCGCCGACGAAGAGGCAGAGGCAGATGAGGGTCAGCGCCGGTGCGTACGGGCCCGGCGAATGCGCCGCCTTCGCGAACACCTCGGAGTAGTTGAGGCTTCCGAACGCGCTGAAGATCCCGAACATACCGAGCAGGAACCCGAAGTCGCCGATGCGGTTGACGACGAAAGCCTTCTTGCCCGCCGCCGCGGCGTACTCGCGATCGAAGTAGTAGCCGACGAGGAGGTAGGAGCACAGTCCCACGCCCTCCCACCCGACGAACATGAGGGGGAAGCTCTCCGCGAGGACGAGGGTGAGCATCGCGAACAGGAAGAGGTTCAGGTAAGCGAAGTACCTCGCGAAGCCGGCGTCCGTCTCGTCGTGGGCCATGTAGCCGATCGAATAGACGTGGATGAGGAATCCGACGAACGTGACGAAGGACAGCATGAGCGCCGAGAGCGGGTCGAGTCGGAAGGACAGGTCGATCGAGAGCGAGCCCGCCACGATCCAGCTTCCCACCGTCTCGACCATCGGCGTCCCTCGAGTCGAGAGGTAGGGGAGCAGGCGGCTGAACGCCGCGAGGGTGGCCGCGCCCGCCGCTCCGGCCCCGACGACGGAGACGAACGGCTTGCCCAGCCGCTTCCCGAGGAGGGCGTTCAAGACGAACCCGGCGAGGGGAATCGCAGGAATGACCCAGAGCGCGATCATCGGTGCTCTCGCCTCACCACTTCAGCAGGTGGATCCGGTTGACGTCGATCGTCTCCGTGTGCCGGAAGATCGCCACGAAGATCGCGAGCCCAACCGCGGCCTCGGCGGCGGCGATGGCGATGACGAAGAAGACGATGATCTGCCCCTCTCGCGTGCCCATGGCCGCTCCGTAACCGAGGAGGGCCAGGTTCGCGGCGTTCATCATCAGCTCGATCGACAGGAAGATCTGGATCGCGTTGCGCCGGAGGAGCGCGCCGCAAAGGCCGATGGAGAAGAGGGCGCCGGAGACGATCAGGACCTCCGCGAGGGGAATGGACCCGATCATGCGCTTCGCTCGCGGCGCGCCAGCACGAACGCCCCGACGAGGGCCGCCAGGAGCAGCACCGAGACGGCCTCGAAGTGCAGCAGGTACCGGCTGAAGAGCTCCCGGGCGAGGGACGCGGGGTCTCCGAGCGCGACCGGCTGGCCGGCCAGGCCGCCCGCGGCGACGGCGCCGCCGCGTCGCAGGGTCGCCAGGAGGTAGACGGCGAAGACGAGGATCGCGATCCCCGAGAGCAGGGTCTGGATCGGCCGGCCCGACCTCTCGGGCCGCTCCGGGCCGACGTTGAGCAGCATGAGCACGAAGAGGAACAGGACCAGGATCGCGCCCGCGTAGACGATCACCTGGATGACCGCGATGAAGGGCGCCCACAGGAGGACGTAGCAGACGGACAGCGCGAAGAACGCCACGACCAGGGACAGGACGCTCCGGACCGGATTCCGGTTGATCACCATGAGCGCCGAGAAAAGAATGGCGATCGCGGAGAAGACGTCGAAGACGATCCGTTCCATGGTCAGGCCCGCATCTTCCACATTTCCAGCGCGGCCGCCCAGAAGAGGTTCGCCAGGGCCAGGGGCAGGAGCGCCTTCCAGCCGAGCTTCATGAGCTGGTCGTATCGGAAACGGGGAAGCGTCCAACGCACCCAGATGAAGATCAGGACGAACACGGACGTCTTGGCAGCGAAGATCGCCACGGACGCGACGGCGCCGAAGACGCCGTGTGGGTGGAACCCCGGGAGCGACCAGCCGCCGAAGTACAGGGTGGCCGTCATCGCGGAGGCGACGATCACGTTGATGTACTCCGCGAGGAAGAACGATCCGAAGTGCATCGCCGAGTACTCGGTGTGATAGCCCGCGACCAGCTCCGCCTCCGCCTCCGGAAGGTCGAAGGGGAGCCGGTTCGTTTCGGCGAAGGCCGAGATGAAGAACACCAGGAAGCCGAACGGCTGCGCCAGCACGGTCCAGCGCGGGATGAAGCCGAACCAGGCCCCCTGCTGTATCGCTACGATGTCGTTGAGCTTGAAGGAGCTCGCCGCGAGGATCACGCCCGCGGCTGCCGTCGTCATGGCGAGCTCGTAGGAGATGATCTGCGCGCTCGAGCGGATCCCACCCATGAGCGAGAACTTGTCGTTCGAGGACCATCCCGCGAGCACGATCGCGTACACCGAGATCGACGTGATCGCGAAGAGGTAGAGGACGCCGATCGACACGTCGGCCCCGATCATCGGGATCGTGCGCCCTCCGATCTCGAGCGACGGCCCATAGGGGATGACGGCGAAGGTCGACAGGGCCGCGAAGACCGCCAGCCCCGGCGCGAGGAAGAAGAGCAGACGATCCACGCTCGCGGGGACGATCTCCTCCTTCATGAAGAGCTTCAGGATGTCCGCGGGGCTCTGCAGCAGCCCGAAGGGGCCGACGCGATTGGGGCCGGGCCGATCCTGGATGAGCGCCGCGACGCGCCGCTCGACCCAGACGAGGGGGGTCACGATGGCCGGAAGGATCAGGGCGGGAAGCGCCACGCGCAGGACCACGATCGCCCAGTCGAGCAGGGTCACAGCGTTCCGGCCCAGACGAAGTCGCCCTTCTTCAGGAGCGCGCCGCCGTCGAGCTCGTCCTCGCGGATCTCGCCGTATCCCTCGATCTCCTTCACGATCTGCCGGAAGAGGTCTGCGGGCGTCCAGTTGCGATCGCCGTACCCGAGCGCGATCGCGAGGAGGAGCAGGAGCTCCCAGTGCGCGCGCACCGGGGGATGGGGCAGGAAGGCGCGGTCGAACTTCTGGACGCGGGCCTGCACGTTGGTAAAAGTGCCCTCCTTCTCCGCGAGGGACGACGCGGGCAGCACCACGTCGGCGGCACGGGTGAGAGCGTTGCCGGAGCGGGCCGCGGTGGCGAGGAATCGCGCCCGGCGGAGGATGGCGATCTTGCCTGCGTCGTCGGCCGCGGCCGCGAAGCCGGCGTCCGCGACAAGGATCAGGTCGGGGACGGCCCCTCCCGCGAGAACGGCGTCGAGGCCATGCCCGCCGGGTCCGGGGGAGAGGCCCATGTCCCGCGCCCCGCGGAAGTTGGCCCCGACGTCGTCGCCCTCGATCCACTCGCTCCGGGATTTAATCTTGCGGACGCGGGACTTGTCGACGACGACGTCGCGGTTCGGGCAGCCCAGGTGGTCCGCGATCTTTCGCAGGAGGAAGTTCTCCTCGTTGGAGAGGTGCGCGGAGCCGAGGAAGAAGAGCCCGTTCGGCCCCGTCTGATCGACGGTCTTACGGATCTCGAGCGCGATCCGCTCGACGGCGGCGGGGACGTGAGCCTCGGCGACGGCGCCCCCCGATCGGATGGTCGCCCTGTGGACGTCGCGCGGGTTCAGGCTCTCGGAGAGGAACCGCCCATGGTCGCAAAGCCAGTAGTCGTTGACCTCCGGATTGAGCCTTGGCAGAAAGCGGTAGACCACGTCGTCCTTGGACTCGATCGAGATGTTGCAGCCGACGTTGCAGCCGGGGCACACCGACGAAGTCTTCCGCAGATACCAGACCCGGCTGCGGAAGCGGAACTCCCGGGTGGTCAGGGCCCCGACGGGGCAGACGTCCGCGGCGCAGCCGGACCAGTCGTTGGCGAGGGGTTGACCGTCGTGAGTCCACACGAGGGTGCGTCCGCCCCGGTCCAGGAACGTCAGCTCGCTCGTGCCCGCGATCTCGGAGCAGAAGCGGATGCAGCGGGTGCACTGGATACACCGCGTCATGTCGGCGACGACGTGCGGGCCGATCGGCGTGCGGTCGAAGGTCGGGTACTGGCGCTTGGACTCGTCGTAGCGAGAGAGCTGGTTGCCGTAGCCGAAGGAGTTGTCCTGGAGCGTGCACTCGCCCGCCTGGTCGCAGATCGGGCAGTCGAGCGGGTGATTGATGAGGAGAAACTCCATGTTCGCGGCGCGACCGGCGCGGACTTTTTCGGTCGTGGTCTTCACGGAGAGGCCGTCCTTGAGCGGGGTCGTGCAGGCCGCCTGGATCTTGGGGAGTCCGTCGACCTCGATGAGGCACATCCGGCACTGCCCGACGACCGACAGGCGGGGGTGGAAGCAGAAGTGAGGAATGTCGATTCCCGCAAGCTTCGCGGCCTCGATCAGGTTGAGGGTCTTGGGCACCTCGGTCGGCTGGCCGTCGAAGAGCACCGTGAAGGTGTCCTTCGCGGGTGGCGGCGCCGCCGCGGGCGCGGGCGGGGTCGGCGTGCTGCTCAAGCGGTCACCAGGGAGCGGTCGCCGCTCAGGCACCGCCGGTGCTCGACGTGGTGGAGGTACTCGTCCCGGAACTTCTGGACGGAGGACAGCGGCGGCGCGATGGCCGCGTCCGCGAAGACGCAGATCGTCATGCCGTTGGCCATCTGGTTGCAGATGCGGGTCAGGAGGTCGATGTCCTCCGGACGCCCCTCGCCCTCTTCGATCCGATGGAGGACCTTGTAGAGCCACGGAGTCCCCTCCCGGCACGGCGTGCACTGGCCGCAGGACTCGTGCGAGAAGAATTTGGACAGGTTCCGCGCGGCGTCCACGATGCAGGTGTCCTCGTTCATCACGATGATCGCCGCCGACCCGAGCATCGAGCCCTTCGCGGCGACGCCGTCGAAGTCGAGCGGGCAGTCCTCGATCTCCGCTGCCGTCAGCATGTTCGCCGACGCGCCGCCGGGGATGACCGCCTTGATCTTCTTCCCGTCCCGCATGCCGCGCGCGTAAGAGTCGCCGAATATGAGCTCCTTGAGCTGGATCCCCATCGCCGCCTCGTAGACGCCCGGGCGGTTGACGTGTCCCGAAATGCAATACAGCTTCGGTCCCGTGTTCTTCTCATTTCGCCCAATGCCGGCGAACCAGGCCGCTCCCCGCTGGACGATGTGAGTCACGCAGCACAGGGTCTCGACGTTGTTGACGATGGTCGGGGCGTTGAAGACGCCGGACACGGCGGGGAAGGGGGGCTTGATCCGCGGCTGGCCGCGCTTTCCCTCGAGGCTCTCGATCAACCCCGTCTCCTCGCCGCAGATGTACGCCCCTGCGCCCCGGTGCACGGTGATGTCGAGCGAGTACCCGGAGCCCAGGATGTTCTGTCCCAGGAAGCCCTGCGCGTACGCCTCCGCAAGCGCCTCGTTTAGGACGCGGGCGCCGAGGTAGAACTCCCCGCGGATGTAGATGTACGCCGTCCGGCACTTGAGCGCGTAGGAGGAGAGGATCATCCCCTCGATGAGCTGGTGCGGGTCCTCCTCCATCAGGAGGCGGTCCTTGAAGGTACCGGGCTCCGACTCGTCCGCGTTGCAGAGCAGGTAGACCGGCTTCCCCTTCGTGTCCTTCGGGACGAAGCCCCACTTGACGCCTGTGGGGAACCCCGCGCCGCCGCGCCCGCGCAGCCCGGACTTCTTGACCTCGTCGGTGGTCTGCTCCGGGGTCCATCCCGCCAGCACGGTCTTGACCCCCGCGTACCCGCCGTCGGCCAGGTAGCTCGTCATCGAGCGCGAGTCGGGCTTTCCGATCCGCCGCAGGAGAACCGGCTCGAACGTCATGGCTTCCCCGCGAGGCTGTCGATCAGCTCGCCGAATCGAGCCGGGTCCATCGGCTCGTGGTACGTGTCGTTGACCATGATCGAGGGGGCCTTGTCGCATCCCGCGATGCACTCGACCTCGACTAAGGAGAACTTTCCGTCCGCGGAGGTCTCCTCGGGGCCGATGCCGAGGCGCTCGCGGCAGTGCTCGATCAGGCGTCCGGAGCCGGCGAGATAGCAGCAGATCGAGGTGCAGACCTGCAGAAGGTTCCGGCCCACGGGCTTGAGGTTGTACATCGTGTAAAAGGTCAGCACCCCGTCCACGTGCGAAGGCGGCAGATCGAGGATGCGCGCGACCTCCTCGGCGGCCTCCTTCGAGATCCAGCCCCACGTTTCCTGGGCGACCCAGAGGACGGGAAGGAGCGCCGCCTGTTTCGTCGGGTAGCGCGCCAGGATCTTCTGGATGCGCGCCGTCGCATCCGGCGGGAAGGTGCGCGGCTCGCCCGCCTCGTCCACTCGATAGCGGGTGTGGGTCACCAGTCGAAGGCTCCCTTCTTCCAGATGTAGGCGTAGCCCACGCCGAGAATCAGGAAGAAGACCAGCATCTCGCAGAAGAGCGGCCAGCCCGCGGAGCGGAAGACGAGCGCCCAGGGATAGACGAACGCGATTTCGACGTCGAAGAGGATGAAGACCATGGCGATCACGAAGAATTGGATCGACAGGCGCTTGTGGGAGGAGTCGACGAGGGGAACGCCGCTCTCGTACACCTCGAGCTTCTTGCGGGTGCGCAGGCGCGGGCCGAGCAGGGAGTTCAGGAGGAGGATCGTGCCCGCCATCCCCGCGGCCAGGCCCAGCGCGATCAGAATCGGTGCGAAGGTCGAAGGCATGAGGGAGCTGAACTTTTTCACAAGGTCCGATGCGAGTCAACGCATGTCGAAGAGCGCAAAGGAGTAGCAGGTTGAGGGTCCGCGGCGGCGGCGCGCCGGCGGGTTAGGATCCCGGCGTGTCGAGCGACTTCCGACCCCACGCGCTAGTTCCGGCCTACCAGGCGGAGGCGACCGTGGGCGGCGTGGTGGCCGGCGTCCGGCGATTCGTCGAGCGCGTCGTGGCGATCGACGATGGATCGACCGACGCGACGGGCGACGCGGCGCGGCGGGCCGGCGCGGCGGTGATGCGGTTGCCCGCCAACGGCGGCAAGGGAACGGCGTTGCGCGCCGGCCTCGAGCGGGTCCTCGCCACCGACGCGACCCACGTGGCGTTCATCGACGCCGACGGCCAGCACGACCCGGGCGACCTGCCCGCTCTCCTGGCGGCCGCGCGGTCCGGAGAGCCGTTCGTCATCGGCTCGCGGATGGCGGATCCGGACGCGATCCCCGGCTACCGCTACCGGACCAACGAGATCGGCAGCCGCGTCCTCTCCCGCATGACGGGACTCGCTATCGAGGACGCCCAGTCCGGCTACCGCGTGATCGCCACGGACCTGCTCCGAAGGCTCACGCTGACCGCGCGCGGCTACATCATCGAGACCGAGATCCTCCTGAAATCCGCTCCGCACATCGAGCGCTTCTGCGAGGTGCCCGTCCGCGCGATCTACGGCGCCCCGTCCCACTACCGCCCCTTCCGCGACACCTGGGTGATCTCCTGGGGCGCCGTGTATTACAAGGTCTTCGAATTGGATTGACCCGGCGATTGACGCTGCCGGCTGGGAGCAAACGGCGCGTCAGCCACTACAATCCTCGATCCATGCCCGAGCCGACCATCACCCTGCTGCGCGTTCCCGGGCGCGGGCCGCGGGTCCTGACCATCGACGCGGAGGACTGGTTTCACGTCTGCGGGGACGGCTACTACGACGATCCGCGCCGCTGGGACGCGTTCCTCCCCCGGATCGAAACGACTCTGGGATCGCTCTTCGCGCTCCTGGAGCAAGGGAGCCATCGCGCCACGGTGTTCTTCCTGGGGTGGATCGCGCGCCGCTATCCCGACCTGGTGAAGGAAGCCTCGCGGCGGGGACACGAGATCGGCGTGCACGGGGACCTGCACCGGCGCGCCGACGAGATGACGCCGTCCGAGTTCCGAGCCGATCTCGAGAGGGCGCGCGCCGCGGTCGATTCCGCGTCGGGGCTTCGGGCGACGCTCTACCGCGCTCCGGAGTGGTCGATCCGCCACGCCGGAGCCCCCGCGCTCGCGGAGCTGGCTCGCGCCGGATTTCGCTGCGACGCCTCGACGATGCCCGTCGCGCCGATGGGGCCGCCCGGCGGGCTCACCGGCGCGCACCGGATCCAACGCGACGGCTGGTCGTTGATCGAGGTTCCACCGCTCACGGGACGCGCATTTGGCCGGCGGCTCCCGCTTGGCGGAGCGTGGCCGTTCCGAATACTGTCGGCGGAACTGCTGGCCCGGGCCGAGCAGCGCACGCGCGATCTCGGGCAGCCGGCAGTCTTCACGGTTCACCCCTGGGAATTCGACACCGAGCACCCGTCCATGGACGGCTTGCCAGCGCTGACCCGGACGGTTCACTTCGCCGGCCTCAAGGGGCTGTCCGCGCGGTTCTCCCGCTGGCTCGCGGGGGACCGCTGCGGGGCGATCGGGGACGTCCTCCCGCTTCTCCAATCCCAGTGAGCGCGAACGCGTTTCTCTTCCCGGGCCAGCTCGCTGAGTGGATCGGTATGGGCCGCGACTTTTACGACGCCGACCCGTCCGCCCGCGAGCTCTTCGCGTACACCTCCGAGCGTTGCGGCCTGGACCTCGCGAAGATCCTGTTCGAGGGGCCGCCGGAGACGCTGCGGGAGAATCTCCCCGCTCAGGCCGGCGTCTATTTGGTCTCGACCCTGGCCAGCCGAGCGCTTGCCCGGGAGGGGATCCGTCCCGGCGCGACGGCGGGGTACAGTCTCGGGAACTACGCTGCGATGGTGGCGGCGGGCGGAATCTCCTACGAGGAGGCGCTGGAAATCCTGATCGCGGTGTGGCGGGAGACGGAGCGCCTCGGGATCCGCGGCGCGATGGGAGCGGTTGTCGGGGCGAGACGGGAAGCCGTGGACGAGGTCTGCGAAGGGTTGCGCCGGGGCGGCGGGGCGGTCTGGATCGGGAACGTCAACGCCTCGACGCAATTCGTCCTGACGGGATCTCGCGAGTCCGTCGCGCAGGCGCTGGCGGAGCTGGCTCCGCGGGCGCTCTCGGTCCTCCCGCTGACCATGAGCTGGCCCATTCACAGCGAGCTCATGCGGCCGGTGGCCGACGCCATCGCTCCTCGGATCGCGCAGCTTCGGTCGATTCGCGACCCCGACGTGCCGTACTACGGCCCGGAGGGCCTCGCGGTGCGGGACGGGCGGGGGATTCGCCGGCTGCTCGGGACCGCGTTCTGTTTCTCGACCCTGTGGAAGGAGACGTTCGAGACCATGGTGGCCGACGGCTTCCGGGTCTTCCTGGAGGTCGGCCCGGGGGAGATGCTCTCCCGGATGGCGCGCTGGATCGATCGGAGCGCGCGGTGCCATCCCGCGGGCACGCGGGAGTCGATCCGGAGCGCGGTGGATATAGTCGGAACCGCGAGATGAAGACAGCGGTCGTGACGGGCGGCTCGCGGGGCATCGGTCGCGCCATCTCGCTGGAGCTCGCTCGGGCTGGCGCGCGCGTCGTCCTGACCTGCCGGAGCGACCTCGCCCGTGCGGAGGAAACGGCGGGCGAGATTCGCTCGGGCGGCGGCCAGGCGATCGCCATCGCGGCCGACGTGCGCAACCCCGACGAGGTAAAGGCCCTAACCGAACGGGTGTCGACCGACTGCGGCGGCGCCGACATCCTCGTCAACAACGCCGGCGTGATCAAGGACTCGCTCTTCCCCTTCATGAGGGAGGAGGACTGGGACTACGTCCTGGACGTCGATCTGAAGGGAGCGTTCCGGGTCACCCGCGCGCTGATCCGCGGAATGCTCCACAAGAGCTGGGGACGCATCATCAACATCGTCTCGGTCAGCGGCATCTCCGGCCATCCGGGCCAGACAAACTACTCCGCCGCGAAGGGCGGTCTGATCGCATTCACGAAGGCGCTGGCTCTCGAGATGGCGGAACGCGCCATCACGGTCAACGCCGTCGCTCCGGGGCTGATCGACACGGAAATCATCGCCCACCTGAAGCCGGAGGCCCGGGAGGAATTCGTGCGGCGGATCCCGATGGCGCGGTTCGGGACTCCCGAGGAGGTCGCGGCGGTGGTGGGATTTCTCGCGTCGGAGAAAGCCTCATACGTGACGGGACAGGTCTGGCGAGCCGACGGCGGGATGGCATAGAGCGCGGCGGTCGAGCGGCGGCTATAATCCCGGGCGAAGGAGACCTCATGTCCCGGCAAGAACTGGCGCCGCGCGTCAAGGACCTCATCGTCCGGCGGCTGAAGCTCGAGATCGATCCCGCCGCCATCGACGACGCCGCGCCCCTGTTCGGAGAGGGGCTCGGCCTCGACTCGATCGACGCGCTCGAGCTCGTCCTCGGACTAGAACAGGAGTTCCAGATCAAGGTCGAGGACGAGGAAGTCGGGGTCAAGGCCTTCGCCTCGGTCAACGCCCTGTGCGACTTCATCGAGCAGAAGAAGACTGTCTGATGGGCACGGCGGGGCTCCCGCAGGGGTATCCCTTCCGATTCGTGGATACGGTCTCGGAGCCGGCCGACGCCGCCTTCTCGGGCGGCGAGGTTCGCGTGCGGGTCTCCGCCAACGGCCGTGGGGCGATGGGAGAGATGTGGCGGAGCCCGCTGCTCCTCGCGGAGGCGATCGCCCAGGCGGCGCTCCTTCTCGAGGGCGGCGACCCGGAGTCGTTTCGCGACGGATTCCTCGCGGGCATCGACGGGTTCGAAGCAACTCGCGCTCCGCGGGCCGGGGAGACCTTGAATGTGCGGGTGCGTCTCGCGGCGCGGTTTGGCGCGATCGTGCGATTCGACGGGGAGGTCCTCTCGGAGGGCGAGACGATCGCGCGAGCCGCGATCCTGGTGCGCCGGGGCGGTGCCGACACCCCCCCGGGATCGGGCGTGCCGGCATGAAGCTGGCGCTGGAGAGTCGGGGCGCTCACACGATCCTCAAGGTGTCGGGAACCCTGGCGCTCGGCGATTCGACCCGCATGCTGCAGGAGCAGTTCGAATCGATCGCCACGGAGAAGACGGGCGCCGTCGTCCTCGATCTCTCGGGCCTCGAGCACATGGATTCGACGGCCGTCGGCGTGCTGGTGGGAGGGCTGAAGCGATTCGAGTCCCAGAGCCGGCGCTTCTACCTGGTGAACCCCCGCGAGCGGGTGTCCGCGGTCTTTCGAATCACGCATCTGGACTCGATCTTCCGGGTGTTCGGCTCGGTCGACGGGGCGCTGGCGTCCGCCAACCTCGCGACCGACGAGGAGACGAGTGCGCACTGAGGTCGGCGTCACCTACACGTGCACACGGGAACCCCCGCATCGCTTCGAGATTCGCGCCCGCGCCCGCGCCGCGGGGGGCATCCGGGTCACGCTGCAGCGCCTGGACGCGCCGTATCCCCCGCGCGGGGTCTTCGTGACCGACCGGGAGATGAAGATGGCGCAGGACAACGTCTACAAGGCCTGCTTCGTCTGCGTGGATAGCGGCTTCAAGGAGAACGCGATCGTGCTGCCGAAGAGCGAGGTCGAGCTGCCCTAGCTCGAACGCGGCCGTGCCTCCGTCCCTCGCCGGGACTCCGCAATCTGGTCCGCCTGCCAGCATGGGGACGACGGTGACTTAAGCAGTCATCACTGAGAAGCTAGGAGAAAGGATTCCGGGTTCGTCCGCCTCTCTCGGAATGAGGCTCGCGGAGCGATGTAAAAATAGCCGGGCGCGGGTGCGCCCGGCATAAGAGTGCCTGTGTGCGGCTGACTAGTTCCCGCCGCGGACCCGATTCCACGCATCGCGGGTGGCTTCCCGCGACTCGTTCCACGCCGCGCTCGAAGCGCCGCGCGCCTTATCCCAGTTGCGCTCGAGGTCGCTTTCGACGTCCTCGAACTTCTTCCCGGCGTAGTCGTTCCGGCTCGCGCTCTCCCAGCCATACTTGTAGGCAGGCTGGTAGTCGGAGTAGTTTCGCCCCGCGCGGAAGTACGGGCGGTTCGTGTAGTTCTCGCGCCAGTAGCCTTCCTCGACCGTGGGATTCACGGCCTCGCCTGTTGCATGCCCGGCCGCACCGCCGACAACCGCTCCGATCGCGCCTCCGACCACTGCTCCGACCGGGCCGCCGACGATTCCGCCGACTGCGGCGCCTGCCGCAGCTCCGCCCGCCGAGCCGACACCGGTGCCGACGGGATGCGAGCCGGGTTCCTTCGTGATGGGATCCGGGTTTGAGCCCGGTGGGGGATTGATTCGATCTTTTGTTACGTCCATCGTTACCTCCAAAGGCTTCTTCCAGCAACGACCGTGCCACCCAATCCCATTCCGCTCGCACGCGCGCGACGGACGGTTGACCCCGCTGCACCGCGTAGCTATCCTCGGCAAACGGCGAAAGTGGCGGAACTGATGTACGCGCAGCGAGGGGCGGCGGGGGTCTCACCGCAAAGAGCGGGTGCAGCCATTCGACGCTGCCTGCGACCCGCGGTTGACCCCGCTGTACCGCGTAGCTATCCTCGGCATCCTGCGAAAGTGGCGGAACTGGTAGACGCGCAGGTTTCAGGAACCTGTGGGTAACACCGTGAGGGTTCGAGTCCCTCCTTTCGCACCACACACGTCGCCCTCGCGCGTCGCGCTGCTGCGCGATCGCTGCGGGCTCCCGCATCGCGAACCTCCTCCCTTCCTTCGGTCGGGAGACTATTCGCGATGCAAACGGTTGAGAGAGTGCCGCGAACTCGGGTCGGATCGGTCTCCTCCGGGCGACGCCTCCTACTGGCGGGGGTCGTTTGTTGGTCGGACCATCCCCGTCCGGACGGGCCGGGCCTCTCGCGGCCGTCTGCTCGTCGGGCTCGCGGCCATCATGCTAAGCACCCGGCTCACGGCCGCCGAGTTGCCGGTGGGCTTCCGGGTTCTCGAGAGGCGGGATGTTTCCCGGCCGCTGAAGGATTTTCCCCTGGGCAGGCCCATCCAGGTCTCGCTCTGGTATCCGGCGGCTACGGCTCCGGCTTCCGGTCCGCCCGCCGCGGCGCCCATGCTCTACCGCGACTACATGATCCTCGGGCTCTCGGAGCGATCGTTCTCCCCGCCCCGTCCGGAGGCGATCGAGGTCATGCTGACGGAGTATCGGAAGTTCCTCGAATCGACCGGCCTCACCGCGCAGGAGGCCGAGAGTCTGCTGGCGACGCCGATGCACGCTCGCCGGGGCGCGCGCTCGGCCCCGGGAACCTTTTCTCTGATTCTGATGGCGCCCGGCAACTCCCAGACGGCGGAGGACATGGCGGGGTTCGCGGAGGCCCTGGCCGCCCACGGCTTCCGGGTCGCTAGCGTCCCGTCGCCGACGCGGATCTCCGGTCCCATGACGAACGAGGCGGACATCGCCGTCAAGGCGGATGAGCAGGCGTCGGACCTCGCCTTCGCGCAGGCGATCCTGAGCGGAACGGATCGTGCTGCCAGAACCGTCGTCGTCGGGCACAGCTTCGGCGCCCGTTCGGCGCTCCTCTGGGCGATGCGGGATCCGAGCGTCGCCGGCGTCGTGAGCCTCGACGGAGGGATCGGCTCGGCGACCGGAAAGGGATGGCTGGAGAAGGCGCGCGGGTTCTCGCGCGAACGCATGTCCGCTCCGCTGTTGCACTTTTACGAGGATGTCGACCCGCAGATGGCGCCGGATTTCGAGCTGATCCGTTCGCTCGATCGATGCGACCGCTGGCTCGTCCGGGTGGCGGACATGCACCACGTTCACTTCACGAGCCTTGGAGCGCTCATCGCCGTCTCGCCCGGGCTCGCCCGCGCCACCTCCGCAACGGGCGAGACCGCGGAGGCCTGGCAGGAGGTCGGCGAGGCGACGCTGTCCTTCCTCCGGCATTGCCTGAGTGCGCGGAGGTCGAAGTCCTCACGGTGGCGAGTCCCCTCGGAGCGCGACTTCAAGGTCGAGCCGCTCCCCGCATCGCGCTGAGGCGTCGGGGGCGGAATGAAGTCACGGCGCGACGCCACGATGCGGGCCCTTCGGGAAGGACGCCGGCTCTTTAACGCGGGGCGCTTCTTCGAGGCGCACGAGGTCTGGGAAGAAGCCTGGCTACGCGAGAAGGGGGACACGCGTCGGCTTCTTCAGGCACTCATTCAGATCGCGGCGGGCTATCACCATGCGTTCCAAATCGGCCGTCCGCGAGGATGCGTGCGCCTTCTCGACGCCGGCTGCCGGCGCCTCGAAGCGTTGGCCCCCGACGCCGGGGGACTGGCCCTGCGCGGTTTCCGGGAAGCCGTCGCCGTCAGCCTCGCGAGGGTGCGACGCTGGGATCGGGGCGAGATCGGGGCGCCGCTCCCCGAGGAGGCGCCTCTCCTGGGCGAACAAAGGAGGTAAAATCGGTGTGAGCCGGGCGGCTCGCGCATGCCTCCGAACCTTCCCTGGAACTGCCCCAATCCTTATTGCAAGGATCCGCACAACCCATCGTCGGTCCCGACCGACGGTGTCGTGAAGTGCCGCTCCTGCGGCTGGGAGAGGAAAGTCGCGAAGGCCGAGCCCGAATCCATCGACGACTTGCCGGGTCTCTTTGCTCCGCTCGAGGGCGAACCCGACAAGGACCCGGGCGAGTCGCAGTAATCGTCCGAGACGATACACTCCCGCGCGTGTTGCCGCGCGATTCCGAGATCCTCGAGCGACTCCGCCAGAAGGGCGGCCGGATCCTGTCGTTTCAGGATCTTGCGAAGTCCTTCCAGGTCGGGGAGGAGGAGCAAGCCGCGCTTCGTGACCGGCTGGACGCATTGGAGCGGCGCGGCCAGATCGTCCGGGTCCGGGGTGAGAAGTACTCCGCCATCGAGTTCTCGAATCTGGTGGCGGGCCGCCTGACGGTCCGCCCCGAGGGGTTCGGGTTCGTCCTGGTCGACGGGGGGCAGGACCTCTACGTTCCGCGCTCCGGGATGCACGGTGCGATGGACTCGGACACGGTCCTGGCGCGGGAGGAGCGGTCACGGGCCGCCGGCAAGAAGGGAAAGGATGCCGGCCGAACGTCCGGCGTCGTCGTGAAGGTCCTGGATCGCGCCCGCGAACGCGTGGTCGGCCGCTTCGAGACCCACGAGGGTCGAAAGACCGTTCTCCCCTACGACCCCCGCATCGACGCCGTCGTCCGCATCGCCGACGGCAAGGAGCACGGCACGCGGGAAGGGGAGATCGTCGAGGCCCGGCTGACGGCCTTCCCCGACGCCCGGCGGGTCGCCTACGGAGAGGTCGAGGAGCGCCTGGGGTTCCTGGGCGAGCCCGGGGTCGACATCGAGATCGTGCTGCGGTCGCACCGGCTGCCGCCGCGATTTCCCGAGCCCGTCGTCGCGGAGGCCGAGCGCTTCCCGGCGGAGGTGCGCAGAGAGGACATCCCGGGACGGCTGGATTTTCGCGAGCGCCGGATCGTCACGATCGACGGCGAAACCGCCAAGGACTTCGACGACGCGGTCGAGGTCGAGCGCACGGCGTCGGGTTTCCGCGTGGGCGTCCACATCGCGGACGTCTCGCATTACGTGCGGGAGGGAACCCTACTCGACGACGAGGCGCGGTCGCGCGGGACCTCCGTGTATTTTCCCGGGCGCGTCCTGCCGATGCTGCCCGAGCGCCTCTCGAACGGGTTGTGCTCCCTAAACCCGGACGTCGACCGGTTGGTCCTCTCCGCGATCCTGGAGCTCGACGCGAAGGGCCGCGTGACCGGATCGGAGTTCGCCAAAGGCGTCATCCGCAGCGCGCATCGAATGACCTATACGGAGGTGGCGCGTCTGCTGGAGACCGCCCCGACGCGCGAGGACGAACGTCGGTACGGCCCCTTCGTCGAGGCGTTCCGGACCATGGCCGAGGTCGCCGGGCTGCTCCGACAGAGGCGGGAGGCCCGCGGGTCGATCGACTTCGACCTGCCCGACGCCGACGTGGTGCTCGACGACGCGGGGCTCGTCGTCGGGATCGTTCCGGAGTCCCGCAACGTCGCCCATCGGCTGATCGAGGAGTTCATGCTCGCCGCCAACGAAGCGGTCGCCAAGAAGCTCCTCTTCGCCAAGCAGCCTGCGATCTACCGCGTGCACGACCGGCCCGACCCGGATCGCCTCGTGGACCTGCGGGACGTGCTCGAGAGCTTCGGGTACGAGCTCAAGGGGGACCTCGCCGAGCTGCCGCCGTCCGCGTTCCAGCGTCTGCTCGTCGAGATCCAGGGGAAGCCGGAGGAGCGCCTCCTCCACGACTTGCTGCTGCGCGCGCAGCGCAAGGCGGTCTACAGCGAGGAATGCCGCGGCCACTACGCCCTCGCCGCGCCCTTCTACTGCCACTTCACTTCTCCGATCCGGCGCTACCCGGACTTGATCGTCCACCGGCAGCTCTCGCGGCTCCTCGCGGAGGGGCGCCCCGTTCCGGCCCGGGAGGTCGACGCGGTGCAGGAGAGGATGCGCGAGATCGCCGTCTTCTCCTCCGAGCGCGAGAGGCGGGCGGAGCAGGCCGAGCGCGAGAGCCTGCTCTGGAAGAAGATCGTGTTCATGAAGGACAAGATCAACCAGGATTTCGACGCGTACGCGACGGGCGTGACGTCCTTCGGCATGTTCGTCGTCCTCAAGGAGTACTTCGTCGAGGGGCTGGTCCCCGTCTCGGCCCTGGGCAACGACTTCTTCGTCTACGAGGAGAAGAAGCACCGGCTGCGCGGCCGTTCGTCGGGCAAGGCTTATCAGCTGGGCGATTCGCTGCGGGTCAAGCTGGTGGCGATCGACGAGGTGCGGCGCCGCCTCGATTTCCGGCTGGCGGGAGAGCCCGCTCCCGTTCCCGCCGCGAAGCCGCGCGCGGAGACCTTCGGGCGGCAACCGCGGCGGAGGTCTCGATGAAGGCGCGCGCGGCCGCAATCGCTCTGGCGCTGTCCTGGACGGCCTGCCGCCAGAGGGGCCAGCCCAATCCCGACATCGCGATGGCGATCTCGCACGACCGGATCGGCGAGGGTGCGCGCGCGTCGCAGACGCCGGATGCGGGCGGGCCGGATGCGGGCGGGCAACCGACGGTCCCGACTCGTCTGGAGATCCCGCCCGATGTGCTGAAGACGTGGTCGGGCGTGCGCATCGCGTGGAAGGACAAGACCGGCGGCAAGGAGGGAGTCCTCGACGTGCCGATCGGCGGCGCATCGCCGATGCCCGATCCCTCGATCGTCGTCCGGGCCGACGCTTTCCTGCCTGCCTTCACCATGGGCGCGGGGGCGATCACGTCGGACGGGGTCGAGCCCCAGAATCCCGCGGCTCGCATCGCGGTCTTCGAAAAGGGCAAGGAGATCTTCGGGGGCTGGATCTTCACCCGCTTTCCGGACGTGCACCCGTTCACGCACCCGCGCTATCAGCTCCGACTCGAGGGAGGCGTCCGCAGGGCGAGCCCTTGACCGGGCGAACCCCGGGGTTTCGCGTCGTGATCGCGGGTCGCCCCAACGTCGGGAAGTCGGCGCTCTTCAACCGCCTCTCGAGGAGGCGGCGCGCCCTGGTGCACGACCTGCCGGGGATGACGCGCGACGTCCTGGAGGTGGACGCGCAGCTGCCGGACGATCGGCCGTTTCGGCTGATCGACACGGGCGGGTACGACCCGGAGGGCAAGGAGAAGATCCCGGTGGCGGTCCGCGAAAAGGCCGTCGCGGCGATCCGGAGCGCGGACCTCGTTCTCCTCGTGATGGACGCCTCGGCCGGGGTGCTGCCGGGCGATCGAGCCGCCGCGCGGATCATTCGGGAAGCGGGGCGAGACTGCGTCGTAGTCGCCAACAAGATCGATCGGCGCGAGGGAAGCGAGGGCGAGTCGGAGGCGTGGGAGCTGGGCTTCTCGGAGGTGTATGGGACTTCCGCCGAGCACGGGATCGGCGTCGACGACGTGCAGACCTGCATCGGGGCCCGCCTCGCCGCCTCCGCGGAGCTTCCGCCGGCCGCTCCCGCGGAGGAGGAGAGCCCCGAGATCGCGGTGGCTCTGGTCGGGCGCCCGAACGTGGGGAAGTCGTCTCTCTTGAACGCCCTGCTCGGCGAGGATCGGGCGATCGTCTCCGAGATCGCCGGGACGACTCGCGGCTCGCTCGACGCGACCTTCCGATCCGGCGGGCGGAGATTCCGGCTCGTGGACACCGCCGGCATCCGTCGGCGCGGCCGGACGCATCGCGGACCGGAGGTGCTTTCCGTGGTGCAGGCGCGCAAGCGCATCGGGGAGTGCGACGTCGCGCTGCTGGTGGTCGACGCGAGCGAGGGGCCGACGGGGCAGGACGCGAGTGTGGCCTCCTACGCGCAGGAGGCCGGCAAGGGGCTCGTGCTGTTGGGGAACAAGTGGGACGTCGCGCGGCAACGGGAGGAAGGGACGGCCGAGGACTTCCGCCAGGCGCTCGCCAATCAGATCCCGTTCGCCCGTTACGCGCCCATCCTGCTGATCTCGGCCACGGCCGGCCGGGGAATCTCCCGCATTCTGCCGGAGGTGGCCCGGGTGGCCGAGAACCGGCATCGCCGGATCTCGACGGGCGAGCTCAACCGGGTCCTCGGACGCGCGCTTCGGGACAAAGCGCCCCGGACGACCACGGGCAAGCCCCTCAAGATCTTCTACGTAGCCCAGACGGGCGTCGCGCCGCCGACCTTCGCACTGGTCGCCAACCGGGGCGAGCCCCTGCATTTCTCGGAGGAACGGCGGATCGAGAACCTGCTCCGGGAGGCGGCCGATTTTTCCGGCGCGCCCATCCGCGTCCTCGTGCGGGCGCGCTCGCGCGAGGGGGACGCGCGGCCCGGCCGCTCAAAGTCTTCCCGCCGCGGGTCGAAGTCGAGGTAAATTAAGCCCGTGGCAAAGGGAGAATCCGAGGTCTACCGTCCCGCCGACGCCTGCCGGATCGCCGAGGTCGCCCCCTACGTGCTGCGCTACTGGGAAACCGAGTTCCCGATGCTCTCCGAGGGGAAGGACAAGGGGGCAACCAAGTTCTACACCGCGCGCGAAGTCAAGATCATCGCACGCATCCGGGAGTTGCTCTACGACGAGGGCTTCACCGTCGCGGGCGCCAAAAAGCGCCTGGAGGCCGAGATCACGGAGGGCCGCTTCGACGACGGCCTCGCGGCGGCGCGGCCCCCGGCGGAGCAGCGGGGCAAGGCGCCCACACCGCTCTCGCGTTCGAGCGACCAGCCCTCGCGCAAGGTCGCTCCGGCTTCGCCGCTGCCCGCTCCCGCGGTCCCGCCGCCTGTTCCCGCGGCCGCGCCCCCCGTTGCGGCCGCTCACGACGGATACGACCGAAAGAGCGTCGTGCGCGAGCTGAAGGAGATCGTGAAGATCCTGGAGTCCCGCCGCAAGGACTGACGGCCCGCGCGCCGCGATCGCAGCCCTGACTTCAGGTCAACTTGACTCCCGCGCGGGCGAACCATAGCTTAGGCGGCAAACAAAGGAGCCGCGCTATGAGAAAGCTCTTGGTCTGCCTGGTGCCCGCCCTCGGACTGCTCCTCGCGGTCCCGCCCCTCCCCGCCCAGACCACGGGAAGCATTCGCGGCGTCGTCGAGACGGGGCAGACCCCGCTGCCGGGCGTGACGGTCGAGGCGAAGAGCCCGAACCTGCAGGGAACGCGCAGCTCCATCACGGACGCCGAGGGGCGCTTCAACCTGACGCCGCTGCCGCCGGGCAGCTACACCATCACGACGACCCTTGCGGGTTTCGGGACGAAGACCCAGACCGTCCAGCTCGGCCTCACCCAGATCGCCGCCCTCCGCGTCGAGCTCCTGCCCACCGCCAGCGAAAAGGTGACCGTCAGCGGGGAAGCGGTTCAGGTCGAGATCGAGTCCAACACGCTCGGACGGAATCTCGACGCCAGGGTCTTCCAGGCTCTCCCGACCGGCCGGAACTACGCCTCCGTGGCGCAGCTCGCCTCGGGAGTCAACACGGACGGCTCCGACAGCCGGAACACCTCGATGACGGTCTACGGCTCGACCGGACTCGAGAACAGCTACCTCGTCGACGGCGCCAACACGACGGGCGCGGAGATCGGAAACCAGGGCAAGGTCTTGAACTTCGAGTTCATCCAGGAAGTGGAGTTCAAGTCCGGCGGCTACGAGGCCGAGTACGGCGGCGCGACGGGAGGCATCCTGAATGTCGTGACGAAGTCCGGCGGCAACGAGTTCCACGGCGACGCGTTCGGCTACATCAATCGAGCCAGCCTCCAGGCGAAGAACAAGCACATCGACGAGCTCACGTCGGCCGGGATCCCGATCGGCTTTGCCAAGTCGGACTACGGGGCCGACGTCGGCGGATTCGTCCTGAAGGACAACCTGTGGTTCTTCGCCGCCTACGATCGGGCCATCAACACGCAGGACACGCAGATCACGCAGGGCCCGCCCGAGGTCATCGGGACGAAGACCGATCTGAAGACGACCAGCAACCTCTACTCCGGCAAGCTGACCTGGCGCATCAACGACCAGCACACGCTGATCGGGACCGTGTTCGGCGATCCCACGGACGACGCAGGGGCCATTGGACCGGTCATCGGCCCGCCCACCACCTACCAGGGCACGGTCACGGTCGGTGGAACGGACCTCGGCGGTCGGTACGAGGGGATTCTGTCTTCGAAGTTCCTCGCCAACGCCCAGTTCGCCTATCACCGGGAGAACGTCTCGACCCTGCCGGGGCCGGGCGGCGACGCGATCGCATTCGTCGACAACTCCGGAGACGTGCCCCTCGCGTCGGGCGGCTTCCAGGGTTCCGACGGAACGGGCCAGTTCGACCAGAAGACGTTCACCCGCTACGACTACCGTATCAACGGCAACTACTTCATCGCCAACCACGACGTGAAGGCGGGTTTCCAATTCGAGCGCGTCAACGCCAACGTCTTTCGCAACTACAGTGGTGGACAATTCGTCACGATCCTCGCTCCCTACGCGGACGATCCGCAGGGGAGGCCGGTGTACTTTCACAGCTTCTTCTCCACCCCGGACTCGACGATCGACAACCCGGTGGTCGCTCCCGTCGTCGCCACGCCGCAAAACGACGTCTTCGCGGTCTACGCACAGGACCGCTGGAGCGTCCTCCCCAACCTGACGATCAACGCGGGCGTTCGCTGGGAGAAGGAGATCATCCGCGGCCTCGATCACCTCACGTACTTGAACATCAACCACTTCTCGCCGCGGCTCGGCTTCGCTTGGGACACGTTCGGCGACGGCAGGACGAAGGTGTCGGGCTCGTACAGCGAAACCATCCAGGTCATCCCGCTGGACATGAACATCCGTTCGTTGAACGGGGAGCGGGACGGGGCCACGTACAACTTCGACCCGACGTCTCTCGCCTGCGACCCGGCGGCCGAGAGGCCAGATCTGGGCAACAGCTGCGTGATCCGGGGCAAGCTGGTCGACGCCGTCGACCCGAACCTCAAGGCGCCGTTCTCCCACGAGGTCATCCTCGGCGTCGAGCGAGAGGTCGGCGGGAACTGGTCGGTCGGGGTGCGCGGCATCTACCGGAGCCTGCGGAGGGCCGTCGAGGATTCCTGCGTGCCCTCGGACACCTGCGACAACTACGGTTTCACCAACCCGGGCTTCTCCCAGGAGGTCTGCCTCGCCGGCGAGTGCCAGCCCGCCCCGCAGTTTCCGCGGGCGCGCCGCGACTTCAAGGGCCTCGAGCTGACGGCGCAGAAGCGCCTGTCCGACCACTGGATGGTGTACGCGAGCTACCTCTACAGCAAGCTCCAAGGCAACTATGACGGAGCGTTTCGCGCGATCGGCGGCTTCTTCGCCAAGGACCCGAACATCACCGACGACTTCGACTACCCGGAGTTCGAGGTCAACGCCAACGGCCGCCTGACGCTCGACCGCAGGCACCAGGCCAAGGTCCAGGCCGCCTACGTCTTCCCCTTCGGCGTGACGCTCTCCGCTGCTGCGTTCTACCAGAGCGGCACGCCGCTCTCGAGGATCGGCTGGTGGAACAACTACGCCGGGCCGGAGCTCTTCATTACGCCTCGGGGCACCGCAGGTCGGACTCCCAATACGTACGACGTCGACGCGCACCTCGACTACGCGCTCCTCATCCAGCCCGTCACGATCCACGTCCTCGTGGACGTGTTCAACTTCGTCAACCGGCAGAGGGCGCTCACCGTCGACCAGGTCTGGGCGCTCGACCAGGCCGACAACGAGTCCCCCGTACCAACCAACACGCATTACGGCAAGGCCAACACGTGGCAGCAGCCGCGCACGCTGCGTCTCGGCCTGCGCGTGAGCTTCTAGGGTCGGGTCACCCCGGGCCGCCGCGGCGCCCCGGGATGACAAACTAGCGCCCGTGGGGAGCGACTCGAGCGTCGAGATCCGGAGCCTGACGAAGCGCTTCGGCGACGTCGCGGCGGTCGACGGGGTGTCGCTCGACATCCGGCGCGGCGAGTTCTTCTCCCTGCTCGGCCCCTCGGGCTGCGGCAAGACGACGCTCTTACGGATGATCGGCGGCTTCGAGCTGCCGACCGAAGGCTCCATCCGCATCGGCGGCGCCGACATGACCCGCACGCCGCCCTACGAGCGCCCCGTCAACATGGTCTTTCAGAACTACGCCCTCTTTCCCCACCTGACGGTCGAGGAGAACGTCGCGTTCGGGCTGCGCTACCACGGCGTCGTCGGCCGGGAGAGGCAGGCGACGGTAGTCGGCGAGGCGCTCGCGCTCGTCCAGCTGGAAGGGTACGAGAAGCGCCGCCCGCACCAGCTCTCGGGCGGCCAGCGGCAGCGGGTGGCCCTCGCCCGGGCGCTCGCTCTGAAGCCCGAGGTCCTCCTTCTCGACGAGCCGCTCGGCGCCCTCGACCAGAAGCTCCGCAAGGAGGTCCAGGTTCAGCTCAAGCACCTCCAGCGCTCGCTCGGAATCACGTTCGTCTTCGTGACCCACGATCAGGAGGAGGCGCTCACGATGAGCGACCGGATTGCGGTCATGAACCGCGGCCGGGTCGAGCAGATGGACGATGCGGCTCGGGTGTTCGAGCGGCCCGAGACCGAGTTCGTCGCCAACTTCATGGGCGCGTCGAACTTCTTCGCGGCGCGCGTCCGTGAAGTCGCCGATGGCACGCTGCGCCTGGTGCTCGCGGCCGGCGGGGAAGTCCGGCTGCCGCTGAACGGCCGCCCGCACCGGCCCGACGAGGTCGTCCGGTTCGTCGTGCGCCCCGAGAAGCTGGACCTGCGAGCGCGGGATCTTTCGGGCCACGGGGTGCCGTCCGTCGGAGTCACGATCGAGGAGCGCGTGTACCAGGGGATCAGCACCCTCTGGATCGTCCGGGACGCGGCGGACGAGCGCTTCGTCGTTTACGAGCAGAACGAGAAGCCGTTCGAGGAGGCCTCTCCGTTCGCCGTGGGCGGCCGGGCGTTCCTCTGCTGGAGCCCCGACCACGCGGTGATCATTCGCGGCGAGACGGGGATTCGCGACGAGACGGGTGCCCCGTGACGGGCGGCGAGCGCTCCTCCGAGCGGACGGCCTTCCGGCTCCTGTTGCCGCCGTGGGTGATTCTCGGAGCCTTCTTCCTGCTGCCTCTCGGCGTGCTGTTCCTCATGAGCTTCGGGCGGCGGGGGACCTATGGAGGGTTGAAGCCGATCGAGGACCTGGGGACCTACATCGCGTCGGGGAAGTTCCTCGCCCAGTACGCGCGGTCGCTCCATCCCATCTACCTGCAGATCTTCTGGCGGTCCCTGTGGATGGCCGTCGTCACGACCGCCGTGTGCCTGCTCGTGAGCTATCCCGTCGCGTACTACATCGCCGTCGTCGCGCCGGCGCGCCGGCGCAATCTGCTGGTCGGCCTGGTCGTCGTTCCGTTCTGGACGAGCTTCCTGATCCGCACCTACGCGTGGATGTTCATCCTGCGGACGGAGGGCCTCGCGAACCGGCTCCTCATGGCCTCGGGCCTGACGTCGCGCCCCGTCGAGCTCCTCTACAACGATTTCTCCGTGCTGATCGGGCTCGTGTACGGCGAGCTGCCGTTCATGATCCTCCCGCTCTACGCGTCTCTCGAGAAGCTCGATCTGTCCCTGCTGGAGGCGTCCGCGGACCTGGGCGCGCCCCGCCGCTCGACCTTCTGGCGCGTGACGGTGCCGATGACGATGCCCGGGGTCGTGGCCGGGATCATCCTGGTGTTCGTGCCGAGCCTCGGCCAGTTCATCGTGTCGGATCTGCTCGGCGGGGCGAAGACGATCCTGGCCGGGAATCTCATCCAGAACCAGCTGGCGGTCGCTCGCAACACGCCCTTCGGCTCGGCCGTCGCCTTCGAGCTGACGGCGGCGGTGCTCGCTCTGCTCTTCGCCTACACCGTGTACACGAAGCGCACGGGCCAGGACGTCCTGCTGTGAGGCGCCGGGCCACCCTCCTCGGCGTCCACGCGGCGCTCGTGTACCTCTTCCTCTACGCGCCCATCGCGATCCTCGTGCTCTTCTCCTTCAACCGGACGAACCAGACCGCCGTCTGGCAGGGATTCACGCTCGAGTGGTACCGGAGCCTTCTCCACAACGCGCTGATCCTGTCGGCCGTCCGCAACAGCCTCCTCGTCGGCGCCGTGGCTACCGCCATCGCGACCGTCGTCGGAACCCTGGCCGCGCTCGCCCTCGGCCGGCACGAGTTCCGCGGGAAGGGCGCGACCCGCGCACTGCTCTACCTGCCGATCATCATCCCCGAGATCGTGGTCGGCGCGGCGCTGGTCACCTTCTTCGGCGTCGTCGGCCTGCGGCTCTCTTTGGCGACGGTGGTGATCGCGCACGTCGTGTTCAGCATCTCCTACGTGGCGATCGTCGTGCGTGCGCGCCTCTCCGGCTTCGATCGGTCGCTCGAGGAGGCGGCGCTCGACCTCGGGGCGCGGCCGCTTCAGACGTTCTGGCGCGTCACGCTGCCGTTGATCCTGCCCGGCGTCGTGTCCGGCGCCCTGCTCGTCGTCACGATCTCGATCGACGACTACGTCATCACCTCGTTCGTGGCCGGCGTCGGAGCCACCACGCTACCGCTTCAGATCTACTCGATGTTGAAGGTGGGCGTGACGCCCGAGGTCAACGCGGTGTCGACGCTGCTGCTGGCCGGTACGATCGTGCTCATCCTCGTCGCGCAGCGGCTCCAGCAGCCCCCGCCGGAGCGGGCGGAGGGATGAGAGCGGCCCGCCGGCTCGTCGTCGTCGGTCTGCTCGCCGCGTGGGTCGCGGCCGGGGCCTGCGCCCGCCGGGGGGACGAACCGTATCCGGGCCCCGGCGAGAAGAAGCTGAACCTTTACATCTGGTCGGAATACCTGCCGCAGGACGTGATCGCGGAGTTCACCAGGCGGACAGGGATCTCCGTCAGGTACGACCTCTACGACTCGAACGAGCCGGTGCTCGCGAAGCTCCAGTCAGGCGTCGCGGACTACGACCTGGTGGTGCCGTCGGACTACATGGTGCGGATCCTGATTCACCTGAAGCTCCTCCGACCCCTCGACAGGGCGCGGCTGAAGAATCTCGGGAATCTCGACCCGCGATTCCTGAACCAGGAGTTCGATCCGGGCAACGCCTATTCGCTGCCCTACGTCTGGGGGACGACCGGGTACGGGTACAACCGCGCGAAGGCCGGCCACGCGGTGAACGGCTGGGCGCCGCTCTTCGACGCGGCCAACGGGGGCCAGATCCTGATGCTCGACGACATGCGCGAGTGCTTCGCGGTCGCGCTCAAGTTCCTGGGCCACTCGCTGAACAGCACCGACCCGGCGGTCCTCAAGCAGGCGGCCGACCTGCTCAAGAAGCAGAAGCGCCTCGTCAAGACCTACAACAGCAGCGACTACGAGAACATCCTCGCCTCCGGCGACGTCGCGTACGCCCACGGCTACAACGGTCAGCTCGCGAAGGTGGCGGCTCGGGATCCCGCGAAGTTCGCCTACGTCCTTCCGAAGGAGGGGGCGACGCTGTGGATGGACAGCGTCTGCATCCCCGCGCGGGCGCGCAACGTGGAGTCGATCTACGCCTTCCTGGACTTCATACAGGAGCCCGAGATCAACGCCCGTATCGTCAACGGCATCAGTTACGCGAGCGCGAACGTCCCGGCGCGGCGGCTCATCGATCCCCGGATTCTGAACGATCCCGCGATCTATCCCGCGGCGGAGGCCCTCGTGAGGTGCGAGTTCGTGAAGGACATCGGCGAAGCGACCGAGCTGATGGACGAGTACTGGACGGAGATCAAGAGTTTCTGAGGAGATAGGATGCCCCGCGCAGGAAAGGAATCCTCATGAAGACATACAAGAACTTCGTCAACGGCGAGATGGTGGGCTCGGTCGAGGGGAAGGACGAGCCGGTCATCCGGCCGGCCGACGAGACGACGGTCGCCCGCGTTCCGCTGGGATCGGAGAAGGACGTCGATCGCGCAGTGTCCGCGGCCGCGTCGGCCTTCGAGAAGTGGCAGGACTCGACACCCGGCGACCGCAGCCTGATGCTCCTGAAGCTCGCGGACCGGATCGAGGGCAACGCCGAGGAGCTGGCGGCCCTGGAATCGGAGAACGTGGGCAAGCCGATCGGATTGGCTCGCGCCGAGGTGCCCTTCCTCGTCGACAACCTGCGGTTCTTCGCCGGAGCCGGCCGCTGCCTCGAGGGCAAGGCGGCGGGGGAGTACCTGGCGGGATACACGAGCATGATCCGGCGCGAGCCCATCGGCGTCGTGGCGTCGATCGCTCCCTGGAACTACCCGCTGATGATGGCGATCTGGAAGATCGGGCCCGCGCTGGCCGCGGGCAACACGGTCGTTCTGAAGCCGTCCGAGCAGACCCCGCTCACGTCGCTGCGGCTGGCCGAGCTCGCGGCCGACCTCTTCCCGCCGGGAGTCTTCAACGTCATCACGGGTCACGGTGAGCCCGTCGGGGCCGCCCTCGTGAAGCACCCGCGGGTGAACATGGTCTCGCTCACCGGCGACGTCGCGACCGGCAAGGAGATCGCCCGGGCCGCCTCGGCCACACTCAAGAAGGTTCACCTGGAGCTCGGCGGCAAGGCCCCCGTCCTGATCTACGACGACGCGGACATGGAGCTGGTCATCCCGGGCATCAAGATGGCGGGCTTCGTGAACAGCGGGCAGGACTGCACCGCGGCCTGCCGCCTCTACGCCAGCGAGCGCATCTACGACAAGCTCCTCTCGGAGCTGGTGCCGGCGGTCGAGTCGCTGCAGGTGGGGAACCTCCAGGACGAGAACACCAACATGGGCCCCGTGATCTCCGCCGAGCATCGCAAGCGCGTCTCGGGCTTCCTCGACCGCGCGAAGGCGAGCGGGCACGCCCGCGTCCTGACGGCCGCTTCGACGAGCGCCGCGTCGCAAAAGGGCTTCTGGCTCCAGCCGACGATCGTGGCCGACGCCCGACAGGGCGACGAGATCGTTCAGAGGGAGGTCTTCGGCCCCGTCATCACCGTCACGCGGTTTCGCGACGATGACGAGGCGATCGCGTGGGCCAACGACGTCGACTACGGGTTGTCCGCCTCGGTGTGGACGACCAACGTCAACCGCGCCTTCCACGCCGCCCGCAAGCTGCGCTTCGGCACGGTCTGGATCAACGATCACCTGCCCCTCGTCTCCGAGATGCCGCACGGCGGCTACAAGCAGTCGGGGTACGGCAAGGACATGTCGATGTACGCGCTCGAGGACTACACCCAGGTCAAACACGTCATGGCGCG
>JBBRFL010000012.1:0-89037 GCA_038224325.1 Thermoanaerobaculia bacterium | reverse complement strand
CGGGTTCTTGTGCAGCGGGTCGAAGTTGGGGTCGATGGCCAGCCATCCCGGCGAGAGGACGTACGGGATTTTCAGCAGGGGCTCGACCTGGTCGAGCGCCTTCTCGGGCTCGTCCACGCGGATGTAGATCCGCGCGAGCTGATGCCGATAGTACGGGCCGTCGTATGCGTTCCTGGCCATGGGGACGAGCGCCACGCCGCGCTCGCCTTCCCGCACCGCCTCCGCCTTGCGCCCCAGGATGGCGAGGGCGAGGCCGAGAAGGACGTGTCGCGTGGCGTCCTCCGGGGCATCCCGAAGCTGAGCGTCTGCCGCCGCACGTGCCGCCTCCGCGTACTTCCGGGCCGTCCCGGCGTCGCCGCGCAACGAGGCGGTCTGCGCCAGTGAGATTGCCCAGGCCAGCCGGTCCTCGCCGAAGCTTTCCGGAGTCAGGCGGAGCAGGAGGGTCTGTTGTTCCTCGTCCAGCACCCAGGTCAAGTCGTTGTACATCGCCAGGTATGCCACGAGCGCCGTCGGGGCCACCTCGCCGGGTGCTTCCTGGACCACGGACCGCGCACCCTCCATGTCCCCCTGCGCGAGAAATACCATCGCCTTCGTCTCGAGGATCCCGAGGGATTGCGGCGCGAGCGTCAGTCCGCGGTCCGCGACCTCTCGCGCTTCGTCGTAATGCCGGAGCAAGAGCAGCGTTCGCGCCAGACGCCGCGCCGTGAGGGCGGAGCGCGGGTCGATCGCCTGGGCCTGACGGAGGGACGCAAGACCTTCTTCCCAGTGGCCGGCGCTCTGCTGCACGAGAGCGGTTCCGACGAGGAGGTCGGCATCGCGTGGCGCGTTCTGCCGGCCCAGAGCGTACTGTTCCTGCGCCCGGAGCCAATCCCCCAGAATCGATTGGTAGTAGTCGCCGAGAGCCAGGTGGGCGGACGGGAGGCCGGGAGCGAGCGCGAGCGCGCGCTCGGCGGCATCCTTGGCCTGCTCGCGCTCCACGCGCGTCGGAACGCCGTTGGAATAGTGGAAGGAGTGCGCACGGGAGAGCTGACTCCACGCCTGCGCAAAGGCGGGGTCGAGGGCCACCGCCTGCTCGTAAGCCGCAATTGCCCTTTGAAGGCTGGATGGATCCGCGGCGGCCAGGCCCTTGGATGTCTCCTCGCCCTTGAGGAAGGCGTCGTAGGCAGCGAGATTCTGCGTGGGCCTCTCGGAGAGTCGCTTCTCCTCTCCCGCACCCAGCGCGACGCCCAAGGCCAGAGCGACGCGCGTCGCGATGTCCGACTGCACCTGAAAGACGTCCGTAAGCGCCGCGTCGAACGGCTGCTGCCACTTCGACGTGGGCGCGTCCGGGCGCGTCACGTCGACCAGCTCGGGGCTCACGTGCACGCGGCTCTTGCCTCCGGTCTTCTCCCAACGCAACGTGGCCGTCAGGAGGTAGGACACGTTGAGCTCGGACGCGATCTGCTTGGGTGTCTTCGTCGTCTTCTTGTAAGGGGTCGAGCTGCTTCGGGCGATGACCTGAAGGCCGGGCAGCGACGTCAGTTTGCCGCGCACTTCATCCGCGACGCCGTCCGCGAAGTAGTCGTCCTCGGGGGCACCAAGGTTCTCGAACGGAAGCACGGCCACGCGCTTGGGGCCGTTCTTGCGGCCTGTCTCCCGGTGTCGCCACCGCAGAAGCCAGGCTCCGCCGAAGGCCAGGAGGGTGGCGACGAGGGCGGCTGCAACGAACAAGATGGGCTTCTTCCGGGCCGCAGAGGGCGCCGCCTGAAGGCCGCTGGTGAAGGTCGGCGAGGACCCGGCCGAGAGCGCGAACACGATGTCCCGGGCCGACTGAAACCGGTCGCCCGGACTCTTTTCGAGACAGTGCCGAACGATGTGTTCGAGAACCGGCGCGATCGCACGCCCCGATTCCGACAGCGCCGGAGGATTGTCCCGAAGGATCGCGGCCATCGTGTCGCCCGCGGTGCCTCTCTTGAACGCCCTCTTCCCCGCGAGGAGCTCATAGAGGATCGCCCCGTATGAAAAGATGTCGCAGCGCTGATCGATCGGCAGCCCTCGCACCTGTTCGGGCGCCATGTAGCCCACCGTCCCCATGACGGTACCGAGCCCCGTCTGGAGGAGCTCGACCGAAGCGCTCGTCTCCTCGTCAGGCGAAGCGGGTTCGATCCGCTTCACGAGTCCGAAGTCGAGGATCTTGACGTGGCCGTCGAGCGTGACGAAGAGATTTTCGGGCTTCAAATCCCGGTGGACGACTCCCCGATCATGGGCGGCCGAGAGGCCCTTCGCGATCTGGAGAGCGTAGTCGACGGCCTGGCTCTGGGGAACGAGCCCGGCATCGAGTCGGGCGCGGAGCGTCTCGCCTTCCAGAAGCTCCATGACAGCGTAGGCGATGCCGCCCTGGTTTCCGAAGTCGTGGATCGCCAGGATGTTGGGATGAGAAAGGGCCGCGACCGCCTTCGCCTCCCGCTCGAACCGGGCGAGGACCTCGAGATCCGTCGCGACGGATGAGGGGAGAACCTTGACCGCGACGTCCCGATCCAGTTTCTGGTCGCGTGCCCGGTACACCTCCCCCATTCCTCCCACACCGAGCTTGGAAAGGATCTCGTAGGGGCCGAGGCGCGTTCCTTTTTCGAGTGTCATCGGCTGCCGGAGACTACACCGGCGCTCCGGATCGAACCTTCAGTGAGGCCGGCCGGCCTCGCGAGTGCTTGGAAGGAACCCTGGCCTCAAGCTTCTTGGCCAGACCGAAGTCGAGGATCTTGAGGTGTGAGTCCTTGGCGACGAAAATGTTCTCCGGCTTCAGGTCCGATGAACGATGCCCTTCTTGTGAGCGGCCGGGAGTCCCTTCGCGATCTGCAGCGCGTAGTCGAAAACCTGCCTCTGCGAAACGGGGCCGGAGTCGAGCCTCTCGCGCAGCGTCTCGCCCTCCTGAAGCTCCATGACCGCGTAGACGGGGCGGTCCTGCGTTCCGAAGTCGTGGATCGAGAGAATGTTGGGATCGAGAGCGCCGCGACGGCCTTCGCCTTTCGCTCGGACAGCGCGAGCGTGTCGGGAGTCCGAGGCGCGTGCCGGCAGTCAGTGTCCTCGGGCTAGGCCGAGCCTACGACGCACCCTGAAGCGCCCGCTCGCACCCGGTGTTCGTCCGCGCGTTCATTTGCCCCGGCGTGGCAAGCGCGATAAGTTCTCTCGAAGAGCGAGACGATAACTCTGGCCCCGCGCGCCCTTGCAACCGTCGCGCCGAAGGAGAAGATCGATGCCGCCTCTTCACCTGGACACCGGGAACACCGGGTTCATGCTCCTTTGCTGCAGTCTCGTCATGCTGATGACGCCGGGCCTGGCATTCTTTTACGGCGGGCTCGTCGGCCGGCGAAACGTCCTTGCCATCATGATGCAGAGCTTCGTTTCCATGGGGTGGACGACGGTTCTGTGGTGGCTCTGCGGGTTCTCCCTGTGCTTCAGCGGGGACCTCAAGAGCGGGACCGACCACTTCGGAATCATCGGAAACCTCGACTGGATTTTCCTTCGAAACATTACGCTCAGCCTGGCGAGCCCGAACGACACGATTCCGATGATCGTCTTCTGCGCCTACCAGATGATGTTCGCGATCATCACTCCCGCGCTCATCACCGGCGCCTTCACGAACCGGGTCACGTTCAAGGCGTACATGGCGTTCCTGACGGGGTGGCTGCTCTTCGTCTACTTCCCGTTCGTCCACATGATCTGGGGGGGCGGGATCCTCGCGGCATGGGGCGTGCTCGACTTCGCCGGCGGCATCGTGGTTCACAACATCGCCGGTATCGCGGCGCTCGCCTCGGTCCTTTACGTCGGCAAGCGGAGGATCGCCGACCGTGGGCCCCACAGCATTCCGCTAGTCGCCCTCGGCACGGGCCTCCTCTGGTTCGGCTGGTACGGCTTCAACGCCGGCAGCGAGTTTCGAGTCGACTCCGTCACCGCAGTAGCGTTCCTGAACACCGACATCTCCGCGTCGTTCGCGGCGATCGCATGGCTCGCCATGGACTGGATGACCTCGAAGAAGCCGAAGTTTCTGGGACTTCTTACGGGGGCCGTGGCGGGGCTCGCCACGATCACCCCCGCCGCCGGCTACGTCTCGCCAACGACCGCTTGTCTCATCGGCGCCATCGCGGGGGTCGTTTGCTTCTACGCGGTGGCGCTGAAGAACAAGCTGGGCTGGGACGACGCGCTCGACGTCTGGGGCGTCCACGGCGTCGGTGGGTTCCTGGGAATCGTCCTCCTCGGCGTCTTCGCGACGACGAGCTTCAACCCGAACGGGGTGAATGGCCTCCTCCACGGCAACCCGCGCTTCTTCTTCGTCCAACTCGCCGCGGTCGCCATCTCCTCGGTCTGGGCGTTCGTCTTCACGCTCGGGATGCTCTGGATGATCGACAAGGTCACCCCCGTTCGTGTCAAGGACGCGACCGAAGAGATGGGGCTCGACGAGGGGCTCCACGGCGAGCAGGCCTACCTCTGAGGTTGACGCGGCTTCTCGAAGGAGGGGCCGACGACCGACAACCTCCACTTCGGTATTCCACCCCGGGCCGGTGGCATCTCGTGGGAGGCGATGGGTGGAGCGGGCAACCGGGAACGAACCGGCGACGTCTAGCGAGGGAAGATCGAAATCAAATCGCCCGGCCTTCTCGAGCGGTGGGCAGACCCAGCCTCTCCAGCAACGACGCGAACCTCGGGTCCGCGCGAAGCGGGTCGAAGCCGGGAAGACCGGTGAAGTAGAGGTAGGCCAGACACTCGTCTTCGGCTCGCGCGATAACCTCGAAGGCCGCATCGATTTCGCCGAGCGCGGCGAGCAGCCAGGCCTCGGAAACGACGGCGGGCGCCGCCGGCGGGCGTGCTTTCAGCTCCTCGAGGATCGCCCGGGCCTCGACGTTCCGGCCCGCGGTCGCGAGCGCCCACCCCAGCGTGCCGAGGAAGTGGGCGCCGCGGTGCGTGAGAGCCACGACGTGCTCGAGAGTCGCGATGCCTTCTTCCATGCGGCCAAGGGCGACCCTGGCGATGCCGGCGTTGTCCAGTGCCGTCGCGTCGTCCTTCTCGAAGGAGAGCGCGTCCTCGAGGTGGCTCAGGCCTTCCTGCGGCCTTCCGCAGTTCAGTAGTCCCCCACCGGTGAGGGCGTATGGGAAAGACGAGAGGGGATCGGACTGGCGTGCTCGCTCCAGAATCGGCAGTGCTTCGTCGAGCCTCTGGCGTGAGCAGAGAGCGATCCCGAACGACGCCAGGGCCTGGACGTGTGTGGGCTGGAGCTCGATCGCCCGGCGCCAGGCGGATTCCATCGCCGCCCACCGTCTCTCGATCCAGGCCACGAAACCCTCGACGTGGAGGCCGTCGGCCGACTCTCCCTGCAGTCGTGTCGCGGTGGCCAGCGCCTTTCTCGCCGTCTCGCAGGCGTCGAGCGCGGGAATCAGGCCGAACACGGACGCCAGGACGGTAGCTTCCGCGAGGCTGGTCCACCCCGGCGCGTATGCCGGATCGAGGCGGACGGCCTCCTTGAACGCGCGCAGAGCACCGTCGAGGTGCTCCTTTCCCCGGAGGTGTCGACCCTTCAAATAGCTGCGGTAGGCGTCGAGGTTCGCGGGCTGAGCCCGCGCCGGAACCGCGTGTTCTCCCGGCGAGAGATGGGCCTTGACGGCGTCGACGACACCCCGGGCGATCTCGTCCTGGACGGAAAAGAGGTCGGCGGCCTCCCGGTCGAATCGCTCCGACCAGAGCTGGTAGCCGCTGCCGACGTCGGTGAGCTGCGCGGTCACGCGGAGCCGGCTGCCCGACGTGCGCACGCTGCCCTCGAGGACGTGTCCCACCGACAACGCCCGTGCGATCGCGGACAGGTCTCCCCCATCCTTCTGGGCTCGGAACGCCGAAGTCCTTGACGCCACGCGGATGCCGTCGACGCGCACGAGCGCGCTCATGATCTCCTCGGCCATACCCTCGCAGAGATACTCCTGGTCCTTCGCGGCGCTCATGTCCGTGAAAGGCAGCACCGCGACGGCGACGGCCGCGCCGGCCGGCGCGGCAACCGAATCCGCTCGACCCCGTGGAGGGATATCGAGCCCCGCCTTGCGGAGACCGTCCATCCAGTGTTCGACGAGCTCCGGAGAGACGAACTTCTGGAGCTTCCCGCGCGGATTCGTGGCGTAGTCCGGCTTGAGTCGGAGCAGATCGCGCAAGCTTTTGCCGGCCGCGTCGCGCTCCCCGAGTTGCCCGTAGGCGGCCGCCATGGCCTCGTGCGTCCCGGAAAATTCCGGCAGGTTGACCTTGAGACCGATGCGGATCGCGCCGCGATAGTCGCCCTTCCGGTAAGCATTCATGAAGAGTGCCATCCAGTACCAGCTGGGGTGACGCGGATTCAGTTGCGTCGCCCGCTCGACGAGAGCGCAGCCGTGCTCCCACTTTCCCGCGTAGGCCATCAGGCTGCCCAGTCCGGCCAGGGTGGGACTGTTCAAGGGGTTGAGTTCGAGGGCCCTCTCGGCCGCGGCGTGAAACGCCGGGAGCTCTCTTCGGAAGAAGTAAGCCCGGGCCAGGGCGTTGTGCGCGCCTGCGTTTGACGGCGAGGCGTCGGCCGCTCGCTGCGCGGCATGGAGGGCGCGCTCGAGAGCGTCTGGCCGGGGATTGAAACCCTGCGAATGCTCCTCCCCGTAGATCAGCGAGAGCATGGCCCAGGCGTCGGAATACCCGGGCGCCGCTCCGACCGCCCGTTCCAGGCTAGCGCGCACGACGGCATGCTCCTCGGGAGTGACGCGATAGCCATAACCGAAGCTGCGCAGCACCGCTTCGTACGGGCTCAGCTCCTCAGGAGACCTGCCTCGAAGTCCTTCGCTCATGATGTGAGGCAGAATCCCATGCGCGTCGGCAACGGTGGAGACGATTCGCGGGACGAGCTCGTCCTGGAGCTCGAAGACCGCTTCCGGGCTGAACGAACGGTCATACGTCTCAGCCCAGAGATGAGCGCCTGAGCTCGCGTCGACGAGCTGCACCGCGATACGCAGGGTGGTCCCCGCCTGGCGAAGGCTCCCCTCCATCACGTAGCGCGCACCGAGGTCCTTGCCGGCGGACCGCACGTCGACCGCTTCGTGGGCGAATCGCGAAGTGGAGCTGGTCGCGATCACTCTGAGGTACGCAAATCGAGACAGCCCGGTCACGATGTCCTCTGTCAGTCCCGCGGCCAGGGCCGTGAGATCGGCATTGGTGCCCCCGTACTTGAACGGAAACACGGCGACCCAGAAGCCTTCGTCGGCACGAACCGCTCCCGAACCAGCCGTGGAAGAAGGCGCGGCGTCCGGGTCGGCGAGTGTCGTCCTCTTCGCGCCGGCAATCTCCAGCCCCGCCTTGCGCCAGCCGTCGATCATGCGCTCCACGTACTCGGGCTCCCACCACTTCTCGATGTCGCTCTGCACGGTGGCGGCGAAGTCCGGCCTCAACCTGAGCAGATCGCGTACGGCTTTGGCGGCCGCATCACGCTCTCCGAGCTGCCCGAAAGCAGCGGCCGTCGCCGCGTGCGAGAACCACTGGCCCGGCAGATTAACCTTGAGCGCGAAGCCGAGCGCGCCACGGTAGTCGCCCCGGCGGTACGCATCGTAGAAGTCGGCATACCAGTACCACCCGGGATAGTTGGGGTTGAGTTGCTTGGCGCGCCCCGCCAGCGCGAGGCCGCGCTCCCACTCGCCCGCATAGGTCAACAGCTCACCAAGAAATGCGATCGAATTGCCGTCCATGGGGTTGAGTGCGACGGCGCGATCCGCCGCATTCCGGAAACCGTGGAATTCCTTTTGAAAGAAGAGCGCCGGGGCCAGACTGAAGTAGGCCAGAGGATTGGACGGCGCGGCCTGCACGGCACGCTGCGCGGCGGCTAACCCGCTCGCCAACGAATCGGCATGCAGGTTGAATCCTTGCGCGTAGTCCTGGACCCGGAGCCACGCAAGCATCGCCCAGGCATCGGCATAAGCCGGCGCCTTCTGCACTGCCAATTCCAGGGCGAACCGGGCTGCGGCGAGCTCCTCGGGGGTGACCCGCTGCCCGTAGCCGAAGCTGCGCAGCACCGCCTCATAAGGGGTCAACTGTTCGGGATCGCGGCTGCGCACAGCCTCGCTCATGCTCCGGGCAAGAATCCCGTTCGAATCGGCAACCGTCGAAACAATCCGCGGAACCAGATCGTCCTGCAACTCGAAAAACGCTTCCGGGCGGAAGGTACGCTCGTAGTTCTCGGCCCAGAGATGGGCGCCGGAGACTGCATCCACGACCTGGACCGCGAGGCGAAGCTTCGTTCCCGCGTGCCGTAGCGTGCCTTCCATCACATAGGCAGCGCCGAGTTCCTTGCCCGCGGAGCGCACGTCAACCGCCTCATTGGCGTAACGCGAAGTCGAGCTGAGCGCGATCACCCTCAAATAGGAGAAGCGCGACAAGCCAGTCACGATGTCCTCGGTCAGTCCCTCCGCCAGGGCGGCGAGCTCGGCGTCGTTGCCGCCGTACTTGAATGGGAGCACCGCGACCCAGAATCCCTCGTCTTCGCGAACCGCACTCGAGACCGGTGCAGAAACACCCGAAGATTCGCGCGCAGGGGTTTCCGCGCTCTTCTCCAGAGGAGCGTCCAGCCCGGCTTTGCTCAACCCGTCGATCAGATGCCCGGCCAGCTGCGGGTCAAACCACTTGCCAAGGAGCTGACCAGCCGATTGGGCGAAGTCCTCCTTCTGGGCGAGCAGGTCTCGCAGGGCATCGCGCGCCGCCGTGAGATCACCCAGCTGACCGTAGGCAGCGGCAAGCAACATGTTCGTCCAGAAGACATCCGGCGCGTTGGCCTTCACGACCTCGTCCACGACCGCGCGGTAGTTGGAAAGGCGGTACTCGTTGATGCCGAGGACCGCCCCGTACCAGCGTGGATGATGAGGGTTGAGCTCCATCGCTCGGCGGATGAGAGCGCCGCCACGGTCCCAGTCACCGGTGAAGGCGATGAGGAACATGGCCTCGTTGCTCGTGTCGAGCGGGTTGAGGGCGATCGCGCGCTCCGCGGCGCTCAGGCAACCCGCCGTCTCCTTTCGGAAGAACAGGGCGACCGCCAGGGCCTGTTGCGCGAGCTGATTCGACGGGGCGATGTCCACGGCACGCCGGGCGGCCGCGAGCGCCCGGTCGAGCGAGCCCGGCCGGACGTTGAAGCCGTGGGCGTGCTCGTGGGAGTAGATCCACGAGAGCATCGCCCAGCAGTCCGCGTTGGACGGCGCGCGTTCGACGGCCCGCTCCAGCGCCTCGCGCGCCTCCGCATGCTCGACCGGGGTCAGGCGGTGGTGATACCCGAAGCCGCGCATCAGCGCCTCGTATGGGCCGAGCTGACCGGACTCCCGGCCCCGGACGGCGTCGCTGATGCTCCGCGCGAGGACGCCGAAGCGATCGGCGCACGTGGAGACGGTGCGGGCGATGAGCTCGTCCTGCAGCTCGAGAGCGGCCTCGGGATCGAAGGCGCGATCGTAGGCCTCCGCCCAGAGGTGGGCCCCGGAAGCCGTGTCGACGAGCTGCACCGCGAGACGAACCTTCATCCCCGCTTGCCGGAGGCTCCCCTCCATCACATAGCGCGCGCCCAGCTCTTTGCCGGCAGAGAGGACATCCGCTGCGTTGCCGAGATGCGAGATGGAGCTGCGCGCGATGACCCGCAGGTACGAGAAACGTGAGAGGCCGGTGACGATGCCCTCTGTCAGCCCCTCCGCGAGGGACGTGAGCTCGGCGTTGGCGCCGCTGTACTTGAACGGCAGCACGGCGACCCAGAAGCCCTCGTCGGCACGGGCGGCGCCCGAAGCCGGGGCGGGAGAACGCACGGGGTCGAGGTCGTGGAGTGTCGTTTCCGTCTCGCCGGCGATTTCCAGTCCCGCCTTGCGGAGGCCGTCGATCTGGTGTTCGACGAATGCCAGGTCCTGAAACCATCTCCCAAATTCTTCGCGCGCCGTTTTGGCAAAGTCGGGCCGGATCGCAAGCAGCTCTTGCAGTGCCTTCCGAGCCTCCTCGCCCATGCCAAGCTGCCCGTAAGCCGCCGCAATCACGGCGTGCGTATAGGAATTTCCAGGGAGGTTGATTTTGAGGGCGAAACCGAGGGCGCCGCGGTAATCGCGCCGGCGATACGCGTCGTTGAAGTTGGCAAAATAGTACCAGCCCGGATGTTGGGGATTGAGTTGCATGGCGGATTCCACCACCGCGCAGCCACGTTCCCAGTCACCGGCATACGCGATGAGATTTCCGATGTACGCCGCAACGGAAGCATCCATGCGGTTCAGTTCGATCGCCCGCTCCGCTGCTGAACGAAAAGCCAGAAAGTCCTTTTGGAAAAACAGCGTGCTAGCGAGGGCGTAATGCGCAAGATTGTTCGAGGGCGACGACTCCACGGCGCGCCGCGCGGCCGCAAGCGCACGCCCCAGCGGGTCGGGCTGTGGGTTCAAGCCGTGCGCATGCTCTTCCCAGTACAGGTTCGCCAGCATGGCCCAGGCATCGCTCTGATTGGGCGCAATGCTGACGGCCCGTTCCAAAATCCGTCTCACGCGCGCATGTTCTTCCACCGTGACTCGTTCCATGTAGCCAAAGGCGCTCAGCACCGCTTCGTGAGGACTCAACTCTTCATCGGCCTTGCCGCGGAGCGCCTCGCTCATGCTGCGGGTCAGAACGCCGTACATGTCGGCAACCGTCGAGACGATCCGCGGAACCAGATCGTCCTGTAGCTCAAAGACCGTCTCGGGACTAAAGGTGCGTTCGAAGTTTTCGGCCCAGAGATGAGCGCCGCTGGTCGCATCGACGAGCTGAACTGCGAGCCGCAGCTTGGTCCCGGCCTGCCGCAGGCTGCCCTCCATTACATAGCGCGCGCCGAGCTGCTTGCCGGCGGACCGCGAGTCGACCGTGGCACTGCGCGAGATCACCCTGAGGTAGGAGAAGCGCGACAGGCCGGTCACGATCTCCTCGGTCAATCCTTCGGCCAGCGCCGTCAGGGACGCGTCGGTGCCGCCGTACTTGAATGGGAGCACCGCGACCCAGAAGCCCTCGTCGGCCCTGGTTTGTCCCGAGACTGTGCCCGACGCCGCACGATCGGTCTTTGCCGTGAGTGTACCGGTCGGCGCGGGGGAGTCGATCGGTCCGTCGGTCGCCGGAATCGAGAGCCCCGCCTTGCGCAACCCCTCGAGGATGGGTTCCATGAGCCCGCTCGCGAAGTGCCAGCTTCCGACGTTCGAGCGCGCGTGCGCCGCAAACTCGGGATCGAGCGCCAGCAGATCCCGCACCGCGGACTCGGCCTCCGCCCGCCTGCCGAGATGCCCGCAGGCCGACGCCACGACCAGAAAAGGCCAGAAGAGGCCTGGGACGTCCACCCGGTTCGCGCGCTCGAGGGCCTGCTCGTACTCCCCCTCGTGGAAGTGCTCCCAGAGGGGAGCGAAATGCATCCAGCCCGCGTGGTTGACGTTGAGCTCCATCGCGCGTCGCACGATCGCGGCGCCTCGCTCGAACTCGCCCGTATGCACGATCTGCAGCCCCAGGATTCCGATCGCGTCGGTGTTGAGCGGGTTCAGGGCCATCGCGCGCTGGGCCGCGGGACCAAACGCCGCGAGGTCCCGGCGGAAGAAGTGCGTCTGCGCCAGAGCGACGAGCGCGAACTGGTTCGCCCGATCCAGCTCGACCGCGCGGCGGGCCGCCGCCAGCGCCCGATCCAGAGAGGTCGCGTCGGCCCGGAAGCCAAACGCGTATTCGTCGACGTAAATCTGCGCGAGGCAGGCCCACAGGTCCGACTGCCCGTCGTTCCGCTCCAGCACGCGCTCCAGCCGGCTCTTGAGCGCCGCGTGGGCCAAGGGCGTGATTTGCTCGCGGTAGGCGAAATACTGGAACTGCCACTCCACCGGCGTGAGGTCGACGTCGTCCCTCTGCCGGGCCGCGGACCGAATCGAATGCACGAGCACCCCGTAGCTGTCGGCGAGCGTGGCGACGATCCGCGCCGCGACGTCGTCCTGCACCGAAAAGGCACTCGACGTCTGGAGGTCGCGGCCATACGAGTCGGACCAGAGTTGCGCTCCAGTCTGGGTGTCGACGAGTTGGGCGCTCACGCGAATGGCGGAGCCTCCCTCGCGGATGCTTCCCTCCAACACGTAGCGCGCGCCGAGCCGGGCGCCCAGGGCCCGTTCGTCGCCGCTCACTCCCCTGAGGCGGGCCGCCGAGGCGCTCGCAACGACCGACAGATACCGAAACCGCGAAAGGCCGGTCACGATCTCCTCCGACAGGCCGTCGGAAAGGGCCGCGAGCTCGGCGTTGGCGCCGCCGTACTTGAACGGCAGCACCGCGACCCAGAAGCCTGCGGGGCCGATCGGCGGGGCGGTTTCCCGGGGGCCGCCCGTCGCCGTGGGTGAGAACTGCTCCGAGAGGTTGAACACGATGTCTCTGGCCGACTGGAACCGATTTTCCCGGTCCTTCTCCAGGCAATGCTTTACGATGCGCTCGATCGGGGGCGAAACGTTTCGCCCCGACTGCGACAACTCGGGCGGCTCGTCTCGCATGATCGCCGCCATCGTTTCGGCATTCGTCTCCCGCTTGAACGCTCTCTTGCCCGAAAGCAGCTCGTACAGGATCGTCCCGAACGAGAAGATGTCCGAGCGGTGATCGACCGGAAATCCCTTCACCTGCTCGGGAGACATGTAGCCCATGGTTCCCATGACCGTCCCGGGCTCCGTGTGGCCCGAGCCGGTCGGCGCGCTCGTCTCCTTGCCCGGCGCGACGGCTTCGACCCGCTTCGCCAGGCCGAAGTCGAGGATCTTGAGATGGCCGTCTCTCGAAACGAAGAGATTCTCGGGCTTCAGATCCCGATGGACGATGCCCTTCTCATGGGCGGCGGAGAGGCCTTTGGCGACCTGCAGCGCGAAGTCCACGGCTTGCTTCTGCGGGATCGGGCCGGCGTCGAGCCTCGCGCGCAACGTCTCGCCCTCCAGAAGCTCCATGACCGCGTACGCGATGCCATCCTGGTCCCCGAAGTCGTGAATCGCAAGGATGTTCGGGTGGGACAGGGCCGCGACCGCCTTCGCCTCGCGCTCGAACCGCGCGAGCGTGTCGGAATCCGCGGCGACGCTCTGGGGGAGAACCTTGATCGCGACGTCCCGATCGAGCTTCTTGTCCCGCGCCCGGTAGACCTCTCCCATCCCGCCCGCGCCCAGAGGGGCGAGGATCTCGTAGAGACCGAGACGGGTCCCGGCTGAGAGTGGCATCGCGCGGAAGGGAGACTACAACGCGCGTGGGCAGTGGAGCGGGCAACCGGGATCGAGCCGGGGAGGCCTTAGAGGATGGGGCAGTAGCCGATCCGGGGCGCTTGGCCAAAGGTGAGCAGGAACGGCCCGACGGTCTGATTGTCATCCGTCAGCAAGACCACGAGCGTCATCGTGCCGCCGACGGCGGAGCCGATGAACCGAGCGGGACGCGGCAGCCCGACCGGGCCGGCTTGAATCTGGTAGCTCCCGACGACATCGAAGCGCCCCGCGGCATCGACGCGTACGGTCCCTTCAATCACGCCATTCGAGCATTCCGACTGGAGCGTGGCACCGGCGCTCGTGACGGTCAGAAGGCGGTTGTCGAGTTCAGAGGATTGGGCGCTGCCCCAGCTGCCGATTTGCAGGGGCTGGCTCCCCCCGGTCGCTTTTCGCGTAGAGACAACGCGCGTACCGCGTCGCGACGGTCGGGCCGTCCGAACGCCTTCCTCGAGGGTAGCGCTCAACTGGGAAGAAGCCGGCTCGGTGGGCGAGCGATCCATGCAGGCGATCGAAAGCGTCAGCGCCGCAATCGCGAGATAGAGAAGAGTTCGATTCACGTCGGGCCTCCGATGGCAGCTCACGGAGCCCCATGCTACACCCCGCCGGCAAGGAACCTGGCGCGAACCCACCCCTGTACAAGCGAAAACGCGACGCGGGAAAAGAAGAGAGTGGAGCGGGCAACCGGGATCGAACCGGCGACATCCAGCTTGGGAAGCTGGCGTTCTACCGCTGAACTATGCCCGCATCGAACCGTGCCCGCATCGGACCGGGGATTCTAACCAAGAGGCCGGCCGCGGACAAGCTGCGCGCCCCCCCGACCGAATATAGTCCGCACCGATGCGCTCCGGAGCACGCGGACTCGGAATCGCGGCCTTCGTTTTCTTTCTCTCCGGCGCCTCGTCGCTGGCCGACGAGGTGATCTGGCTCAAGTACCTCATCCTCACGTTCGGGGCGACGACGGCGGCGACCGCGACCCTCGTGGCGGTCTTCATGGGGGGGCTCGCGCTCGGGAGCGGCATCTGCGGGCGGTACGTCTCCCGCGTGTCACGACCGGACCTGCTGTACGCGATCCTCGAGAGCGGCATCGCCCTGCTCGCCCTGAGCACGCCGCTTCTCTTCGCGGCCGTCGGGCATGCCTACGTGCTGGCCTATCGGAGCCTGGGGGACGGGCCCGGCGTTCTGATGGCCGTTCGCGTCGTGTTGTCGGCCGCCGCCCTCCTGCCGCCCACGATCCTGATGGGCGCCACGTTCCCTGCGCTCGCGCGCGCAGTCGAAGGCCCGAACCGTCCGGGCCGGCGCTCGACGCTGCTCTACGCGGTCAACACGGCGGGCGCCGTGACAGGGGTTGTCCTCTGCGGCCTGCTGCTGATCGGCACCGTGGGGCTGCACGCGACCCTCGCCGGCTCCGCGTGCACGAGCCTCATCGCCGCGCTGCTCGCCGCGGTCTCCGGATTCTCGTCGAGGCCGCGAGTGGCGGTCGCCGCGCCGTCCCCGAAGAAGTCCTCGCGCCCGGCTTCGATCTGGCTAGCCCTCGCGCTCCTGACCGGAGCGTGCGCCATGGCGGACGAAGTCCTCTGGACGCGCGTGCTGATCCTGTACCTCGGCTCCTCGGTGTACGCGTTCGCGCTGATGCTCGCCATCTTCCTCACCGGGCTGGTTGGCGGAAGCCTCACGGGCGCCGCCATCGCCCCCGCCGACCTCCGGCGAGCCATCGCGATGACCCAGCTCGCGCTGGGCTCGACCCTCGTTCTGCAGGTCCTCGCCTTCCCGCGTTACAACGGCGTCCTGGTCTCCGTCGCGACTTCGGTGCTCCACGTTCACACGTACTCGGGGCTCCTCGTGGCCCAGGGCATCGCGACGGGCGTCTACCTCCTTCCCCCGACGTTTCTCATGGGACTGAGCTTCGCGCTCCTGCTGCGGGCCGCCAGCCGCTCCGAGTCCACGGCCCCGGCCGATGTCGCCGCGATCTATTCCGTCAACACGCTCGGGGGAATCGGCGGATCGCTGCTCACCGGATTCGCCGCGATTCCCGTGCTCGGCTCCCAGAACGCGTTGATCCTGACGGGGCTCCTGGGAGCCGCGATGGCCTGCGTCCTCCACCCCAGGAGCTGGCCCCTGCGCCTCGCGCTCGCGGGCCTCGTCGCCCTGTCGTTTCTCCCCCCTCGAGACGGAGTGATTCTGTCGGCCGGCGTGCTCTCCAACGTGCCGCGGAGGGACCTCGTCTTTTTCCGCGAAGACGTCACGGCCACGGTCGCCGTCAAGCGGTACGCCACGAAGTCCTCCGCGTTGTCGCTCGAGCTCAACGGAGTCAACGTCGCGGGAACCTCGCCCGATCTCGTCGTGATCCAGAAGCTCCAGGCCCACCTTCCGCTCGCCCTCTGCGCGGATCCTCGCAGGATCCTGCACATCGGCTTCGGCTCCGGAGGAACGGCGTACTCCGTCTCCCGCCATCCGGTCGACGAGATGCGGATCGCGGAGATCTCGCCCGAGGTGCCTCGGGCCGCGGACCGGTTCTTTCGCGGGGTCAACCACGGGGTCCTCTCCGACCCGCGTATCCGGCTGACCATCAACGACGGGCGCAACTTCGTCCTCGCCTCCGACGAGGCCTTCGACGTCATCCTGTCCGACTCGATCCACCCCCGCTACGCGGGCAACGGATCGCTCTACACGGAGGACTACTTCCGGCTCTGCGCCCGCCGCCTGAAGCCGGGAGGCGTGATCTCGATGTGGCTGCCCATGTATTCGCTGCTTCCCGAGAACTACCGCGGCATCATTCGCGCCTTCCAGAACGTCTTTCCGAACGTCAGCATCTGGTATCCGCACTCGGTCGAGAACTCGTTCACGATCGTGCTCGCGACCCCCGAGCCGACGGTGCGGCTCTCGGACCTCGCCCGCCGAGTCGCGCAGGCGGCGATCGCCGAGGATCTGTCGCGAATCGGAGCCGCCGATCCAGCCGACCTGTTGTCCTACATGCTTCTCGCCCCGCGGGACGTGCGCCGGTGGGTGGGCGAGACCGCCCCGCACGCCGACGATCTCCCGGTCGTCGAGTACGAGAGCGGCCGCATCCTCGAATCGGTGGGGACCTGGGCCCAGACGTTCGCCGAACTCGTGGCGCGCCGCAGCCGCATCGAGGACCTCGTCGAGGGGATCGCGCCCGACGATCCCCTGTCGCAGCGGGTTCTCGCGAGATTCCAGGACGCCGCGCCCGTCCTCGCCCGGCAGGTCGCGCAGGTACGGGCGCACGCGCGCGAGGAGCCCTGAGGCGCGGAGCCTCTACTTCGACGGTGGCTCGGCTCGGCGCAGCTCCTCGATCTCCCGCAGGATCACGGCCACGAGCGCCTCGGTGATTCGCCTGCCCTTCTCGCGGGTCGCCAGGGTCGCGTCGCCGAAGACTCCGGAGGCAGAGTAGGTCATCCCCTCCTTCTTCGGGTCCCGCGTCAGGCGGCCCTCTCCCGGGTGATAGTCCTTGACCGCCTTGCCCATCTCGACACTGGCCGGGGCCATGTACAGCATCATGGACGTCTCGGCTTCGTCGGCGTGGGTGCCGCCATCCTGCTTGCAGACCTCCTTCTCGATCGGCTCCATGCACTCGAGCAGGTCGGTGTAGCGGAGCAGGATTCCGTCCGCGGCGAGCGCCTCGGCCGCCGGCGCCAGCGCGCTGACGGTCGACACGCCCGTGTTCAGGACGTAGAAACGCCTCGGACCGAAGCGCGACAGCCCGCGACAGATGTCGACGATCAGATCCCGCGCCGTCTCCAGCCGCAGGCTCGTCGAGCCCGGGTACTCCACGAACGCCGGATAGAAGTGATAGTTCACCGTGGGCGCGATGACGACGTCCGCGCGCTCGCGCACCCGATTCTTCAGGTACTCGGCGATCAGGAAGTCGTTCTTGAGCTTGAGGTGGGGTCCGTGCTCCTTGGACTCCGCTCCGAGCGGAACGACGATCACGGTCTCCGGCTTCAGAATGCGCTCCGCCTCGACCCAGCTGAGATCCTCCAGGAGGACTCCCGAGCCCGCGGGGTGGGCATGCAACGCCGCCGCCAGCATCCCGATCCGGGCGAAGCCGGTCACGGCCGGGCCGTCTCCTCTCCGGCGGCCGCGCGCATCATGCGAAGACCGGCCGCGAGCTTGGGGATCCGCAGCTTGGCGAAGAGCCGGCCGTTGACGAAGAGCACGGGGATCGAGTCGGACCATCGCCTCGCGATCTCGTCGTCCGAGTCCACGTCCACGATCTCCCACTCGTGGTCGCGGCCCTCCAGGAGGCGCTCGACGTCGGCCCGCATCTGCTCGCACAGGTGGCAGTCGGGCCGGGAGAGCAGCCGGAGGAAGATCAAGACGCGGGACTCGCGACGGGCTCGTCCGGGTTGCGCGCCACCCGGTAAACGTAGTCGAAGCCCGACAGGACGGTCATCGTCGCGGCCGCGCCGTATCCCACGATGACGACCGGCTCGGGCCAGCTCCAGAGGTTCGCGCAGAGCACGAAGAGGACGTTGACGATCAGCGTGACGGTCGTAACCTTGCCCGCCCAGGTCGGCGGAAACCGCTTGCGGCCCGAGGTCAGGATCAGGAGCAGCCCCACCAGCATGAGGAGGAAGTCCCGCGAGAGCACCAGGACCACGAGCCAGACCGGCATCTTGTAGCGGCCGGGGTAGGAGGGAATCGCGAGGAAAACGTAGGAGGACATCAGGAGGAGCTTGTCGGCGATGGGGTCCAGGTAGGCCCCGAGGGCCGAGCGCATGTCGAATCGGCGGGCGAGGAATCCGTCGATGCCGTCGGAGATCCCGGCCGAAACGAACAGGGCGAGCGCGATGCCGAAGCGTCCCTCGGCGATCGAAAGCAGGAAGAACGGCAGCGTCGCGAGACGGAGCAGCGTGATGAAGTTGGGCAGGGTCCAGGGACCCCTCACCGGCGGCTCCATTCGTTCGCCCGCGCCCCCGGAGGCACGTTGGCCGGGACCCAGACCGTCGAGCCCTGGACCCGGATCAGCTTGCGGTCCTCGAACTGGCGCAGCATGCGGGTCACCGTCTCGCGGGTCGCGCCGATCGAGTTGGCGATCTCCTGGTGCGTCGGACGGGTGACGACGTAATAGCCGTCCAGGGGCGCCTTGCCCGACTCGTCCGCCAGACGGAGAAGGTACCGCGCCAGGCGGCCGCCGACGTCGAGGAGAGCCAGCGACTCGATCACGTCGTTGGCGCGTCGGAGCCGAGCCGAGAGCGTCTTGAGGATCTTCCGGGTCAGCGAGAAGTCGTTCTGCAGGACCGACAGGAAGTCCGGGCGCGCCAGGACGACGAGCTCCGAATCCGCGATCGCCATGACCGACGCGCTCCGCGCCTCGTCCTCGAAGAGAGCCATCTCTCCGAAGAAATCGCCCGCCTGAAGGTGCGTCAGGACGACCTCGCGCCCATCCGCGGAATCCACGAACACCTTCACCTCGCCGCTGACGAGCACGAAGAAGAGGTCGCCCGGCTCGGCCTCGCGCAGGATCGGGGTGCCGGCCGCGTACCCTCGGACCGAGGCGACGCGCGAGAGGGTCTGGAGCTCGGCCTCCTCGAGATCCGCGAACAACGAGACTCGCTGGAATACGGATGGGTCAATCATGGCTGGCCGCTTCCCCCAACGCTCGAGCCGATCGCAGCCGGTCCAGTCCTCGGGTCATCTCCGGCCCGCCCACGACGGCCCCTCCCGATTCTGACAGCAGACCGCACCGCGTGGCCAGCCGCACCGCTTCCCCGCCGGCGCGCGCCGACGGGGCCGGCGCGGAGAGACAGCCCGCGGCCCCGCCCGCCCCGCCCGCCCCGCCCAGAAGGTGGGCCAGGCGAAGCATCAGCTGCGCGGCCGCCGCCCGGGTGAGCGGGCCGTCCGGACGGGCCCTATGGGTCTCGGAGTCGACGTCGAGCAGTCCGAGGGAGACGGCGCGCATCATCACGCGGCTGTCCCTGCGCTCGAGGACGTCGCTCGCCACGACCCCGGAACGGACCCGCGCGTCGCGGACCTCCGGAAACATCCACCACGCCAGCAGCGCCGCGCTCGCCCGGGTCAGACGGCGCGCCCGCGCCGCCTGGCGCTCGACGTCCGGCCAGTTATCGATCCGAAACGCGAGGCGCGCCTCCGCGGCGCGATCGCGCGATCCCGGATCCCGGATCGCAAGAGAATCGAACACCGTCACCGCCATCGAGTAGTCGCCCATCTCCAGCGCGAGGTCGCCGGCCCGCCGCCGGGCGGCGTCGTCCAGGCCTCCGAGCGCCAGCGCGTCCCGGTAGTACCGGAGCGCGCTATCCTTTTCGCCGGCCGAGCACTCGACCTCCGCCACCCGGACGAGCACCTCCGCGTCGCCGGGGTTCCAGGCGAGCGCCTGGCCGAGTCGAGCGCGCGCCTGTTCGCGCCGGCCGGCCGACGCCGCCTCTTCCGCGGAGGACAGCACCGCCGACGTCGCGGGGGCGCGCAGCTCATCCGCGCGCTCCGCGACGCCGCGGCGGGTGGGCGCGCGGGACGCCGCGCGATCGTAGAGCTCGTAGGCGCGGATCGGGTCGCCGGACCCCGCGTAGGCCTCGCCGCAGGCGGTCCAGAGGGGCACCGTCGCCTCCCCTTCGGAGAGGACCTCGGCGCAGCGCGCGGCCGCATCCGCGGGGCGCTTTTCGAGAACCAGGGTCTCGATGATCCCGATCGAGGCGGCCCGGCGCGAGGGCTCCGAAGACTCGCGCTCGAACTCGGCCCGGGCGCGGGCGATCTCGCCGGCCTCGAGTGCGAGCCAGCCCCGCTCGACGGATCCCCCCGATGCGGACGTGAGCCCCTCCCGCGGATCGAGCGGGAACCGGTCTCTCACCGGCCCTGCGGCGCGCGAAGCGCAGCCGCCGCAGAGGAGCGCGAGCACGGCCCAGCCGGCCAGCAAAAACGAGGGGAGGCGCGTCGAGCCGAGGGAGCGAAGCGAGGCCGGCCGGGCGAGAGGGTCCACAACCGCGAGTAAGCCCCTCAACGACCCCCTCGGATCACGTGCTGGAAGGCAGGCTCTCCGGCCGGATCGACGCGATGGCGTGCTTGTAGATCATCTCCTCGCGGCCGTCGACTTCCAGCACGAGGGCGAATTTGTCGAATCGCCTGAGCCGTCCCAGGCGCTCCTCCCCGGACGTCAGCCTCACGGTGACGGGGACGTTGTCCTTGCGCAGGTTGTAGAAGAAGGAGTCCTGCACGTTGATGGGCGCCTTGTTCATCACTTCTCCATGCCCTCCGGCTCGCCCAGAAGCGCGAAAGCCGCTGCGCTGGCCTGGCCGGGGGCCACCCAGTGAATTTGGCGGTCGCGGGAGAGCCAGGTCTTCTGCCGCTTTGCCAGCGCTCGCGTCGCGCTCACGATCCGCGCCTCCGCCTCCGCCTTCGAGATCCGTCCGAGGATCCACTCCGCCACCTCCTGATACCCGATCGCTTGAAAGGAATTTGAGTCCGACGAAAGCCCGCGATCGAGGAGACGCCGAACCTCGATATCCCAACCCGAGCTCATCATCCAACGAACTCGATCTTCAATCCTAACACTAAGTTGCGTCGCCTCCGGGCGCAGCCCGAGCGAGATCACGCGAAACCGGCGCGACCATCCGTCGGATGCCAGGACTCGCCGGGACGGGGGGGCGCCCGTCAGGAGGAGAATCTCGAGGGCCCTCAGCGTGTACTTGAGGTTTTCCTCCGGAATCCGGGAGGCAGAGGCGGGATCGTTCAGGGCGAGCATCCGATGCGCCGTCGCGCCGCCTACCCGGCCGGCCCAACCGGCGAGCGCCGAGCGGATCGGATCGTCGCGCAGTGAGCCGGGCGGAAGGCCGTCGAGCAACGCCGCCAGGTAGAAGCCGCTGCCACCGCAGACGATCGGCAACGAGCCGCGCTCACAAATTTCCTCGATGGCCTGCCGGGCCTCCGCGGCGAAACGCCCGGCCGAAAACGGCTCCTCCGGTTCCGCCACGTCCACCAGGTGGTACCGCACCTCCCGCATGCGCGTCTCAGTCGGCTTGGCGGTCCCGACGTCCATCCCGCGGTACACGGCAAACGCGTCGGCGGAAACGACCTCGCCGCGCCTCGCGAGCGCGACCTCGTGCGCAACGTCGGACTTGCCCGAGCCCGTGGGGCCCACCACGACGAGGAGCGCCGGGCGCCCGTCCGGCGTCATGGCGCGAGGTTACCGCGCCAGGCGAGGAGTGTGCGGCCCGGCTCGAGGTCGATCCGGCAGTCGGACCGGAGATCCGTGCGGAGCACCGGGACGCAGAAGCGCGCCAGGGTCGCGAGGGTCTCGGGCGCGGGGTGGCCGAAGCGGTTGCGCCTCCCGCAGGAGAGGAGCGCGACGCGGGGCCGCAGCGCCGCGACGAACGCGGCCGACGTCGACGTGCGGCTCCCGTGGTGCCCGACCTTCAGGACGTCGATCGGCGTCAGCGAGCCGCCGGTCGCCACCAGGTCGGCCTCCGTCGGAGCTCCCGCGTCGCCCGTCAGGAGCGCGGCCCGCCCCCCTCGCTCGAAGAGGGCCACCACGGACTGGTTGTTCACCGCGTCCGTCTTCCGCCTCCGCCCGCCCGAGTGGAGGACGGAGACTCGTGCTCCGTCGAGGTCGAGGCAGTCGCCGTCGAGAAGCGGCCGGACGGGAACTCCGCGCCGGGCCGCGAGCGCCTCGAGACGCGCGTACAGTCCTCCCTCGTCCTCGCCGGTCGAGCGGGCGAGGAGGTCCACGGGAAGCTCCTCGATCGCCGCGAAGAGTCCGAGAGCGTGGTCCGGATGCGGGTGGGTCAGCAGAACGACGTCGAGGCGCGTGACGCCGCGGTCGAGCAGCTTGGGGAGGAGCCGCGTGCGCCCGAAGTCCGTCGAGCCGGGGTCGAAGGGCCCGCCCCCGTCGACGAGCATCGCGCGCCTCTTCCATCGCAGGAGGACCGCGTCGCCCTGGCCCACGTCGAGGGCCTCGATCGAAAACCCCTCCCGGGGGCCCGGCGCTCCGGCGCGGAGCGCGAGGGCGAGGAACAGGGCGGCCGCCGTGGCGAACCCCGCCGTGCGAAGAGGACCGCGGGAGAGAGCGCCGGCGGCGAGGAGCGCGCCCACCAGGATCACGCCGGGGAGCGGGGGCGTCGGACGAAGAAACGCCATCCCGGCTGCCCGCTCCGCCATCCACTCGAGCGCCCGCACGCCGGACCCGAAGAGCGATTCCAGGAGCGCGCCGGGCAATCCCAGGGAGTAGGCGGCGAGCAGCAAGGCGCCGCCCGCGATCAGCGCGGCCGAAAGTGGGATCGAGAACGGGGCGCTCAGCCAGGCCCCCGCGGCGACGATGTTGAACCTCCAGAGCAGCGCCGGCGCGGTGGCGCACTCCGCCGCCAACGCGACCGCGAGGCTTCCCATGAGCCAGCGCGGTCGTGACGGCAGCGCGGAGGCGATCGGGCGCGCGAGCAGGGCGATCCCGCACACGGCTGCGAAGGTCAGAACCGAGCCGATCGAGAACACCTGATCCGGCGCGCCGAGAAACAGGATGCCGGCCGAGAGTCCGATCGCCTGCGCCCCCGGGATCGGGCGCTCGAGCAGGCGAGTCGTCAGCAGAATCCCGACCACTAGGCCCGCGCGCACCGCGGGAGGGTTCACGCCGCCGACGAGCACGAAGAGAAGGACGGCGAGGAGCATGGCGACGTCGCGCCGCTTTCCCTCGATCCGCAGGATCGCGAGGGCGAGCGCCGCCAGTCCCGCGGCGAGCACCACGTGGAGCCCGGAGACGACCAGGAGGTGATATTGCCCGCCGCGGCGAAATCGAGCAACCATTCCACGATCGAGCTCCGCCGTCCGCCCCAGGAGCAGTGCGGCCAGCGGGCCGCGCACGTCGCGCTCGAAATCCTCGCCCGATCCCCGCGGCCGGGAGAGCGCGCGAAACAGCGCGCGGTTCGGGAGTGTCGCGAAGGAAAGCGGGGTCGAACCCAGACGGTCGATGAGGAACGCGCTCTTCACAGACATCCGATACCGGGGCCAGGGGAGGGGAATGTCCCGCTCGGATGCGGACAGGTCCTCGGGCTCGAGCCGCCCGGTCAGCCGCACGCGATCTCCCCGATCCGCGACGGGAAGGGCCGGCGACTCTCCCGACAGGAACACCACCACCTCCGCGCGGAACGGCAACTCGCTCCCCCCGACCCGGAGCCGCTCGGCACGCAGAATCGTACGGGCGCGGGGAGGCGTCCCGCTCCAGAAATCCGCGAGCACACCCTCGACCACATCCGCTGCGGGCCCGCCCGAGACCGCGTGAACGAACGTTCGGCGCGCCTGCTCCGCTGGCATCGCGATCCGCGCGCGCCCCGACGTGAAGCCCGCGCCGAGCCAGAACGCCGCGAATGCCAGCGCCGGAACCCGTCCGCACCCGCGGCGGCGCGCTCGGAGCGCCATCCACGCTGCGGAGAGGACGACCAGCGCGATCGCCGCCGGGAGGCCCCTCACGGACCAGGCGCCGAGATAGATCCCCGTCACGAGCCACATCGCCGCGGGCGCGGCAGGCGACTCGCCCGCGTCGAGGACCGGCCGGATCAAGCGGTCCGCTCGAGCGCGACGACCGCCTCGACCCGGTGCGTGAAGGCGAAGAGGTCGTAGAGCCGGGAGCGGCGGATTTCGAATCCCGCGTCCCGGATCGCGGGGAGGTCGCGGGCGAGCGTCGCGGGATCGCACGACACGTAGACGAAGAGCCGGCGAGAGCGTTTCGCGAGCTCGACGGCGAGTTCCGCCCCGAGTCCCGCGCGCGGCGGATCCACGACGACGACGTCGAAGCGCGACTCCCTCGCCCGGAGGAAATTGCCGATCGAGGCCTCCTCGATAGCCCATCGGTCGCGCCCGTCCCAGTCCTCCCGGGTCGCCCGCGCGTCGGCGGCGACGTCCGGGTCGCTCTCGACCGAGGTGACCCTGTGCCCTCCGGACAGCAGCGCGCCGGCGAACAGGCCGACGCCGCCGAACGCGTCGAGCGCCTCCCCCGGGGGCACGAGCGCGGCGTCGCGCCGCACGTCCTCGGCGAGCGCATGCACGAGGGAGCGATTTCCCTGAAAGAACGAATCGACCGAGACGCGATGGCGCGAGCCGCCGACCTCCATCGTCAGCCGGCGCCACCCGCCCTCCCGCAGGACCGGGCCCTCCGTCGATCGAATTCGAACGCCCTCGAAGCGCGCGGAGAGGCGGCGGCCGAGCGCCTCGGCCTCCGCCGCGTTCGGCGTCGCGCTCACCGTCACGCGAATCAGCCGGCGGGCACCCGCGAGATCCTCCAGCACCGCGACCTCGGAGGCGCCGCCCGGGACGGCGGCGATCGCGTCGCGAACGGCCGGCAGCAGGTCCCGCGTCCGCCGCGAGAGGGCCTCGCAGACCCCGGCCTCGACGACGCGATGCGAGCCCGGCGCGAAATATCCGATCCGTGCCTCGGCCCCGCGGCCCGCCGCGTGGAGGCGCGTTCGAATCCGGTATCCCGCCTCCGACGTCGCCACGGACGCCTCTCGGAAGAGAGCGGGGTCGAGCTTACCGATCCGCTGCATCGTCTCCAGGAAGAGCTCCCTCTTGGCGCCGCGGGCGGCCGCCTCGTCGAAGTGGGCCCAGTCGCATCCCGCGCAGGAGGCGTGAACGGACTCCCGACGGTCGGGAGAGCGCTCCAGAATCCCCCGCAGGCTTCCCCGCCAGAACCGCCGGCGCCTCTCGTAGATACTTGTCTCGACGAGCTCCCCCGGGAGAGCCCGGTCGATGAAGCCCACGCCCTCGGGTGTTCGGGCGATGCCCTCCCCCGTCGGCGCCAGCTTCTCGATTCGCACGCGACGCGTCGGACCCTCGGCCCGGTCGCCCGCCTCGGTCTCCGGCGCGGAGCGGATCCTCACAGGAGGGAGAGTCGCGGCAGTTCCAGCCGTTCCCGGACGGCTCGGCGCGAAAGCGCGCGCTTCGTGCGCTCCGCGGTCGCGGCGTCCATCCGATCCCCGGCGCCCGCCAGGAGCTTCGCCACATGGCGGTCGAGGGCGTCCCGCTCCTCGTCAGGGAACGCTGCGTACAATTCGCCGGCGAGGCGCTTATCGAGGCGCGCCAGCGAAGACTCGATCTCCTCGGGTTTCTTGCGGGACGGGTCGAGGCGGGCCAGGGACCGCAGGGCGGACACCAGGGGTCCGTCCAGCTCAGGGCGCGCGCTCCGCACCTCCTCCAGCCGGCGGATCAGCTCCGCCAGCGCGGGGCCCGGATCCGGCTCGGCCCCGCGCGTCCTCGAGCCCTTGCCGCGATCGGTCTCCGCGCGCCGCTCCCAGGCCGAGAGGACGGCGTCGCGGCAGTACGCGAGCGAGTTGACGCGGCCGATCGCCGATCGCTCCTCGCGCCGCGTGAACGCATCGTCGATCCCCGCCTCCACGGCCTCGAGCGGGACGCCCAGTGCGCGCCACTGCTTCAGGAGGGCGAAGTCCGTCGGCGAGAGCAAAAACGGGGTGCCGCGCCTCCGGATGAAGGCTGCCTCGGCGGCGGCGTAGAACTCCCTATCCTCCGCGGTTTCGCTCATCGATCAGCCGCAGGCCCTTCAGCGTAAGCAGGGGGTCGACCTCCTCGATCCGCTCCGACCCGCTGCCGAAGAGCTCCGCCAGGCCTCCCGTCGCGATCACTCGCGGCTTGCCCCCCACCTCCGCCACGATGCGGTCGATCATCCCGTCCACGAGCGACAGGTACCCGAAGTAGAGGCCCGATTGAATCGAGCCCGTCGTGGTTTTCCCAACGACGCGATCGGGTTTCCGGATCTCGACCCGCCAGAGCCTCGCGGCCTTCTCGAAGAGGGCCTCCGCGGAGACCATGATCCCCGGCACGATCACCCCGCCGGCATACTCGCCCCGCGCGGTCACCACGTCGAACGTCGTGGCGGTTCCGAAGTCCACGACGATGCAGGGTCCGCCCACTTGCGCGTGCGCAGCGACGGCGTTGACGATGCGGTCGGCCCCGACCTCCTGGGGCACCTCGTAGAGGATCGGCATCCCGGTCTTGATCCCCGGCTCCACGAAGACGGGCTCGCGATCCGCGATCTGCCGGAACGCCTGGCGCATGGGAAACCGCAGTGACGGCACGACGCTTGCGACGATCACGCGCATCGTGGACAGCGGCTCGGGCTCCGGGCCGGAGGCGAACAGCCCGCGGACCGACAGTGCGATCTCGTCCGCTGTCGCATCGCGGCGCGTCGTGAGCCTCCAATGCCTCGCGAGCTCGGTTCCGCGCCAGAGTCCCAGGACCGTGTTGGTGTTGCCCACGTCGACCGCGAGCAGCGTGTCGGCCGCCGCGCTCACCACTGCGCGACCTCGCCGCTTCCGACGACGGCCTCGCCGGTCTCGGTTCGGAGCCGCAGGAAACCGGAGGGATCGAGCCCGAGATACTCGCCCGTGACCTCCTCGCCACCCGCGCGGCGGATCGTCAGCCGGTCGCCCGGCCGGTGCAGGGAAGCCAGCTCCCAGGCGGAGGCCTCCCGCTCCCACTTCGGGGCCGCGAGCTCTCGGTCGAAGCGGTCCAGCAGGGCCTGCAGGAGCGCCGGCAACGGAAACGCGCGGCCGGTCTCCTCTTCGATGGTGGTGGCGTGGGGCACACCGAGACCGCTCGCGGGACCCCGCACGTTGATGCCGATCCCGGCGGCGAGATACGTGTCTTCCCCCTGCGTTCGGGACTCCGCGATCACGCCCGCGAGCTTCCGACTTCGCGCGTAGAGGTCGTTGGGCCACTTCAGCTCGACCGCGGCGCCCGTCTGCTCCCGGAGGACCTCGGCGGCCCAGCGCCCGAACGCGATCGGCACGAGCGAGAGGGGCTCGCCCGCGATCGAACGCCGGATCACCGTCAGGTAGAGGCCCTTCCCCTCGGGAGCCGCCCACGCGCGGCCGTTGCGGCCGTAGGCCCCGGGCTGGCTCTCGGCGACCAGAACGGTCGTCGCGAGATTCTGGCCCTCGTCGAAATACATCTCGATCAGGCCGCGGGCCAGCAGGTTGGAGGAGGGCGTGCGATGAATGCAGACGCAGTTCTCGATCGCGGTCCACGCGTCCGGATCGATCCAGCCCTGCGCGAAACCGATCACTGCGAACCCAGGGCGGCTCGCTTCGTCTCGAGCTCACGCAACCGCATCCGCGTCTTCTCGACGACGGGCGCGGGAGCCTTGGAGAGATAGTCCGGGTTCTGGAGCTTCGCGGAGAGCTGGGCGATCTCGGCGTCCACCTCGGCCAGCGCCTTCGCCGTGCGGCCCTCCGGGTCCGGAACGGATCCCTCCGGAAGGGCCAGGCCCAGCTGGATTCCGGCGACCACGTCCCGAAAGACCCCGGACGAGGGCGTTTCGAAGGCCAGACTCGAGAGCCGTCCGAGGTGTCGCAGGATGGGCGACAGGATCTCGAGGTCGCCCACGACCGCCCGCGGCGGCGATCGGGGGTCGATGGCGAGGGCCACGGGCGATGTGGGCGGCGCCCCGCGCTCGGTGCGGAAGGTCCGGACGCGGGTCACGATCGCACGCAGCGCCTCGACGGAGGCCTCCGCCGGTAGGTCCCGCCACTCCCCCGACGACTCGGGATAGGGAGTCGCCACGAGCGTGCCGGGTTTCCCCGTCAGCTTCTCCCACAGCTCCTCCGTCACGAACGGCATGAACGGATGGAGGAGCGCGAGAGAATCCGCCAGGCACTTGCGCAGGACGCTCCGGGTGGCGCGGGCCGCATCGGGATCCGGCCCCGAAAGCACCGGCTTGGCCATCTCCAGGTAGCCGTCGCACAGCTCATGCCAGAGAAATCCGTAGATCTCGGCGGCGGCCTCGTCGAACCGGAATCCCTCGAGGTGGCGTTGGATCTCCGCCGACGCGGCGTCGAGCCGCGAGAGGATCCAGCGATCCGGCAGTCGGAGCGAGAGCCCGCGCGGAGACGGGGGCGTGTCCTTTCCCTCGAGCTGGGCCAGCGTGAAGCGCGCCGCGCTCCAGATCTTGGTCGCGAAGTTTCGAGAGCCCGCCATCCGGCCGCGCTCCACGGAGACCGTCGGTCCCGAGGAGGCGGCGGAGGCGAGCGTGAACCGCACCGCGTCGGCGCCGAACTCCTCGATGGCCTCCAGGGGATCGATCACGTTGCCGCGGGTCTTGGACATCTTCTCGCCGCCTACGCGCACCAGGCCGTGGAGGTGCACCGTCGAGAAGGGCGGCTCGCCCGTAAAGCGCAGGCCCGCCATGATCATCCGCGCGACCCAGAAGAAGAGGATGTCGTAACCGGTCACGAGAACGTCCGTGGGATAGAAGTCGGCCAGGTCCGCCGTCCGCTCCGGCCATCCCATCACGGAGAACGGCCAGAGCTGCGAGGAGAACCACGTGTCCAGCACGTCCGGATCCTGGACGAGGCGGGCGGAGCCGCATTGCCCGCACGCGACAGGATCCTCCTCCTCCACGAGGACGTGGCCGTTCTCGCAGGTGAAGGCGGGAATGCGGTGCCCCCACCACAGCTGCCGCGATATGCACCAGTCGCGGATGTTCTCCATCCAGGAGAAGTACGTCTTGGCCCAGGACTCCGGCACGAACCGCACGGCGCCCGCGCGCACGGCAGCGATCGCCGGCTCTGCGAGCGGCTTCACCTTCACGAACCACTGCTCCGACAGGTACGGCTCAATCACGTCGTCCGACCGCTGGCAGGTCCCCAGCGCGATCTCGTGCGGCTCGACCGCGACGAGCCGATCCTCCTTCTCGAGCCGTTCGACGATGCGCTTGCGAGCCTCGAATCGGTCCAGCCCCGCGTACTCCCCCGCGGCCGCCGTCATCTTTCCGTCCGGCCCGATCACCACGACCGCCGGCAGGTCGTGCCTCTGCGCCACTGCGTAGTCGTTGGCGTCGTGGGCCGGGGTCACCTTGACGATCCCCGTGCCGAAATCCCGGTCGACGAGGATCGCATCCTCGACCACCGGCAACTCGCGGCCTGCGATCGGCAGGATCGCCCGCTTCCCGCGCAGGTGCGCGTTCCGGGGATCCTCCGGGTGGATCGCCAGAGCCGTGTCGCCCAGCATGGTCTCGGGCCGGGTGGTCGCCACGACGGCGCCCTCCGGCACTCCCGGCACGTCGTAAAGGATCTTGTAGAGGCTGCCCGCCGTCGTCTTCTCGATCACCTCGAGGTCGGAGACGGCCGTGCCGCATCCGGGGCACCAGTTCACGACGTAGCGGCCCCGGTATATCAGGCCGTCGCGGTAGAGCTGCACGAACGCGTGCCGGACGGCTCGGGAGAGGGCCGGGTCCAGGGTGAATCGAAGCCTCGACCAGTCGAGTGAGCAGCCGAGCTTTCGGAGCTGGCCCAGGATCGTGTCGCCGGACGCGCGACGCCACTCCCAGACGCGCTCGATGAAGCGCTCGCGGCCGAGGGCCCGGCGGTCGGTTCCCTCCTTTTGGAGCTCGCGCTCGACGACCATCTGCGTCGCGATGCCGGCGTGGTCGGTTCCGGGGACCCAGAGCACGCGGTAGCCGCGCATCCGCATCCAGCGGGCCAGGATGTCCTCGATCGTGCGGCCGTAGGCGTGGCCGATGTGAAGGCGTCCGGTCACGTTGGGCGGCGGGATCACCATGACAAACCGCGGGGATCCGGGCGGGCCGACGGGCTGGAAGCGTCCGTCGCGTTCCCAGGTCTCGTACCACCGTGCTTCGAAGAGCGCCGGATCGAAGGTCTTGGGCAGACCTTCGGAGGCCTCGGCCGGCTCGGCGATGACGGGTTTCTCGGGCATCAAAAAAGGGCTCTCGAAGCCCTTTCATATATCAGAACGCGGGGAGCCCTCTTATTCGGCGCCGGCCTCGAGCTCCTTGATCCGCTGCTTGATCAGGAGCTCCGCGACGTCCGGGATCACCTCCCAGGCGATCTCGCGAACGATCTTTTCGGACAACCGTTCGACCACTCGCGAGGCGAGCCGATCGATGTCTTCCTCCGACAGGCCCCCCTCGCTTCGGGATACGGAGGAGAGCATCTCCTTCAGCTGCCCGATGGAGGTGGTCTGCGCGAGGACCTCGATCTCCCGGGAGACCGGGGGCTCCGAGTAGGCGGGAGTCGCTCCGCCCGGCGCAGCGGCCTCGGCGGGTGTTGCGGTCTCCGCCGGCGCGGCGGCTTTCGGCGTCTTGTCCGTGTCGCGCTCCGAATCCGAGAGAGAGGGGCGCGAGAGCGAGGCATACTCGGCGGCGAGGGGAATCTGCTGCGTCGGCGCCTCGTCGGCTCGCATCGAGGGCGAGTCGAAGTGGCGCGGGTAGGTGTCGTCGCCTCCGAAGGGGATCGGCTGGAGGTCGGGCTCCGGCTCCCGCGGCACCCAGAACGGCGCGGGCGCGGGGTCGGTCGCCGTCGGCGCGGCGGCGGGCGCCTCGGGTTCCTCGCGGAGCCAGCTGGCCAGGGCCGGCTGCGGCTGCGCAGATTCCTCGTCGGCCGCCGGGCGGGTCTCGCCCGCGTCCCCGAGCGCCATCGCGGAGGACGTGGGGCTCTCGTCGGCGTGGCTGAATTCGGGATGAGCCTTCTCGAACGCGGCGATCGCGGACTCCACGTCGGCCTGCCCGTATTCCTCCTCGAAGAGGTCCGGGCCGCCCGAGATGGAGGGCGGAACGCGAATACTGGCGGTGAAGTCCTCCGCCATGAAGCCCTGCTCCGCGGGCGCCCGGGACGAGGCCGCGGCGGCGGGAGGCTGTGGATTCGTCATTGTCGGGATGGCCATCGTGGCCGTCGACGGCACGTCCTCGGGAGCTCGCGCCAGCAGCGCCTCGACCTGTCGCAGGAGCTGCTGCGAGTCAAACGGCTTGGACACGATCGCGTCGCAGCCGAGCCGCTCCGCGCGGTCCTTGTCGAAGGGCTCGAACGTGCCCGACAGCAGGATCACGGGAATGCGCGCGGTGGCGGGGTTGGCCTTGATCGCCTCGCAGACCTCGTAGCCGTTCTTCTCCGGCATGACGACGTCGGCGAGGATCAGGTCCGGGGCTTCCTCCGCGACCTTCTCCAGAGCCCTCTGTCCGTTGGACACGCAGAGAAGGACGTACTCGCTGTCGGAGAACGTCAGCTCGACGACCTTCTGAATCGTCAGGCTGTCGTCGGCCAGGAGAATCTTTTTTGCCACTCCGTTAACCTTCAGTAGGTCAAAAGGTTAAACGGACTCGGCGATTCTGTCAACTCGGAGGGCCCCAGACGGCGGCCAGATAGCGGCCCGGAGGCCGGTGGCCCAACGCCCCGGAGAGAAAGCGCGACGCCTCGACCACGCGGGACAGCGTCACACCCGTCTGGATTCCCAATCCATCGAGCAGATACAGGAGGTCCTCGGTCGCGAGATTTCCGGAGGCGCCGGGCGCGTACGGGCAGCCGCCCAGTCCCCCCGCCGAAGAATCGTACGTCGTGATCCCGCATTGCAGCCCGGCGTAGACATTCGCCAGAGCCGTGCCGCGCGTGTCGTGAAAGTGGAGCGCGAGCACTCCACGCGTGACGCCGGAATCGTAGAGAGCCTCGATGACGTCGAAGACCCCCGAGGGAGTGGCCACTCCGATCGTGTCCCCCACGGAGATCTCGTCGACGGGAAGGTCCAGCAGCTTGTGGACCACCTCGCGCACCGCCTCGGGCGCGACCTCCCCCTCGTACGGGCAGCCGAAAGCGGTGGACACGTAGCCGCGCACGCGGACCTTTTCCTCGAGCGCCCGGGTGACGACGGGGCGGAATCGCTCGATGGACTCGTCCACGCCGGCGTGGATGTTCTTGCGGTTGAACGTCTCCGATGCGGCGGTGAAGACGGCGATCTCGCGCACGCCCGACTCCAGGGCGCGCTCGAGGCCCCTCAAATTGGGCACGAGCGCGGGATAGCGCACGCCGCTCGCCCGATGGATCCGGCGGTACACCTCCTCGGTGTCGGCGAGTTGGGGAATGGCCGCGGCGGACACGAAGGAGCCCACCTCGATCGCCGGCAGGCCCGCGTCGGTCAGGCGGTCCACGAACTCCGCGCGCGCGGCGACCGTCAGCGTCTCGGACTCGTTCTGCAGACCGTCGCGCGGCCCCACCTCGTACACGGTCACGCGCTCGGGGAGGTGAGGGCGGCGAAGCGGCTGGTCTTCCCGGGAGTCCATCGGATGAGGATTATGGTCGAGCGATTCGCCGTTCGCTATTCAATCTGAGCCAGCTCCACTCCGGCCTCGACCCGATCGCCCTCCCGGACCCTCAGGCGGACGGTCCCGTCCGCCGGCGACCGGATCGAATGTTCCATCTTCATGGCCTCGAGGACGAGGAGCACCTGACCGCGGGCCACGCTCTCTCCATCGGCCACCATCGTCCGGCGCACCCGGCCGGGCATGGGCGAGATCAGGTCCTGCCCGTGATCCCGCATGCCGGCGGTCCGCGTCGCCGCGACGCGCTCAAACGTCCAGGCCGTTCCGTCGCACCAGACGAACACGCGGCGCCCGTCCCGCGCAGCGACGATGCGATGCTCTCGACCGCGGATCGCGATCCCCTCGACGCGGCCCTCCGCCAGGCGTCGCTCGAACTCGACGCGGCGGCCGTCGATGAGCGCCGCATCGCCCTCGACGCCAATCTCACGCGCCGCGTCGCCGCTCCGCAGCCGCGCGCCGCTCATCCGAGCCTCCAGCCCGATGCGCTCGTCCAGGGATCGGCCGCCGCCGGAGCGGCGTCCCCGCGCGCGCCCAGGGGGGCCGAGTCCGCCAGCGCCGCGGCGATCCAGGCCGCGTCCGGCGGCTCCCCCGCGGCCGGCCGCGGCAGGCGCGAGACGAGGTCCGTCGAGTAGCGGCCCGATCCAAACGCCTCCGAGTCGATCACGGCGCGCAGCAAGGGCATGTTCGTCTCGACACCGAGCACGACCCATTCCGCCAGCGCGCGCCGCGCGCGGCCGATTGCGGCGGGCCGGTCCGGGCCCCAGACGATCAGCTTCGCGAGCATCGGGTCGTATTCGAGTCCCACCACGCTGCCCCTCTCGACGCCCGAATCCACGCGAATCCCCGGCCCGGACGGCTCCCGGTATTCGAGGAGGCGGCCCGAGCGCGGCAGGAACTCGATAGGGTCCTCGGCGTAGAGGCGCATCTCGATCGAGTGGCCGCGAGGGACGAGCGTCCCGTCGCTCCAGGAGGCGGGCATCGGAAGGCCCTGCGCCACCTCGAGCTGCGCTCGGACGAGATCGCATCCCAGCGTCTCCTCGGTGACGGCGTGCTCGACCTGGAGGCGCGTGTTCATCTCCAGGAAGTGGAATTGGCGATCGGCGTCCAGGAGGAACTCGATGGTTCCGGCTCCCACGTAGCGCACCGCGCTCGCGGCGCGGACCGCGGCCTCCCCCATCGCGCGGCGGAGGCCGGGATCGAGCGCCGCACTCGGCGCTTCCTCCACGATCTTCTGGTGCCGGCGCTGGACGCTGCACTCGCGCTCGAAGAGATGCACGATGCGGCCCGTCGAATCGCCGAACACCTGGAACTCGACGTGCCGGCAGTCCGCGAGGAGCCGCTCGAGATAGATGGTGTCGTCCCCGAAGGAGGCGCTCGCGAGTCGGCGCCCCTCCGCGAGAGCGGCCGGCATATCGGCGGCGGAGTCCACCCGCGACATTCCCTTCCCTCCGCCTCCCGCCGACGCCTTGATCAGGACGGGGAATCCGAGCCGGGTCGCCTCGCTCACGAGATCGGCGTCGCTCGACGCGCCCGGCCGGGAGCCGGGCATCACCGGGACCCCGGCCGCTTCCATCCGGGCGCGGGCCGCGAGCTTCCCTCCCATCGCCTCGATGGCCTCCGGCGGCGGCCCGACCCAGACGAGGCCCGCGCTTCCAACGGCCCGCGCGAAGGCCGCGCTCTCCGAGAGGAACCCGTAACCGGGATGGATCGCGTCGCTCCCCGTGGCGCGGGCGGCCTCGAGGATCCGCGGGATCGAGAGGTACGTCTCCGCCGCGGCGCCGGGCCCGAGCGACGCGGATCGATTCATCGCGCGCGCGTGGAGCGCGTTTGCATCGTCCCCGGCGTATACCGCAACGGTCTCGAGACCCATCTCGCGAGCCGTGCGGGAGATCCGGACGGCGATCTCACCGCGATTGGCGACGAGGAGTCGCCTCACCTCTCGCGACCGCGCTTTCCGCTCTCCCAGTCGCTCCACAACCCGTAGGTCTTCATCTGGGTGTCGAGCTTTCCTTCCTCGAGCACCCGACCGACCTCGGCGCGAGCCTGTCGCGGTCCCAGGCGAGCCGGGGCGTTCGCGATTCCGCGGACGGTCACGGCGGCCACGGCCGCGTTGCGCCGCGCGAGATCGAGGTCGACCTTGTCGAAGGTGTCCGATTCCGCGTGGTAGTCGGCGAGGTAGCGGTCCGCCTGCTGGTCGGCCACGAGATTGGGAACTCCCTCCAGGAGGAAATCGAAGTTATCGGTCCCGAGGAGAGCCTCGCCGTTGATCCCCGACGCGCCCAGGGGGGCGAGCGGCGAGAGGATCGCGCGGAGAGGGGCCTCGAGGTCGGGCCGGCCGTTGCTGTAATAGCCGACGATCTTTCCGTCGCCGATGTCGTGGATCACGACCGCGACGTGGAGGGGCAGCTCCGCCCGGTGCGAACGGACGTAACCGAGGGAACCCAGGAGGCCCGTCTCCTCGCTCGTGAAGAGGACGAAGCGGATCGTGCGCTTCGGACGCGGGCCCTCCGCGATCGCGCGGGCGACGTCCACCACCAGCGCGCAGTTGACGCCATTGTCGAGCGCTCCGGTTCCAAGATCCCAGGAATCCAGGTGCGCGCCGAGCAAGACGATCTCCTCGGGGTGCTCGCTTCCGCGGATCTCGGCGACCACGTTGGAGGGCTGCCAGGGTCCGCCGACCCGGTTCCGGATGTCCAGCTTGAGCCTCAGCGGGCGGCCGGAGTCGATCAGGCGCGCCAGCCGCAGGCCGTCCTCCCGGCGGATCTGCGCCATCGGGATGGGCGCGATAGGTCCCCACGTGATCGTGTGCCGGTACAGGAGCCCGCGGGGACGCGTCGAGAGGAACAGGATCGCGGCGGCGCCGTGGGCGATCGCGGCGCGCATCACCCCGGGAGCCGCGAGGTACTCGGCGAAGAGATCGTCGAAAGATTTCATGGGCTCGGTGCGAACCAGCACGATCGCGCCGCGCGCCCTCGCGCCGAGCCTCTCGAAGTCGGCCGGGAGACCGGCGCTCGCGTCCACGACGAGGGCGGTTTGCTCGCCGCTTGTGGAGGGCGCGAGGCCGTAGGAAACGATCCGCACCGGGAAGCGAGACGGCTCGACGACTTCGGCGGTCGCGGAAACGGCCTCCCACTTCGCCGGAACAGGATAGGGCTCGAGCGCGACCGAATCGACGCCGGCCCGGCGGAATGCCTCGACGCCCCAGCGCAGCGAGCTCTCGTAGCCCGCGCTGCCGGTCACGCGCCCTCCGATCTCATCGGTCAGCACCCGGAGGTTCACCTCTAGGCGTGAAGAGGGGCCCGTCAGCCGTTCCATCAGCGCGGCCGTCGGGTCCTCCTGCCCCGGCGCCTGCGCGCGCGAGCACAACGCCAGGACGGCCAGCGCCAGGAGTCTTCGCAACACGGGCCTTCTCAAGAGGCGGGCTTGCCGGCGTCAAGCGGGACCGCAGGTGCCGCGGCGGCCGGCGGATTGGCCGCGGTGTCCGGGGGCGGTGCGGCCGGTCGCTGCGCGGCCTCGTCCTCGAACTGGTTTCCGCAGAAGTAGCACTTGACGCGGGCTCCCGGCAGGTCGGCCGGGCGCCACGCGAAGAATCCCTTTGCGCACCGGGGGCAGGTCAGAAGCTCCTGGGTTCCCTTCACTTCACTCTCCTCCGGCCCACGACGGCTTGCGCTTCTCCAGAAACGCCGTCAGGCCTTCCCGAGCCTCCGCCGACGCCCGGCGCTCGGCGATCGTCCGCGCCGTCAGCGCCAGCGCGTCCTCCGGGTTCATTCCCGTCACCTGCTCGATCAGCCGCTTGGCCACGCCGACGGCCTCGGGACCGGACTGCAGGAGCGAGGCGACCTTCGCGGCGCCCGCCGCCTCGAGCTCGGACGCCGGCACGACCCGGTGGACCAGCCCCATGCGCGCGGCCTCGTTCGCATCGAAGCGCTCGCCGGTCAGAAACACGTCGCGCGCGAAACGCGGCCCGATCGCGCGGAGGACGTACGGGGAGATGACCGACGGCAGGATCCCCAGGCGAACCTCCGCGAGCGAGAAGATCGTCCCCTCTGCGGCGATCGCGATGTCGGCCGCGGCCACTAGCCCGACGCCTCCGCCGATCGCCGCGCCGTGCGCCAGCGCGATCACCGGACGAGGGCAGGAGTCGATCGCGCGCAGCATCCGGGCCATGCGCTGCGCGTCCGCCTCGTTCTCCTCGCGCGAATAGGCTCCGGCCCGGCGCATCCAGCCGACGTCCGCGCCGGCGCAGAACGTTGGCCCGTCCCCCGAGAGAACCACGACGCGAACGCCGGCGTCCTGCGCCGCGTCGCCGAAGGCGCGTGTGAGCTCGGCGATGAGCACGTCGTCGAACGCGTTGCGGACCTCGCTGCGGGCCAGAGCGATCCGGGCGACAGGCCCCCTGCGCTCGACGCGCAGGCGCGTGTAGTCGGAAGGGGTCATGGGCTCGCGAGGTGCCCCGAGAGATCGAGCGGCACCGTGAGGTCGCCTCCCTTGAGACGCACGACGAGCCTGCCGTGAAGCTTGGCCGCGATCTCGCCGCCGGACAGCAGCGCCTGCCCGGCCGCCGAGATGAGCCCCGCGTGGTCGATCTCGATCGGAAGCGACAGGACGCTCTTCTGCGCGGGATGGAGGAGGAGGCCCCGCGTAGACCCCTCCCCGACCTCGCGGCCGTTGACGGAGAGCGCGTATTCCGACTCGGCGATCTTCAGGGGGAAGGAGAAAGGATTGCGAACCGCGAGGATCGCCTCGGCCGCGCTCGACAGGAGCGACATCTCCGTGAGCCGGACGGTCTCGAGCTGGAGGAACTCCGCGCCGCTCTCCTTGTCCGACTCGACCGCGACGTCTTTCCACGGAAGCGTGCCGGTCCACTCGCGGGGCGCGCCGCCCGTGGAGGCGCCGCGGAGCCGGTACGTGAAGGTGTCCGGCCGGAAGTGCTCGGCCCAATCGGCGGGCACGTCCGCGTAACGAACGACGACCGGAAGCGTCCACCGGCCTCCCGCGTGACCGACCGTACCCGCGACGGGCATCTCGGACGGCGATCCGTTCATCGCGATCGTTCCGCGGAAGGCCCCCGGCGGGAGGTCCGCGGCGGGCCCGGAGATCGTGGCGCTCAGCTCCGTCTCGCCGTGGACCCTGAGGGTGAAGGTGAGCGGCCCGGAGGACGCGACGGCGGCGAGTAGGACGAGGGCGAATGCGCGCATGGCCTTACATCCGGAACACGCCGAACTCCGTCTCCGGAATCGGCGCGTTGTATGCGGCCGAGAGCGCGAGGGACAGCGCGGTGCGCGTCTGCGCGGGGTCGAGGACGCCGTCGTCCCACAATCGGGCCGTCGAGTAGTACGGGTGGCCCTCGACCTCGTACTTCTCGCGAGTCGGCCGCTCGAACTCCGCGACCTCCGCCGCCGTCATCGCCGGCTTCGCCGGCTTCGCCGCGCGAGCGAGCTGATCCTGCTTGACGGTGGAGAGCACCGCGGCGGCCTGGGGGCCGCCCATCACGGAGACTCGCGCGTTGGGCCACACGAAGAGGAAACGGGGGTCGAAGGCGCGCCCGCACATGCCGTAGTTGCCGGCGCCGAACGAGCCGCCGATGATCACGGTCAGCTTGGGGACGGCCGCGTTCGCCACGGCGTGCACCATCTTTGCCCCATCCTTCGCGATCCCGCCGCGCTCGTATTCCTTTCCGACCATGAACCCCGTGATGTTCTGGAGGAAGAGGAGCGGGATCTTCCGGCGGGCGCACACCTGGATGAAGTGCGTCGCCTTCAGCGCGGACTCGGAGAAGAGGATGCCGTTGTTGGCCACGATGCCGATCAGGAAGCCGCTCAGGCGCGCCATGCCGCAGACCAGCGTGGTGCCGTAGCGCGCCTTGAACTCCTCGAACCGCGAGCCGTCGACCAGCCGCGCGATGACCTCCCGGACGTCGTAGGGCTTTCGCAGGTCGCGCGGGAGGATCCCGTAGATCTCGCGGGGATCGAAGGCGGGCTCCTCCGGATCGAGCCGATCGGCGGGAAGGGTCTTCGAGCCGCCCAGGTTCCCCACGAGAGCGCGCGCGATCGTCAGCGCCTCGGCGTCGTTCTCGGCCATGTAGTCGGCCACCCCGGAGACGCGCGTGTGCACGTCGGCCCCCCCCAACTCCTCCGCGGAGACGTCCTCGCCGGTGGCCGCCTTCACGAGCGGGGGGCCCGCCAGGAAGATCGTGCCCGTGCCCTTGACGATCACCGTCTCGTCGGACATCGCGGGGACGTACGCGCCGCCGGCGGTGCAGGACCCCATCACCGCGGCGATCTGCGGGATTCGTTTCGCGGACATCCTCGCCTGGTTGAAGAAGATGCGCCCGAAGTGCTCGCGGTCCGGAAAGACGTCGGCCTGGAGCGGAAGGTAGGCGCCCCCCGAATCCACGAGGTAGAGGCAGGGCAGCCGGTTCTCCTCGGCGATCTGCTGGGCCCGGAGGTGCTTCTTGACCGTGATCGGGAAATACGTCCCGCCCTTGACGGTGGCGTCGTTGGCGATGATCATCACCTCGCGGTCGGATACCCGGCCGATCCCCGTGACGAGGCCGGCGCCCGGCGCCTCCCCGTCGTACATGCCGTGCGCCGCCAGCGGCGAGAGCTCGAGAAACGGGGAACCGGGGTCCAGCAGGGCGTCGATGCGGTCGCGTACGAACATCTTCTTCTGCTCGGCGTGGCGGTCCCTTCCGGCGCCGCCGCGGCGGGCGCGGTCCAGCTCCTCGCGGAGGCCGCCCACCAGGGCCTCCATGGCGCGGGCGCGATCCAGGAACTCGGAGGAGTGCGCGTCGAGCTGGCTCGCGATCGGATCCATCGTTTCCGCTAGCCGCGCGCGATCTTCTGTCCCGCCTCTTTGCGGATGTAGTCGACGAGGGTCTGAGTCGGCGTTCCGGGGAGGAAGATCTCGCGGATGCCCATCGCCTTGAGGCTGGCGATGTCCTTATCGGGGATGATCCCTCCCGCGACGACCAGTATGTCCTCGCCGCCGCGCTCCTTCAGAAGCTTCAGGATCTCGGGGAACAGCACGTTGTGCGCGCCCGACAGGATCGACAATCCGATGACGTCGGCGTCCTCCTGGATCGCGGCGGCGACCACCTGCTCGGGAGTCTGGCGCAGGCCGGAGTAGATGACCTCCATCCCCGCGTCCCGAAGCGCCCGGGCGATGATCTTGGCGCCCCGGTCGTGCCCGTCGAGCCCGGGCTTGGCGATGAGGACGCGAATGGGTCGCGACATTCGATCGCGAGTCTATCAGCCGACGATCGAGACCGGGTCTCCCACGCGCACTCGATTCCCGGTCAGGGCGCGCGCGTACACTCCCGTCATGCCTCCGCGACCCCGGGCGATCGCGTTGAGCACGCCCGGGGAGCGCTCCGGCGTCTGCGCGTCGAGGCTCGTGACGATGCATTCGTCGCACTGCTTCACGATCTCGAGCAGCACGTCGCCGATCCAGATCTGGCGCCCGATCCATCGATCCTCTTCGAACGCCCGCGCCTCGGGCAGATCCAGGAGAAGGTTCGAGCGCAGCCGCATCGGCTCGAGCGGCCCGCCGTACTGCTTCTCGAGGAAGCGCACCGTGGGCACCGAGAGGAGATGGAGGGGCGCGGAATTCGCGGTCGCCTCGGTCCGTCGCAGGCTCACCGGCCGTCCATAGCGCTGCGCGACGCCGTTGACCCATCGGGGGTCCGAGAGCGGGGTCTCGCTGCCGTCCGGGGCCTTGACGCGGATCCAGGGCTCCAGGTCGCCGCCCTCGACCATGGAATCCAGGTACCGGACGCGATACCGGAGCAGGAACGGCGCGTTGCGCGCCGTCAGCGGCGCACCCTCCTCCTCGTCGAAGAGGCCGTAGATGCGGTCGCCGACCAGGCCCGGGCCCCGCACGAGCGCTTCGTCCGGCGACTCGCCGCCGAGCGAGCGGACGGCGAACCGCCGTAGCCCGGAAAGCTGTCCAACGACCTCCGCAAGTTCCATGAAGTAAAGCGGGAATTTACCGCTTTTCGCCCCCGACCGAACGCGAAATCCGGGATCGCCGTTCAACGAGGGGTCGAGATCTCGACGACCCGCAGGATGCGGTCGTCCCCCGTTCGGGCCCGACCCCGTCCGTCGCGATTGCTCGTGGCGACGTACAGGGCCCCATCCGGCCCGAAGACCGCGTCGCGCAGGCGGCCGTACGCGCCCGCGAAGAGCTCCTCGGTCTCGGCCACGCGTCGCCGGTTGACGGGCTCGAGCCGAACCCGGATCAATTTTTCCCCGCGAAGCGCGGCGAAGAAGAAGTCGCCATCGAAGGACGGCAGGAGTCCCCCGCGGCAAAACGAGGCGCCCGAGGGCGCGACGGCCGGCGTGTACTCGAGAAGGGGCGACTCGAGCCCCGCGCGGGTCTCGCGGTGGTGGATCAGCGGCCAGCCGTAGTTCTTGCCGGGCTCGACGATGTTGACCTCGTCGCCGCCTCCGGGCCCGTCGAATCCGGACGGGCCGTGTTCGGTCTGGAACTGCAGGCCGGACCTTGGATCCCAGTCCAGTCCCTGCGAGTTCCGGTGGCCCAGCGAGTAGACCCGCGATCCGGGAAAGGGATTGTCCGAGGGAATCGCCCCGTCCGCGTTCAACCGAAGCGTCTTTCCACTGAGCGAGTCCATCCGCTGGGCGATTGGCCCGTCCGTCGCGTCGCCGGTCGTGACGTAGAGCTTCGCGTCGGGCCCGAATCGCAGACGGCACCCGGCGTGGAATTGCGCCGCGGAAATCCCCTCGACGATCACCGTGCGTTCCGACACCCCGGAACCGTCGTCCCGGAGCCGGACCACGCGAACCCGCGGCCCGCCCGCCGTGTCGTAGGCGTAGGCCGCGAAGATGTGGCGCGATCGCGCGTAGTCGGGCGCCACCGCGAGCCCCATCAGGCCGCTCTCGCCGCGGGCCTCGATGTCGGCGACTACGGACAGCGGCCGGGCCTGGAGGACGCCGCCCTCGACGACCCGAATGCGGCCGGGACGCTCGCTCACCAGCATCCGCGACGGAGACGTGAAGACGATCGACCAGGGCACCTCGAGCCCCTCGACGAACGTCTCGACGCGCAGGGAACGGCCGGACCGGAGGGAGTACGTGCGGGCCGCAGGAGCGTCGAGGGCGCAACCCGCGCGCACGGAGAGGGCGGCCGCGAGGACTGCGAGAGCGAGAGTCCCCGACCGGCGCGCGCTCATCCCCGGGGGGGAAGCGGAAGCTTGTCCGCGAGCGCCTCCCAGGCCCGGCGGCGGTGCGAGACGCGGTCCTTTTCCTCTGGCGCCATCTCCGCGAACGTGCGCTCGCTTCCCTCCGGGACGAACAGGACGTCCCATCCGAAGCCCGCCTCGCCCCGGGGCTCCGGCGCGATCGAGCCCTCCGTCGCTCCGCGCGCGGTCATCACCTCGGCGCCGTCGCAGTAGGCGATCGCGCAGACCGCGGTGGCTCGCCGGTCCGGGAACCCGTCCAGCATTCGCGCCAGCGTCCCGACTCCCGCGCTCTTCTCGAGCCACTTGACGAGCGCGCCCGGGAAGCCATTCCACGCCCGTATGGACAGGCCGCTGTCCTCCACGAGGACCGGGCGCGAAAGGATCTGGTACGCGCTCCGGACCTTGGCCTCGACGATCTCCGAGGGATCCAGGGCCTGCGGCTCGGGCAGATCGAGGTCGAGGTGCTCGACGCGGAAGCCCATCCTCCGGGCCTCCAGCGCCTTCTCGGGGCGGCCGGTCACGAAGACGAGCGGTAGGGATCCCACGGATCAGGATTCTGCCACGGCCGCGTGCGAGGCTACGGGAGCGGTCCGAGGACCTTGTAGAGCGGAACCTGGGTCGAGAGTCCCTTGAGGGCGAAGCGCCCGAGCTGGGCCGTGTCGTATTTCTCCCGCACGGCCTCGTAGGTCGCCGGGCCGATCACGACGTCCCCGGGCTGCGCGACGAACTCCTCCATGCGCGCGGCGACGTTGACCGCGTTTCCAAGCACGGTGTAGTCGACGCGGCGGTGCGAGCCGATGTCGCCGACGATCGCGTCGCCCGTGTTCAGCGCGATTCGGACCTCCAGGGGAAGCTCTCCCCGCTCCGCGCGCGCGCGGTTCCAAACCGTCACTCCCTCCCGGATGCGCAGCGCCGCCATAACGGCGCGATCCGCGTGGTCGGCCTGGTCGAGGGGCGCGCCGAAAAAGGCCATGACCGCGTCGCCGATGAACTTGTCGATGGTCCCCCCGCTCGCGAACACTTCCTCCGAGGCGAGCGTGAAGAATTCCGTCAGCATCCGGGCGAGCGTCTCGGCCGGCATCTTCTCGGACCAGCTCGTGAAGCCCACGAGGTCGGCGAAGAGCACGGTCACGACCTTCGTGCGAACCGCCTTCCAGTCCCCGGTCGCGGTGACGTCGGTGATGATCTCCTCGACCACCTGCGGCGAGTGGTACCTCTCGAGCCGCCCCCGGATGCGCTTCTCCTCGATCACGCGCTCGTGCAGCCGCGCTCGCTCGATGGCGACGGCTGCGAAGTTGGCGAGCGCGGTTAAGAGATCGAGGTCCCGCTCCGAGAAGCTGCCCGCGTGGAGCGGGGAATCGACGTAGATCACGCCGATCACGGACTCCTGGTTCCACAGCGGGGCGCACATCGCCGAGCGGATCTGCTGCATCCGGATCGAATCGCCGCTCTCGAAACGCTGGTCCGTCTGGGCGTCCGAGGTCAGCACCGCGACCTTCTGCCCCACGACCATGTCGACGATCGTGCGCGAGTACGGAGCCGAGCCGTCGGATGTCATCCTCTTCTTCGACTTGTACCGCGAGATCCGCAGGCGGAGCATCCCCTCCTCCTCCAGGAGCAGGAAGCCTCGATCGACCGCCAGGAACTCGAAGATCAGGTCCATCACCTTGTCGAGCACGGTGGCCAGGTCGTCGGCGGAGATCAGCGCCTTTGCGACCTGGACCAGGATCTCGAAGATCTTGTTCTTGTACCCGACGTCCAGGACGACGCGCTTGCGATCGGCCGTGGAATCCGGCGAGGCCGGGACGCCGCGCTCGAGGCCGAAGTCCGCGTTGAATTCCGCGATCGACCGGATGCAGGTCGAAGTGGAATCCATCAGGCGGTCCCGCTGGCCCCTCGAGACGGTCGGGTCGTCGCGGAATCGAAGGAGGAAGGTTCCGACCATCGCCTGGTCCCCGTCCTTGACGACGGCCTTCGGAACGGTGGCGTCGTTGAGGCGAATGCCGTTGGTGGACCCGTTGTCGTAAAGGACCCAGTCGTCGTTTTCCCTCTTGAGCAACGCGTGGCGCCGCGAGACGGAGAAATCGTTCAGGACGATGTCGTTGTCGGTGGCCCGTCCGATCGAGGCGGCATCCCGAAGCATCGTGAACACCTGGGAGCGCCCGTCAGTTTCGTAGAGAACCTGGAGCATGGGATCTCGCGAATTATAAGCGCGCCCGGGGATCGCGAAGCGCCGTCACGGCTGCGCGCCCTCCAGCGCGAAACGAATCCGAACGGTCTTGCGCGACGCAACGAAGCCCCCGGGCCCTCGCGCCGGCCGATAGGTCCAGCGGCGCACGGCGTCCGCGGCGGCGTCGGACAGGCCCAGAGGCAGGCCCCGCACCACCTCGACGTCGGTCACCTTCCCGGATGCGTCGATCGCGACCTCGAGCTCGACGGTCCCCTCGATTCCCGCTCGCCGCGCCGCCTCCGGGTAGGCGGGATCCACCCGCGTCCGGATGGACGGCGGCTCGATCGAGCCCGGCGGAGGCTTCGGCGCGGTGGCCACCGGCTCCGATTCGGGGACGACCGGGAAATCCGCCGGCGGCTCCTCCTCCGGCGGCGGTTCTCCGTTCAGGTTGACGACCGTCAGGTTCTTCAGCGCCCGCGTTTTCTCCGGACGGATCGCGGGCTGCCGAGGGTCTCTCGGGACGAGATCGACCTGCGACGAGTTGACGAAGGCGAGTCCCAGCTTCTCGTCGCGAAAGGCGAAGTACGAATGATCCACGGAGTGGATGGGAATCACCGTTCCCCGGGTCAGGTGCCCACCCCGCGGCGCCAGGGGATCGGGCGCGAGGACGATCTCCGCGTCCTCTCCCACGACGCCGTAGACGGGAGGGAACGCGAGCAGCGTCTTCGCCCGGCGCTGCCGCGCGTCGCGATCCGAGTCCCGCTCGACCGATTCCGCCGGCAGGAAACCCTTCGCGCCCGCGCCGGCGCCGGCTTCGACCTCGACCCAGGGGCCGCGCTCATCGGTGACCCGGACGCGGTCGCCCCGGGTGAGCGCCGTCGTCGCGGCTCCATCGCGCGCCGGCTTCAAGCGCAGCTCTACCCGATCGAGCGTGACCGTCGCCGGGGAGCTCTCCCCCGGTCCCGCCCCTGGCCCCGCACCGCGCCGGTGCAGGAGCGCGAAGCCCCCGGCGACCGCCAGGGCGAGCACCAGCAACCCGAAGCTCGCGGGCCCGAGTCCGCGCGGGAAGCGGCGCCTCGCGCTCAAGGAGTGAGTCACGCCCCGCCGCGGGTCATCGGTTCGGGCGGATGAAAGTTCCCGTCTTCCCCTCGAGCGCCTCCGAAAGCGCCTCGGCTCGGGTCACGAGGACCTCGTGGCCGCCCGCTTCGACGAACCGGATCGCCGCGTCGATCTTCGGACCCATGCTCCCCGCGGGGAACTGCCCCTCCGCCAGGAGCCTCTTCGCGGTCGCGACGTCGATCTCGGGGAGCTCCTTCGCCGAGGGCTTTCCGAAGTCCGTCGAGACCCGCTCGACACCCGTCAGGATGATGAAGAGGTTGGCCGAGAGCGACGCGGCCAGCATCGAGGCCGCGTAGTCCTTGTCGATGACCGCCTCCACTCCCCTCACCTCTCCGTCGTCGGTGACCACCACGGGGATGCCGCCTCCGCCGGCCGCGATCACGATGTGCCCCCGGTTGATCAGCGCCGCGGCCACCTCGACCCCGCGCACCGCGCGGGGCTTGGGCGAGGCTACGACCTTTCGCCAGCCGCGGCCCGAGTCCTCGACCATCGTCCAGCCCGAGGTCTTCTGCAGCAGCTCGGCGCGCTCCTTCGCGAAGAACGGGCCAACGGGCTTGGACGGTTTCTGAAACGCCGGATCGGCGGCGTCGACCTCGACCTGCGTCATGATCGTCACGACCTGCTTGCGGAAGCCCGCGCGAGGCAGCTCGTTGTCGAACGCGAGCTCGAGCAGGAATCCCATCGAGCCCTCCGTCTGCGCGACGCAAAAGTCGAGGGTCTGCGGGGGAACCCGGTCCGCGGCCTCCTCCGCCTGGATCAGGATGTTGCCGACCTGGGGCCCGTTCCCGTGCACGACGATGAGCTCGTACCCCTTTCCGAGGATCGGAATGAGCTTGCGCACGGCCTCGCGCGCCCGCACCAGCTGGTCGGCGGTCGATCCCGAGTCCTCGGGGCGGAGTAGCGCGTTGCCGCCGAACGCCACGACCGCGAGCGGGCGAACGAAGGAGAAGAAGGGAGTCGGGTTCATCGAGAACGCGGGCGCGTTACGGCTTGACGTCTTCCCGGACGAGGGGCATCGCCATGCAGCGGGGACCGCCGCGGGCGCGGGAGAGCTCGTGGGCGGCGAGGAGGATCACGTATTTCTTGGTGGGCTTCCAGAGCTCCAGCTCCTCCTTGCCGAGCAGCAGGTCGGCCTCGTCGACGACCGTGTACCCGGCGCGTGCGAGCTCGGCCGCGGTGGCCTCGTTGCGGTCGTACATCAGGATCACTCCGGGCGCGAGCGCGAAGGCGTTGGCTCCGTCGGTCCACTGCTCGCGCCGCTCCGCGATGGGATCCTCACCACCGCAGCGGACCGGCTTCAGGTCGAGCTTCTGGGCCTTCAGGGCCGACAGGAGGTCCTTCTCCGTGGTCCACGTGATCTCGCGCTTGGTCAGGTCGCACTCGTAGACGTCCGCCTCCTCCGCCCCGTCCGGCAGAATCATGGGACCGTACACGAGGCACTCCTCCGGCGAGATCCGGGTGAAGACCGTGTCGAGGTGCATGTAGGAGCGCTGCGGCGGGATCGCGACGACCAGGATGCGCTTGATGGGTGACTTGCGCGCCTTGAAGGCCTCCGCCAGCCGCTCGATCGTGGTCTTCTCGGTGCGCTCCGAGTAGCCGATCGCCAGCAGGTCCTCGCGGAGGATGAGGATGTCTCCGCCCTCGAGGGTCGGCCGCATGCGCGCGTAGGAGGAGGAGGGCGCGTAGTCCGCGGAGAATTCCTGGAACCAGAACTTGCCCCCCTCGGCGCCGGAGAACTTCGGATGCAGCGAGAGAACGTACCCCGACAGCAAGGGCTCCCTCAGCCGGGCGGACGTGGCCATCGCGCACCGGATCGCGCGCTCCCCCACGATCACGAGGGGATCGCGCTGGAAGAAGTAGTTCGGGATCGGGGGCAATGCGTACAGCTCCGCGGCCTCGCGCGCCATCTCCGGGGCCGGCTTCTCGATGCCGACGATCAGCGCCGCGGCTAGCTGCTCGGCCGTTAGGTCCCGGAGGCGGTAATCCATGTCGGGCCCCCAGCCGAGCGTCTTCCCGAGGTCGTCCACGATCGCACTGCGCTGCTCCGGGACGGCGAGGACGTCCTCGAGAAGGTCCTGAATCTCCAGCACTTCGTCGGCGACGTAGCCCAGGACCTGTTGGAACCGCCGGTGCTCCTCCCGGGCGCGGTTCCCGTAGAGGATGTCGTCGAACAACAGCTCCTCCATCATCGACGGCACCATCCGGTCGATCTCGGGACCCGGCAGGTGGACGAGCACGGACTTGAGCTTGCCGATCTCGGAAGTGACTTTGAGGCTCATAAAGGACTCGAGCGGAAGCGGGGGATTCTATCAGCCGCCGAGACCGGCGGGAGAGGGGACACGATCGGCGCCGCGGGGATCGGCCCTCAGGACGGCGGCAGGAGCGGCAGGGTCGCGCTCGCGCGGGACGTTTCGAGCTCCCCGTCCGCCTTCTCGGCGATCGTCTCGAGGCGCGTCGTGAAGCGGTCGAACGCCTTCGAGGTCTCCTCGTACTGCTTCTGGGCGTTGCCGAGGTGCGCGCCAAGCTTCTCCAGGGGGCCTCCGACCCGGTCCCAGAGCCGCGCCAGGTCCGCCAGGTTCTGATGTACCTCGCGGGCGTTCTCCTGGAGGGCGACTCCCCGCAGGCCCAGGGCGATCGTGGACAGATAGGCGTACAGCAGTCGGGGGGATACCGGGATCACGCGCTTGGAGGCCGCATAGTCGGCCAGCGCGCAGTCCTCACCGTCCGCAGCGATCTCGCTGTAGACCGCCTCGGCGGGCACGTACATGAGGGCGAAGTCGCAGGTACCGCTGGCCGGTCGAATGTATTTCTCGGCGATCGAGTCCACGTGCTTTCGCACGTCGCGGCAGAACTGCTGGTGCGCGCGCTTCTTCTCCGCCTCGTCCTCTCCCTCGTGGGAGCGGCGGTAGTTCTCCAGGGGGAACTTGCTGTCCACGGGGACGACCCGATCCTGGACGAACACCACCGCGTCGACGACGACCCCGTCGCCCAGCGGGTGCTGAGTCGCATACGCTCCGGGCGGCAGGACCTGCCCGAGCGCCTGCTCCAGGAACATCTCCCCGAGCGTGCCGCGGAGCTTGGGCGGCTTGAGGAGGTCCTCCAGTCGGGTCACCTCTCCGGCGAGGCGCTCGATCTTGAGGGAAGTCTCGTGGAGCCGGCCCAGCTTCTCGCCCACCTCGCGTAGCAGGTGGCCGGACTTGCCCAGATGCTCGGCGAGGCTCTGCTGGCCCGTGTCGAGACGCTTCTCGACGGACGCGACCCGGAGGTCGAGCGATCGCCGCAGCTCGTCGAACCGCCGGTCCACCGACTGGGACGCCTCGCGCGCGCCGGAGGTCTCGCCCAGCAGGCGATCCATCCGCGCGGCGGCGTCGCGGGAGCGGGCGAGGAACAGCGCGCTCACGCCGGCGATCAGCGCGAGGATCGCCAGGCCGAGGCCGATCGAGACCGTGGTGGAAGCCATGATTCCAGAATAGCGCCCGAACGGGGACAAATGATGTCCGGGCGAGGCGAGACTAGTCCCGCCGGCCTCCCGACAGCGCCACCACGATCGCGACGAAGAGCGCCGCACCGATGACGGCCCACAGGAACGGAAACGGTGGCCCGTCGCCCAGCTTGACGACGAATAGCTCGGGGAGCTTCGCCTTGCGCGCGATCCAGGAGCCGAGCATCGCGCCGATGAAGCCGAGGACGATCGAGACGATGCACCCGCCCTGGGTGCCGCCCGCGATCGCTCGACCCAGGCCGCCGGCGACGGCCGCGATGACCAGGAAGAGCACCAGCTCGAGAAGCGTCATGGGGGCGGATCTTACACGGGGCCCGCCTTGTCGGGGTGCCGCCCGGAGTGCGAGAATGGCGCGGAGGTGCCCGTGGACAATCCGGATACCCCGCACCGAAAGCCGCAGGAAGACCGCGAGGTCGACTACCTCATGTGCACGCACTGCGGAACGCCCTGCTACGTCTTCGAGGTCGAGGACGGCCGGATCACCGAGGCGACCTGCCTGGTGTGCGGCAACGACGAGCCTCGCATGTTCAACATCGGAGAAGAAGTCGGCAGTGAAGACTGACGGGTACGTCAACCCGCTGGCCGAGCGCTACGCCTCGGCCGAGATGTCGGGGCTCTTTTCGCCGCAACGGAAGTTCGAGATCTGGCGCCAGCTTTGGCTCTGGCTCGCCGAGGAGGAGCGCCGGCTCGGCCTTCCGATCTCCGATGACGCGATCGAGCAGATGCGCTCCCACCAGTCCGACATCGACTTCGCGGCAGCCGAGGCGGAGGAGGCGCGCACCCGGCACGACGTGATGGCGCACGTCCGCGTCTTCGGAGAGGCGGCGCCGGCGGCCCGCGGCATCATCCACTGGGGCGCGACCTCGGCCTTCGTCACCGACAACGGGGACCTGATCCAGATGCGCGACGCACTCGCCCTGGTGGAGCGGCGCCTCGTGTCGGTCCTTCGCAGGCTGCGCGATTTCGCCCTCGCGCACCGGGACCTGCCCGCGCTCGCCTACACGCACTACCAGCCGGCTCAGCCGACGACGGTCGGAAAGCGCGCCGCGCTGTGGGCCTCCGATCTCCTCATGGACCTCGAGGAGGTCCGCGCCACGCGCGCGGGGCTGCGGTTCCTGGGGGCCAAGGGCGCGACGGGGACGCAGGCGTCCTTCCTCCGGCTCTTCGACGGCGACTCCGCGAAAGTCCAGGACCTCGACTCGTCCATCGCCCGGCGCGCCGGGTTCGAGCGGCTCCAGATCGTGTCCGGGCAGACGTACTCGCGCAAGCAGGACGATCGCGTCGTTCACGCCCTCTCCTCGCTCGCGCAGAGCCTCCACAAGGTCGGCTCGGATCTGCGCCTGCTGCAGCACGAGGGCGAGCTCGAGGAGCCGTTCGAGTCCTCGCAGGTGGGCTCCTCGGCGATGCCGTACAAGCGCAACCCGATGCGGGCCGAGCGCATCTGCTCGCTCGCCCGCCACGTCATCGCGCTCTCGCTCGACACGGCGATGACCGCCGCCACGCAGTGGCTCGAGCGCACTCTCGACGACTCCGCCAACAAGCGGATCGCCGTGCCCGAGGCGTTCCTCGCCGCCGACGCAATCCTGATCCTGATGGAGAACGTCGTCGGCGGCCTCGTCGTGCACCCGGAGGTCTGCCGGCGCCGGCTCGAGGCCGAGATCCCGTTCCTGGCCACCGAGAATCTGCTGATGGAGGCCGTCCGCCGGGGAGGCGACCGGCAGGAGCTCCACGAGAAGCTGCGCGTCCACGCGCGGGCCGCGGCAGAGCGCCGCAGCGAGACGGGCGACCCGGCGGATCTCCTGGACCGAGTCGCCGGGGACCCGGCCTTCGGGCTGACGCCGGCTCAGCTCGCCGAGGCGGTCCAGCCGGAGAAGCTGATCGGCCGCGCCGCGGAGCAGGTCGAGGTCTTCGTTCGCGAGGAGCTCGATCCGGCCCTCGCGGGGGCCGCCGCGGCGCAGAGCTCTCCCGTGCGCGTGTGATCGGCCGGCGCCGGCATCTCCTCGGCGTCCTCCTCGCCCTCTTCTGCCTCTTCTGCTCGGCCTGCGCCTCGCGGCGCGCGCTGGCTCCGGCGCCCGCGCCGGCGGGCTCGGCGCCTCCTCCGACGGAATGGAGCGAGGAGGGGATGGCGTCCTGGTACGGAGGAGGCGACGGGTTCGACGGCAAGCCGACTTCCTCGGGAGAGATCTTCGACACCGACCGCCTGACCGCCGCGCACCGGGACCTTCCGCTCGGCACCGTCGTCGAGGTGACCAACGTGGACAGCGGAAAGAGCGTGCGCGTCCGCATCAACGACCGGGGGCCGTTCGTGCGGGGCCGGATCATCGACCTCTCGCGCGAGGCGGCCCGCCGGATCGGCGTGATCGGCCCGGGAGTCGCGCCCGTGCGGCTGCGGCTCGTCCGCCGCGCGGGGAGCGATCCCGAGCCGGGCGCCCCGACCGGGGCGTGGGCCGTCCAGGCGGGGTCCTTCGGCGAGAGCGAGCGCGCGGACCGGCACAGGGAGCGTCTGCAAGCCGCGGGATTCGAGTCCTACCTCGAGCCCTTCGCGGGCCTGACCCGGGTCAAGGTCGGCCCTCTGAGCAGCCGCGCCGACGCCGAGTCGGTCCTGCGGCGCCTGGAGGCGGCGGGATTCGAGGGCGTCGTCGTCTCGGCCCGCTAGCGCCAGCCCTTAGAATCCTCCTCCCCATGAGCGCCGCACCCGCGATCTCCTGCCGCGGACTGAAGAAGCACTACGGCGACGTCCGCGCCGTGGACGGCGTCGACCTCGAGATCGCGCCCGGCGAGTGCTTCGGCCTGCTCGGCCCCAACGGCGCCGGAAAGACCACGACGATCGAGATCCTCGAGGGCCTGACGCGCCCGGACGAGGGTGACGTCACGGTCCTCGGGCGCCGCTGGGGCAGCCACGAGCGCGAGCTGCGCGAGCGCCTCGGGATCTCGCTCCAGGAGAGCCGCCTGACCGAGAAGCTTACGGTCTACGAGACTCTCGAGCTATTCCGCTCCTTCTACCGGAGGGGACGATCCCCCGAGCGGCTCCTCGCGGACATGTCCCTCGAGGAGAAGCGGGACGCGCGCGTCGGCAAGCTCTCGGGCGGCCAGAGGCAACGGCTGGCGGTCGCCTGCGCGCTCGCGGGGGATCCCGAGCTCCTCTTCCTGGACGAGCCGACGACGGGCCTCGATCCCCAGAGCCGCCTCCAGCTCTGGGAGCGGATCGCGGCGCTCAAGGCGGCGGGGCGCACCGTCCTCCTCACGACGCACTACATGGAGGAGGCCGAGCGGCTCTGCGACCGGGTCGCCGTCGTCGACCACGGGCGGATCATCGCCCAGGGGACCCCCGCGAACCTGGTGGCGGACCTCCGCGCGCCGCACATCATCGAGTTCGCGACCGAGCCCCCGGTCGCCGAGATCCTGCTCGCCGCGATTCCCGGCATCGGCGAGCGCCGGGAGCGCGACGGCCGGTGGCTGCTCGCCGCGCAGGACCTCGCGCAGGCCGTGCCGGCGCTCATCTCCGCGCTGGACGGCGCGGGGGCGAGGCTCGTGTCGCTCTCGACGCATCGCTCGACCCTCGAGGACGTCTTCATCGCGCTGACGGGGCGGGAGCTGCGCGATGAGTGAGCGCCGCAATCCCCTGTTCGCGCTGACCCGGGCGCGAGTCCTCGAGTTCGTGCGCGAGCCGGAGGCGCTGTTCTGGGTCTTCGCGTTCCCGATCATCATGGCCGTCGTCCTCGGATTCGCGTTCCGCGACCGGCCGGCCGACCGGGTCGCGATCGGCATCGCGGGAGAGGCGGGGCTGCGGCCGCTCGGCGGCAGGCCGCTGTCCTCCCCCGCGCTGACGACGACGGTGTACGGGACCGTCGCGGAGGGGCTGGAGGCGCTGCGGACCGGAAAGATCGCGCTGCTGGTCGAGAACGCCGAGCCGCTCGTCTATCACTTCGACCCGACTCGCCCCGACGCGCGCATCGCGCGCCTGGAGCTCGACGACGCGGTCCAGCGCGCCGCCGGCCGCAGGGACCCCGTCGCGTTTCGCGAATCGGAGGTGCACGAGAAGGGCTCCCGCTACATCGACTTCCTGCTGCCCGGGATCCTGGGGCTCAACCTGATGGGCACGGGCATCTGGGGCATCGGCTTCTCGATCGTGAACGCGCGGCTCAAGAAGACCCTGAAGCTCATGGTGGCGACCCCCATGCGCAAGTCCGACTTTCTCCTCGCGCAGATCTCCTCGCGGTTCGTGTTCCTGATCCTAGAGGTGGTGCTGATCCTCGCGTTCGGCGTCGCCGCCTTCCGCGTTCCGATCCGGGGCTCGCTGCCCCTGCTGGGGCTGACGACCGTCCTCGGGGCGATCGCCTTCGCGGGCATCGGGCTCCTCGTGGTCGCGCGCGCGAAGACGCTCGAGGCGGCGAGCGGGCTCATGAACCTCGTGATGGTGCCGATGTGGCTGCTGTCGGGGGTCTTCTTCTCCTCCTCGCGCTTCCCGAAGGCCGCACAGCCCCTCATCCAGGCCCTTCCGCTGACGGCGTTGAACAACGCGCTGCGCGCCGTCATGCTGGAGGGCAAGGGGCTGACCGCGATCGGAGGCGACCTGCTGATCCTGGCCGCGTGGGCCGCCGTCAGCTTCGCCGTCGCGATGAAGATCTTCCGGTGGCAGTAAGAGCGGGACGATGACAGTAGGAGCGAGGCGATGCCCGAAGTCCTGATCGTCGGCCAGCGCGAGATCCCGAAGCTCCTGCCGATGGCGGAGTGCATCGAGGCGATGGCGAGCGCGCTCGCCTCCCTCGCGCGCGGCCAGGCGACCATGCCCTTGCGGCAGATCGTCTGGGTCCCGGACCGTACCGGGGCGCTCGGCCTCATGCCCTCCCAGTGGGCGGCGCGGGAGGCGATGGGGGTGAAGGCCGTGACCTTCTTTCCCGGCAACGAGGGCACCGAGCTCGATTCGCACCAGGGCGCGGTCCTGCTCTTCGAGGGCAAGCGGGGCCGGCTCCTCGCGATCCTCGACGCGACGTCCATCACCGCGATCCGCACCGCGGCGGTCTCCGCCGTCGCCACGCGCCGGCTCGCGCGGGAGGACGCGAAGGACCTGGCCCTCGTCGGCTCGGGCGTGCAGGCCCGCACCCACCTCGAGGCGATGCTCCTCGTGCGGCCGATCCGTAGCGTCCGCGTCGCGAGCAAAACGCTCGACCGGGCCCGCGCCTTCGCCCGGCGGGAATCCGCGCGGAGCGCCATCCCGATCACCGCCTGCGAATCGGTCGAGGAGGCGGTCTCCGGCTCAGACATCGTCTGCACCGTGACGTCCTCGCGCGTGCCGATCCTGCGCGGCGACTGGCTCTCCCCCGGCGCCCACGTCAACGCCGTCGGCTCAAGCGTGGCCTCGGCCCGGGAGGTGGACACGGCGGCGGTCGTGCGCTCGCGGCTCTTCGTCGATCGCCGCGAGTCGGCGCTCGCTGAGGCGGGCGACTTCCTGATTCCCCGCGACGAGGGCGCGGTGGACGACGCGCACATCCGGGGAGAGCTCGGGGAGCTGGAGCTCGGGCTCGTCCCCGGCCGGACGTCTCCCGAGGAGATCACTCTCTTCAAGTCCGTCGGGCTCGCCATCGAAGACCTGGCCGCCGCGCAGCTCATCTACGACCGCGCGCGGGCTTCCGGAGCGGGCACATCGCTCGAGTTCGGCGGAGGCCGCGACGAGGGCGATTGAGCCGGTCTCGCTGGAGGAGATTCGCGCCGCGCGGGAGCGGATCGCGGGCTTCGCGTTGCGCACTCCGCTCGTGCGCCTCGCGATCGAGTCTCCCGTCGAGGTCCATCTCAAGCTCGAGAGCCTCCAGCCGATCGGCTCATTCAAGCTGCGGGGCGCCGGAAACGCGATGGCGCTGGCTGGTGAACAGCGGCTCGCGCGCGGCGTCTACACGGCCAGCGCGGGGAACATGGCCCAGGGAGTCGCCTGGAACGCCCGGGAGAGGGGCATCCCGTGCACGGTGATCGTCCCGGACCGCGCGCCTCAGTCCAAGCTCGATGCGATCGAGCGGCTCGGAGCACGGATCGTGAAGCTTCCCTTCGAGCGCTGGTGGCAGGTCCTCGTGGAACACCACTACCCCGGCGTCGACGGGTTTTTCATCCACCCCGTGGCGGACCCCGCGGTCGTCGCCGGCAACGGGACGATCGGGCTGGAGATTCTCGAGGACCTCCCGGGCGTCGAGACGATCCTGGTGCCCTTCGGGGGCGGCGGGCTCTCCTGCGGGATCGCCTGCGCGGTCGGGGCGTTGCGCCCCTCGGCGCGGACGTTCGCGTGCGAGGTCGACACCGCGGCTCCGTTTTCCGCCGCCCTGGCCGCGGGGAAACCCGTCCCGATCGAGCACCGGCAGAGCTTCGTCGACGGGATCGGCGCCGGCAGCGTCCTCCCGGAGATGTGGCCGCTCGCGAGCCGGGTGCTCGCGGGATCGCTGGTGGCGACGCTCCCGGAGATCGCCGCCGCGATCGCCCTGCTCGCCGGCCGCGCGCGCGTCATCGCCGAGGGAGCGGGCGCCGCCGCCGTGGCCGCAGCGCTCCGGCCGGGGCGGGATCTGCGCGGCTCGATCGCCTGCGTCGTCTCCGGCGGGAACATCGATCCGGAGAAGCTGGCCGCCATCCTGCGGGGCGAGGTCCCGTAACCCGGACCCGCCTACTCGGACTCTCCCCGCTTGCGCTCCTCCAGCTCCTCCAGGGTCTTCGGCCAGTCGCCGCGCAGGAGCTGCGACAGGGCGCGGTCCGCCAGGAGCTTCCCGCCCGTCTGGCACGCGGGACAGTAGTTGGACTCGTTCTCGGCGTACACGATCCTCTGGATCGGCCCGCCGCACGACGGGCACGGCTTTCCGTAGCGCCCGTGCACCGCCATGCCCTCGCGAAAGGCCGTGACCTTCTCGGGAAAGGCCCGCGCCGCCTCCCCCGCGAGCCGCCGCGACCACTCGCCGAGCACTCCGCGCACCGCGTCGTGGAGGGCCTCGATCTCGGGGTCGGACATCTGACGCGTCCGCTTCGCCGGCGAGAGCCGGGCCCGGTGCAGGATCTCGTCGGAGTAGGCATTGCCGATCCCCGAGAAGAGCCGCGGATCCGTCAGCGCGCGCTTGAGGGTGCGGTTCTCCCGCAGCAGGGCCTCACGGAAGGCGGGCCCGTCCGACTCCAGCACCTCGAGGCCGCCCCGCTCGAACTCGGAGAGCGCCGCGCGCCCCGCTACGAGGTAGAGGGAGGCGCGCTTCCTGGCGCTCGCCTCCGAGAGGACGAGGGAGCCGTCGTCGAAGTCCAGGGAGCAGAGCGCTCCCCGCCCTCCCACCTTCGCGCGGGGCTTGCGCCAGTGGAGGCGGCCGGAGACCATCAGGTGCAGGACGAGGAAGAGCTCGCCCTCGAGCGCGAAGACGATCCGCTTGCCCATCCGGCTCAGGCCGACGACGCGCCGGCCCTCCGCGTCGCTGAGGGGCGGCGCGACCGAGCGCAGGAGGAACGGGCTCCCCAGGCGAACCGACCGGAGCGTCTTTCCCGTCACGCGGGCAGCAAGCGCCGCGAGATACGCGAGGATGTCGGGCAGTTCGGGCATCTCGGGAGAGCTTAGCTCTATAGAATGAGGCTCCCATGAACCCCGTGGCCCGCTACGCGCGCTGGCTTCACACGCGATGGCCCGCGGGAACCGTGGAGCCGCTCCCGGAGGTCGGCGAGGGCGGCGCGACCGCGGTCCCGGGCGTCCGCGTCACGGGCGATCTCACGGGAATCCCGCTGCTGAAGTTTTCCTCGGACGGCGGGGCCCGCGCGGTCCAGGCAATCCTCGCGGAGCCCGACTTCGCCTCGAGGCGCGGACCCGAGGAGGGAGTGCTCGACCTCGCGATCGTGGGGGCGGGAGTCTCGGGGGTCGCGGCCGCGATCGAGGCCCGCCGCGCCGGCCTCGCGTTTCAGATCTTCGAGGCCGCCGAGCCGTTCGCCACGGTCGTGAACTTTCCGAAGGCCAAGCCGATCTACACCTACCCCGTCGGCATGACTCCGGCGGGCAAGCTGCAGTTCCGCTCGGAGGTTCATCCCAAGGAGCTGCTGCTCGAGGACCTGGAACGCGAGCGACGGGCCGCGGGCGTGGAGGTGACTTCCGCGCGCATCGATCGCATCGAGCGCGAGGGCAACCGGCTGCTCCTGCATCACGGCGACGGCCGGACGGTGACCCGCGCCCGGCGCGCGATCGTCGCGATTGGCCGCAGCGGCAATCACCGCAAGCTCGACGTCCCCGGCGAGGAGCGGGACAAGGTCTACAACCGGCTCTATGACCCCCGGGAGTTCGCGGGCCAGCACGCCCTGGTCGTCGGCGGCGGGGACTCGGCGCTCGAGTGCGCCATCGCTCTCGCCGGCAGCGGAGCCCACGTCACGCTGTCCTATCGCAAGAGGGAGTTCTCGCGGCCCAAGCCCGGGAACGTCGAGAAACTCGCGATCCTGGAGAAGAACCCGTCCGCGCACGTCGGGATCGAGCACCCCACCTCCGATCTCGTCACGACCGCCACGGGCGCGTTCCAGAAGGCCGATCCGGCGCGCGTGGGGTCGGTGCGACTCGCCCTGGGAACCCGCGTGAAACGCGTCGAGGAGAAGACCGTCGTCCTCGAGGACGATGCGGGGAAGGCCTCGACGCTGGAGAACGACGTGGTCTTCACCATGCTCGGACGCGAGGCGCCGCTCGACTTCTTCCGCCGCTCGAAGATGCCGATTCGCGGGGAGTGGACCCCGGCGACGTGGGCGGGCTGCATCGCGTTCTTCGTCTTCTGCGTCTTCCTCTACAACTGGAAGGCGAGCGGAGCCGTCAACCAGTTCTTCCGGAGAAACCGGCTCTTCCCCTACAGCCTCCCGGCGCTCTCGGCGGATCCGTCGACGCTCGGCGGTACGCTCTCCATCTCGCTGAAGGATCCCGGCTTCTACTACTCGCTTGCGTACTGCACGGCGGTGCTCCTGTTCGGAATCCGCCGCATCCGCCGGCGCAGGACGCCGTACGTGACGTGGCAGACGGTCGCGCTGACGCTCGTCCAGTGGATCCCGCTGTTCCTCCTGCCGTTCGTGATCCTTCCGTACCTGGGCCACAACGGCGCCTTCGAGGCCGGATTCGGGAAGACCCTCGCCGACCACCTCTTCCCGGCCGCCGACTACGGGCACAGGCGGGAGTACTGGCGCGCCTTCGGTTTCATCCTCGCTTGGCCGCTCTTCATCTGGAACGTCTTCTCCGCGAAGCCGATGAGCTGGTGGCTGGCGATCTGCTTCGTGCAGACGTTCGTCCTGATTCCCCTGATCATCCGCCGATGGGGCAAGGGCGCCTACTGCGGGTGGATCTGCTCGTGCGGAGCGCTGGCCGAGACGCTCGGGGACGCGCACCGCCAGAAGATGCCGCATGGGCCGTTCTGGAACCGGATGAACATGGTGGGACAGGCGATCCTCGCGCTCGCGGTCCTCCTCTTCGTGGGGCGCGCGATCTCGTGGACGTGGCCCTCGACGCGCGTCGGCGAGGCGGCCCGGAGGTTCTACGACGGGCTGCTCTCCGGGTGGCACCCGTTGGGGATCGAGCTGAACTACTACCACGCCGTCGACATGTTCCTCGCCGGGATCGTGGGGGTGAGCGCCTACTTCTGGTTCTCCGGCCGCGTCTGGTGCCGCTTCGCTTGCCCCCTGGCGGCGCTGATGCACATCTACACGCGGTTCTCGCGGTTCCGCATCTTCGCGGAGAAGTCCAAGTGCATCTCGTGCAACGTCTGCACGTCGGTCTGCCACCAGGGCATCGACATCATGAACTTCGCCAACAAGGGGCTGCCCATGGAGGACCCCGAGTGCGTGCGCTGCTCGGCCTGCGTCCAGATGTGCCCGACGGGCGTTCTCTCCTTCGGGCGTTACGACGGCGCCGGCCTGCCGGTGCTCGATCGCCTCCCGGCCTCGCCGGTCCGCATGGCGGAGAAGAACTGAGCCCCGCGGCTCTCGCGCTCGCCCTGCTGTGCCTCGCCGGGCCGCCGGTCGGCCGCCGGGTCGCCGTGACGTTCGACGACCTGCCCGGCGTCTCCGTGATCGGCGCGGGGACGGCGGCGATCGAGACGATGACGGGCAGGCTCCTCGCGGCGATCCGCGCCGCGGGAGTACCGGCGATCGGCTTCGTCAACGAGGACAAGCTCCTCGTCTCGGGGGACCGCGACCCGCGGCGCATCGCCGTGCTCCGGAGCTGGCTCGACGCCGGCCTCGACCTCGGAAACCACACGTTCTCCCATCCGGACCTCCACCGCACGGACCTGGCCGCATTCGAGGCCGACGTCGTCCGGGGCGAGGAGGTGACGGCACGCCTGCTCGCCGAGGGGGGGCGGCGGCTGCGGTACTTCCGGCACCCCTTCCTGCACACCGGCCGCGACCTCGACGCGAAGGGATCTCTCGAGAGATTTCTCGCGGCGAGGGGATACGCGATCGCGCCGGTGACGCACGACAACTCGGACTGGATCTTCGCGCGCGCATACGCGAACGCCGCCGCGCGCGGCGACTCGGCGGCGCGGGCCCGGATCGCGGACGCATACGTTCCGTACATGGAGGCGAAGTTCGACTACTTCGAGCGTCAGTCCCGCGCGCTGTTTCGCCGGGAGATTGCTCAGATCCTGCTCGTCCACGCCAACGCCCTCAACGCGGACCGGTTCGGAGACCTCGCCGCCATGATGCGGCGCCGGGGCTATCGCTTCGTGGCGCTCGCCGACGCGCTCGCGGACGGAGCCTACGAGTCGCCGGACGCGTACGTCGGTCCGGCCGGGATCACCTGGCTGCACCGCTGGGCGCTCACCCGCGGCGGGGCGGCCTCGGTCCTGCCCGGCGAGCCCCGGACGCCTCCGTTCGTCCTCGCGGAGGCCGGAGTCGACGGGGAGTAGAGCCTCGGTCTACGACAGCTCGGCCGGTGGCTCGGTCAGCAGCCGACGGCGCTTCTCCCGGCGCTCGAGCCCCAGCCGGATGAGCTCGTCCAGGAGCTTCGGCAGCGGGAGCCCGCTCGCCTCCCAGAGCTTCGGGTACATAGAAATCGCCGTGAAACCGGGCAGGGTGTTGATCTCGTTGACGAGCAGGCGGTCCGTGCCCCGCTCCAGGAAGAAGTCCACGCGCGCCATCCCGGAGACTCCACAGAGCCGGAAGACCGCGACGGCGAGCCGCCGGGCCTCCGCCGCGACGGCCCCCGCGACCGCGGCCGGGATGAGGAGCTTCGCCTTGTCGTCCCGGTACTTGTCGTCGTAGTCGTAGAACTCGCGACCCGGAACGATCTCCCCCGGGACTGACGCCTCGGGCTCGTCGTTGCCGAGAACCGCGCACTCGAGCTCGCGGGCGTCGATGGCCTCCTCCACGAGGACGCGCTCGTCGTAGCGCAGGGCGAGCGCCACCGCGGGCTCGAGATCCTCGGAGCGCTTGACCTTCGTCACACCCACGGAGGATCCGCCGCACGAGGGCTTGACGAACACCGGGAGGGGCATGCCCGCCGCCCGGCCGGAGTCGGCGGCCGCCCGCAGCACCATCGCCCGGGGAACCGGGATGCCGGCGTCGCGCAGGATCGCCTTGAAAACGGCCTTGTCCATGCCGACCGCCGACGCCGTGACACCCGCCCCGACGTACGGGACGTCGAGCGTCTCCAGGAATCCCTGCAGGGCGCCGTCCTCGCCGGTCGTCCCGTGGATGATCGGGAACACGATGTCGGCTCTCCCGGGCGCGATTTCCGCCGGCAAGATCGCGGCGCCGGAGACCGTGTCGGCGATCCGGTATTTTTCCGGAACGGGGTCGGACGCGAGGAGCCGCGCGGACCCGGCCGCGTCGAGAAACCTTCCGTCCCGCCCGACGGCGAGCGGGATCACCTCGTACCGCGACGGATCGAGCGCCGCGCAGATCGTCCGGGCCGAAATCCGCGACACCTCGCGCTCGACGGAGCGCCCGCCGAACAGCACGACGACGCGGGTCCGGCTCACCAGCTCACCACGCGCACCTCTTCCACGGCGGGGGTCTGCTGCAGCCGCTCGAGCACGCTCCGGGGCGGAGCGGAGTCGACGGCGATCACGGCGGCGGCCTCCTCTCCGCGGCCGCGGGCGAGCGAGAAGTTCGCGATGTTCACTCCCGCTTCCCCGAGGATGGTTCCCACGCTTCCGACGACGCCCGGAACATCCCGGTTGCGAAGGAAGACGACGGTTCCCTCCGGCCGGAACTCGAGCGGCAGCCCGTCCACGGCCACGACTCGGGCGTCGCGTCCCGCGAAGAGGGTGGCGTCGGCGCTCCCGGACCGCGCGGCGCCCGTCAGCGTGACGCGCAGCGACCGCGCGTAGGTCCCCGGATCCTCGTGCCGCGTCTCGCTGACCGAGAGACCGCGATCCTGCGCGACGTACAGCGCGTTGACGTAGTTGACGGTCTCCGGCGTCTGCGTCTCGAGCGCGCCCTTCACCGCGGCGACAGCGACGGGCCGGAGCAGGTCCTCCGGCAGGCCCCAGGTCTCCACCGCGAGGCGGGTGAACCGCCCTCCGCCGACGACCGCCAGGAAGTGCGCCGTCCGCTCGGCCAGCCGCATCCATCCCGAGGCGCCCTCGGAATCCTTGGGCCCGCGGAAGGGCAGGTTCACGGCGGGAACGTACGGCGCCCCGGCGAGCGCCGCCAGGAGAGCCTCGACCGTCTGGATCGAGACGCGCTCCTGGGCCTCCACGGTCGAGGCCCCGAGGTGCGGGGTCGCGACGACGTTGGGCAGCTTCAGGAGCGGATCGTCGGGGTCGGGCGGCTCGGGATCGAACACGTCGAGCGCCGCTCCGGCCAGCCGCCCCTGCGAGATCGCCTCGTGCAGCGCAGCCCGATCCACGAGGCTGCCGCGTGCGACGTTGACGAGCACCGCGCCGGGCCGCATCCGGGCGATCTCGTCCCTCCCGATCAGGGCCCTTCCCTTCTCCGACGCCGTCGAGTGCAGCGTCACGACGTCCGACTGCTCGAGGAGGCTGTCGAGCGCCACCAGGGGCACGCCCATCTCCTGCGCCTTCTCGAGCGGAAGGAAGGGGTCGTGGGCGATCACGCGGGCCTCGAACGCGCGGGCCCGCGAGGCGACGCGGGACCCGACCTGTCCCAGGCCGACGATGCCGACGGTCTTGCCCGCGAGCTCCGACCCCAGGAACTTCGACTTCTCCCAGCGGCCCGCGGCCATCGACGCCGCCGCCTCGGGCACCCGGCGAAGCAACGCGAGCAGCACGGCGAACGTGTGCTCGACGGCCGAGACGACGTTGCCCGTGGGTGAGTTGAGCACGAGCACGCCGCGGGCGGACGCAGCGGGCACGTCCACGTTGTCCACGCCGACCCCCGCCCGGCCCACGACCGTCAGGCGGGGCGCGGCCTCCAGCAACGCCGCATCGACCTTCGTCGCGCTGCGGACCAGGAGCGCATCGGCGTCGGCCAGCGCCTCGAGGAGCCGCTCGCGGGAGGCGCCGGCGAGGTCCACGACCTCGTGCCCCGCCTTGCGGATCATTTCGAGCCCGGCCGCGGCGATCTTCTCGGCGACCAGGACCCGGCTCACGCCGCGGCCTCCCGCGCGCAGACGTCGAGGACGGAGAGCAGCGCGTCGAGGGAGGCGAGGTCCACGTCCCCCATGTGCCCGATGCGGAAGGTGGCGCTCTTCCACGGCCCGTAACCGCCGCCGATCGTGAACCCCCGCTCCTTCGCCTTCGCCACGAGGGCCTCGGCGGACACGCCCGGCGGGGGCCTGAGGCAGGAGACGGTCCAGGAGCGGGCGCCCTCCGGAGGAGCGTAGGAGTAGCCCCTCTCGGCCGCCCACACTTGGACCCGGTCGCGCATCGCCTCGTGGCGAGCCCAGCGGCCCTCGAGGGTCTCCGCCAGCACGTGATCAAGCTGGAGGTCCAGGGCGAACAGATGCGGCGTCGAGGGCGTGTAGGGAGTCTGGTTCTTTTGAGCGAACGCTTCCGTTTCCGAGAGCCGCAGGTAGTGCGCGCGGGACCGGTCGCGCGCGCTCCGCAGGTAGCGCTGCGAGGCGAATGCGACGGAGAGACCGGGCGGAAGCGCGAGCGCCTTCTGCGACCCCGAGAGCGCGAAGTCGAGTCCCCACGCGTCGGTCTCGACGGGGGATCCCGCCAGCGAGGTGACGACGTCGGCGAGCAGGAACGCGTTGGATCCCTCGCGGACCTCGCGCGCGATCGCGGCGAGATCGTTGAGCGTCCCGGTCGAGGTCTCGGAGTGGACGACGGTGACGGCGTCGTACCGCGCCTTCCCGAGCGCGCGGCGCACCTCCGCCGGATCGACAGGGGTCCCCCAAGGCGCCTCGAGGACGTCCACCGCGAGGCGGAGGTCTCGCGCGCAGGCGGCCCACCGCTCGGAGAACGCGCCCGACGTGATCGCCAGCACGCGCTCGGGATCCACGTTCGCGAGCGCAGCCTCCCACAGCCCGGTCGCCGCGGAGGTCGCAGTGAAGGCGAACCCCTCCGTCCGGAACAGCCGCTTCAGGCGCGGGAGGATGCGCCCATAGAGGTCGGCGAACGCCTTCCCGCGGTGCCCGATCGCCTCGTGCGCCATCGCCTGGCGCACGGCCTCGCGCACCCAGACGGGGCCCGGGAGGAAGAAGCGAACTTCTCCCGCGCACCCGCCGGTCGAATCGAACGTCGTGTTCATGAGGGCCGGATTCTAGCCGACCGGGCGCCTCCCGGCGCCGACTCGGCGTTCAGGCGCGCGCGATCCACTCCGGGAGATCGGCGATCCGATCCAGATGCGCGTCGGCCTCCAGGGCGGCCAGATCCTTCCGCGAGCGGGAGCCTCCCGGAATCAACGCGACCCGGCATCCCGCGGCGCGCGCGAACTCGTAGTCGACCTCCATGTCCCCGACGACGAGGGTGTCCTGCGCGGCGCGCCCGGCCCCGGACATCAGCATCCGGAGCATTGCGGGATCGGGCTTGGGCGGGGTCTCCGCGTCGGGACCGCCGACGGCGCGGAACCGCCCGCCGATCCCCTTCGCCTCGAGGATCATCCGGGAGAAACGGGCGGGCTTGTTGGAAGCGACCGCCATCGGGTGGCCGCGTCCCGCGAGAATCTCCAGCACGCTCCCGACATCGGGCAGGAGGTGGGACTTCTCGACCGCCACCTCCGGATACCGCTCGCGAAACAGTCGCACTCCCTCGTCCGCGCGCTCCGCGCCGACTGCGTCTTCGAGGAGCGTCTCCAGGCCGCGGCCGACCATCGCGCGCACCCGCTCGGGCGAGAGCTCCGGCACGCCGAGGCGGCGCATCGCGAAGCCCAAAGCGTCGCCGATCGCCGCGTAGCCGTCGATGAGCGTGCCGTCCAGGTCGAAGACGACGAAGGAGGGCTCGCCCCCGGGCCTCACTTCTTCGGATCCGGCGAACGGTCGAGGCCGGCCAGCTGCAGGACGGTCGCGACGATCGCGTCCCAGTCGCCGAACGACAGCGTGGGAACCGAACCCGTGAAGGGCCCATCCGATATGCGGGCGGCCGGCTCGAAGACGTCGGGGCGCGCGGCGGAGGTCCGCAGCACCTCGATGCGGGGAATCGGGAGGGACTTATAACCCTCCACGAGGACGAGGTCGCAGTCCGAGAATTCGCGGCGGAGCACCGCCTCGAGCGGCTCCTCCGGGCCGAACCGGCGGGCCGTCGTGCGCTCCGGCGTGACCAGCGCGCCCACCGCCGCTCCGGCAGCGGCGTGGCGCTGGGAGTCCTTGCCCGGCGTGTCGTCCGGCACGTCCCGCGTCGTGTGCTTGATCGTGCCGACGCGGAGACCCCGGGCCGCCAGGCGGGGCACCAGCTCGACGATCACGCTGGTCTTTCCGGAGTCGTGGCCGCCGACGAACGCGACCGCGGCGGGCCGCCGGTCCGGGTACATGAGGAAGGACTCGCGCCGCTCCAGGAACGGCGCGACGGCGTCGAAGTGGCGCGCGATTTCCGCCCGGAGGCTCCCGCCCTGCTCGAGCGTCTCCCGGAAGCGGGGAGAGCCCGTCAGGAGATCGATCGCGGGCCGGGAATCGAACTCGTACGGCTCGGCGCGCCATCGAAACTCGAGGGGGGCCAGGCGCCGCGCGGTCTCGATGATCTTGAGCCCCGTCTGGAACGGCCGGAACGACTCGGCGTCGGTCACGCGGAGGAACGCACCCTCGCAGGTCTTGCCGGAGTGCTTGTCGAACATCGGACGGAACGCTGAGGGAAGGAACGAGACTCCGGGCATCGCCAGGGCGTTCAAGGAATCGGCCAGGGTCTGCGACTCGAGCCACGGGGCGCCGACGAGCTCGAAGGGGCGGGTCGTGCCCCTTCCCTCCGAGAGGTTCGTGCCCTCGAGCAGGCACATCCCCGGATACAACAGCGCCGTCGCGGGCGAGGGCATGTTGGGCGAAGGCGCGACCCAGGGCAAGCCGGTCGAAGCGAACGGCATGTCGCGCGCCCAACCGGCGGCGGGGCAGACGACGAGGTCGAGATCGAGCTTGCGCTCCGCGGCGAAGAGCCTCGCCAGCTCGCCGGCCGTCATCCCGTGGCGCACGGGAATCGGGTGGAGCCCCACGAAAGTCAGGTAGCCGGTCGACTGGGGCGCTCCCTCGACGGAGCCGCCGATCGGGTTGGGCCGGTCGCACACGACGAAGCGCAGGCGCGCGCTCGCGCAGGCCTCCATCGCCAGCATCATCGTCCAGATGTACGTGTAGTAGCGGCTCCCGACGTCGGCGATGTCGAAGACGATCGCCTCCAGGTCCGCGAAATCCTCGCGCCGCGGCTTGAGGCTCTCCGCGGAGCTTCCGTACAGCGACACGATCGGGAGTCCCGACGCCGCGTGGATCGAGGCGCCGACCGCCTCCATGTACACCGCTCCCCCCTGCAGCCCGTGCTCGGGCCCGAAGAGCCGCACGAGGCGAGAGTTCGCCGCCCCGCGCAGCGCCTTCCACGTCGGGACGCCGGAGCCGGTCACCCCCGACGGGTTGCTGATGAGGCCGATGCGCTTGCCGGCGATCGGCCACGAGCTCTCGAGGAGCCCGTCGATTCCGGCGCGGACCGGGCTCATCGCCTGACGAGCTGCTTCCACGGCGCGAGGCCGCTCACGCCGGGTCGGGGTGGTCGGGGCGCGCGCCCTGGATGAGCGCAATCGCGTGCGGTAAGAGGCCGAGGATCGCGGCGAGGCAGTCGGCCGCTCCGCGGGGCGAGCCGGGCAGCGCCACCACGAGGGTCCGGCGGCGCACTCCGACGATCTGGCGGGACAGGTACGCGGCGGGAAAGCCGCGGGAGGTCTCCGAGCGCATCTTCTCCGCGAGACCCGGAACCTCGAAGTCGATCACCTCGCGGACGCCCTCGGGGGTCCGGTCGCGGGGGGACACTCCCGTCCCGCCGGTCAGCAGGATCAGGTCGGCGTCGCCGGCGTCGGCGCGGACGCGCACCGCCCGGGCCACCTGCCTGGCCTCGTCGGGTATCACCTCGCGCGAAACCACCCGGTGCTCGACGCCGGAGACCCTCAGGGCCTCCTCGCACGCGGGGCCGCCGCGATCCGACCGGGCCCCCGCCGCGGCGCCGTCGGAGACCGTGACGATGGCCACCCGGATGCTCACGCGGCTAATATAACCACGCATGGAGCTCTTCGACACCCGGGGCCGACCCCTCCGGAACCTTCGCCTCTCGGTCACGGACCGCTGTAACCTCCGGTGCGCGTACTGCATGCCGGAGGCGGAGTACGCGTGGCTGCCCCGCCACGACCTGCTGCGCTTCGAGGAGATCGGGACTCTCGCGGAGATCTTCGCGGAGGCGGGCGTCGATCGCGTGCGGCTGACGGGCGGAGAGCCGCTCGTGCGCCAGGGCCTTCCCGAGCTCGTGCGGATCCTGGCCGGCATTTCCCGAATCCGGGATCTCGCGATGACGACCAACGGCGTGCTGCTGAGCGACCAGGCCCGTCCGCTGAGGGAAGCCGGGCTCGATCGAATCACGGTCAGCCTGGACACGCTGCGCCCGGAACGATTCCGGGAGCTGACCCGGTCGGACGCGCTCGACAAGGTGCTCGCGGGCATCGCGTCGGCCGCGAGCGCCGGCTTCGACTCGATCAAGATCGACACGGTGGTCCTCCGGGGGACCAACGACGACGAGCTCGCCGACCTCCTCGAGGCGGGAAAGAGCTGGGGCGCGGAGGTCCGGTTCATCGAGTACATGGACGTGGGCGGCGCCACCCACTGGACTCCCGAGCGTGTCGTACCGGGGAGCGAGATTCGGAAGATCCTCGCGCGGAGCTACGGCGCGGCCGAGCCGCTGCCGGACGGGGGCTCGGCGCCGGCGCAGCGCTTCCGCCTGTCGGACGGGACGATCTTCGGGATCATCGCCTCGACGACGGCGCCCTTCTGCCGGAGCTGCGACCGGAGTCGACTCACGGCCGACGGCCTCTGGTACCTGTGTCTCTATGCCTCGCGCGGCGTCGACCTGCGCGGCCCGCTGCGCGCCGGAGCCTCGGCGGAGGAATTGCGGGAGCGGATCACGCGCGGGTGGTCGGCACGGGACGATCGCGGCGCGGAGGAGCGCCTGGAACTGCGCAACCGCTCACCGCTCTTCCCGATCACCGAGCTGCGGCGAGATCCCCACCTGGAGATGCACACGCGCGGAGGCTGAGCCCCGCTATCGCTCGTACGCGCCGGTGCGTCCCCCCGACTTCCGCACCAGCAGGATCTCCCGGATGCTCGCGCCCCGGTCCAACGCCTTGATCATGTCGTAGAGCGCGAGGCACGCGGCCGCAACGGCGGTCAGGGCCTCCATCTCGACGCCGGTCTTGCCCGTGATCCGCGCGGTCGCGGTCACGACGGCTCGTCGACGGGCGCGGTCCAGGTCGACGTCGACCTCCACGGAATCGAGGGCGAGGGGATGGCACAGCGGGACGATCTCCGAGGTCCGCTTCGCGGCCTGAATCCCGGCCACGCGCGCCACCGCGAAGGCGTCGCCCTTCGCGAGCTTTCCGGACTCGAGCGCGTCGAAGGCCGCGCTCCCCATCTCGACGACTCCGCGCGCGAGGGCCTCCCGCCGCGTGACCGCCTTCCCCCCGACGTCGACCATGCGCGCGCGGCCGCGGGCGTCCACGTGGAGGAGGCTGCGTCGCAGGGGCCCGCCTCCACGCGGGCGGCGGGGCTTGCGGGGCGGCGCGGGAGTCCCGCTCACGCCCTCTCCCGGTGCGCCGCGTAATCGTCCAGCGTGTTGAGGTTGGCGAACGCCGCGCCGGAGGGATCGATCGCGCTCCACTCGCTTTCGTCGAAGATCTCGGCGCCGACCTCTCGCGCGAGGTCCTGGAGCGAGAGATCCCCCGCGCGGAGACGCCGGCGCGCCGCGTCGAGGCAGCGGCGCCGCCAGACCGCGGCCAGGGGCTGGAGGCGCCCGCCGGCGCGGGGGACGACGGCGGCGGCGTCGGACTCCAGGCTGCGGTAGGCGATGGCGCGGAGGAGAACGGGCGTCACGGCCGGATGATCCACGGCGAGGACGAAGATCCGGTCCTCCGCTTCTTCGAGGGCGCGAATCAATCCGTAAATCGCGGCGCGCTCGGGACCCTCGTCGAGGACGACTCGAGCCGGCCCGGCCGGGAAGGCCGGCTCCTCCCGGGCGACGATGAGGACCTCGTCGAACAGCGCCGCCAGCTTCGTGGTCTGGTACTCCAGCAGGGTGGTGCCGCCATAGGGCAGGGCGGCCTTGGGCCGGCCCATCCGCCGCGACGCGCCGCCCGCGAGGACCGCAGCCGGCATCGCGATCTTCATGCGCTACTTCTCCGCCCCGCCTCCGAGGATGAGAGGCAGGCCGGACTTCGGGTTGCCGACGACTACGACCTTCGTGTTCGGGCTCATCGCGAGCTTCTCGGTCGCCTCGATGCCCTTCCACTCCAGGATCTGGGGACTCAGCCCCTGCCCGACGATGCGCTGAAAGTCGGTGATGCCCTGGGCCTCGATCCGCTTGCGCTCCGCTTCCTGCGACTCCTTCTGCAGGACGAACTTCATCTGCTCGGCCTCCTGCTCGCGCTTCAGTTTTTCCTGGATGGCGTTGGCGACGACCGGGGGCAAACCGATCTTCCGGAGGAGGACCGCCTCGACGATGATCCCGCGGCCGCTCGTCATCTTCCTCACCAGCTCGAAGGTCTCGCGGGCGATCTGCTCTCGCTCGGCGGAGTACATCACCTTCGCCTCGTACGACGCCGTGATCTCGCGGATCGCCGAGCGAATCTGCGGAACGACCGCGATCTCGATGTAGTGCGCTCCGACGGTCTTGTACATGTCCGCCGCCTTCTCGGGATCCAGCCGGAAGAGGAGCGACCCCTCGAGATCCATCACGAGGCCCTCCTTGGACGGGACCTCGGCCGTTTCCTTCAGTTCCTGGGTCTGGATCGACATCTTGTGCACGCGCGTGAACGGGAGCACCACGTGGACGCCGGGCGTGAGCACGCTGGACGAGACGCTGCCGAAGAAGTCCTTGACCCCCACATGGCCGGCCGGGACGACGGTGATCGGAGCGCCGATCACCAGCAGGATGAAGAGGGCCGCCGCGATCAGGAGACGACGGACGTTGCGGGGCCCGGGACCCACCGACGGCAGAACCTCGAACGTCTTGGCGGTCATGAATTCTCCTTGGGAACGGTTGAACGATACGCCCTTCGGGGCTGGGGGTGGGGGCCGGGGTCCGGCTAGACGAGCTTGAGGAGGTGCCCCATCTTGTTCTTCTTGTCCTCGAGGTACTTCCGGGATCGATCGGTGGGGTCGACCTCGAGGGGAACGCGCTCGACGATCTCCAGCCCGTAGCCGTCGATCGCCACGTACTTGGACGGGTTGTTCGTCATCAGCCGCATCTTGCGCACTCCGAGATCGCGGAGGATCTGGCACCCGACGCCGTAGTTCCGGATGTCCGGCGGGAAGCCCAGCTTCTCGTTGGCCGAGACGGTGTCGTGGCCTTCGTCCTGGAGCTCGTACGCCTTCAGCTTGTTGATCAGGCCGATCCCGCGGCCCTCCTGAAGGAGGTACAGGAAGACGCCGCTGCCGGCCGCGACGATCTTTTCCATCGCGAGCGCGAGCTGCTCGCCGCAGTCGCAGCGCGCCGAACCGAAGACGTCGCCCGTCAGGCACTGGGAGTGGACGCGCACGAGCACGGGCTCGTCCTCGCGGAGTTCACCGTGTACCAGCGCCAGGTGCTCCTCGTGCGTGACCTCGCTCCGGTACGCGTAGAGCCGGAAATCGCCCAGCCGCGTGGGGAGATGCGGAGACGCGATCCGCTGGACGAGCCGCTCGGTCTTCAGGCGGTAGCGGATGAGGTCGGCGACCGTGACCATCAAGAGGCCGAGCCGCTCGCAGAACCGAGCGAGATCCGGGACGCGGGCCATCGTGCCGTCCTCGTTCATCACCTCGCAGAGGACCGCGGACGGGTTCAGGCCCGCGATTCGCGCCAGATCGACCGACGCCTCCGTCTGGCCCGCGCGCTTCAAGACGCCGCCCCGCTGCGCCCGCAGGGGGAACATGTGGCCCGGGCGGTTCAAATCGACCGGCCGCGTCGCGGGGTCGATCGCCGTCAGCACGGTGGCCGCGCGGTCGGACGCGGAGATCCCGGTCGTCGTGCGCCCCCGAGCCTCGATCGAAACCGTGAACGCCGTGCCGAAGTTCGAGGTGTTCTCCTGGACCATCGGCGGAAGCTCGAGCGCATCGCAGCGCTCCTCGGTCAACGCAAGGCAGATCAGGCCGCGGCCCTCGCGCGCCATGAAGTTGATCGCCTGCGGCGTGACCTTCTCCGCCGCCAGGACGAGGTCGCCCTCGTTCTCGCGATCCTCGTCGTCCACGACCACGACGAACCGGCCGGCGCGCAGCGCCTCGACCGCCTGATCGATGGGTGCGAACGGACCCCGGTCCCCGTCTGACATCCGCCCATTTTCTCACGAGTGCGAACGGCCCCCGGGAGGCGTCCGTGTTGTGGATTCTGTAGCATTCCGCGGGTGCTCCACTCGCTCGCCGCGGTGGCCCGCGGTGGCCCAAACGTCCGCGACGCGACCAAGTTTCGCGAGTCCGGGCGAGCGAAACGACTCGCGTTGCGGGAGCCGGAGCGGAGCGAAGGGATCAGGCGGTCGGTCGAACCCCTTTGGGCGAGCCGACCGCCGGTGCCCGCAGGGCAGATCCCGCAGCGCAGCGCAGGCGACGGTTAGAAGACCGCCGGCTCCTCGTACGTCGCGAATACCTCGCGCATCACGTCGGAGATCTCGCCCACGGTCGCATAGGTCTTGACCGCCTCAACAAGCGGGGGCATGACGTTGGCCCCGTCCCGGCACGCCTGGCGCAGAACGGCGAGCGCCGAGGAGACCGCCTTGCCGTCGCGGGAGCGCCGCAGCTCCTGCACGGCCGCCTTCTGCTCGTCCTCGACCGCGTCGTCGATGTACAGCGTCTCGAGCGGGTGTTCCACCTCGTCGACGAACTCGTTCACGCCGACCACGATCTTCTCGCCGGCATCGACCGCGCGCTGGTACGCGTAGGCCGCGTCCATGATCTCGCGCTGAGGGAATCCCGCCTCGATCGCCTCCACCATCCCGCCGAGCTCGTCGATGCGCCGGAAGTAGTCGAAGCAGCCGCGCTCCATCTTCGTCGTCAGGTCCTCCACGAAGTAGGACCCGCCGAGCGGGTCGATCGTGTTCGCCACGCCGGACTCGTGCGCGATGACCTGCTGCGTGCGCAGCGCGAGCTTGACGGCGAAGTCCGTCGGGAGCGCGAGGGTCTCGTCGAGCGAGTTCGTGTGGAGCGAGTTCGTTCCGCCGAGCACGCCCGCGAGCGCCTGGATCGCCGTGCGCACGACGTTGTTGTAAGGCTGCTGCGCGGTCAGGGAGCAACCCGCCGTCTGCGTGTGGAACCGGCACATCCAGGACCGCGGGTCCTTCGCGCCGAACCGTTCGCGCATCACCTTTCCCCAGATCCGGCGCGCGGCCCGGAACTTGGCGACCTCCTCGAAGAAGTCGTTGTGCGAGTTGAAGAAGAAGGAGAGCCGCGGCGCGAACTCGTCGACCGCCAGCCCCGCCTCGATCCCGTACGTCACGTACTCGACGCCGTCGCGCAGCGTGAAGGCCAACTCCTGGAGAGCCGTCGAGCCCGCCTCGCGGATGTGGTACCCGGAGATCGAAATCGTGTTCCACCTCGGCACGTGCTTCGCGCAGAAGGCGAATTGATCGGTCACCAAGCGCATCGAGGGCCGCGGCGGGAAGATGTACTCCTTCTGCGCGATGTATTCCTTCAGGATGTCGTTCTGGAGCGTGCCGCCGACCCTCTCCCATGACGTTCCGTGCTTCTCCGCGACGGCGAGGTACATCGCGAGCGCGATGGGTGCGGTCGAGTTGATCGTCATCGAGGTCGTCACCCGGCCGAGGTCGATCCGGTCGAAGAGGACCTCCATATCCCGCAGCGAGTCGATCGCAACGCCGCACTTACCGACCTCCCCCCGCGACATGTGGTGGTCGGAGTCGTAGCCGTAGAGCGTCGGGAGGTGGAACGCGGTGGAGAGCCCGGTCTGCCCGTGCTCGAGGAGATAGTGGAAGCGCTGGTTGGTCTGCTTCGCCGTGCCGTAGCCGGCGAACTGCCTCATGGTCCAGAGCTTTCCGCGATAGCCGGTCGCCTGCACGCCGCGCGTGTACGGCGGCTCGCCGGGCCAGCCGAGGTCGCGCTCGAAGTCGAATCCCGGCTGGGTATCGGGAGCCGCCAGCGGCTCGACCGGGGCTCCGGAGACGGTGGTCCAGTCCTTCTTCCACTCGGGAGTCTTCGCGAGCGCCTTCTGAGACGCCGCCTTCCAGCGCGCGCGTCCCTCGGCGACAGTCTCGGGAACCAAGGGGTCCTTGGGCTCGATCATGGCAGGGATTTTAAGCCAACGGCCGGCTTGACCGCCGGGGGTGGCCGTGACACAACCGGTTCCCAGGAGGATCCAAATGAAGAAACTCACCCTTTTGGCGGCCGTGGTGTCTCTTTTTCTGGCGGGCGCCGCCCTGGCGCAGGAGCACTGGACGGAGGGCCCCGTCTGGCAGATCACCTTCTATCGCACGACTCCCGGACACTTTGACGACTACCTGAAGTACCTGCGCACCAACGCCCTCCCCACGACCGCGGAGGCCAAGAAACAGGGGCTCCTCCTGGATTCGAAGATCTTCGTCAAGCAGCCGCGCGACGCGAACGACTGGGACATCGCGATCGCGACGCTGCACTCGAGCTACGGCAAGGCGCTGGATTTCAACCCCGAGCTCGACGCGAAGTCCAAGGCCATCCAGGCCGAGCACTGGAAGACGAAGGACCAGGACAAGCAGCGCGAGATGACGAAGCCCCGGCTGGAGTGGCGCACGTTCGTCGGCTCCGATCTGACCCGCGAGGTCACGCTCAAGCCGCTGCCGTAGGAGGCCCTCCCCGCTACCGGACGCGGACGCGCTCCCACACGACGCGGAAGTTCTTCCCGTCCGAGAGCGTGAGCCGGTCTCCGTCCAGCGTCGCCGGGCGAAGCTGGTCGGTGCCGAAATACGAGGGGTTGAGACTGCCCTCGACATGATGCGTGACCGCGCGCGCGGCCTCGTCCACGGTATACGTGCCGAAGTAGGCGACGTAGCCGAGGTAAGCCGCGCGCGCCTCGTCCGCGGTCGGCGACCAGTCGTCGCCCGAGGCGAACTTCGGGGGCGGCGGCAGCTTCTCGAATTCGACCATCATGTGCCCGGTGGCGTCGTACAGGATGTAGCCCTTTGGGCCGTCGCCGAACCGCTTGAACCAGATTCGCCCCTCCGTGGCGCTGCTCTCGTACGACACGAGCCGCCAGGTGCCTTGCAGTTGATCGTGCAGCGTCGGCGGCGACGGCGGCGCGGCCAGAACGACGAGGCTCAGAATCGAGACGAGGATTCCGATCACGCTCCACCTCCGGATCCCATCGACGGCAGGAGCGCCGTCTTTGCCAGGTGCGCGGCGCCCTTCACGGAGAAGGGCAGCGACGAGGTCATGAAGCAGGAGTGCGTGCACCAGCACTCCCGGTTGGCGATGCGGCGCCGCATGTCGACGGCCTTCGCTGAGAACCACGCTTTCTTGAAGGAGTAGTCGAAGTCGCGGATGTTCCCGATCTCCCACTGGACCTCGCACAGCGAGACGGTCCCCTCCGGATTGAGCACGCCCGAGATCGTGCCCGCGTAGCAGGGATAGACCATGCGTTCCTGCTCGAGCGTTTCAAGCTCGGCCGTCCGAGCGCCCACCTTGAGATTGCGAAGGAGCGGGCTGTAGCCGTCGAAGCGTGCCCAGTAGGGCCGAAGGTGCGCGAGCGCCTCCGCGTACTCGGCCGCCGTCAACGCGCGGATCGCCGGATCCGGAAAGGGCGGCCGCAGCAGCTCGAACGAGTGGAAGTCGAGCTCGGGGAGGTTCTGGGAGACCCAGGCGGTGATCTCGGGCACGTCGTCGCGGTTGAACGAGGCCAGAACGGTCTGGGCATTGAGGGTGAAGCCTCGGGACTTCCGCTTCAGCGCCGCGAGGCGCCGGTACGTTTCTTCCAGCCTGGCGAAGTTGCCGGGCGCGCCGCGGATGACGTCGTGCCGTTCTCCCAGGTGGTCGAGCGAAAGGCCGACCGTGAAGGTCTGGCGGTCGTCCCTGCGCGACTCGAGAACCCGGGCCACGATGGACTCGACCTGCTCCGGGATGATCGAGTTCGTCGGCATCGTCACGTTGGAGGCGTCGTGGCGGCGATAGAGGATCCGGGTGATGTCGGGAAGCTCGCGGTTCAGCGTCGGCTCGCCGCCAGTCAAGACCACCGAGTAGAGCGATCCGAGATCCTCCAGCGCCCTTTCGTACTCGTCGAGCCGCATCTCCAGGTGCCGGTTGACGTTCAGGTGATCCCAGTAGAAGCAGGTCACGCACTTGGAGTTGCACAGGTTGGTCATCCCGAGGATCAGGTAGCGCGGGAGGGTCTCGCGCCCCCGCACCCAGTGCGCCGCCAGCTCCAGCCGGTTCATCGAGCCGCCGCCAGGACGCCGCGGCCGATGCCCGCGAGCAGGCCCGCGACGTAGGTCGCATGGTGGACGGCGAACGCCAGCGGGACCGCCGGCGCCAGCGCCGGGTCTCTCCTCCAGATGGGAAACGACAGAGCCCACGCCGACAGCACGTAGAGGCCCGCCGCGGGGACGAGGAAGCGCGCCCCGAAAATCGCCGCGCCCGCCGATCCCCCGAACGCGGCGGCGAGGAGCGCGAGCACGCGTCCCCGGCCATGGAGGCCCGGCCTCTGAACCAGCAGCGATCCCGTCTTCACGCGATACCGCCACCGCTGCGCGACGTAGGGCCCCGGGAATGCGCGGCGGCGGTGGCGCACGCGCACGTCCGGATCGAGCACGACGCGGGCACCCGCTTCGAGCGCGCGCCGCACGAAGTCGGTGTCTTCGCCGATGTAGCCGAGCGACTCGTCGAATCCGCCAAGGCCCTCGAAGGTCTCGCGGCGCACGAAGAGGTTGCACAGCGCCACGTCGTGCGGGGCGCGAACGGGTCCGCCGCGCGGCCTCCACTCGTGCGCGGGGACCCCGCTGCCGATCCAGGGCGTCGCGAGGAGGAGGTTCGAAAGCCGCTCCGCGTACGGCGCCCCCCGCGGTCCCAGGTCCGGGCCGCCGGCGATCTCGGCTCGGGTCATGGCGGCCATGCCAGCGGCCAGCCATCCGGGCTCCGCGGTCGCGTCGTCGTCGAGAAAGGCGAGGATCGACCCGCGCGCCGCGGCGGCGGCGAGGTTCCTCCTCCGCGCGGGATTCCGGGTCGGCGCCGGGACCCATCGGACGGGAACGTCGCGGGACGCGGCCCGCGGCTCCTCGGACGACGCCACGACGGCCTCTACACGCACGCCGCCCTCCTGGTCCTCGAGCGAATCGAGGCAGGCCGGCAGCAGGGTGTCCACGCGGTCGGACGCGATCAAGACCGAGACCTTGGGTTCCATGGAGCCCGATCATAAGCGCCCGGGCGGAGCCCCGCGGACGCGGCGCTCATATAGACTTCATACTGGAGGCGCCGTGCCGGACCTGACCCGCGAACAGAAGCTCGACCTCTATCGCCTCATGCGGTTGAACCGCGTGGTCGAAGAGAAGCTCGTGAACCTGTACCGCCAGGGCAAGGTGGTCGGCGGCCTCTACCGCTCGCTCGGCCAGGAGGCGACGTCCGTGGGAAGCGCCTTCGCGCTCTCCAAGGGCGACATCGTCGGGCCGCTGATCCGCAACCTCGGCGCCATCCTGGTGATGGGGTATTCGCCCCGCGACGTGCTGACCCAGTACATGGCGCGGGCGACCTCCCCCTCGGGAGGCAAGGACTGCAACCTGCACTTCGGCCGCCCCGAGCGCGGGGTGATCTCCCCCATCTCGATGCTGGGCGCCCTGATCCCCGTCATGGCGGGGATCGCACTCGCCGCGCGCCTGCAGAGGAAAGACCTCGTCACGATGACCTGGATCGGCGACGGCGGCACCTCGACCGGCGCCTTCCACGAGGGCCTGAACTTCGCGGCCGTGCAGAAGCTCCCGCTCGTCGTCATCGCCGAGAACAACGGGTGGGCGTACTCGACGCCGTACCACAAGCAGACCGCCGCGAAGTGCCTGGCCGACAAGGCCGCCGCGTACGGGATCCCCGGCGAGAGCGTGGACGGAAACGACGTGCTGGCCGTGTACGCATCGGCGCGGCGCGCCGTCGATCGCGCGCGCGCGGGCGGCGGCCCGACCCTGGTGGAGGCCGTGACCTATCGCATGAAGGGGCACGCCGAGCACGACGCCCAGTCGTACGTTCCCCCGGCGGAGCTCGAGGCCTGGCGTCAGAAGGATCCCATCGAGAGCTACCTGAGGGCGCTGGTCGACGCGGGAACGGCGACGGCCGAGGAGCTCGCGGCCGTGGACCGGCGCGTCACGGAGGAGGTCGACCGCGACGTCGAGCTCGCCGAGCAGAGCCCGCTGCCGGCGGTCGAGGTCGCCCTCCAGAACGTCTACGCCACGGGAGTGGCGGAGGTCGAACCCGCGATCGTGCGGAGGCAGTCGTGACCGGCGCGCCCCACCTCGCCGGGCCCGACACCGGCGCGCCGACCGCGAAGGGCTTGACGACCTACGTTGACGCAATCCGCGAGGGGATTCGCGAGGAAATGGCGCGCGACGAGAGGGTCTTCCTCCTCGGCGAGGACATCGGCGTCTACGGCGGCGCGTTCAAGGTCACGGACGGGCTCATCGAGGAGTTCGGCGAGGAGCGCGTCATCGATACGCCGATCGCCGAGACGGCGATCGTCGGCGCCGCGGTCGGCGCCGCCATGATGGGGATGCGGCCCGTGGCCGAGATGCAGTTCATCGACTTCATCTCGTGCGCGTTCGACATGATCACGAACTTCGCGGCGAAGTCGCGCTATCGGACGGGCGTCGGCGTCCCGCTGGTCATCCGCGGCCCCTCCGGCGGCGGAGTTCACGGCGGCCCATTCCATTCGCAGAACCCGGAGGCCTACTTCGCGCACACCCCAGGCTTGAAGGTCGTGCAGCCCGCGACGGCCGCGGACGCCAAGGGCCTGATCAAGGCGGCCATCCGCGACGACGACCCGGTTCTCTTCTTCGAGCACAAGTTCCTCTATCGCCGGATCAAGGAAGAGATGCCGTCCGGCGATCACATCGTGCCGATCGGGAAGGCGGCCCTCCGCCGCGAGGGGCGCGACCTCTCCATCATCACGTACGGCGCCATGGTGTGGACCGCGCTCGAGGCCGCGAAGACGCTGGAGGCCGAGGGCATCGACGCCGAGATCGTGGACCTGCGGACGCTCTTCCCCATGGACGAGGAGACGGTCCTCGAGTCCGTCGCGAAGACCAACAAGGCGATCCTCCTGCACGAGGCCACGCGCACCGGCGGCATCGGCGCCGAGATCGCGGCGGTCCTCTCGGAGCGCTGCTTCGAGTACCTGGACGGCCCGCTCGTGCGCGTCACGGCTCCGGACACCCCGGTCCCCTACTCGCCACCGCTGGAGGAGTTCTTCCTCCCGAACGCGGAGAAACTCTGCCGGTCGGCGCGGGCCCTCGTCGCGTACTAATCGCTGCCGGCCCTTCGGTAATCCTCTTCGGTATCGACATCCGCCAGAGGCTCGACCTCGATCCGCACGGCGTCGCCTTCGTGGCGCCGGACGACTTCTCGCGCCCCGAAGTCTCCCGTCAACGCGCGCAGCTCGCCGAAGAGATCGCGGGAGAAGAGAACCGGGTGCGTGGGCACAACGCCCGCGACCGGAGTCACCAGCTTAACCCCCGGTCGAAACGCGTCGAGGACCTCGGTCACACGCGCCGCCGTCAGTCCCGGTTGATCGCCGAGGGCGACGACCACGGCCTCGGCGTCAGCGCATTCGGCCAGGCCGCGGCGAAGGGAGGACGACATCCCGTCCCGCCAATGCCCGTTGACCACCACGCGCAGGCGCGGGTCCGCGGGAAGGCCGGCGTCGGCCCGAACCGCCTCCGCGTCGGCCCCGAGCACGACGACCACGCGGGGGATGCCGGCCGCGAGCAGGGGCGCCACGCTCGCCGAGAGCACCGTGCCCCGGCCGAAAGGCAGCGGCATCTTCGGCCTCCCCATGCGCGCCGAGCCTCCCGCGGCGAGGACGATGCCGGCGATCATTGGAGCACCTCGTAGGGGCGGGGCTCGTCCCCGCCCTCGTCGAGAAGCGGCCGCCGCGGCCGTCCCTACGATACAGGAGCGGGGGTTGTATTTCGAAGGGAAGGGTTGGCGACGCTGTCGGATGAAGGCCAGGCCATGGGCACCTCACTTCCAGCGCGTCGCCGTGAGCCGGAGGGGGACGCAGAAGACGCCCTCGATCACGCCTCCGGTTCCGATGCCGCGAAACAACTCTGCATCGGACGAGGTGAGCTCCGTCGTCAGCTCGTAGACGGTTCGGTCCGGAAGTTCCGTACGCGTCAGATAGATCCCGCTCTGCCAGACGAGGTTGTATCCGTCGTCACCGGGCCCGAAGATGCCGTCGTGATTCGAATCGACCAGGAAGTAGAAATAGACGCTGTCGGCCTTGAAGTAGTCCGGTGGCAGCGATGGCTGGCCGACGACACCCGTCGGAGCGCCCTGCAGGTCGGGAATCTTCAATTGGATGGTGTTGAAGTCGCCAGAATCCTGGCAGGGGTTCATCGGCCCGGTCAGCAGGGCGATCGCAGCGGCGGGCAGGAGCGCGTCGAGCTGACGGTCGGCCGAGCAGAGAGGCTTGATCCTCAGGTCGATGCCGTTGGTCGTGTCTGCCCATACGACCGCGTCCCCCGGCAGGTACGTGCCTTTACCGTCCTGATAGATCCCGGTCACCTCCGTCACTTCGGTGCACGGAGGCGTCGTCGGGGCGAGGTAAAGGTCCGCGTCCGCGATCGGCGAGGCGGTCGGCGAGTCTCGCGGCGCGCGAACGCGCGTCCTTCTCTCTCGAGGACTCGGCGGAACAGGAGCGGGGCGGTCCACCGAAACCGCGCCGATCGAGAGCCGGCCGATCTTCCCCGCTCCATATTCCGTAAACCAGATCGCACCGTCCAGACCCCACGCGATGCCCTGGGGGACCGAGCCCGGCGTGGGGACCGGGTACTCCGTGACCGCGCCCGAGGTCGTGATGCGGCCGATCTTGTTGCCCGCCGACTCCGCGAAATAGAGGTTTCCGTCGAGGCCGGCGGCGATACCGAAGGGTTGGCTTGCGGGTGTCGGGATCGGGAACTCGCTGATCTCACCCGAGGTCGTGATTCGCCCGATCTGGTTGGCGCCCGTTTCGGTGAACCAGAGGGCGCCGTCGGGACCCGCCGCGATGGAGATGGGCACGGAGGCGGGTGTCGGGATCGGAAACTCCGTGATCTCCCCCGAGGTCGTGATCCGGCCGATCCGGTTGGCGCCCGCTTCGGTGAACCAGAGGGCGCCGTCGGGGCCCGCGGCGATCCCCTCCGGCCCAGCGCCGGATCCCGGACTCACGAACTCGGTTATCGCGCCCGAAGTGGTGATGCGTCCGATCTTGTTGCCGGAGTGCTCCGTGAACCACAGGGCACCATCGGGGCCTGCCGCGATGCCATCGGCCTCACTGTTTTGGGTCGGGATCCAGTACTCTGTAATAACGCCCGAGGTCGTGATCCGACCGATCCCGGGGGTGCCGTCAAGACTCTCGATGAACCAGACGTTACCGTCGGGGCCAGTCGTAATCCCCAGCGGGCCCCTGAGGATCGGGAGACCGAACATCGTGATTGCTCCCTCCGGCGTGAGCCGCCCGATGAAGGGGTGGGCGATGTCGGTCTGAACGGTGAACCAGAGGTTCCCGTCAGGGCCTGCGGTGATCCGGGGCGGGTGAGGTACTCCCCTCGTCGCCGGGATAGGGAACTCGGTGAACGTCTGCCCCGCGACGGCGGCGCCGCCGATGAGAACGACGAGAAAGAAGAGCGCGCAGGGGAGCTTCATGGGACGTCCTCCATTCAGGCGACGGCCAGACCGCGACGAGCACTGAGAGGCGACCCCGTTCAGGGCAGCTCAGTCGCCTGAACTTGGAACGGAACGTTCTGGCCGACCCATTGACCGATGACCTGCTTGTTCTGGATCTTGGTCACCGCGGCGGTGCACCCAGTGTCGGCGGTGATGGTCCACACCTTGTATGCCGTGTGTGTGATGACGATGCACTGCGACTCATACGTGACGTTCACGGCGTCCCAGTCGTGGGGGCCGTAGGAACACTTGAACGTGCCGCCAAAGTTCTGCGTGCCTGTCGTGCTCTGGCCCACGGGTAGGAGGTTGTAGAACTGATAACCGCTGCTGTTCACGTTGGGCTGGAGGGTCCCCACGTCGCACGTCTGAAGACCGTTGGTGATGCCCGCAATCGAAAGCTTCAGCTTTCGTGTCCCGCCGGCCTGGAAGTAGAGATGATCCGCGACCCCATTCATCATGTCCCAGAGCCTGGCCTCGGCGTCCACGCCGTCCGTGTAGATCCCCGCGCCGTCACTCAATATCGAGTCGCCCGCTCGGTTGGCGACCGTTACCTGGGACGGATGAGGGGTGTTCTGCGGTGGTTGTGCCGCGACCGCCAGGAGAGTCCAACTCGACGCCCCGATTCCGACACAGAGCCGGATTGCCGTTTTCATGAGGGTCTTTTTCATTTGCTCGTTCCTTTGTTTGCCATGGTTTCCGATTCTTCTACCCACCGACGGAGCGCCTCCACTCGACTCACTTCCTCCTTCCGATCCGAAGCGTTGGCGCTTGAAACCCTTCTCTCCCCCCTAAGTACCTGTGTCAAGAAGGCGAAAGAGGCCACGGCAGATTGGCCCCTCTTGGCACGAATGGCGGCGGCAGGGGACGCGTTGCGGGGATAAGATGACCCCGCTTTCCCAGTCTTCGAAATGAGCAGCTCCTCCGACGAGCCTCGCCCTTCAGGCGTCGAGCCGGCTTCGAACGGCCGGCTGGATTCCTGGAAAGAAATCGCCTCCTATCTCCGGCGCAGCGTCCGAAGCGCCAAGCGATGGGAGAAGGAGGAAGGGCTTCCGATCCATCGCCATCTCCACGGCAAGCGCGACTCGGTCTACGCCTATGGAACGGAGCTGGACGTTTGGTGGAACAGCCGGGGATTGAAACTCAGCGACCAGAATGGCGCCGAGGAACCCGAGCTACCGCTAGAGCCGAAGCTCGGCGAGGTGCTTCCTTCTCCGCCCCGGACGCGCCGTAGAGCCGCGCTGATCGGTGTGGGATTCGCGCTGGCGATCCTGCTGGTGGGCGCGGTCGCCTGGCTCTCTCGGACCGGTCCAGCTCCCCCCACCGGATCGCTGCGGCCCCTCCCCTTCCAGGCCCGAGACTGGGTTCTCGTCGCGGACTTCGAGAATCGCACCGGCGAGAAGGTCTTCGACGGAACGCTCGACTACGCCCTGGGACGTGAGCTCTCCAACTCCCGATTCGTCAACGTCGTCCCGAGGGAGCGGATCGGAGACGCCCTGCGGCTGATGCGCAAACCTCCGGATACCGGCCTCGACGCCTCGACCGCACGCGAGGTCTGCCTTCGGGACGGCGAGATTCGGGCCTTCCTGACGGGCCGTGTCGAGAAGCTCGGCGCCAAGTACCTATTAAGCGTCGAGGTCATGGAGCCCAAACGGGGCGCCATCGTCGCCGGCTTCAGCGAGGAAGCGCCGGGCATCGACGACGCCCTGACCTCGTTGCGGCGGCTCTCGGACCGGGTCCGGGAGAGGTTGGGCGAGACGCTGCCCGCTCGCGACGACGGCAGGCCGCCTGTGAGGGTCACGACGTCCAACCTTCGAGCCCTTCAGCTCTACTCCCAGGCGGACTCGCTCATGGCAAATCACGGAAGTCAGGCTGCCGCGGAAGAGCTCCTGAGGCGGGCTGTGGCGGAAGACCCAAGCTTCGCCTCGGCCTACATTCACCTGGCGTGGGCGATCTCCAACCAGGGCAGGCCACGAGAGGACTACCTGGCTCACGCTGAGACGGCCGTTCGCCTCTCCGAGACGACGACGGATCCAGAGCGGTACTTCATCCGCGGGAGCCACTTCTGGTTCATCGGCCAGCAGGAGAAGGCCATCTCAGCCTACGAGACCCTCATCAGCCTCAATCCCGATCACGGCTGGGCCGCAAACAACCTGGCCAGTCTCTACCTGAGCCACGTCTCCGAATACTCCGAACTACCCTTGAGTTTGAAGAACGCCGTCCCGTTCTTGGCTCGGGCCGCAGACCTGCGTCCCAAGGACTTCAAAGCGAATTTGATCGCCGGGTACTTCCTCGTCGTCTGGAGCCGCGACCCGACTCGGGCCGCGCCTTACCTGCGCCGGGCGTCGGACCTGATCACGCCCGAGGTCGAGGAGGACTGGGGATTCAATATTGGCTGCATGAAAATCTTGCCCTTCACGGAAGCCTGGCTCCGGGGAGACGTGGCGACGGCGGCAAGCGAGCTCGACCGCGTCGCCACGAAGGTCGACTCCCTCACCGGAGAGGCGAGAAACGAACTCGCCGTCATGATCGCCCAGGGCTATCTGACGCTCGGCAAGATCGAGGCGGCCGAGCGGGCATCGGAGAAAATCCCCGATCCCGTCCTTCGCAACGACACGCTCGCCGAGCTCTCCTTCCTCAAAGGGGATCAACTCGCACTCACACAACGCCTGAAATTGCGGGGAGACCTGGGAGGGGGAGAATTCCCGATGTGGTGGGAGCCGATCGCGATGTTTCAGGTCCGCGCGGGCCTGATATCGGAGGCCGGCCGATTCCATAAGCACTTCGAGGAGCACGCCCTGAGGAGACCGGTACCCGTACGGCGGGACCGACCGGAGCTCCACGAGATCCCCGGTGAGATGGCGCTCTCACGGGGGGATCTCGCTCGCGCGATCTCGGAGCTCGAGAAAGCCACGACGCTTTTCGGAGACTTTGGAGGTAACGGCTCCGGCAATCAGTTGAGCTTTGAATCGCTGGCGACAGCCCTGAGGAAGAAAGGGGACTTGCCGCGCGCCATCCAGGTCCTCGAACGAGCCTCAGAGAGAAAGTATGAAGCGGTCATCGACGGCGCCACCGGGGCCTACTGGATGAGGAACCGGTTCGAGCTCGCCCGGCTCTACCGGACCGTCGGTCGCGTGGAAGAGGCGCGGGCAATCGAGGCGGATCTGACGAGGCTTCTGGCCCTCGCCGAAGCGAATCATCCGATTCTTCTCGAGCTCCAGCGGCTGGCGAAGTCCTGAGTTCTCCCTCTGCGACCGTCGCATAATCTCTACTCATGCGCGACATCCTGCCCGACATCGAGCGCTGGCGCGCGGCGGGGGATGCGATCGCCCTCGCGACCGTCGTCCAGACGTGGGGCTCGGCGCCGAGGCAGGCGGGCGCGAAGATGGCCATGTCGTCCAACGGCAAGATCGCGGGCTCGGTGTCCGGCGGCTGCGTGGAAACCGCGGTGGTGGAAGCCGGACAGCAGACCCTGACCACCGGAAAGCCGCGGCTCCTCCACTTCGGCGTGACGGACGAGAACGCATGGAGCGTGGGCCTGGCCTGCGGCGGCACGATCGACGTCTTCATCGAGCCGCTGTCGGCCGAGATCTACGAGGCGCTTCGTGACGCCGTAGCGGCGCACCGCGTGGCCGCTCTGGCGACGGTCATCGCCGGACCCGAGGGGCTCCTCGGGCGAAAGCTGCTGCTTCTCGACGACGGCTCGATGGCCGGCGCCCTCCCGGAGGACGCCGTCGCCGCCGCGCGGGCGGCGCTGTCCTCGGGCGTGAGCCGGCGCGCCGCGATCCCGGACGCTGAGATCTTCGTCGAGGTGCTGACTCCCCCGCCGCGCCTGGTCGTCGTCGGCGGCGTGCACATCGCGATGCCGCTCCTCGCGCTCGCGAAGACGCTCGGCTTCGAGACGATCCTGGTGGATCCGCGCGAGGCGTTTGCGAACGCGGACCGCTTCCCGCACGCGGACCGCATCGTCTCGAAGTGGCCGGATCGCGCGCTCGACGAGATCCGCCTGGATCCCTCCACCGCCGTGGCCGTCCTCACGCACGATCCCAGGCTCGACGACCCGGCGCTGATGACCGCCCTGCGCAGCCCGGCCTTCTACGTCGGCGCGCTCGGGAGCACGCGCACGCAGGAGAAGCGCCGGAGCCGGCTGCTGGAGGCGGGCCTGCCCCAGGAGGCGCTCTCCCGGCTCTACGCCCCGATAGGCCTCGACCTGGGAGGACGCTCGCCCGAGGAGATCGCACTCTCGGTCATGGCCCAGATCGTCGCCGCCCGCAACCCGAAGCGGCCCTCCGTCAAGCGCGACTCCCGAGACGGATGAGCGCCCGCCGCAAGCGTGTGTGGCGCTGTAAGAGGCGAAGGTAGCGGCGTTCGGACCGGCCCGCCTTGGCCCGGAGAATCTCGGAGACCGCGTCGCGCTCCGGCCGAGTCCAGCGGGCGAGGCCGGGGATCAAGTCCAGGACGAGCGCGAACGATTCGAACGTGCGGCGCTCGAGGAGCGAGAGGCTCGACGTCACGAGGCCGAGCGCCCTGGCCACGCGCCGCTCCGACGAGGCTCGGATCCGCTGCGCGGAGCCGCCGAATTCCCGCCGCATGCGGCGGTTGACCGCGAGGCCGAGCGCGCGAACGTGGAACCGATCCCAGTCGCCGCGGGCCGACCCCGGCGTCTCGTAGAGCAGGTTGTGGGCGACCATCCCGCGCAGCGTCGCGGCGGAGGACCGGTGGGCCGCGTCCGACGCGATCTTCCGCTCCTCCCGCTCGACGGAACGCCTCACGCGCTCGTCGGTCGGCCGGAAGCCGAGCTTGAGGTAGAACCAGAAGGCGCCGGAATCGATCGCCTCCGCGTTCTCGAACCCGAGCTGGTAGGGATCGATCGAGAACGACGTCGTGCCGAGCGCGTCGCGGTGCAGGCGGAGCACCTGCGCGTAGATCCACGCCGATTCGCCCTCGCGAAACGTGTAGTACATGTTGAAGCCGATCTCCAGCCGCTCCAGGAACGCGAGCCCCTCGATGTAGCCGATGGGAACCCCGTTCTTGACGACCAAGCCCCCGTACGCGGCCCGGAGGGGAAGGCGGCGCTCCGGCGCGATCCCCATCAGGAAGATCTCGGTCCCTCTCCCGGGCACGGCGGAGAGGACGGAGGACGGATCGGCGTGGGTGAACGTGTAGAACTCGCGGTAGCGCGCGGCCGTGGCCTCGCGCGCCAGATCGCAGACGCGCTCTCCCTCGCGCCGGGACAGACTGCGGATCGGCAGGGGCCCGGCCTCGAACGCCTCGTCGAGCGAGACGTCCCGGCGGGTCAGGAGGGGCTCGTCGTGAAAGAACCGGCGCGGCCCCGGAAGCCGCATCCGGGTGCGGGAGGCGCGAGGTCCCCGCAGCTTCCAGGAAACCGGGGCGCCGAGCGAGTCCCAGCGCTCGGCTCGCTCGGCCTCGGACACGGGCAGCGCCTCGTAGCGCGCCGCGATCCAGCCCGCGTCGCTCGTTCGCCGCCCGGCCGCGGCCTCCAGCCAACGCCGGTAGGGGACGTTGGCGTCCGCGAGCGCCTCCTCCTCGAGCAGCGGCAGGAATGCGGGCCACGTCGCGCGCATCCGGTCCTCGCCGTCGCAGGCGTCCCAGTCCACGCGCACAGAGCGGGGATGCCGCCGCAGGAGCCAGCGCACGAGATCAAAGGAGAAGTCCGTCCCGAGGACCGTCCCGGCCACTCCCGCGACCTCGGGGGCGTCGAAGGCCGAGAGATCCTCGCCGTCGTCCTCGAGCCCGGCGACGCGCCTCTCGAAGGTCGCGAGGAGACGCTCGGCGGCGCGCAGCACCCGCGCGTCGTGCGGATAGGCCCGCAGGAAGAGCGCCGCCTCGTGGAGGCGGATCAGCGGAGCGGCGCCGGAGAGCTCGAGCCGCCCCGCGGCCCGCAGGAGCCGTTGCGCCTGGCGCGCACCGGGCCGGGAGTGCCGGGCTCTCTCGAGACGCGTGAGCAGGGCGTCCGGATTCCTCGGCACGGCGGGGATGCTACTTCGGTTATGCTGCCGGGCCCGGAGGAAAAATGTCAGCCCCTCGGTTCGGAGCGATCGCGACACTAGGCGCGGCTTTCCTCGCGGCGGTCGCCGCCGCCCGGCCCTTCCCCAACGCCACGCCGCGGGCGAGCGCGCCCGCCACCGCGACTCCCGCGACGGCGACGGCGACGGCGACGGAACGTCCCGCCGCTCCCGCCGGCGACGCGCGGGCGCTCTTCGCCAGGGCCGTGGAGAGCCTCGGCGGCCGGGAGAAGATCGAGAAGATCCGCGACGTCCACACGCGGGGCCAGGTGACCGCCCGGACGGCCCAGGGCGAGATGACCATGGAGATGGACACGACGATCGCCTTCCCCGATCGCCTGTCGCAGCAGGTGGACGCGCCCTTCGGGCGGTTCGCGATGGTCGCCACGCCCGGCGGCGCGTTCCTCGTCGGGAGCCAGGGAGTCCAGGATCTCCCCGCGCCCGTTCGGGACGAGCTGCTCCACCAGGTGCAGCGGTCCGCGTTCTATCTCGCGCAGAAGATCGGCGATCCCAAGCTCGATCTGCGGTTGGGAGCCACGGAGAAGCTCGGAGACGTCGAGACGCGGATCCTGGACGTCTCCTACGCAGGCGCGGCGGTTCGCTGGTTCATCGACCCGGCGACGGGACGGATTCTGCGCTCCGCGCACGATTCGATCTCTCCGGACGGGAAGACGGTGCATGTCCTCTCCGACTACTCCGACTTTCGAGTCGGCGAGGGGTTCACGCTGCCCCACACGCTCTCGGTCGTCACCGACGGAAGCCCGGACCAGACGGTCGTGCTCGATGAGATTCACGTCAACGCGGGAGTGGACCCGAAGCTCTTCGAGAAACCGGCGCCCGCTCCGCAGACGACCAACCCTCCCGGCGCCCCGACGATCCCGCCCCGCTCGGCGACGAAACCTCCCGGCTCCTAGGGCGAGAGGGAGCCGAGGAGATCCGCGCCGCCTTGCACGTGTTCGGCGGCGTCCGGCCGTCGAAGCGGTCGCGCATCCACTGGATCGCGCTCGTCGCGCTGATGCGCGCGGCCCGCGAATGCCCCGCTCCCGGCAACTCTTCGAACCGGACAATCTCGCCGGCGGCGCAGAGCGACCGCACGAAATCCCGGGTCACGGAGGGCCTCACGACCGAGTCTTCCGTTCCCTGCGCGACGTAGACGGGGGCTCCGATCCGATGGCCGCCGGGGCGATTCTCCTCGAGGAGCCGGCTCCACGGCTCTCCCGAGAATGCCTCCGCGGTGGCGAATCCCGCTCCCATCTGGAGCGAGTCGAACGCCGCGCGGTAATCCTCTCCGGTCGTTTCGATGCAGTCACGGGCAACCCGCTCGATGCCTGCGATCGCGGAGGTCCTCACCACGGGCGACAGGGGCGCGCCGAACGTCACCGCCCAGGACCAGAGCGCGTAGGCCGCGAGGACCTTGCCGACCCGCTCCCCGAGGTCGTCGCGAAAGAGCTCCTTCAGGTCCGTCGCCGGCGCGATCGCCGCGACGCCGACCAGGGCCAGCTCGGGCGCATAGCCGCTGGCGAGCTGACCCGTAAACAGGGCCGCGTGGCCCCCCTGGGAGTGACCCCATGCGATGAACCGCGGCCCCGCGCCCGTCCTGGGAAGGTTTCCGGCGGCGCGCACCGAGTCCAGGACGGCGCGGGCCTCGCTCGCTCCGACGAGGTACGGATGAGGCCCCGGAGTCCCGAGGCCCGGGTAGTCCGTCGCGGCGACGACGTAGTCGAGGGCCATCAGCTCGGTCAGGTGCGGGATCGAGTCGAAGAAATCCCGGGAGATCGACGGAGCGCATCGGTCCGCGATTCCCGTCGTCGGATGGGCCCACGCGACGACGGGCCGACCCGTCGGAGGGGCCGGAAGATCGGGCGCAATCACGACGCCCGACACCGCGATGGGCTCGCCGTTCCAGCCCGTCGAGACGTAGAGGATCTTCCACGCGGAGGCTCCGGGCGGGGCGCCCTCGAGGGATTCGGAGCGAAGGATCGCGCCGGGCCGCGCCGACCCGCTTCGGTTCTCCGGCGCGTAGAACGCTCCGGGAAGAGAAGGCGCGCTGCCGCACCGCGCCGCCAGCACGGGCAGGAAGGCAAGCGCGAGCCGCAGAAGGCGTGGCACGATGCAATTCCCTCGAGGATCCGTTCCCGCGAGGTCATCCGGAACGAGTGAACGGATGCTATTCTTCTTTCGAGACGCGACGGAGGAGAAGCCTATGCCGACCCAGGTCATCATGCCGCAGATGGGGGAATCCATCGCCGAGGGAACCATCACGAAGTGGCTCAAGAAAGTCGGCGACGCGGTCAAGCGCGATGAGCCGATCTTCGAGATCTCGACGGACAAGGTCGATGCCGAGATCCCGTCCCCGGTCGCGGGAACGCTGGTGGAGATCAAGGTCAGCGAGGGACAGACCGTTGCGATCAACACGGTCGTGGCCGTGATTGGAGAGGCGGGAGAGCAGCCGGCCGCCGCTCCGGCCGCTTCCGCTGCCGCGACGCCCCCGGCCCCCGCCCGATCCGAGGCGGCCGCGCCTCCGCCCCCGAAAGCCCAGGCTCCCGCCGCGCCGGCGCCCGCTCCCGCGGCGCCCGCGGCCCCTCCACCGGCTCCCGCCGCGTCGGCGCCTCCCGCACCGCCGCCCGCCGCCCCCGAGCGGCCCGCCCCCGCGGCCCCCGCCACCGCGGTCTCCCCCGAGCCTTCGGCCCCCTCCGAGGGCGGACAGGTCGAGTCGATCGAGGAGCGCATCCGGCGCAAATCCTCGCCGCTCGTCCGGAAGATCGCCCAGGAGCACGCCATCGAGATCCGCGAGGTCGAGGGCACCGGGATCCACAACCGGGTGACCAAGAACGACATCCTGTCCTACCTCGAGAACCGCAAGGTCGCCGCGGTCCCGTCCGCCGGGCGATCCGCCGCCGCGCCCGCGCAGGCTCCCTCTGTGGGGCGCGCCGAGCCAGCGGAAGCCCCGGCGCCGCGGCCGGCGATGGCCGTCACGGACCGCGACGAGCTCGTCGCGATGACGAAAATCCGACGGATCACGGCCGAGAACATGATCCTCTCCAAGCGCACATCCGCTCACGTGACCACGGTCTTCCAGGTCGACTACACGAACATCGCGAAGCTCCGCGCGCGGCACAAGGAGGACTTCCTCGCCAAGAACGGCGTGAAGCTGACCTACCTGCCCTTCATCTTTCGGGCCGCGATCCAGGGACTGCGCGAATATCCGCAGGTCAACGCCTCGATCGACGGCGAAAACATCGTGTATCACCACGACATCCACCTCGGGATGGCGGTCGCACTGGACTGGGGGCTCATCGTCCCGGTCATCCG
>JBBRFL010000011.1:0-91385 GCA_038224325.1 Thermoanaerobaculia bacterium | reverse complement strand
CGAAACACCTGATGGCGATCCGTGTCGAGGGTGATGGGTCCCAGGTCGAGTCGCATTTGAGGAATCTCTGAGGATTCTACAAGGACCCAGCGGCGGCGCCCGGGCCAGGATTGCGTCGATGAGAGAGCGCGCCGCCGGTTTGTTCCATCACCCATTGCGGTTTCTCTGCTCGATTTCCGCTTTGAATGACAGGGAAGGAGATGCAATGAATCGACGTGAGATCGGTTGGGTCCGAGGTCTGGGAATGGTCTTCGCAACCGGGGTTTTCGTGTACGGCTGCGGCGACAAACCGCTGACGACGCAGCCCTTGACTCCTACTCCGATCCCGACCAGGGGTCCCTCGACCATCTCGATGGAGGTGACCCTCTCTCCGGCGGCCCCTCCAACCGGCATCAAGCATGCCGCTCTCGCCGTCGTGGTCGTCCGGGAGACGGGCGGCCGAACGGTGCAGCTGACGGGCATGGACGCGTCCGCCGATTCCGGATACACCGTGTTGCAAGTCATCGGATTCGCTCCCGTTCAGGTCGCGCCGGGCCAGACGGCGACCTTCACCGTCACTCTGACGGCCGGTGTGGACATCGACTGCGCCGAGGGCGTGGCTTTCTCGCTCTCCAGCGCGGGCCAGGCTTCGGCGTTCGACATCGTCGGCTGCGAAAACGTGGATTGGCCGTTTTAATGGCCGCATCGACCCTAACCGCAAGATCGACTTTCGGCCGCATGGCCCTCGCCGTCGTGCTGGCCGCTCCTCTGTCCGCTCGAGATACGGGTTGGGTCCTGCAGGGCGAGGGCGGCCTGGTCACCGCGCTGGTTCTCGAGCCGTCCGCCCCATCGGTTCTCTTCGCCTCGACCGCTCGCGGGATCTACAAGACGAGAGACGGCGGCCGCAGCTGGCGCAGCAGCGGTGACGGGCTCGAGGGGCGATCCGTTCTCTCTCTGGCGATCGACCCGCGACGGCCCCAGACCCTGTTCGCCACGACGGACACGGGCGGAGTCTTCAAGAGCGCCGACGGCGGCGACCATTGGAATGCGGCGAACACCGGGCTGTCGGCGCGCTACGTCGGAGCCGTGGCCGTGGACCCGCACGCGCCATCGACCGTCTTCGCCGGAAGCGAGTCCGGACGCCTCTTCAAGAGCACCAACGGCGGAGAGAGCTGGATCGAGTCGACGTCCCCGACCGCGCACATCTGCGTGACCGCCATCACGCTCGATCCCGTCACGCCCGGAATCGTTTACGTGGGAACCAACAGCGAGGGCGTGTTCAAGTCGATCGATGGCGGGATCCAGTGGTCGCACATGACCAACGGCTTGAAGCGGGCGACCGTCTGGAACATCACGATCGATCCAGCCTCTTCTGAGGTCGTCTACGCCGGAACCCACGAAGGTTTCTACAAGAGCATCAACGCCGGGGCCCTCTGGACGCCCAGCAATCGCGGGCTGACGAGCGTCAACATCCTGGCACTCGTCGCGGATCCGAAGACCCCCGGGACGCTTTACGTCGGGACTGCCTCCGGCATCTTCCAGAGTCTGGACGCCGGCGCCAACTGGCGCTCGCTCGCGCCAGACCTTTATGCCACGGCGATGGCGATGGATCCCGCGTCGCCTTCGACCCTCTACGCCGGGACGCACCTCGGCGTCATCAAGAGCCTGGACAGCGGGACGCGTTGGGCGCCCTTACGCCTGGCCACGCGCTCCGAAGACAACGCTCACCCCGGGTCGCACGCGGCTACCGAAGTTCCGAGAGTCGAGAAGAGGCAGCGGAGAGGCATGTCTTTTTGAAGGAGGTCGCCATGGAACCCTCGCGGTGCGAGAATCGGAGTCACGCAATTCTGAGAATGTGTCTTGCCATTGCCCTCGGCGCCCTGACCTGGCCGATGGTCGGGCTCGGGCAAGTCGAAGCCGGGAGCTCGGTCGCCACCACGGTGGTGGCCTCTGGATTGAACGACCCCCGGGGTCTCGCGTTCGGTCCAGATGGGCATCTCTACGTCGCCGAAGCGGGCGCGCACGGCGGCACGCTGTCGACGGTCGGGCTGTGCGACCAGGTTCAGCCCCCGGTGGGGCCGTTCGTCGGCGGCTTTACGGCACGGATTCTCAGGATCGGGTCAAACGGTCAAGTTCAAGTCGTGGCCGACGGTCTTCCGTCCGCGGAAGCCCAGCCCGCGATTGGCGGAGATCAGCAAGGTGTCTCGTCCTTGGCGTTTCACGGGGGACATCTCGTGGCGCTCATCTCCGGGGCCGGGTGCTCGCACGGGCACGCGGACGTGAACAACGGGATCTCGAGGGTCGGCGGCTCCGGCCTCACCCAGATCGCCGATCTGAGCGCGTGGCTCATGGCGAATCCCGGCGCGAAGGGCGATGAGGAGCCGCGCAATCCGGACTACGAGCCGGATGGCACCTGGTACTCGATGATCGTCGACAACGGGCGTGTGCTCGCCGTCGAGCCGAACCATGGCCTGCTCGTGTCCGTGCGCCCATCCGACGGCCGCACGCGTTTGGTCGAGGATCTTTTCGCGAATTTCGGCGATCACACCTACACGGCTCTCGCCGCCGACCGCAACGACCTGTACGTCGGGACGCTGGGACAGATCGTTTTCGTCCCCGGCACGGACCCGCCGGTGCCGGATTTCGAGAAGTCCTTCGAGGCCGGGATCTACCAGCTGTCGCGACACGGCTGCGGAAGGCTCTTCGCGAGCGGTCTCCATGCGGTGCTCGGCATCGCGTTCGATCACAGGCATCGGCTCTACGCGCTGCAATCGCCCATCTTCATTCCCGGGACCGGGAGCCTCGTGCGCCTGGACGAGAAAGGCGGCTTCGAGACGATCCTGGACGGTCTCACGTTTCCCTCGGCGCTGACTCGGGGACCCGACGGGGCCTTCTACATCTCCGAGTGCGGCTATCACTGCAACCCGGGCGAGGGTCGGATCCTGAGAGTCGCCGTGCGCTAGCTTCGAATCCCCATCGGTCGCCTGAACGGGAATTAGGGCGGCGGCGAGCGCAGGTCTCGACGCCGCCCTATTTCAAGCCGTCGACGACGTAAAGGTTCGACAGGATGCGGAGGTAGCTGAAGGCCCACGATCGTCCGTCGTCCTTTACCATCACGGGATGGATCCGGGCGATGCCAGCCGGGTCTTCGAGCGACAGGTCCCTCCACGTCTCTGCACGACCCGTGCGGAGATCGAGCTTCTGAATGTTGGCCGGCATCGACCCGACTCGTTCGACGTAGAGGTAGCGTCCGGTCGCGGACCAACCGACGGGGATCATGCCCTTCTCCGTGGGGAGGCGTCGCGGCTCACCGCCCGCGAGCGGGAGAACCCAGACATCCCCGCGGCTCCCGGACCCGGCGAGGAACGCTCCATCGGCCGAGACCGGTCCTCCGTCTTCGAAGTCGGTGACAGCCGCCGCTGGAACGGCGACGTCGGTCTGCTTGCCGGACGCCACCTCGATGAGGCTCAGACGGATCCCCGGGTGAGAGAGCCTCTCGCAGACGAATTGCGTTCCGTCTGGCAGCCACTCCGTTTGGTGGCACTCGTCCGCCGCCGCGACCCGGCGCACGTCTCCCGCTCCGACCGGGACGAGCACCCGTCCCTCCTTCGAACCGGCGAGGACCCACTTCCCGTCGGGCGACAGGCGGGCGTCTTGCAGGCCCTCGCCCAGCCGAAGAGGGGGGGAGCCGTCCGTGGGTCGGAGAAAGAGCGCCTGGCGATCGAAGATGAGAACGTTGCGTCCGTCGCCCGTGAGATCGGCGAGCACGCTGTCGTCCGTGGCGGAGAGCTCGCGCTCCCGGCCCGAGAAGGACGAGAATCCGCGCAGGCCGAGGTGCACGTCCCAGCGCGCGATCAGGAGCCGTCCGTTGGGAGCGATGTCGAAGAGCCGGAGCTGCCCCGGGCCGCGGGTGACCTCCCGCAACTGGCCGGTGAGCGTCGCCGCCATGAGCGCGGGACTCCTGTCCCTGATCTGCTTCTGGGGGGTGAACCAAACTTCGCGGCCGTCCGGGGACCAGGCGAGCGGGAACGCGCTCATGAACCAGCCGTCGGACAGGACGCGGCGGAGGCCGTCGGCGACGCGGACGGCCAGGACTGTCCCGCTCCCCGTAGGCTCGTAGAAGGCGATCCAGGCTCCGTCGGGTGAGAAGCGGAGATTCCAGATTTCCCCCCCGGTTTCGGTCTCGTAGAGCGTCTTCCCGATCGGGTATTCCAGCCGGACCTTCCCAGCTACCTCGCGCGCCACGGCGAGCTGCGTGCCGTCGGGAGACCAGTCCGCCGCCAGGACATTCTCGAGCACGTCGCGGCCGACTCCTCCCTCCAAACCCGCCCGCACGAGCGTTCCAGGGTGAACGAGCTTGGAGCCGAGGCGCAGGTTGCGCAGGAAGGCGAGCTCGCTTCTGGAGGAAATGGCCAGAAGCCGGCCGGGTGGCAGGTCGAGCGTGCGCGTCTCCGTGGATCCGGGCCGCGTCGAGAAGAGTCGCGGCGGTTCCCCGTCCCATGCCGCGCTGTAGACGATCGTTTGTCCGTCTGGAGCGAAGCGCCCGGACCAGACTACGCCCCGACGAAACCCGATCTGAACCCAGTCGGCCAAGGGCGGTTTTCGGAACAGGGGCGACAGGAGAATGACAGCGCCGAGGACCGCGGCGCTCGCGACGGCGATGAAGGGCGCGGCCCAGCCTCGGCGTTTTGGGGGGGGACCGCCTGCGCTCTCCGCGGTGAGGTCCGCGCCGCTCAGCTCGGCGAAATGGTCTCGGAGCGTCGCGAGGTCGCGGGCGAGGTCGCGGGTCGAGCCATAGCGATCCTCGGGGTCCTTGGCGAGGCAGCGTTCGATGATCCAGCGCAAAGACTTGGGCGTGCCCGGCGCCGCGCTCGCGATCGGCGCCGGATCTTCTCGAATGATGGCCGTCAGCGTTTCTGCCGCGGTGCTTCGCTTCCAGGCACGCCTACCGGTAACCATTTCGTAGAGGATCGTGCCCAGGGAGAACTGGTCCGATGCGGGCACTGCGCGCTTTCCCGCAGCCTGCTCGGGCGACATGTACCCGACTGTCCCGAGAATGCTTCCGTCTTCGGTGTGGACGACCGACCCCGGCCGTGGTTCTGTGGCGGGGTCTCTCGGGCCGTGGAGCTTCGCGATTCCGAAGTCCAGGACCTTGAGGCGTCCTTCCCGCGTCACCATGATGTTTTCGGGCTTCAGGTCCCGGTGGACGATCCCGCGCGCGTGCGCGACCGAAAGCGCGCCGGCCAGCTGGGCGGCCAGGTCGAGGCTCACCTTCAGCGAGAGAGGGTCGCCCGAGAGCATCTCTCGCAGGGTGCGCCCGTGCACGAGCTCCATCGCGATGTAGGCGAGGTCACTCTTCTCACCGACGCCGTAGATCGTGACGATGTTCGGATGATTGAGGACGCTGGCGAGCCGAGCCTCCTCTTCGAAGCGCCGGAGGTTTCCCGGCCCGCCGGCGGCCAGGCCGTGGAGGACCTTGATCGCCACTTCGCGGCCGAGCGTCAAGTCTTTCGCGCGATAGACCTGCCCCATTCCGCCCTCGCCGAGAAGCGACAGGATCCGGTATTCGTCGATCTGCCGCTGGACGAGCGGCGGCCCCGGCTCCTGCCGCAGTTCCTCCGCTTCGTCTTCGAGGGCCGGACGCTCCAGAAACGTGTCGGAGGCCTGGGCGTAGCCGAGCAGCGACTGGACCTCCCGCCTGAGCGCCTCGTCGCCGCCGCAGGCCTCGTCCAGAAACGCAGCGCGTTTGCCGGGGTCGGGCTCCAGTGCTCCTTGCTCGAGCGCTTCATGCTCGAGCACTTCGTGGTAGATGCGTTCGACCTCGGCCCACCGGTCGGGCGCCACTTCAAGCGCCCTCGGAGAGCTCGCGCAGGAGCCACGCCTTCGCCAGCTTCCAGTCACGGATGATCGTGTCGGGGGAAACTTTCAGGACCTCGGCGCTCTCTTCGACGCTCAACCCGGCGAAGTAGCGCATTTCGACCACCTGACTCTTACGGGAGTCGACGGCCGCCAGCGCCTTCAACGCGTCGTCGAGCGCGACCAGGTCCGAGCCCCGCTCCGGTGAGAGGATGAGGGCTTCCTCCAGGGACACTTTGCGCATCGCTCCGCCGCGCTTCTGAGACTTCCGGGCTCGCGCGTGGTCCACCAGGATGCGCCGCATCAGTCGGGCGGACATCGCGAAAAAGTGCGCCCGATCCTGCCACCGGACCCCGTCGGCGTCGATGAGTCGGAGATAGGCCTCGTTGACGAGGGCGGTCGTCTGGAGGGTATGGCCGGAGCGTTCGCGGCTCATCGCCCGATGAGCAAGGCGGCGCAGCTCCGCGTGCACGAGGGGCACGAGTTGCTCGAAAGCGGACTCGTCGCCGGCTCCCCAGGCGACGAGCAGGCCCGTGACCCGGCGTGCCGGGGGTGTCAATTCGGGTGCTTTTCCGCCGCTCACGTGGTCGGAGGATACCGCCTGTCGTCTGCGTCGGCGGGGGGCCGTGCCGAACCTTCAGGCAACCGAGGGGGCGGACCCCATTACAGCCCCGGCTCATGTTTTCCGCTTTAGTCGGTAAAGAGGAGGAATCGTCATGAATTTCACACGGGCCACAGAGGGATTGGGAGCGGCGGTGCGGTGGATCGGGCTCGCCCTCGCATTCGCCGGTCTTTCTTGTGCGAACGCGTCGGCCGCCGATGCGGAGGGAACCACGCCGAGTCGCCCCCCGGGCTGGCGGTCGGTCGGCCCGGCTCCGGGCGCGGTCGCGGCGGCAATCGTGGCGGATGCGCCGTCCCACACGATCTATCTCGTCACCATCAGCGGGCCTCTCCTGAAGAGCACGGACGGCGGCGCGACTTTTGCCAGAGTCGAGAGCTGGCCCGACGTCGGTTCGACTTCGCTCGCCATGGATCCCCACGATCCCAACGTGGTCTATGCGGGAGGTTTCAAGACGACCGACGGGGGAGCCACCTGGAACGAGTTGCCGATCGTACTCGGCTTCTCCACGGTTATCGATCCGACGAATTCGAACGTCCTCTATTCCACTTCCATCGGCGTTCAGAAGAGTATCGACGCCGGCGCGTCCTGGGAGGACGCCTCGGAGGGGCTGGGCGCCGCGCTCATCTTTTCCCTTTCGATCAATCCCTTCCATCCGGACGTGCTCTTCGTCGCCTCCAACGGCAACGGAGCCTTCCGGTCGGCCGACGGTGGGGCCAGCTGGACCCCGATCGAAGGCCTCGGGACCACGGTGTGGTCCGTCCTGGTGGACCCGGACGACGGGAACGTCGTATATGCGGGATCCAACGGCGACGGCGTCTACAAGAGCACCGACGGGGGCGTGACATTCGCGCGGGTGGGCTCTCCCGAGGTCGGTGTGATCATGACTCTGGCCAAGAGCGGCGGACGGCTTTTCGCCGGCACGGGGACTCAAGGCGTCTCGGTCAGCGACGACGGCGGCGTGACGTGGAGGAACGCCGGCGTGACGTCCGGAAAGAGCCTCATCCTGAGCGTCGACAGCGCGGGCGCCGTGTACCTCGGGACCAGTTTCGACGGCGCGTTCGTGCTCGCGGGGGAAGACGTCCATGACCCGGCCGCCCGTGACTCAATAAACCTCTTCCCGGATGACGGCCCGGGCCACCACGGTTGGCGGCATCTCGCCGCGAACCTCCTCCGGGAGTGCGCCTGCCAGGATGGGATCGGGCTCGCCATGGATCCGTCCGACCACGAGCACCTTTTCTTGACAACCAACGACGGCGGCCTGATCGAGACTCAGAACGGTGGGCGCACCTGGAGAGACGGGGGCGTCAACGGATTTACGCAACGGGCGCCCCGCGCGGTCGCCTTCGACCGCCAGGACCCCAGGCGCGTCTATACGACGTCATTCGTCGGGGGCGGCTTGTTCCGTTCGAGGGACCACGGGCACCACTGGGAGCGCCGTCTTTTCGGCTCGGAGACGACGTACGGCACCGGCATGGCGGTCGACCCGGTGAATCACACCCTGTACATCGCCACTCTGGGGGGCGGGATAGCCCTGGATCCGAACGGCGTCTGGAAGACGACGGACTTCGGCGAGACGTTCACCCGAATCGACCGCGCTCCGGGAGCGGGCCCCGACGAGTTCCTGGATCTGAGCAGCCGAGGCATCACCCTCGACGCCCGCCACCGAAACGTCCTCTTCGTCGGCGACAGGAAGAAGGGCATCTTCCGTTCGAAAGACTTCGGGATGAGCTGGGTTCTCGTGGACGAGACGCCGTCGTACGTCATCACGGTCGATCCCGCCGACTCGCGGATCGTCTACGCGGGAACCATCACGAGGGGCGTTCTCAAGAGCACCGACGGCGGCACGACCTGGACGCAGAAAAGCGCCGGACTCCCTCTGTCGGATCCCGAGGATCCGGAAACGTACGTCAGTACGTCGCGTACCGCCGGCGTTCAGATCAACCCCGACAACCGTCGCGTCCTCTACGTCGGAACCGAGGGCGAAGGAGTCTTCAGGAGCCGCGATGGAGGGGAAAGCTGGAAGCCCGTCAACGATGGTCTCCCGGACCTGGGCGTCCGCGGGATCGTGCTGGATCCGTCGAATCCCAAGACCCTCTACGTTTCGACTTTCACGTCGGTCTACAAGACCACGACCGGGGGCGAGTAGGGTCTTCAGGCTCCTCGGCGAGTAACGAGTGGCGAACTCCGACGAGGCGATCGGCAGCGGCCGGTCGCCTCGTCGTGTTTCCCTGAAGTAGACTGGGGCGTTTTCGGAGGAATGGTTGCGATCCCCGCGGGCCTTCGCTCCGGTCTTCGTGGCTGCCTGGCTGCTGGCGGCCAAAGGGGTAGGCCAGGTCTCGTCGGCGACCGGGAGCATCTACGGCAGGGCCCTGGATCCGCACGGCAACGTCGTGCCCGGCGTGACAGCGACGCTGACCCGTCCGGGCGCCTCACGAACGGCGACCAGCGACGAGCGGGGCGATTTCCATTTCCTGAGCCTCTCGCCCGGCGGCTATTCCGTTACGCTGAAGCGGGATGGCTTCGAGACGGTGCGCCGCGATGTGATCGTCGCGCCGCGGGGGAGTTCGGTGTTCTCGATCACTCTCCCCGTGGCGGGGGCGTCGGAGACGGTCATCGTCGGCTCCGACTACGTCGGCCTCGATGATCGAAAGCTCGACATCGGGGCGTCATTCGGACGGACGGAGCTGGAGGACATTCCGACGGCTCGAACGCCCTGGGCAATCTTGCAACAGGTTCCCGGAGTGCTCTTCCCAGGCCCAAACGTGGGCGGGGTTCTCGAAGCTCCGAGGCCGATCTTCATAGGCAAGGGCTCGGATTCCAGCCAGAACACGTACCAGCTGGACGGAATACCTGTCAGCCTGGGGGGCGTGCCACCGTTCTTCTTCGATTTCGACTCCCTGTCGAACATCGAGGTCTCAACCGGAGGCGCCGATCCCGCGCTGGAGACTCCGGGCGTCACCGTGAGCCTCGTGACGAAGCGCGGAACCAACACGCTGCGAGGTTCGGCGCGTGGTCTGTACACCGGGCGCATTGGATGGGACTACGGAGTCGAGACCGGCGGCCCGCTCTGGAAGGACCGTCTCTGGCTGTGGGCCGCCTTCGCGCATAACGACTACCTGGCCGAGGACTTCGGTCTACGCAGCCGCGAATCGATTCGGAGCTCCGTGACCCTGGCGAACTGGAACGCGAAGCTGAACGCGCAGGTCCTTCCCGCCAACACACTTGCCCTCGGCTACACGAATTTCGAGCGGACCACGCTGGGATGGCTTCTCGACGAAGACCGCGACGATGCGTCGAACTCGAACAACCTCCGGCCGGGTCAGGCTTACACAGTACAGGACTCGCACGTCTTCTCGGCGAAGCTCTTCGCGTCGGGCAACCTCTCCTACGTCACGAACGCCTCCGCGAACACCCCGCGCGGGGGCTCCGATGTCCAGGCGATTCTCGGCGAGGATCGGATTTTCCGACACAGCTACGCGAGCCGTTTCATCAATGACGACAAGCATCAGGCTAGCGCGCAAGTCTCGAGTTTCTTCGAGACGGGGAGGGTGCGGCACGAGGTGAAGTTCGGATTCGGTTATCGGCACGTCCGTTTCGGGGTGGCCTCGAGTTGGCCGGCCGACCAGATCTGGGGAGATCAGTTCTCCAAGGTCGCTTCAATTACACGGCTTCAGGACGTCAACGCCGAACTCAATGCCTTCGACGCTTTCATGGGCGACACCATCCGCGTCGGCGACCTCACGCTCAACGTGGGTTCCCGGTTCGACTACGCGCAGGGCAAGAACCTGCCGTCCCACGTCCCGGCCAACCCCGTCTTCCCGACGATCCTCCCGGCCGTGCAGTACGCAGGCGACTCGGGATTTCCCATCACGTGGCGGCAGTTTCAGCCGAGGGTGAGCGCAGCCTATGCGCTGCCCGATTCACGCACATTGGTGCGCGCGTCGTATTCTCGGTTTGCGGACCAGCTCGACAGCCCGACCGCCCTCCAGGTGAACGCGTTTCCCGCCATCGCCGAACGCCGCTTCGCCTGGGACGACGCGAACCGCAACGGCTTCGTCGAGAGGGGGGAGATCGACATCTCGAAGGACCTGTATCTGGGTACCAACGTCGACATTCGAAACCCCGGTTCATCAGTCCAGATCAACCGGATCGCCGAGGACCTCCGGCCGCCCACGACCGACGAGTTCATCCTCGGCGTCGAGCGGCAGATCTCGACGGAGCTTTCGGCATCGCTGACGTACACCCACCGAATGTCCCGTGGCTTCCTGATCACACCCTGGGCCGGGACGACTCTCGATAGCTACGTCCACCTCGGCAACGCGACGGGGACCGCCGTGGGTGTGGACGGGTACGTCTTGAGCTTTGACGAGCCCTACTACGGGCTGGTGAAGTGTCCGCCACCGTGCGGGACCGTGCTCGAGAATCGGCCGGACGCCACGCAGACCTACGATGGCGTCGAGTTTCAGGTTCAAAAGCAGTTCGCCCACGGCTGGATGGCGCGGGTCAGCTTCGCGTACAACGACTGGCGGCAACGCATACGTTCCGCTGCGATCGTCAACCCGAACAACGAAACGCCCGGCATCAACGCCACCGGCGCGGCCGCCCCGATCGGGATCAACGCGCGCTGGCAGTTCAACGTCAGCGGAACCTTCCCGCTTCCCCTGGGCGCCGTCGGGGGCATCAGTCTCTTCGGGCGCGAGGGCTTTCCGATTCCGTACATAGTGGAAGCCACGACAGAGGATCTCAAGCAGAACTATCTCTCCCTTCAGATCGGACCGGTCGATCGCTATCGCTATCCAGACCTCTATCAGCTGGACCTGCAGCTCTCGCGGGTCGTTCGTCTCGGGGCGGGGGTCACCGTGACTCCCCAGCTCGACTGCTTCAACGCGCTCAACCGTCGCACCGTGCTCGCGCGTCAAACCGTCGTCGGGGTGTATGACCTGAAGACGGTCCCGCACTTCGATGCTTCCCGCGAAGACTTCAACAGTCCGGTCGAACGCGTAGCTCCTCGCGTCTTTCGCGGAGGCGTCCGAATCGCGTTCTAGAGAACGGGCGGCCGGCCGGCGACCTTGCCGCTGCGTTCGTCGAGGCCGGCGGTCCCGTCACTTCAGCCCGTCGACGACGTAAAGGTTGGAGGGGACGCGCGCGTAGCTAAAAGCCCAGGATCGCCCGTCGGCTGCGACTCTCACCGGATTGATCCGGGCCACCCCGCGAGGATTCCGGACTGATACAGAGCGACGCTGGGGCGAAGGCTGCGCAGGAAAGCGAGTTTGCGTTGGCTGACCCGGCCGACCCGGCGTCTTACTTTGCGATCTCACGCACTGCCGGCGTGCAGATTTACCCCCACCACCCCGAGATCCTTTATGCCGGAACGGAGGGTGGCGGCGTGTACAAGAGCACGGACGGCGCCGAGACCTGGTTCCCCGTCAACCCGGGGCTCGACAATCAGGGCGTGACCGGGCTCGTGATCGACCCGTCCGGCCGGACACGCTGTACGCGACCACCGGCGCTTCGGTCTACAAGACGACGAGCGGAGGCGAGTGACGCTTCCAATCCTCCCGTCCTCTCCGACCGGCCAGCTCTGGCCGGTCGTCTTTTTGGAAGGAACGACCGGCGAGTGGCTCTTCTGAGCTTCTCGTCCCTCAGGCTCCGGCCCGGCGGCGCCAAGCGGCGGCGGCCTGGAGGTCGCCGAGGGAATCGAGGGTCTTCGCCGCCAGGAGGGCGCTCTCGCGGCCGGGGTTCTGCCGGGCCATCGTTTCGAAGAGCTGACGGACTTCGGCGAGCGTTCGGTGCTCCAGCGCGTACAGGATGGCCAGGCGCGCGTAGGCGTCCGTGTTCCGCGGGAACCGGCGAATCTCCTCCTCGAATGCGGCGCGCGCCTCGGTCGGGCGGCCCATCCGCGCCAGAGCGTCGCCGCGCAGATACTCGAGACCCTCGATGGGCTCGGCCGCGGCGGCGTCGCGGCGCCGAGCCGCGTCTTCGACCGAGGCGAGGGCCTCTGCGGGCCTCTCGCGGCGGATGGAGATCTCGGCGATGACGAGGTCGGCGTCGATCTCGGATCCTCGGATCGCACGCGCCGCGGCGGCCTCCCGCTCGGCGCCGGGCAGGTCGCCCTTCCCGAGCGCAGCGCGGGCGAGGATCGCGTGCGCGGGCCCCGGGTGGTCGCGCATCGCGAGGGACGCGTTGGCCTGCGCCTCGTCCCAGCGCTCGAGCCTCAGGCACGCACGCGCCAGCCCCACCGCCAGCTCTCCCGCGATCGACGGCGCGATCGCGATCGCGCGGCGATACGCGTCGGCGGCGTCCCGAGTGCGGCCGAGGCGGGCGAGCGTGTCGGCCAGCTTGTACTGCGCGTCGAACAACCGGGGGTTGTGCGCGAGAATCCGCCGGAGGGCCCCGACAGCCTCCTCGCCGCGGCCCGCCGCCGCCAGCCCGTACGCCGACTCGATCTCGGCGATCGTCCGGATCTCCTCCCGCGGAACCGGCAGAGGCCCCGACGCGGCGGGCGCCGTCGCCGTCAGGTAGCCGAGCGCCGCGAGCTTCTTGACGTCCTCGGGCGCCGAGGGCGCGGGTGGCGAAAAGGCGGCCTCGATCCCGGAGAGCGCGCGCTTCCCCTCGCGAGCCTCGGCGTTCTCGGGGGAGAACCGGTCGCGGGTCTCGCCGGGATCGCTCGCGACGTCGTAGAGCTCGGGTCTCGGGCTGTCGATGTAGTCGTGCCGACCGTCCCAGATCGATCGCAGGGGACTCCAGCCCAGGTGGATCCGCGGGTAGAACGTCTCGGCATAGAGGTGACGCGCGGGGTCCCGCCGGGAGTCCAGCAGAGAGACGCCGTCGACGCCGGGCGGCGGCGGGACGCGGAGCAGCGAGGCGAGCGTGGGGACGACGTCGGTCAGCGCGACCGGCGCATTCACCGTCTCACCGCCTCGCGCGGAGCCCGGGAGCTTCACCAGGAGCGGGACGCGGAGCGCCTCCCGGTACAGGAAAATGCCGTGCTCCTTCTCGCCGTGCTGCCCCAGGCCCTCGCCATGGTCGGAGAGCAGGATGACGATCGACCTCTCGTAGAGGCCCCGGCGCCGGAGCTGCCCGACGAAATCTCCCACGATGGCGTCGGCCGCGGCGATCTCTCCGTCGTAGGGGCGCGTCGCGTAGAGGGTCTTGTAGGGATCGGGAGGCGCGTAGGGGGAATGGGGCTCGTAGAGGTGGAGGAAAAGAAGAAACGGCTTCGACTGCACGCCGTCGAGCCAGGCGAGAGCCCGGCGTTCGGTCTCGCCGCCGGGCCGCTGGACCTGGCTCGCGGCGCTCGCGGCCTCGGCGCGAGACGGCCGCGCGATGGCGTCGTCGTAGAAGTCGAAGGAATCGGCGAGTCCGGTCTTTCCCGCGAGCACGAAGGCCGAAACGGCCGCGCCCGTCGCGTAGCCGCGTGCCTTCAGCCAGCGCGCCATCGTCGGATGGGCCGCGGCGTCGAGTCGGTAGCCCAGGTTGTTGCGCACCTGGTGAGCCGGCGGCAGGAGGCCCGTCAGGATCGACGCGTGCGCGGGCAGGGTCAGCGGGCACGGCGACGAGGCGTCCGAGAAGAGGATCGCGTCGCGCCGCAGCGCGTCGATCGATGGCGTCTCCACTCCCGCATACCCGTACGCGGGGAGATGGTCGGCGCGCAGCGTGTCGATGGAGATCAGGACGACGGGCGTTCCCGCCGGCGCCGGCGGGCCCGTCTTCGTGCAGCCGGCCGCCAGGCCCACGCAGCCGAACACGAGCGCGCGAGGGATTCTCACGCGCCCGATTCTAAAGAAAAAGGGGCGGCCGGAGCCGCCCCTCGAGGATCGCCGAAGCCTGCTTCTAGAACCGTACGCCCGCGTTGATCGAAAACGTCCGGGACTGCTGGAATTGCGAGTTGGCCGTCGCCGAGCCGAACGGCGTGCCCGCAGTCGTGAAGGTCGTGGGGAGGCCGTTGGCGTCGAGCGGCGCCTGACCGTTGCATCCCGTCTGCGCCGGGTCCGAGCAGGGAATGATCTGCGTGTTGAAGGCGCTTCGGTAGCTCGTATTCAGGAGGTTGATCGCCCGAAGCTGGATCCACGGCGCGATCGACTTGAAGACCGAGATGTCGTACGTCAACGCGAGGTCGAAGCGGCTCTGGCCGGGGAACGTACCGGCGCCGCGCTTCCCGAAGTAAAGAGTCTGCGTCTGCGGCAGCACCGCGTAACCGGGGTCTCGCGCGAGCTGGATGTCGGAGTACGGCTGATTGGGAGCCCGGAAACTGTACGCCTGACCCGAGTCGTAGTTGTAGATCATCCCGAAGTTGAAGTTCCCGAAGCGGGTGGGCAGGTTGTAGTTCGGGAAGACGCGCAGCCGGTGCTTCTGATAACCGTTCAGGCGTCCGAATGGGAAGTTGCGGTCGGGCGCCGAGAGCTCCGGATAGGACCCGATGCCGGAGGGTGAGAACGGCGCGTTGGAGCCCTCCTCCTCTGAGTTCCCGTCGTACCGGATCGTGTACGTGTAGGCGACCTGGACCCAGACGTTCCGGTTCACGGTGGTGCGGCCCTGCAGGGCGACCGACTGGTAGTTCCGCTTGATGCGATCGGTGTTGCTGTAGACCTTGTTGTCCAGCGAGACGTCGAGCTCCGGAATGAACGTCGCTCCTCCCGGGATCGTGATGAGCGGAGCGATGAAGTCCTTGTAGTCGCGGTGGAGGTACGTGATCGCCGCGTACGTGTTGGGCAGGATCTGCCCGCCGATGCTCCCCGACCACTCGCGCGTGCGGGGGGAGTGGAGGCCCTTCTGGAGGAAGACGTTGCGAGTCGGGAACGCGCCGCCTGCGAGAACGTAGTTGGCCGGGTCGTAGCCGGGCGCGAACTGGTAACCCTCTCCCGGCGGGCCCAGGTAGAAGTAGTAGACGTAGCTGGGATTGCCCACGTTGGTGATCTGGTTGAAGGCGATCGGGTTGTACCCGCCGGCGTACTGGGCGTAGCTGCCCGACACCGTGTAGCGCCCGTTCCCCAGGACGTCGTATGCGACGCCGAGGCGCGGAACGACCGAGTCCGAATTCGCGGTCGTAGTTCCCTCGGGCCCGCTCCCCTTGACCTTCTCGTACCGCAGTCCCACGTTCGCCGTCAGCTGCCCGAATCTCCAGACGTCGTTGATGAAGAACGACGTGGTCCGGATCGTGGCCTCCGCGCCGCGCGTCGAGAACCAGTGAATCTGAAGGTCGCCGCCCGTCTGCCAGATCGGGATCAGGTGGTGGGCCGAGTCGAAGACCGGATCGCCGTTGGCGTCGGTCTTGTAGTCGTTGTAGTACGTGAAGTCCGTCGAGGACTGGGAATTGCCGCCCCGCGATATCGACGAGAAGACCTCGAAGCCCGCCTTGATGTCGTGGCTGCCGATCTTGGGCTTCGAGAGGAAGTAGCTGACGCTCCCGGCCCACTGGTTGTTGTCGCGATCCTCGGGGTCCGTCGCGTCGAAGTAGGGCTGTCCGAAGTGGCAGGCATCGAGGTTGAAGCAGATGCGGGGCGAGTCCAGTTGTTCGTTCTTGCCCGTGCCTCCATATCCCGCGAATTGGAACTTCTTCCGCGAGTACTGCAGAGAGGCGAAGAGATTCGGCGTGAGCACCCCGTTGTACGTTCCGACCCACAGATCCGACGGGTAGGTCGGCTCGACCAGGCCCGTGGACTCGATGGTGATGCCCAGGGGCTTCTGGACCAGCGTCTCCTTGGAATGGGTGTAGGTCCCCTGCAGGGTGTGGTTGTCGGCGATGTTGGCGGTCAGCTTCGCCTCGTACCGGGGTTCCTTGTCGGTCGCGATGAAGGTCTCGTTGGTGATGTCCAGCGTGTTCTGGGTCGCCGTCTTGAAGTAGCGGCCCGCGCCGAAAAACCATAGGCGATCCGTCAGTATCTTCCCGCCGAGCGTGCCCGAATAGACCTCGTTGGTGTCGCTGGGATGGGTGATGCCGTTTTCGATCTCGTACGGGGTCCGCGCCTGCCAGTTGTCGTTGGACAGGTCGATGCGAGCGCTGCCGTGGTACTCGTTGCCGCCGGTCTTGGTGACCGCGTTGATGACGCCGCCGGAAAAGCGGCCGTACTCGGCGGAAACGCTCGAGCTCAGGACCTTGGTTTCCTGGATCGCCTCCTCGATGACCAGGGCGTTCGTCGAGGTGCCGAACAGGTTGTCGTTGATGTCGACGCCGTCGACGAGCCACACGTTGTCGTAGGACAGGGCGCCGGCGATCTGAACGCCGCCGTTGGCAGTGTTGTCGGTGACGTTGGGGGAAAGGGTCGCGACCTGGTTGATCGTGCGCGCGATCGGCAGCGCCGTGATCTCCTTATAGTCGTACGTGGAGGAATGGACGGCCTCCTTCTCCACCTCCTGCGCCTGGCCGACGACCGTGACCTCGGCGGTCGCCGAGGGGGTCATGATCACGTCGGCGCGCGCCTCGCCGCCGACGCCCATGGATGCGTCGCGCGTCAGGGACTGCATCCCCGCGATTTCGAACACGATCTTGTAGTCGCCCGGGGGGAGGAACTTGAAGACGTAGTCTCCGCTCGCGCCGGTGACCACCGTGCGCTTTCCCTGGAGGGCGCGGGATTCGATGGTCACCGTGACCCCGGGCATTCCGGAGTTATCCGGCAACCGGACGATTCCGGTGAGCGTTCCCGTCTGAACACCCTGGCCGAGCGCTTGCCGACCGTGAGCGAATGTCGCCAGAAACACCGCGAGCAACAGGACTGATTGCCGGGTTCTCCTCATCCGTCGCCTCCTTTTTGGGAATCTCTTCGCCAGGATCTTCCAAGATTCTGCCAGAAGAAGAGCGGGAAAGGTCAAGGCCGGGGAATTTCTTAAAAACTATTTAACGTAGGAAATCGACGTTGCGACCGCTCCAATCGTCTGGATCGCGGGCACGAAATTCGGGATCGTGGATGCCCTATGCCGCGGCTTTCCCGTCGCGAACGATGCGGCCGTCGTGGATCTCGACGACGCGCCCGGCCCGGCGGGCGAGTGACATGTCGTGCGTGATGACGACCAGGGTCGAGTCCTGCGTCCAGAGCTCCGAGAAGAGCTCCATGATGTCCCCTCCCGCGGAGGAGTCGAGGTTTCCCGTGGGCTCGTCGGCCAGGACGACGTCCGGCCGCATCGCCAGCGCCCGCGCGATCGCGACGCGCTGCATCTGCCCGCCGGAGAGCTCCGTGGGCTTGTGATCCATCCGGTCTCGCAGTCCCACCCGGGTCAGCAGCTCCTCCGCGCGCTCGCGGCGTTTCTTCGGCGCGACGCCGCCGAAGAGCAGCGGCAGCTCGACGTTCTCGAAGGCCGAGATCTGGGGCAGCAGGTTGAAGCCCTGGAACACGAACCCGACGCGGTTTCGGACGTCCGCCAGCTCGTCGCGCGTGAACTTCGAGACGTCCTCGCCGCCCAGCCGGTAGCGCCCGTCCGACGGCGTGTCGAGGCATCCGACCAGGTTCATCAGCGTGGACTTGCCGGACCCGGAAGGGCCAACGATCGCCACGAACTCCCCGGCCCCGATCTTCAGGTCGATTCCCTTCAGGGCCTCGACCTTGACCTTGCCGGTGTCGTAGACCTTGCAGATGGCTTCCATGTCGATGATCGCGGTCACGTTGCCTCCTACGGGTTCATTCGTACCGAAGCTTGCTGGCGGGGTCGATCGACGCGGCGCGGCGGGCCGGAAAGTATCCGGCCAGGAGGCCGCAGGTCCCGAGGATCGCGATCGTCGCGAGCCCGATCGGCCAGGAGAGCGTGGGACGGCCCATGAACTCGAGCACGTCGTTGCCCTCGATCGGGAGAAACGACAGGCCCGTGACGATGAGGATCGCGATGAGGGCCCCGAAGAGCCCGCCGACGAGGGTGTAGACGAGGCCCTCGAGGATGAAGGGGCCGGTGATCCATCCACGCCTCGCGCCGAGCGCCATCTTGACACCGATCTCCCTGGTCCGCTCCTTGACGACGGCATACATGATGTTGGCCACGCCCACGCCCCCGATGATGAGCGTCAGCGCTCCGATGATCCCGAAGAAGATCTCGAGGCCGATGAGGATCTTCTCCTGCATCTTCTGGCCCTTGACGGTGTCCCAGACGCCCCAGACGCGGGGATCCTCCGGGTCGAAGCCCAGCCGCGGACCGAGCACCTCGTTGAAGTGCTTGAGCGCCGCCGGCATTTCGTCCGGCTTCTTCACGCGGAAGACGACTACGTTCAGGCGGTCGCTCCCGAGGACGGCCTTGAACGTCGACTGCGGGATGACGGCGTGCGTCGCGTCGGGACCGCCGTAGGTCGAGGACTGGCGCTTGCGCTGCATGACGCCGATGACGGTGAAGGGGGAGTTGTTGATGAGGACCGACTTGCCGAGCGGGTCCTCCGGGCCGAAGATGTCCCTGGCCATCTCGTTGCCGAGGAACACGACGCGGCGCTTCTCCTCCTCGTCCTGAGGATTGATGAACCGCCCCTTCGCCTTCGGGAAGTGCTTCCGGGCGTCGCCGTAGTCGTAGCGCGTGCCGATGACGCGCCCGTTGACGGTCTTGCGTCCGTAGGTCAGGGCGGTCCGCCAGGAGGTCAGCTCGCCCCAGATCGCGTCGAGCTCGGGGAGGCGATCGCGGGCGTAATCGACGTCCTCGAGCCTCGGCCGGATCGAGCGCCCCTCGGGCAGGCCCTTGTAGGGCTTGGAGGTCTCGCCCGGCCAGAGGATCGCGAGATTGCTCCCCATGGCCTGCTCGTTGGACATCATCTGGCGCTTCAGCCCTTCGCCGAACGCGAGCAGTATCAGGATCGTCACGGTCCCCCAGGCGAGGGAGGCGATCGTCAGCGTCGCGCGCTTCTTCTGCAGGCGCGCCGAAGCGAGGAAGAGATGGAGAATGACCTTCAAGTGTCGACCGTGGGGGCGCCCGACGCGCCGGACAGGAGTGGAGATGTTGCGCTCAGTCGGAACGTCAGAACCACCCTGATTCGAATTCTCGTCTTTCATCAGGACCCTACAACTTCATCGCCACCACGGGATCCAGCCGCGACGCGTCCCGCGCCGGGAAGTAGCCCGCGATCAGTCCCGTGAAGCCGAGGATCGTGGCGGTGAGCGTCGCGACGGAGAGCGAGAGGTCCGGATCGCCCACGTACTCGGTCACGCCGAACTTCGGAAACACGGCGCAGACGGCGAAGGCGATGGCGAAGCCGAGGGCGCCGCCCATGCCCGTGATGAGCAGAGTCTCGAGGAGGAGCTGCCGCAGCAGCCATCGGCCGCGCGCGCCGAGCGCCATCTTGACGCCGATCTCCTTGGTGCGCTCCTCGACCACGACGTTCATGATGTTCGACACGCCGATGCCGCCGACGATGAGCGTGAAGGAGCCGATGATCCCCAGGAAGAGCCGGAACGAGAGGAAGAAGGTCGCGAAGAACTTGAGGTTCTCCGTCGTGTCCCAAACCGAGAACGCCTCCTTGTCGTCGGGATCGAAGCGTTGGCGCTGCGCGATGACGCGGCGCACGTCGTCGGTCACCGGCTCGGACTGCGCCGCCACCTTCGGCTGGTAGATCAGGTTCTCCACCCACTTCTCGCCCGTGATCGCCCGGTAGGTGGAGCCCGGAATGAACCCCTTCTGGTTGTCGCGCCCGCTGTAGCTCGAGTTCTGCACCTTGCTCTGGAGGACGCCGACGATGAGAAACGGCGAGCCGCCGAGCAGGACGGTCTTGCCGACGGCTTTCACGTCCTTGCCGAAGATGTCGTCAACCATCTTGTTCCCGATGAAGAGAACTCGCCGCTGCTCGGCGACGTCCGTCGGATTGAAGAAGCGGCCGCCGGCCTGGGGGATGAGGTTGCGCATTCCGCCAAACTCGGGGGAGACGCCGGAGATGTCGATCGCGATCGTCTTCGAGCCGTAGTTGAGCTTGAGCGTCTTCGAGTATTCGCTCGAGATCGCGTTGATGCCCCGGGCCTCGCGGCGGATCGCGTCGACGTCGTCCTCGTTGAGCCGGATCTTCCGTCCCTTGCCGAGTCCCTCGAAGGGAACGGATGTCAGTCCGGGCCAGGCGATGCAGATCGCGTCGCCGATTCCCGAGCTGTTGAGAATCATCTGCCGCTGGAGACCCCTCCCGAAGGCGAGCAGCAGGCTGACCGACACCGTGCCCCACACGATCCCGAAGACCGTCAGGAACGTTCGCAGCTTCTGGCTCCGGATGTCCCGCCACATCTGGCGGAACGCGTCGCGGACGGACAGCATCTCAGTCGACCGCGGAGGTCAGCTTCTTGGGCGGCCGCTCGAGGACCTTCGCTCCCTGGGCGAGCCCCTCGGAGACCTCCACGTTCAACCCGTCGGAGACGCCGAGCCGGACCGCCGTCTTGACGGGGGGCGCCTTCTCGGTCGCGCCCGGCACCTCGACGAAGGTCTTCTTGCCGCCGTCCTCGAAGATCACGACGCGCTCGGGGATCGTCAGGATGTTCTTGCGCTCCCGGATGATCAGGTCGGCGTTGGCCGAGTATCCGGCTCGGAGCGTCACGTGCGTGGCCGGGTCGAGCTCGATCTCGACGTCGAAGAGCGTCGCTCCGTCCTTCTGCTGGGCCTGCGGCGCGATGCGCGCGACCTTGCCCGTGACGACGTCCGTCGGGAGAGCCCCGACCTTGATCCGCGCCGGCAGCGCCATCTTGAGCTTGCCGACGTCGATCTCGTCGACCGTGCCCTTGAAGATGAGGTCGCTCATGTCCGCGATCGCGGCGAGCTCGGTGCCGGGCTGGTACGAGGTGAGCGGCACGACGGGGTCGCCCGGGTTGACGGCTCGGGTCAACACGGTGCCTGCGGCCGGGGCCCGGATGACCGACTCCATCGAGACGGTATCGGTCTGGATGCGGCCCTTGCGGGTCAGGTCCCGGCCCTGCTCGGCGCGGGCCACGGCGACCTTGGCCAGCTCGAAGGCCTCGCGCTTGACGTCGAGTTCGGACTTCGGGACGACGCCCTGCTTCGTGAGCTCCTGGGCCCGCTCGAAGTCGGCCTTCGCGCGGTCGTAGGAGGCCTTCGTCGAGTCGAGCTGCCGGTCGACGTCGGTGAGCTCCTGGGGCGTCGGATCCGGCGCGATCTCGAAGAGCGGGTCGCCGGTCTTTACCTTGTCGCCCACGTTCACCATGCAACGCTTGACGAGCCCCGAGATCTTCGACTTGATCGAGAACTTCTGACGGGGCTGGATCTGGCCGACGGCCAGCGCCTTCTCGGTGATCGAGCCCTTCTCGACCGACACGAGCTTCTTCTCGTTGTCGCTGCCCTTCCCGTTGCGCGCCAGGGCATAGAGACCCGCCGCGATCGCCACGAGAATGGCGAGCAGCAGCAATGTCTTGAAGAGCTTCGACATACCATCCTCCCGGATCGAAGGGCGCCGTCTCGGGGCGGCGCCTGAGAAAAACCCGCTCGAGTGGAGTTACGCAGGCGGAGTAAACAGGTTCCGCATCGGGACGGCCGGTTCTTCCAGCCGCGGAGCGGCCAGATCGGATATCTTGTCCCGTCAAGGAGTTGCGTGTGATCCGAGGCGAGCGTCTCTACCTCCGTTCCATCGAGCGCGACGACCTCGCGCGCTGCCACGATTGGATGAACGACGAGGACCTGCGGGGCACGCTGGCCCAGCGCTACCCGATGTCGCTGGCGCGGGAGGCCGACTGGGTCGAGCGCGCGACGCGGGGCCAGGACCCTTCCGAGCTCCCGCTGGCGATCTGCCTCGTCCAGGGCGACCGCCACATCGGCAACTGCGGCCTGGTGCAGGTCGATCGCGACAACGGGACGGCCACGCTCGGCATCTTCATCGGCGAGTTGGACTGCCGGGGAGAAGGCCTGGGACAGGAGGCGGTCCGAACGCTTTGCCGGTATGCGTTCGACGAGCTCCGACTCCACAAGATTCGCCTCGACGTGCACGCGAACAACCCGGCTGTGAAAACCTACGAGCGCGTGGGCTTCCGGAGGGAAGGCGTGCTCCGCGAGGAGGCGTTTCGCAAGGGCATCCACTTCGACGTGATCCGCATGGGCCTGCTGGCGAGCGAGATCCGCCCCGCGTCGAAGCCGAGTCGCGCCCGCAAGCGCTGACGTGGGGCGCCTCGGGGACATGCAGCCCGCGCTGCGAGACGTGCGGGACGGCGTCGTGCTCGTCACGCATCCCATGGCATCAGACGACGAGGCCAACTCCGCGGCGGTCGCCCTCGGGAGGCGGCTTCGCGCGTCTCCTCCGCGCGGGCTGCTCGATGCGATCCCCGGTGCGATCTCGCTGCTGATCACCTTCGATCCGGCGCTCCTGAGCCGGGCGCGCCTCGGCGAGGCGATCGATTCCGCCACGGCCCGGGACCCGTCGGGGGACGGACCGCGGCGCCTCTTCCGGATCCCCGTCGTTTACGGGGGCGCGGACCTGCCGGAGATCTCTCGGAGGTTCGGGATGTCCCCGGAGGAATTTGCCCGGAGGCACGCGGCCGCCGAATACCGTGTCGCGTTCCTCGGCTTCGCGCCCGGCTTTGCGTATCTGGCCGGTCTCCCAGCGGACCTGCGCGCGGCTCGGCTCGCGAGCCCGAGGACGCGGGTACCCGCCGGCAGCGTCGGAATCGGCGGCGAGTACACGGGCATCTACCCGTCGGATTCGCCGGGCGGCTGGAACCTGGTCGGCCGCTCCACCGTCCGTCTCTTCGAGCCGGATGCGGAGCCGCCGGCGCTCCTCGCGGCGGGCGATCGGGTCCGGTTCGAGGCGGTGGAGCGCGCGGAACCCTCGCGCGCGCGCGCGGCAACTTCCGCGGCGCTCGCGTCCGCGCTTTCGCCCGGCCACATCCCGGTCCTGCGAGTCCTCGCCCCGGGGCTCTCGACCACGCTCCAGGGGAGTCCCGTTCACGGCCTGGGCTCCTTCGGAGTTCCCGCCGGAGGGGCGATGGATCGGGATTCGCTGGCCCGCGCCAACGCCGCCGTGGGCAATGCGCCGGGCGACCCCGGCCTCGAGATGGCCGGGAGCGGTCCGGAGCTGGAGTTCCTCGCCCGATGCGAGGTCTCGCTCGCCGGAGCGGATCTCGGCGCGGAGTGGAACGGAGTCGCCGCGCCGCACGGGGCTGCCCTGCGCGTGGCGCCGGGCGACCGCCTGAGCCTGGGTCGCCAGCGGCGGGGCGCGCGATGCTATCTGGCGGTTTCGGGCGGCTTCGCGACCGGCGGACGAGGACGTTCGCCGGCCCCTCGCCTCGGGGCGGGAGACCTGCTCCATTCGCGTTCGGGTTCGCGGGCGCGGGAGACGAGCCCGGCGGCGATCTGGACCCGGACCGCGCCCCCGCTCGAGGGGGAGCGGCGCCTGCGCGTCGTACTCGGGCCCGAGGCCGGCCGATTCGAAGCGGCGGAAATCGAGCGGTTCCTCGCGGCGCGCTGGACGGTCTCGCCCGAGAGCGAACGGCGCGGGCTCCGGCTGGAGGGGCCGCCGCTCGCGCAGCGGGGGGATCCCGAGATCCCGCCCTCCGGAACGGTCTTCGGCTCGATCCAGGTCCCGGGGAGCGGCCTTCCGATCGTGCTGGGTCCCGACGGTCCCGTCACCGGGGGCTATCCGCGGATCGCGACGGTCATCGGCGCGGATCTGGCCCTCCTCGGCCAGGCGCCGTCGGGTTCGGCGCTTCGATTTGCCGCCGTGTCCCTGCTCGAGGCCCTGGCGGCCCGCCGCGAGTCTGGTTGTACGATGAGCCTCCCTTGAGCATCGACCTGAACGCCGACGTGGGCGAGGGGATGGACGACGCGGCGCTGTTGCCGTTCGTGACGTCCGCCAACGTCGCCTGCGGCATGCACGCCGGGGACCCCGGCGTCATGGATGAAACGGTTACGCTCGCCCTGTCCCACGGCGTCCGCGTGGGCGCCCATCCGGGCTACGCCGACCGCGCGAACTTCGGCCGCGCGTCGGTCGAGATGTCCGCCGACGCGATCGAGAATCTCGTGCTCTACCAGGTCGCGGCGCTCGACGGATTCGTTCGGTCGCGCGGAGGCACGCTCACGCACGTCAAGCCGCACGGGGCGCTGTACCACAGCGGCGCCGAATTTCCGGACGTCGCGCGGGCCATCGCCGAGGGAGTCCGCCGCTTCCGCACCACCCTGGTGCTCGTCGGAGCGGCCGGATCCATGCTGATCGAGGCCGGGCGCGACGCCGAGCTGGCGGTCGCCGAGGAAGCGTTCGCGGATCGGCGCTACCTGCCCGACGGGTCGATCGTCCCCCGGAGCGAGCCCCGCGCCGTCATCACCGATCCCGACGAGGCGGCCGACCAGGCCGTCCTCCTGTCCCGTGACCGCGTCGCGATCGCGCTCGACGGATCGCGCGTCTCCATTCGGGCCGATACACTGTGTCTGCACGGCGATACGCCCGGAGCGGCAGGGATCGCCCGGCGAATCCACGAGCGATTCAAGGCCGAGGGCATCCGGATCGCGCCGCTCGAGACCGGTCGGGCCAGCCGCCGCGAAGGGTATCGGATCCCCCCGGGCTGAGGGGGAAGCGACTCAGGCACGAGCGATGCATTGGGAGAAGGCATGAACGTGGATCCCGAAGAGCTCTCGGACGAAGAAGCGCCGGAGGGCTGGCGCGAGCGGCTCGCCGGAGTGGCGGAAGCCGCGTTCGCGCTGGTGAAGACCCGCCTCGCCATCCTGGGCGAGGAGGTCGCGGAGAAGCGGGCCCATCTCCTCCGCGGGATCGTAGGGATGGTGGTCGCGGCCGGGCTCGGAGCGGGGGCGCTGCTGCTGTTTGCGGCGCTGCTCGCGGCGGTGCTCGCGCGTCTCTTCGGCAACGTGGCGCTCGGCATCCTGGGCGCTCTCGTGCTCTACGCCGCGGGAGCCGCCGTCGGGATCGCGCTGGGGGTCCGGGCGCTCGCTCGACTCCGCCCCCTCGATTTTCCGGCGGCGCGGCTCGAGCTCTCCCGCGACTGGAACGCCCTGCGCGCCTCGTGGTCGCAGGGGGAGGCGATCGCCGAAGATCCAGGCCCGAACCCGGTCGACGACGGACCAGTCCCCCCAAGGGGGCGGGACGGCTCGCTGGAAAACCTCGAAGAGCGCTACCGGGCGGGTGCGGAATGACCGATCGCAAGGACCGCCTGCTGACCCTTCGGCGCCAGGCCGCTTTCGAGCGCGAGGATCTGGCGGAGGCGGTCCGGGATCTGAGCAGCGACGTGCGGGCGTTCCGGAAGCGGTGGAGGTTCGCGGGGTGGGCCGCCTCGGGCGCGGCCGCAGCGGCGGCGGCCGGCTGGAAGCTGTTCGGCCGCAATTCCCTCGCCGCACGCGCCGGCCGGTTCGCGTCGGCGGCATCCCTCCTCCTCGGGGTCGGCCGGGGCGTACGAAGCCTGCGCAAGCTCTGGTAGGCCGCCGGGCGTCCTTCTGACGCTAGCGCTTCCGATCCGCTCCGACGATCTGCAGGATGCGCGAGGCGATCTCGGCGTAAGCCTGCGAGTTGGGGTGGTACCGGTCCGCCGCCAGGCGATCGGCCCGCTCGTGGAAGAGATCGAACGTCGGGACGACGACCACGTGGGGAAAGGCGAGCGCGGTCTCCTCGGCGAGGAGGTTCCACTCCAGGATCGTCGAGTCGCCGAGGTGGCCCGGGCCCGAGGCGGTCGCGGACGGCGCGGACGGCGCGAACGGATTGTAGAGGCCGATGATGACGACCGGCGCGGTGGGGTTCGCCTCGCGGAGCGCCTCGAGGATCCCGCGAAGGCTCTCGACATACCGGTCGCGCGCGGCGGCGACGGCGTCGGCGATCGCGGCGGGGGAGTCCGTTCCCCGCGTGACGCCGTGGGAGAGGTCGTTGCCTCCCGCCGAAAGCAGGATCAGGGATGCGCCCGCAGCGAGAGCGCGCACGTTGGCGGTCCGCGCGAGCGCGAGGATCTCGGGAGACTCCATTCCATTGACGGCGATGTTGGTCATCTCGGCGGGACCGGTCCGGCGCAGCGCCTCGAGCACCCGGACCGCGAAGCCGCGGCCGGTCTCGTCGCCGGTGCCCCGGGCGAGCGAGTCGCCCAGGACCAGAATGCGCGACGGTCCGCCGGCGGGCCGGGCCCCGGCGGGCGCCGACTGGGGCGGCGGAGGGGGCTCGCCGAGCGGCTCACCGATCGAGCCGCGCAGCGCGAGCACGAAGCCGGCGCCGAAGACGAGCGCGGCCGCGATTCCGATCGCGAGCGGCGCCGTCCAGAGCCAGAAGCGCGAGGACTGGGGGCTCATGCGAGCCCGGATGATACGTTCAAACGCGTGGAGCACCGCGTGGCCGAGGCCTCGGAGTCCGTCCTCCGCGCCGAGAACCTGACGAAGACGTTCGGGCGCCGGGAGGCCGTGACGGACGTCTCGTTCGACGTGCGGGCGGGCGAGGTGTTCGGCTTTCTCGGCCCCAACGGCGCCGGCAAGACCACGACGATCCGGATGCTCGTCGGCCTGGCTCGCCCGGACCGAGGGAGCGTGCGGATTCGAGACCTCGACATCACGCGCGATTTCGAGAGGGCCATGGCGCACGTGGGCTGCATCGTGGAGTCTCCCGATCTGTACCGCTACCTGACGGGCCGGGAGAACCTCCTTCACTTCGCTCGCATGCTTCCCAGGGGCGCGGCGGACCGCATCGAGGAGCTCGCTTCGCTCGTGGCGCTGTCCGAGCGCCTGGACGACCGGGTATCGACGTACTCGCTCGGGATGCGGCAGCGCCTCGGGATCGCCCAGGCGCTGCTCGGCGACCCCGACGTGCTCATACTGGACGAGCCGGCCAACGGGCTCGATCCGGCGGGCATCCGCGAGATCCGGCAGCTCGTGCGCTACCTCGCCTCCGAGCGGGGAATGTCGGTCTTCGTCTCGAGCCACCTGCTCTCGGAGATCGAGCTGATGTGCGACCGCGTCGCGATCATTCACCGCGGCCGCACGCTGGCGACCGGCCCCGTGCGGGAGATGCTGGATCGCGTCGCGTCGGACCAGGTGCGCGTGACGGCCCGCCCCGTTTCCCGGGCGCGAGCGCTCCTGTCGGAGTTCGGTCCCGCCGAGCCGCTCGCATCCGATGGAGGAGGAGAGGGTGAGGGGGTCGTCACCGCCCGGATTCCGCGGGAGAAGGTTCCCTCCGCGATCGCGGCCCTGTCGGCTGCGGGCGTGGACGTCTATTCCGTGGAACGACCGCCCACGTCGCTGGAGGACGTGTTCCTGCAGATCACGGGAGGAGAGACCGTATGAGGTTCGCGGGGCTGGTGGAAAACGAGGTCCTGAAGATCGCCAAGCAGCGGCGGTTCCGAGTCGTCGTCCTGATCCTCGTGGCGCTGATCGGCCTGATCGTCTACGCGCAGGCTCGCGGACGCGATCGCTTCGAGAACAAGGACTGGCGGGTGGAGAGCCAGGAGCGCATGGCGCGAATGCAGAACTGGCTCCGCGACGGGCGCATGCCGGACTCCTCGCGGCGCTGGGCGCGATTCGAGATCGCCCGGTTGCAATACCACCTCGACCGGGGCATCAACCCGGACGCGGTGTCGGGCCCCCTGTTCGCCCGGGGATTCGCCAACGCTTCGAGTTACCTCCTGCTCCCGCTCCTCGCGATCGTCTTCGCATCCGACATCGTTTCGGCGGAGTTCGCGCAGGGCACCATCAAGCTGCTGCTGACTCGTCCCGTCGGACGCGCGTGGATCCTCGCGTCCAAGCTCGCTGCGCTGATGCTGTCGATCACGCTGACGGTGCTCCTCGGCGGGATCGTCGCGTACGCGTTCGGGGGGCTGGCCTACGGATTCCGGGGGTGGGCCGCTCCGGTCCTCACGGGGTTCCGCGCCGGCGGCGAGGGCTTCGATCCGTCCGCGGTCCGCTCGATCGCGCTGTGGAAGGACGCGATCCTGGCGTACGGCCTCGCGTGGTTCGCGGCCGCGTGCGTCGGCGCGATCGCGCTCCTGACCTCCGTGCTCCTGCGCTCGACCGCAGCCGCGATGGGGACGATGCTCGCGGCGCTGATCGCCGGGACGATCCTGCCGCGCCTGGCCTCCTCGTGGGAGGCGCAGAAATTCCTGTTCGTCACGAACCTTCCGCTGCCCGACTACTACTCCGGATCTCCGCCGCCCATACCCGGCCTGACGGTCGGCTTCGCGGTCGCGGTGCTGGCCGTCTGGGCGGTGGCGGCGGTGGCGGCGGCCTTCGTCGTCTTCGTGCGCCGCGACGTGCTGGCGTGAGCCCGTTCGAGAGAGAGACCGCGCCGGAGAGGCGCTCGGCCAACGGATTCGCGCGCGCCGGCGCAGGTTTTGAACCGAACGAAAAACGGGAGTAGGCTAGCGTCCCGGGTTGCGATGCCAGAGAGAAAGACCGATCCCCCGTCGAGCAAGTCGAGCCGTTTCGACGACTCGCGCTCGTCCAAACGCCTGAAGGCGGACCAGTACGAGCTGAAGATCCGGTGGGAGAAGGCTCGCCAGGTCCTGGAGGTGTCTCCCACGGGCGTCCGGTTCGACTTCGACGCTCCGCTGAAGGTGGGAACCAAGTACCCCATCAGCCTCACGGCGCCGGGGGTCTCCTTTTCCACGACGCTCGAGGTGTCCCGCTGCCAGCTGACCGTCGAGCCCACGAGCGGGAGATTCTTCCGGGTGACGGGCCGTTTCTTTCCGTACGCGGAATAGGGGCGCGTCGCGCGGGTTCGTCCCGCCCCCGGGTGTCAGCCCCCGGTCAGTCGTTTCAGAGCCAGGCGCAGGAACTCCCCGAATTCCGCCGGGCCGCCGTCGCGGCTGATCGCGTCGACGGTCTTCTCCGCCTCTCCCTTGCGGTAGCCGAGGTTGACGAGCGCCGAGATCACGTCGTCCGCCGCGATGGCGGCGGGCTCTCCGGCGGGCTCCTCGCCCGGGAGGTTCGCCGCCTTCTCTGCGAGCTCGAGCACCATGCGTTCGGCGGTCTTCTTGCCGACGCCCGGAACCGCCACGAGTCGGCGGACGTCCTGCTTGCGGAGCGCGTCGATCAGCTCGGCCGGCGGAATCCCCGAGAGGACGGTCAGCGCGACGCGCGGCCCGATGCCGGTGACCCCCAGGAGCAGGAGAAAGAGCGAGCGCTCGCGCTCCGTCAGGAATCCGTAGAGCGCCAGCGCGTCCTCCCGGACGTGGGTGTGAATCCACAGCGACGCGGGACTCTCCTGATCGGGGAGCTCGTAGAACGTCGAGAGGGGGATCCGCACGAGGTACCCCACCCCTCCGACCTCCAGGAGAACCTGATCCGGAGACTTCGTCGCGAGGCGGCCGGTGAGGCGCCCGATCATGAAGCGGTGACCGTGTCGGCCTAGCTCCGCCGCCCGCCCGCGGTGTCCTTCATGAACGACGCGAGAAGCGGCTCGTTGACTTCAACCTTCCGCTCGGCCCGCATCTGCTGGAGGTAGGAGCGCGTGAGGCGCTCGGCCTCCTTCGCGCGCAGGCTGTCGCGCAGCTGATCCTTCTGCTTCGCGAATGCCGAGCGGTCGCCCTCGGTTCGGGTCAGGACCCGAAAGAGGACGAAGCCGTTGGGGACCGCCACGGCGGGGCCCGCCTGGCCCTGAGGCGTCCGGAAGACCGCCGCGGTCAGGTCGGGGGCGGTGCCGAGCTCGGGAACCGGGCCCGCGGGGCCGAAGTCGGTGGTCGTCTTCACCTCGGTTCCGTATCGGCCGGCGAGCGAGACCAGCGTCGCGCCGGTCGCGATCTCCCGCGCGGCGGGCTCGAGCTGCGCGAGCGCGTCCTTCTCGTGGCGCTCCGCCTTCCAGTCTTTCTCGATCTGCGGCTTGAGCTCCGCGAACGGGGGGAGGCCCGCGGCGCGCTCCTCGGACGGGCGAACGAACGCGATGCCGCGCTGGGTCGAGATCGGGGTCGTCGAGACCTTTCCGATCGCCAGCGTCCATACCTCGTCGGAGAACTTCTGGTTGGCGCCGATGCCGGGAATCGAATCGCCCCGCGCGGCCCACTCCGTCGTGTTGTAGGTCACGACGTCACTCTGCAGCTTGCGCATCTCGTCGTCCGAGGGGGAGCGCATCGCCTTCAGCCGGGTCGCCATTTCCGAGGCCAGGCGCTCCTCCTCGCGGGTCGCCTGCAGGTCTGCGAGCTTCACGGACAGCGACGGCCGCACCTCCTCGAGGGTTCGCGTCCGGGCCGGCGTCTTCGACTCGAGCCGGATGACGTGGAAGCCGAACTGGGTCTTGATGGGGCCCCGGATCTCCCCCGGGGCCATCGCGAACGCGGCCTCCTCGAACTCCGGGACCATCTGGCCGCGCGAGAACGGCGGCAGCTTGCCTCCGCTCCCCTTGCCGCTCGGGTCATCCGTATTCTCGTTGGCGAGCTTGCCGAAATCCGCGCCCGCCATCTTGGCGCGCGCCGCCAGGATCTCCGCCTTCGCGCGCGCCTGCACCTCCGCGTCGGCGCCTCCCTCGGGCTTGACCGCGATCAGGATGTGCGAGGCGTGGACCTGCTCGGAGACGTTGAAGTTGTCCTTGCTCTTTTCGTACTCGCTCTGGATCTCCGCCGCGGTCGGCTGAATCTTGGCGCGCAGCTTTGCGCGATCGATCAGGAGGTACTTCGCCCGCCGTTGAACCGGAATCCGGTAGCGGTCCTTGTGCTTGTCGAGATATGCCTGAAGCTCCGCGTCGGAGGGCTGGGCGTTGGTCTCCAGTCGGGTCGCGGGCACCAGGATGTACTCGATCGTGGCCTTGTCGTTGCGCACCGAGAACTCCCGCAGCAGTTCCGCGTCCGGCACCACGACCGACGCCTTGACGAGCTCGCCGTACTTCTCGAGTAGCAGGTCCTCGCGCAGGTCCTCCTCGAACCGCTCGGGGGCGACGCCGCTCCCGCGCAGCATCTTCTCGTACTTCTCCCGGCCGATGAACTGGCCCTGGTCCTGGAAATAGGGGAGCACGACGATCTTGCGGGCGAGCTCCTCGTCGGAGACGTGGAGGTCGAAGCGCCGCGCGGACTCGAGGCGGAGAATGCGCTCGATCATCGAGTCCAGGACGTTGCGCGGAAGATCCAACGCCCGTTCGAGCTCGGGCGAGAAGTTGCCCTGGTACATCTGCCGGTATCGCTCGACCTGGGCCTTGTATTGGCGGTCGAAGTCCGCGGCCGTGATCCGATCGCTTCCGACCTGGGCCACCACCTGTCCCACGGGGTCGGCGCTGCTCCCGGCGCCGGAGAAGAAGACGAACCCGAGAATGAACACTCCGATCACGACAAACAGGGTCCACTTCAGGTGGTGGAAGCTGTTACGCATCGTCTTGAGCATCGAGGACCCTCCGGCGAGACGTCCGAGAACGGGCGACTATAGCAGGGGCATCCGTCTGCGCGGAGGCCTACCCCGGACCCAAAGGACAGGTCCCGGCGGCCCGACGGCAAGACCCGGGAAACCGCGCAAGTGTGCTATAAGCCAAAGGGGTAAGTCACGCAGTTTCGGGAGTTTATGCGCAAACGGAAGCCCGGTCAGCCGGCGGGTACGGATCTCGAGTGGTTCGTCATCCCGATCCAGCGGATTCGTCAGTGGGGAATCCTCATCGTCCTCGTGCTGGTGGCCGGAGCGATTGGTTACCTGTTGTACTCCCGCAGCCGCCGCTCGCCTCAGGAGCGGGCGAAATCCGAGATCGCGCAGGCCCAGTCCCTCCTGTCCCGGGCCACCCAGACGCTGGGGGTCATCCGGCCCGGATCCAACGTCGCGCAGGCGCGCGACTTCCTTCGCGACGCTTCGACTTCGTACACGACGGGACACTTCGACGAGGCGTTTCGACTCGCCGTGGAATCGGAGTCCTACTCGCGGCGGTCGATCGGAGGCGCGGCGGGCGGGGAGCAGGGCGACGCCTCCTTCATCTTCGTGGAGGGAGAGGTGTCGCTGCAGCGCGCGGGCCGCTCGACCTTCGAGGCCGCGCGCCAGAGACAGCCGCTCTTCGATGGAGACTTCGTCAAGGCGGGCAAGACCGGATCGGCCGAGATCATGTTCTACGACGGCACGCTGTACACGATCCGGCCCGGATCGCTGTTCGAGTGTCGGCGGCCGGTCTCCTCGGAGGTCAGCGGAAGCCAGATCAAGATGATCTCGGGAGCCGTCAACGTCTACACATCGGATTCCACGTCGACGGTGTCCACCGACGCGGCGGTCGCGGCGATCGACCGGGATTCGCGGGTGTCCGTCGACGTCGCTCCCGGCGACAAGACGGAGGTCACGAGCTTCCGCGGCCGGACGACCGTGTCGACGGGGAAGGAAACGGTCGTCCTGGAGGGCCGGGAGCGCATCGCCGCGGCCGCCGGCAGCCGGGTCATCTCGCCCAAGATCACCCTGCCGGACTCTCCCCAGCCGACCCTTCCGGCCGACAACCGGATCTACGACCTGAAGACCGGCGACCAGGTGGAGCTGAAGTGGACCAAGGTTTCCGGCGCGACGCGTTACCGCCTGCAGATCGCGCGATCCCGGCTCTTCGTCCCGGACTCCACGGAGGTGGATCTGGACGACCGCGTCCAGACCAACGCCCGGGTCAAGGTCTCGAGGGAGGGATCGTACTTCTGGCGCGTCGCGTCGATCGATCCCAACGCGATCGCCTCCGACTGGAGCCTCGTGCGCCGCTTCAAGATGATCTCCGAGCCGATCCAGGCGGGGACGGGCGACACGACGCCGCCCGAGCTCTCCGTGTTCACGCCGCAGCAGATGGGCAATCTCTTCCTGATCTACGGGAAGACGGAGCCGGGGGCGATCGTCACCGTCAACGCCGAGCCAGCGGACGTCGAGCCGGACGGCTCGTTCAAGAAGACGATCACCCTCGAGAGGGACGGCGCCGCGACGCTGACCGTGAAGGCGGTCGACGCGTCCGGCAACGAATCGGTCAAACGTGTCAGAGTGTTCGTGGAGTCCCTCTGATGCGCAGGGTTGCGTCTCCCGAGGAGGTCTGACTTGGCCTGGAAATCCATCTTCTCGCTCTTCTCCAACGACCTGGCGATCGACCTCGGGACGGCGAACACGCTGGTCTTCGCGCGCGGCAAGGGCATCATCGTGCGGGAGCCCTCGATCGTCGCCGTGAACACGACCACCAACCGCGTCGAGGCGGTCGGCACCGACGCCAAAGAGATGCTGGGGCGCACGCCGGGGAACATCGTCGCGATTCGGCCGATGAAGGACGGGGTCATCGCCGACTTCGAGGTGACGGAGAAGATGCTGGACCACTTCATCAAGAAGGCGCACGGCCGGTCCCTCTTCGTCCGTCCGCGGATCGTGATCTCCGTGCCCTCGGGGATCACGCAGGTCGAGAAGCGCGCCGTTCAGGACTCGGCCCTGCGGGCCGGCGCTTCGGAGGTCTTCATCATCGAGCAGGCGGTCGCCGCGGCGATCGGGGCAGGACTGCCGATCACGGAGCCCACGGGCAACATGATCGTCGACATCGGGGGCGGGACCACCGACGTGGCCGTGATCTCGCTCGCCGGGATCGTGTACAGCCGCTCGGTGCGGACGGCGTCCAACGAGATGGACGAGGCTCTCATCCAGTATCTCAAGCGCAAGTACAACCTGCTGATCGGCGAGCGGACCGCCGAGCAGATCAAGATCGAGATCGGTTCCGCGCATCCGCTCGACGAACCCTTGACCATGGAAGTGAAGGGACGCGACCTCGTCGAGGGCGTCCCCAAGACGCTCACGCTCACGGACGAGGAGGTGCGGGAGGCGCTCTCCGAGGTCGTCGCGGCAATCGTCGAGACGGTTCGCGTGGCGCTGGAGCGAACTCCTCCGGAGCTCTCCGCCGACATCATGGACAAGGGCATCATCATCACGGGAGGCGGCTCGCTCCTGCGAAACCTCGACCGGCGGCTCTCCGAGGAAACGGGCCTGCCGATCTCCTATGCCGAGGATCCCCTGGCGTCCGTCGCGCTCGGCACCGGGGCGATGCTCACGGACATGGACCTTCTGAGGAAGATCAGCATCACCTGAGCAGGCCGCGGAAAACCGGAGTCCCGTCTCAATGAGACCCCAGAATCCCCTCGCCGAGATCGCCGCCGTCAACCCCCGCCGGGGCGGCGCGGTGCTCGCGTCGGTCCTCGTGGCGTGCGTCCTGATCCTCTCGGCGCAGGCTCCGGGTCGGGGCGGGCGCGGAACGGTGCTGCAGTCTTGGATCCTGACCGCATCCGCGCCGGTGACCGGGTCGATCGCGTCGATCTCGCGCGGGTTCTGGGGAGCGATCGACTCCACGGGCGAGCTCCTGACCGCGCGGTCCGAGAACGGGCGGCTGCGGCGCGACCTCGAGGTTCGGGAGCGGGAACTCTTCCGACTGCGAGCCGAGGTGCGGCAGCTCGGCGCCGAACGGCGCCTCGCCGCGGAGGGCTCCGCGCTCCCGGGAATCGTGGGCGCCGTCCCCATTCTCCTGGCCGAGCACCGTTCGGGCGCGCAGAGCGTTCTCATCGGAGCGGGCTCCGCGCAGGGAGTCGCTCCGGACTCGCCGCTGGCGGTGCCGGCCGGCCTCGTCGGCCGCGTGGTCACGGTCGGGCGTGGGGTCTCGCGCGCGCAGCTGCTTCTCGACGCGTCGGCCGCCGCGGGCGCGCGCATCGCGCGGACCGGCGAGCTCGGCGTCGTGCGCGGAGACGGCCGGGGAGCCCTGACCCTGAACAACATCGCGACGACGTCGTCCGTCGCGCGCGGAGACCTGGTCGAGTCGGCCGGAATCGACGGGATCTATCCGCGCGGGATCCCCATCGGCCAGGTCGATTCCGTGTCCCGCGGGAACAAGCTCTTCCTGGAAATCCGCGTGTCGCCGGCGGCGGACTTCGCGCGTCTCACGGATCTGCTGCTGCTGGCGCCGGCGCCCGCGGCGCCCGAGGGCCTGGAGGTCGGCCGGGGTGCGGTGCGGTGAAGCTCTCCCGCATCGCGCTGCTGTTGGCGGCGGCGGCGGTCCTGGAGTTCTTCGTGGGCGGCTCCCCGCACCGCGGCGTTCTCCCCGTCGATTGGTTCCTCCTGGCGACGGCCACCGTGGCGCGCAGCGGCGACTTCGTGCGGGCGGTCCTGACGGGAACGGCCGCGGGATTCATGGAGGACGGAATCTCCCAGCGGCTCCTGGGCATGAACGCCTTCGCCAAGGCGGCGATCGGCTACGCCCTCACGCTGGTGGCCGTTCGAGTCGTGTTCGGCGGCGCGCTCGCGGTCGGCGGCGCGCTTGCGGCGGCGTCGCTGGTGAACGAAGCGCTCGTCGCCCTCCTGTCCGCGCTGCTGCTCCAGGCTCCCATCGTGATCCTCTCGCGCGACGCGGTCTGGCGGGCCGCGGCGACGGGTCTCATGGGCGCGGCGCTGGAGGCGGCGTGGGGATTCTCGTGGGCGGAGTGGTGGAAGCGCCGGCGGCTGAGGCGGCTGAGATGACGGGCACGCGCGCATGCTGAGGATCCGCGAGGACCGGCAGGCCCTGCTGCGGCGCATCGAGGTCTCCCGGATGGGGGTCGGCACGCTGCTGTCGCTGCTCGCGATCGCCTACTGGTTCGTCCAGATCGTGCGCGGCGAGTACTACTTCTCGCTCTCCGAGAACAACCGGATTCGCGCCGTCAAGATCACCGCGCCCAGGGGCTACGTGCTCGACCGCAACGGCGCTCCGCTCGTGGAGAACGAGCCCGCCTACACCCTCCACCTGTACCGGCGCGAGGCCCGCGACCTCGAGGCCTCGATCGCCTTCGTCACCCGTCTGTTGAAGCTCGACCCCGCACAGGTCCGCTCGCGGGTCGAGCGCGGGCGCCGGGACCCCGAGTTCGTGCCCATCTCGGTCGCGGAGAACCTGAGCATCGACGAGGTGGCGGCCGTCGAGGCCCGGGCGATCGAGCATCCCGAGTTCGCCATCACCGTCTCGCAGAGGCGCCTCTACAAGCACGGCGGGGCCGCGGCGCACGCCCTCGGATACCTGTCGGAGGCGAGCCCGGATCAGATCAAGAGCGCGGGCAACGCGTACCAAGTGGGGGACTGGATCGGCCAGAAGGGGATCGAGGGCGCCTACGAGCGCCTGCTCGCGGGATCCAACGGCGAACGGCGCGTCATCGTCGATTCGCACGGAAGGGAAGTCGCCGAGGCGAACCGCATGGAGGCGACGCCCGGCCAGAACCTCTTCCTGACGCTGGACGTCCGGCTCCAGGACGTCGCGGAGCAGTACTTCCGGGACCGGGTCGGATCGGCGGTGGCGCTCGATCCGGAGACGGGCGAGATCCTCGCGCTGGTGTCGTCGCCGTCGTACGACCCCAACTGGTTCATGCGCCGAGTGACGTCGGTCGAATGGGCCAGCCTGCTCGACAACCCCGACCGGCCTCTCCAGAACCGCGCCATTCAGAACATGTATTCGCCCGGCTCGGTGATCAAGCCGTTCTTCGCATACGGCGCGCTGGCGGAAAACCTCGTCGACCCCCAGATGCGGATCTTCTGTCCCGGGCACGCCATGTTCTACGGCCGGGACTTCCACTGCCACAAGAAGGGCGGCCACGGCTGGGTCAATCTGCGCGACGCGATCAAGATGTCGTGCGACGTCTACTTCTACACGCTCGGCCAGAAGCTCGGAATCGATCGGATCAGCGAGATCGCGAGCTCCTTCGGGTTCGGTCAGCCGACCGGGATCGACCTCGGGTCCGAGAAGTCCGGCCTGGTCCCGTCGGAGGAGTGGGCGCGCACCAAGCGCGGAGCCCGGTGGTACCCGAGCGAGACGATCTCGGTCGCGATCGGGCAGGGCCCCTTGCTCGTCACTTCGATGCAGGTCGCCCGCGCTCTCTCGGGTCTCCTCGAGGGAGGGCGGCTTCCGACCCCGCATCTCTTCTACTCCTCGCAGGACCCCCGGACGCGGGCGCAGCTGCGCTACAAGTCCGAGTTTCGGAGCGGCCTCGAGATCTCGCCGGAGAAGCTGGAGATCGTCAAGAGCGGGATGTGGGCGGTCGTCAACGAGCCGGGCGGCACCGCCTATGGCTCCCGGGTCGCGGGCCTCGAGATCGGCGGCAAGACCGGCACCGCCCAGGTCATCGGACGCGAGACGAGCACGCGCGGCAGTGCGGATCCGAGCAAGCTCCACGACCACGCCTGGTTCATCGGGTTCGGGCCGGTCGATCAACCGCGGATGGTGGTCGTCGTCTTCGTTGAGAACGGAGGCCACGGAGGTCTCGCCGCGGCGCCGCTCGCCAAGGCCCTCTTCGAGACGCGCTTCGGAGTCGGCGCGGCCGCGAGCGCGCCGGCCGTCCAGGCGGAGGGGTTTCCCCTGTCGCCGGGGGTCGCGCGGGCGGCGCGCCGGGAGACGCCATGATCGGCGCGCTTCCGGGGTCGAGGCGGCTCGACTTCGTGATCCTGGCCTGCACGCTCGCCCTCGCCTCGCTCGGGGTCCTCTTCATCGCGTCGGCGACCACCGGAACGCACTTCGACGGCCTCGCGAGCCGCCAGGCGATCTGGATCGCCGTCGGATTGGGCGCGATGGCGGCGGCGATCCTGTTTGACTACCGGATGCTCCTGAAATTCTCGTTCGCGATCTACTGCGCGACCCTCCTGCCGCTGGTGTACCTGCTGATGTTCGGCGAGCGGATCGCCAACGTGCGGTCCTGGATCCGGGTCGGACACTTCCAGTTCCAGCCCGCGGAGCTCTCGAAGATCGCCACGGCGCTGCTCGTGGCGTACCTGTTCGAAAACGAGGACCACTCGCGGATCCAGCCGTCCACCCTCGTCAAGCTGGGCGCGATCGTGGCCGTTCCCGTGCTGCTCGTGTTTCTGCAGCCCGACATGGGGCTGGCCCTCACGTTCCTCCCGCTGATCTTCGTCGGCCTGTTCTACGGGGGACTCCCAGCGCGGGGCTGGATCGCGATCCTCGCGATCCTGGCGCTTCTCTGCGGAGGGGGCTGGTTCCTCCTCAAGGACTACCAGAAGCAGCGCATCGGAACGTTTCTCAATCCGGACAGCGACGTGCTCGGATCCGGCTATCAAGTCCGGCAGTCCAAGATCGCGGTCGGCTCCGGCGGTTTCTCGGGCAAGGGCTTTCGCAGCGGCACCCAGAGCCAGCTGCGCTTCCTGCCCGTTCAGCACACCGACTTCATCCTGGCCGTGATCGCCGAAGAGTGGGGATTCCTGGGGGTGATCCTCGTCCTCGGGATCTTCGCCGCGCTCATGCTTCGCTCCCTGAAGCTCGCGCAACGGGCGCGGGATCGAGGGGGCGTGTTCCTGATTCTCGCCCTCACGGGGATCATGTTCTTCTCGGTCGTGATCAACGCGTCGATGATGATCGGGCTCGCTCCGACGACGGGGATCCCGCTGCCGCTGGTCTCCTACGGGGGATCCTCGGTCGCGACCACCTTCCTCTGCATCGGTCTCATCCTGGGCGTCGACTTCCGGCGGTTCGCCAACGCGTGAGAACCGAGCTCCTGGTCAACGCGACCCCGCCGGAGACGCGTGTCGCCCTGCTCGAGGACGAGAGGGTCGTCGAGGTCCTGCACGAACGGCGCTCCCGGCTGGGGCTCGTGGGAAACGTCTACCTGGGGCGCGTGCACCGGGTCCTTCCGGGCATGCAGGCCGCCTTCGTATCGATCGGCCTCGACCGCGACGCGTTCCTGTACGTCGAGGACATCGCTCCCCTCCCCGCCGAAGTCGATTTCGGCGAGACCGCCGGCGAGGACGCGAGCGCCTCCCCGCAGTGCGACGATCGCCCCCGGATCGACGATCTCCTGAAGGAGGGTCAGGAAATCGTCGTCCAGGTCACCAAGGATTCGATCGGCGGAAAGGGCCCGCGGATCACCGCGGGGATCTCGCTCCCGGGCCGCGCCCTCGTCTACCTGCCGGGGACGCGGGAGTTCGGCGTCTCGCGCCGGATCACCGACGAGACGGAGCGCGAGCGCCTGCGCGGGATCCTCGAAGGTCTCGGGGGTGAGGGAGGCTTCATCGCCCGCACGGCGGCCCTCGGGATGCCGGAGGAAGCCTTCCGCGCGGAGGCCCGGTATCTGACGGAGCTCGCAGGGAAGATCGCGCGCCGGAGAGCCAGCGCCTCCGCCCCCGCCCTCCTCCACCGCGAGCTCGAACTGGCGCTGCGCATCGCGCGCGATCTCGCGGGGGAAAACTGCGCGGTCATCCGGGTGGACGACGAGGGGACTCGTGACCGGCTCCGGGATCTGCTCGACGCCGTGTCGCCCGCGCTCTCGTCCCGGCTGGAGCTCTACGATCGAAGGGAGCCGATCTTCGAGCGCTACGGGGTCGAAGCGGAGATCGAGAATGCCCTGAGGAGCCGGGTCGGCCTTCCCTCCGGAGGCTCGATTGTCATTCATCAGACCGAGGCGCTCGTGGCGATCGACGTCAACACGGGCCGTTTCGTCGGAAAGGACGCGCTCGAGGAGACCGTCTTCGCGGTGAACCTCGAGGCCGCGCCGGAGGTGGCGAGGCAGATCCGATTGCGCGACCTCGGCGGGCTGATCGTCGTGGACTTCATCGACATGGAAGAGGCCGAGCACCGCGCCCGCCTCTTCGCCCGCTTCGAGGATGATCTCGCGAAGGACCGCTCGCGCACCCGCGTGCTCCAGATCTCGGAGTTCGGGCTGATCGAGCTGACGCGTCAGCGTTCGCGCGGCAACATCGAGCGCGTCCTGACGCGTCCGTGCCCGTGGTGCGCCGGCAGCGGGCGCGTCAAGACCGATCTGACGGTTGCGCTGGACCTGCGTCGCGCGCTCCGATCCCGCGCGGCCGTGCTCTCGGCGGGAGAGACGGTCAGGGTCCGAACCCGCCCGGAGGTGGCGCGCCTGCTCCTGGAGGAGGAACCCGCGATCCTCGCCGAAATCGAGGAGAGCCTGGACGTCCGGGTCGAATTGAGTCCCGACGAGGCGGTCAACGGCTTCGAGGTGCTGAGCGATTAAACTGTTTGGTATGAGTAATTACGAGCCGAAATAATTCATCCATCGACCCTGTTGGTTAAATCAGCACGCGATACCTTCCTTCCCGGCCCCGACACAAATAAGTCGGGGCCGCCTTTTTTTTGGGGTTGGCTCGGATGACACCAACACCGGTGCCTACCCTGGGAGAGGATCGTAATGCCGACGTTCCCTCTCCCGTCCGTCGGTCGCGCAGCGACCGCTAGAGGGTCGAGAGGCGGGCGTAGAGATCGCGGATCTCCTGGAGGGTGGTCACGTCGGCGGGGGCCTTGTCGGGGCGGAGCCGGACGATGCGGGGAAATCGCAGCGCGAAGCCGGACTTGTGGCGCGCGCTCTTCTGGAGCGAGTCGAAGGACACCTCCAGGACGACTTCCGGCTCGACCGTGCGCACGGGACCGAAGCGGGCCAGAGTGGTCTTGCGGAACTTCGCGCCGAGGGATCGGATCTCTTCGTCGGAAAGGCCGGAGTAGGCCTTGCCGATGTTGACGAAGCGATCATCCTCGCGCACGGCAAACGTATAGTCGGACAGCATCCCGGCGCGCTTGCCGTGCCCCTGCTCGACGGCCGTGACGACGACGTCGATCGTGGCGAGCGCCTTCTTCCATTTTCGCCAGCCTCGCCCTCGCTTGCCGGCCTGGTACGGCGAGTCCCGTCGCTTCAGGACGAGTCCCTCGTTGCCCCGCGCCCTCGCGTCCGTGAACAGGGCTTTCAGCGCGTCGGAGCTTTCGGCGCGAAAGACTTCGGACAGCCGGATGCCGTGCGACCCCGCGATGTCCTCGAGGTGCGCGCGCCGCTCCTCCCAGTGGCGCTCGAACAGGGGGCGATCGTCGCGCGCCAGGCAGTCGTAGGCGATGAAGGTCGTCGGAATCTCCGCGATCAGGGAGTCTTCGGGGGCTTTACGACCGAGCCGCCGCTGGAGCCGGAAAAACGAGGCGGGCCGATCTTCCCCCCAGGCGACGATCTCTCCGTCCAGCAGGAACGTGCCCGGCGCTCCGCGGCGCTCGGCGGCGATCTCGGGAAATTGCGCGGTCACCTCGTCGAGGGTGCGGGAGAAGAGCGCCACTCGCTCGCCGTCCTGGTGGAGGTGCGCCCGGATCCCGTCGAACTTGTCCTCGACGGCGAGGCCCTCGAGCTCCTCCTCGACGTCTCCCGCGGACTCGATCGGGGAGGCGAGCATGAACCCGATGGGATGAAAGAGGCGGAACCGGATCTCGCCGAGGCGATCCGCGCGGGCGGCCGCGGCCGTCTCGCCGATGTCGCCGCTGTCGCGGCGGGCGCGGGCCACCGCCTCCCGGTCCCGGCCGAACGCCTGAGCGATCGCCTCCTCGACCGTGGTCGCGTCGGCGCCGATCCGCAATCCGCCCGACAGGGTCTTCAGGAGGTACTTCGTCTCCAGTGCCCCGCAGCGTCGGAGAGTCGCCTCGAGCAGGGCCCGCTTCTCGGCGGGTTTGCGCCGGCCCGACAGGTCGCGGAAGAAGCCGTCCGCCTCGGCGATCGTCATTCCGTCCGCCCCCGAGGGAGACCGCAGCAATCCGATCGCCTCGCCGAGGTCTCCGATCGCCCGCGCGCACGCGCCCACCGTGTCCTCGTCCCATCCGGTGACGGCCGCGGCCGCGCGGAGCACCGTGGCGTAACCCACGGACGTGACCAGCGCTTCGTGCTCGGCGAAGGGAGATCCCGAGAGCAGTCTCGCCGCGGCGGGGAGTTCCACCTCCTCGACCGTGCCGAGCGTCCTCGCGAGACGCTCGATCTTGGCGAGCTTGCCCCGGCTGGCCGCGACCTCGTCCAGGGCCTTGGCGAGCTCCCGGTAGGCGGTCACGCCTGCTCCGGGGGCCGTTCCTCCCGGCCCGCGAGCGTCTCCGCGGGGACGCCTTTGGCGGACAGGATCCGCGCGAAGTCGCTCGCGAAACCGTGGAGGGTGACCACTCGCCGCGGGGCGACCTCGGCGACGTGCTGGCGCAGCCCGGGAAAATCCGCGTGGTCGGAAAAGGGGATGAGGACGTCCGCGTCGAACTCGATGCGGGAGGCTTCGCGGATCGCCCAGCCGGAGAGATAGATCACGCGTTTCCTGCGGATGCTCCGAACCATCGGGGACCTCGCCGTCGAGGGCGGCGTGATCAACGCCTCTCCGGGCGCGGCCGGTCCCGTGTCGTACGCGCGGGAGAGCGGCAGCGGAAACCCGGCGTCGGCGAAATCGGGGAGCAGCTTCCAGGCGGCTCCGTGAAGCACCGTCGGGACGCCCGCGTCGGCCAGGACCGCCGCCGCCTCCTGCGCCTTGCCGAAGGAGTACGCGAGGAGCACGGGAGTCTCGCCCGAGGCGATCGCGTCGCGGCACGCCTCCCGGATGCGCGCTTCGAGCTCATCGCGGGGCGGAAAGCGAAAGACGGGCAGCCCGAACGTGGTCTCCATCACCAGCGTGTCCGCGTGCGGCGCCTGTGCCGGAACGGTGGTGCGGCCCGCGCTTCGCTTGAAGTCTCCCGTGTAGAGGAGCGACTCGCCCGGGCCGGTCAGCAGCACCTGGGCCGAGCCCAGGACGTGGCCCGCGGGCACCAGGCGCAGGACCGTCCGGCCGCGCTCGCGAGGCTCCCCGTACGCGATCGTCTCGCAGGCCCCCGCCCAGCCCGGATGGCGGCGGCGGTAGATGGCCGCGGTCTCCGGCGTCGCCCAGACCTCCCCGTGGCCCGCCACGGCGTGGTCCGCGTGCGCGTGCGTCAGGATCGCGCGCGCGACCGGTGTCGAGGGATCCACGTACGCTTCGAACGCGGGCGAGTAGAGGCCCTCCGATGGCGATTCGAGTAGGGAACTCAGGGAAGCCATGGGATGCGGATTCTAATCACCCCGCGCCGCCTCGGATCGCTTCGAGCATCGCGAGCGCGACGCGTCGTTCCGTGGCGTGGTCCACGATGGGGGCGGGATAGTCGGCCCCGATGCGGCACCCGGCGCTCGCCTCCTCGTCGGGGGTCATCGTCCAGGGCTCGTGGATCTTCGCCGGCGGCACGCGCGCGAGCTCGGGCACGTGGCGCCGGATGTAGCCGCCCTCCGGATCGAACTTCCGGGACTGAAGGACCGGCGAGAAGATCCGAAAATAGGGAGCCGCGTCGGTGCCCGCTCCCGACGCCCACTGCCAGCCGCCGTTGTTGCTGGCGAGATCGGCGTCGGCGAGCTCGTGCTCGAACCACTTCTCCCCGTGGCTCCAGTGGTAGTGGAGATCCTTGGTCAGGAACGACGCGACGACCATGCGCGCCCGGTTGTGCATCCAATGGGTGGCCGAGAGCGCCCGCATTCCGGCGTCCACGAAGGGATACCCCGTACGCCCCGCCTTCCACGCCTCGAGGTGTCCGGGATCCTCCCTCCACGCGAGGGCGTCGATCTGCGGGCGGAAGCTCTCCGCCGCCACTCGGGGAAAGTGAAAAAGAACGTGGTGGAAGAATTCGCGCCATGCGAGCTCCAACACGTAGCGTCGGAGGCTCTCTTGCCAGGCCGGCGAGGTCGATCGCCTGGCGTCTCGAGCCGCCGAGAGAAGCGTGCGCGGAGACACGTTCCCGAAGTGAAGGTGCGGCGAAAGCCGCGAGGTCCCCTGCAGGTCCGGCCTGTCCCGCTCCTCCGCGTAGCGCTCGGCGGCCCCCGCGAAGAAGCGCATCGCGAGCACGTTCGCTTCGGACTCGCCGCCTTGGGGCCCGCGCGGCTCGGGCACGCGGTCCCGCCACGACCGCACCCTCGAGAGGGGGATCGTCGCGAGGGAGGGTGTATCCAGCGCCGCGGGCGCCGGGTCCGGAGCCCTCTTCTCGGCGGAGAGCCACTTCCGGGAAAACGGCGTGAAAACAGTGTACGGCTCGCCCGATCCGCTGGCGAACGCGTCCGGCTCGACTAGAAGAGCGTCGCCGAAGAGGCGCAACTTCCCGCCGGCCGCCTCGACGGCCGCAGCGGCGTCGCGGTCCCGGCGCTCGGGATGCGGCCCGATCTCGGCGTTTGCGTACACGGCATCGGCGCCGGTCTCTCGAAGGATCTCCGGAAGGGCGCGCGAAGCCGGCCCCCGCCGCACGATGAGCCGTCCACCGCAGCGGGGGAGGTTTCGCTCGAGCTCTTCGAGGCTCTGCCGCAGGAACTGGAAGCGCGCGGGCCCGACGTTCGGGTCCGCGGCATAGTGATCGTCCAGGATGAACACCGGGATCACCCGTTCCGCATCGCGGGCGGCCCGGAAGAGAGACGTGTTGTCCGCGATGCGCAGGTCGCGGCGAAACCAGTGGACCAGCGCTCGAACGCGGCTCACGAGCCGCCCGGTCCGTCGGCCGCGCCGAAGATCGCGTCGATCGCATCGCGGCGGTAGTCGAAGATCGCCTCGAGCTGGCGACGCACGCCCAGCCGATGAACGATCTGACCCAGGATTCCGAGGGGCAGCGCGTACTCGACGTGGTCCCGCATCTCGACGACGGAGCCCCTCTGGGTGAGCTCATGGGTGTGGATCCAGACCGCGTAGGGTCCGGACTCCTGAACGTCCTGGAACCCCTCGGGGGGCCGCCAGCGCGTGATGCGAGTGACCCATCGAAGCGAGAAGATTGTCCAGCGGATCCGATACTCGATCCGCGAGCCCTCCGACAGAGACGGGGGCGCCTCGCCGTGGATTCGGAAGCGGAGCCCCGGAGGAGTGATGCGGGCGAGGTTGCCCGGGTCCGAAAAGAACGCGAAGACGTTCTCCGATGACGCCGCGATCCGGTGCGTGCGATCCAGGAAATACAAGGAAAAACTCCGGAAGAAAGCGGGCGATTGCCGTGCCGGCTCGAGCGCCCCGAGGCGCCTACGGCAGCGGCTGGAGCCCGAAGAGGGGGAGCGTGGCGACGGTCTGGAGGCCCGGAGGGGCGCCCACGATGAAGGGGATCGCGTTGACGACGCACCCGATGGTGGAGCGGTCTCCGTGAAATCCGCCGGCGATTTCGAGATGAATGGGGGGATCGCCCTCGACCTCGATGCGGTCTCCGGCCCCCGGCGCACCGACGGCCATGGTGAGGTCGAGCACGACGCGGACCTCGTCGCCCGCCTGGACGATCGCCACCTGGTGGAGGCCCAGCACGCGTCCGGCGGCCACGCCTTCGGTCTCCCGCTCGGCTATGACGGGCTTGATCGTCTCGCTGATCTCGTCGATCGGAAGGCCGAGGCCCAGCGCGACGATGGCCGCGGACTCCGACAAACCGACGTGCCCCAGCTTCTTCGCTGCGACCCCGGCGTCGAACTCCTGCCGCGTGAGCCCGGCGCCGACTTTCGCCCGAAGCGGGCCGCGCCGCTTGGCCGCATCCACGACCCGCCTGACGCTCACCTTGTCCACCCGCACGCAGGCGGAGGCCACGGCGAGCACGAGGCGATCCATCACGAGGCCGGGGTTGACGCCGGTTCCGAGGACCGCCACGCCCTTCGCCCTCGCGCGGTCATCGATCCGGCGGGCGAGCGCGGCGTGGCGAAGCTGGGGATAGCTGAGCTCCTCGCAGGTGGAGACGACGTGGAGTCCCGCCTCGATCGCCTCCTCGATCTGGGGCAGGACCGAGCTCAGGCGGGATCCGGTGCAGAGGACGGCGACGTCGGACTTGCCGCGCGAGGACGCGCTGGCGGCGTAGAGGCTCGCGGCGGACGACGAGACGGGCACTCCCGGGAAGGCGCCCTCGAGAAGCTTCTCGAGCGCGACGCCGGACTTCTCGGGAGCCGGATCCGCCGCGCCCAGAAGCGCCAGGCGCTCGCGTCCCGCCAGGGCCTTTCCGACTTCGACGCCGATCGGGCCCAGCCCGATCAGCGCGACCCGCGCGTCGTGTGAGGTCATGATTCGAACACTCCCTGCCCCCCATAGCGATCGGAGGCGGAGGGCATTCTATTGAACTCCCGCTCCCGCGTCGAAGCGCGCCGCGGCGACGCGCAGGAAGCCGGAATCGAGCGGCCGCGGTTCGGGTTAGGTTACGACACATGATGAACAGAGTCCCTTCCCTCCTGGTCCTCATTGCGACCCTTCTCGTCCTCTCCTCGTGCGCGAGCCAGAAGGGGTCCGGCACGGGGATCAAGATTTTGGAGGGCGTCGTCGTGGATCGGGGCCAGGACGCTCCCGGAAGCGGCGGAAGCGGCTACCAGGGCGCGATCGCCTACTACCTCGTGTTCGAGGTCCGCGACGGGGAGGCCCTCGCTCGCTACCGGTACTCCGTGTCGTATCAGCAGTGGTTCCGATTCCCCGAGGGATCCCACGTGCGGATCACGCTGAACAACAATTTCCTGCAGGACGTCCGGCCCAACGAGTAGGCGGCGCGGAGACTCGCGGACGGTCCCGCGGGTTAACATCGGCCGCGATGACGGGCTGGGACGGTGAGAGCCTCATCACGCGGCGGGACGCGGAGACCGGCGCCTGGATCTTCGTCGCGCTACACTCCTCGCGGCTCGGGCCCGCATCCGGCGGGACGCGGATGATCCCCTACGAGGATCCGGAAGCGGCCCGGCGGGATGCTATGCGCCTGTCCGCGGGAATGACGTACAAGTGGGCGGCGGCGGCCTTTCCGCGAGGCGGCGGCAAGGCGGTCATCGCCGCGCCCTCCGGACTCGATTCCGTCTCGCGCACGGGACTCCTGCGGCGCTACGGCATGCTCGTGGCCGAGTTGTCCGGTCGATTCTGGACGGGCGCCGATGCGGGCACGACCGCGGAGGACATGGACGTCATCGCGGAGACGGGGGCGCCCTACGTCTTCAGCACGACACCCTCGCGGGGCGGCGCGGGAGGATCCGGGTCCTGGACCGCGCTTGGGCTCTTCGCGGCGATGGAGACCGTCTGCTCCCGGCTTTTCGGCCACGCGTCGGTGGCGGGGCGCGAGGTCCTGGTCCAGGGGGCCGGCAGCGTCGGGACGCCGCTGATCGAAAAGCTCGCCGGCGCCGGCGCCCGGGTCTCTTTCACCGACGTGGACCCCGGCGCCGCGCGAAAATTTGCGGGGAAGTCCGAAGTTCGGTTCGTTCCCGCCGAAGAGACGTTCCAGACCCCTTGCGACGTATTCGCTCCGTGCGCGCTGGGAGCGATCTTGAACGCCGGGACAATCCCGCGGCTGATCTGCCGGGCCGTCGTCGGAGCGGCCAACAACCAGCTGGCCGAGCCGGCAGACGCAAGTCGCCTCGACGCGCGGGGAATCCTCTACGCCCCCGACTTCGTGGTGAACGCCGGGGGCGCGATCGCGGTCACCGGGATCGAGGCCCTGGGATGGTCTCGGCCGCGCGCGGAGTCCGAGGTGCTCGCGATCGCCGCGACACTCTCCCGCGTCTTCGATCGATCGGAGTCGGAGGGCGTGACGACGGACGTCGCGGCGCGCCGGCTTGCGGAGGAGCGGCTGCGCGAAGGGCTTCCCGCTACCGCGCGGCCTGGCGCGGCGCCGTGATCGAGCCGGGGACGTCGTCCGGATCGATCTTCTTCATCCGGGCCTCGACCCTGGCGGTAATGCGCTCCAGCCGGAGGACTCACTCAGCGGTGGCCGCTCCACGACGAGAAGCCGAATCCATTGAAACCTGTGCTTCCGATCAAATTGAGACATAGGCTGTTCAAACGAGGCGCTACTGGTGGGTGGCTTACTGGAGAGCGGAGACGTCAGAACTTCGAGTTGCCTCGTTGGGTTCGAAATCTAAGCTAATTTCTTAAGCAAGGGAGGAAGCAATGCGGCGCGCACTTCTGGTCTGTCTACTTCTCGTACTAGGCGTAGTCTCTCCCGGGAAACCACAGACCTCTCCCCTTCCAAACCTTCCGCCGGGCGGGGGTTTGCCATGCCCACAATACTTCCCATGCACTTCAGTTCCTCCGGGACCTAATCCATGTGTCCCGTCGATCTTTTCCCACATTCCGTTGAAGATTACTTACCAACAGCTGGATGGCCAATTCGAGAGCCCGACTCCATGCGGCACAAAGTCATGTTTCCTGATTCGGTGCCCATGTGGTCCACTACAGTGGAGTGGAGACCTCTGCAAGTACACGCCCTGCGAGTAGGGAAGGAGTCGTCACGTGGCTGGTTATAGATACTTCCGAGTTTTGCTGACGGTGCTTGTTGGTGGCGGCGTTCTTTCGTCAGCCGCTACTGCAGGAACGGCGATGGAAGCACTTCGCGCCAGATACGGCCGCATGAAATCCGTCCATTTGGTCACCCATGCCGCCATTTCTATCTTTGCCGAGAAGGGGAAACCAGGCGTCTCCGGTGGCCTGTTCTTCGAGTATTGGGCCGACGGGAACCGCTACCGTATCAAGTGCAGCACGGACCGTGTGCTGAATCTCGCCAGCGACGTACAGATCGCTTACGATGGCCATGAATCTCAGCTTTATGACCCGGTCGCCTCCATCCTTTCGCTTTCGAGCGCTGAATCCCGGCAGCTGCCGATGGCCTGCCTGAATCCTCTTTTTATGCCCCTCGATTTCCTTAGTCCGGATACCAATGAATGTATGGCCTGTGGGACGATGCTGCAGGATCTCGCCGACGCAAACCGCTGGCGGCAGCCAGGAGGAGAGATTGCCGACGGCGGGGGGTCTAGCGTTAACTTTAGCGACATAGTAGCGGAAGACGGGAACAAACGGTCTTATCGCCTGCGGCTGAATTATGTTTCCGGGTTTGCGGTACCTGCCGCGCTCACGAAGTTCTACGCGAGCGGACGTCAGGAAGGGCAATTCACGATGAGCGATTTTGTCACAAAAGATCTGTCGGTAGGTCCAGTACCGATGCGACTTGTCGTCAAGAGTTTTGATGACGAAGCTAATAGCAGAGCAACAATGGAAGGAACCTGGGTGATTGACCTGCTGGAGATCAACAAACCCCTTGACAGCCATATCTTCACCATCGACCAGAGTAGCGCGAGAGCGGTATGGGATGGAGACGCGCAGGTATTCATAAAGAGCTCGGATGGCCGTGCGGTTGGGCGCAAGGTAGTGCCAAACAAACAATAGGTAGATCCCCTTGCGACGTGTTCACCCATCGCTACCACACTCTCCCGCGTCTTGGATCGTTCCCAGACGGAGTGCGTGACGACCGACCTCGCATCGCGTCGGGTTACCGAGGAGCGGCTGCGCGAAGGGCTTCCCGCTACCGCGCGGCCTGGCGCGGCGCCGTGATCGAGCCGGGGACGTAGTCCGGATCGATCTTCTTCATGCGGAGTTCGACCTCGGCGGCGAGCTGTGTCCGCCCGGCCCGGCGCGCGTCGGCGGCAATGCGCTCCAGCCGGAAGAGTCCCTCTCCCCACGCGTCGAAACGGGGATTCCGCGAGAGCTCGTCTGCGACCTTGAGAATCGAGGCCTCCGCAGCCTCCGGCGATTCGCTTCGCAGCGCGATCTCGGTGTCGAGCTGATCGACGTAGGGCCGAACGAAAATCTCCAGGTACCGCGCGTTCGACCCGAGCTCGCGGCGTTGGACTTCCAGCATCTGGGCCGCGCGGGTCGCGGCCGCCCGGGCTTCCGATTCGCGGCCTTGCGCCAGAAGTGTCTCGCCTTCGACCACCGCGGCCACGATGTGGACCGCGGGTGTCCGTGTGGAAACCTGGAGCGCGTGCGCGGCGGCGAGGGCGTCATCCCAGCGGCCCCGGAGCAGGTAGTACTCGGCCAGGCTCGCCTGCGGGGTGCCCCGATAGGGGAGGCGCGCGGGCGTGTCGAAGGCGCGGCGAAAAGTCTTCTCGGCCTCCGCCAGCTTTCCCAGGCGCAGGTACGTGTAGCCGAGCAGCTGGAGGTTGTGGAGGTGGTGCCAATCGTCCCCCGGCCTCAAGCGCTGATCCTTCGCGTACGCCTCTTCGATCGCGTCGGCCTTTCGAAATTGCTCGAGCGCTTCCTCCCAGCGGCCCAGGCGCGGCAGGACGTGCCCGAACATATGCTGGGCGTGCGCGACGCCCGGTGAGGCCTCCGCGTAGATCTTCCCGTGCTCGGCGGCCTCCGCTGGGTAGGCGAGGTTCTCGAAGGAGTGGACCAGGTAGTGGTGCGCCCCGAAGTGGCCGGGCAAGCGCACGAGCGCGGTCTCGTAGAACGCGATCGAGGCGGCGCCTCCGAACTGTCCACGCCCCCAGGGGCCCGGCTCCTCGGCGTTGCCCCGGAGGATCCAGAGCTCCGGCTCCTCCGGATACGAGGCGAGGGCCTTATCGAGCGCGGCCTTGTAGGCGAGGTGCTTCTCGCTCTGATCCAAAGGGCCCGAGTCCTGCGCCTCGATCTGCCGGGCGCGCAGCGCGATGAAGACCTGCTCCCGTGGCGTCGCCTTCGACGCGAGGCTCTGGGCCTTCGCGATCGCGGCACGCGTGGCATCGGGCCGCTCCAAGCCCTGCTCTGCCCGCGCCAGGCCCATCCAGCACATCGCGCACTCGGGATCCGCGCGGAGCGCTTGATGGAACGAGCGGGCCGCATCGATCCACACGTAGTGGTGAAGGAGCGCGAGGCCCTGGTCGGAGAACGCCTGCGCTTGCTCCGAGGATGTCGCGATCGCCTGGTGTACCCGGCCGATGTCGTTTCGAAGGCCGATCTTCCGCTCCAGCACGGCAGGCTCGACCGGCTCGCCCGCCGCGGCGCATCCGGCGTGCGACAGCGCGGCCGGCGGATCCGAGGCGAGCGCGGGAACGCAGGGGATCCAGAGGAAAGCGATCGCGGCGAAAAACCGGGGCATCGCGGCTCCTTGGGAAGCAACCCCGATCTTATGCCCTCAACGCAGCGAGTAGGGCTCTCCACTCTTGGAAACGTCGAACTCCCGGGACTTCCCCTTGGGAATCGACAGCGACCGCCACGCGTTTCCGGCGAAGTGCTTGGCGAGGAACACGATCTGGCCGACGTGGTAGGCATAGTGCGTCAGCTGGCGCTGGATCGCCTGCAGCAACGTGTGCTCCTCGCCCCGGATCCGAACGACCTCCAGCAGGTCCTCCGCAGCAAGCGCGCCGAGGGTTTCGAACAAGAGCGCCCAGCCCGCCTCCCACTCGGCTTGGACGCGCGGGCGGGTGTCGCCGGGCTGGAGCTCGAACTCGGCGTCGCGATTGCGGTCCGGCTTCTCGCCGTCCGTCGTCCGGAAATCTCGCCAGCGCGACCGCATGTTGCCCGACATGTGCTTCATGACGAGCGCGATGCCGTTGGACTCGGGGTCGACCGGGCGGAGGAAATCTCCGTCGGCAACCTGCGCCAGCGCGCCGTCCGCGAGGGCCTTGTACTTGCGCAGCTGCCGGACCGCATCCTCCAGAAAGTGCGCGGCCAGACGCGAGTCGGACATGGGCGCATCCTAACGCGCCGGGGAGCCGACCCTAGAATGCGGCCGTGAGCAAAGATCCCCTGGCGGGCTTCCACCCCGCCGTGCGCGACTGGTTCCGCGCCTCCTTCGCGGAGCCGACCGCGGCGCAGAGGAAGGGCTGGCCGCCGATTCTCGCGGACCGCTCCACGCTGCTGCTCGCGCCCACCGGCTCGGGAAAGACGCTCGCGGCGTTTCTGGCGGGAATCGACCGGCTCATGTTCTCTCCCGAGCCGCACGCGAAGGAGCGCTGCCGGATCCTCTACGTCTCGCCGCTGAAGGCCCTCGCCGTCGACGTGGAGCGCAACCTGCGCGCCCCGATCGCTGGAGTCGCGTCCACCGCGGAGCGTTCGGGCATTCCCTATCGGACGCCGGCGGTCGCGATCCGCTCGGGCGACACGACCCCGGCCGAGCGCGCGAGGATCGCGCGGCACCCGCCCGACATTCTCATCACGACGCCGGAATCCCTCTTTCTCCTGCTGACCTCCCGCGCGCGGGAGATGCTCCGGTCGGTCGAGACGGTGATCGTGGACGAAATCCACGCCATCGCCGCGAGCAAGCGCGGCGCCCACCTGTTCCTCTCCCTCGAGAGGATCGAGGAGCTGCGCGGGCGCGACCACCCGCTCCAGCGCATCGGCCTCTCGGCGACGCAGCGTCCGCTCGAGGAGATCGCCCGACTGCTCGGGGGCGGCGAGGTCCGCGGGCGCGGGGCCACCTGGAAGCCCCGGGATGTCGAGATCGTGGACGCGGGCAGCCGCAAGGCGTTCGCGCTGACCGTGGAGGTGCCTGTCGAGGACATGGCGCGGCTCGCCGCGGAGGAGGAGATCCCCTCGGGCCCCGCCGCGGGCGCCCCGACGCGGCGTTCGATCTGGCCGTCCATCTATCCGCGCCTGGTCGAGCTGGTGAGGGCGAGCCGCTCGACGATGATCTTCGTGAACAGCCGCCGGCTCGCGGAGCGCCTCGCGGCCGCCATGAACGAATCCGCGGGGGAGGAGATCGCGCTCGCGCACCACGGTTCGGTCGCCCGCGAGAAGCGGCAGGAGATCGAGGATCGCCTGAAGCGCGGCTCGCTGCCCTCGATCGTCGCGACCTCCTCGCTCGAGCTCGGGATCGACATGGGCGCGGTCGACCAGGTGATCCAGATCGAGGCGCCCCCCTCGATCGCGTCGGGCATGCAGCGAATCGGGCGGGCCGGGCACTCCGTCGGCGAGGTCTCGCGCGGCGTCATCTTCCCCAAGTATCGCGGCGACCTGCTCGCCGCCGCCGCCGCGGCCGCGCGCATGATGGAGGGCCGCGTCGAGGAGACCGCCTATCCTCGGAACCCGCTGGACGTCCTGGCCCAGCAGGTGGTCGCCATCGCCGCGTCGGGTGCGGCGGGGACGGACGGCGCCTCGGACGATTCCGTCGGGGTCGACGACCTCTACCGTCTCGTGCGGCGGGCCGCTCCGTTCGCCGATCTCCCGCGGCCCTCCTTCGACGGCGTGCTCGACATGCTCTCCGGCCGGTATCCCTCCGACGAGTTCGCGGAGCTCCGGCCGCGGCTGACGTGGGACCGGGTCGGGGGACGCGTCCGCGCGCGGGAGGGGGCGCTCCGCGTCGCGGTCGTCAACGCGGGCACGATCCCGGATCGCGGACTCTACGGCGTGTTCCTCGCGGGGGATGACCCGCGCCGCAGCCTGCGGGTCGGCGAGCTCGATGAGGAGATGGTGTTCGAATCGCGCCCCGGCGACGTGTTCGTGCTGGGCGCCTCCTCATGGCGGATCCAGGACATCGGCCACGATCGCGTCACGGTGACGCCCGCTCCGGGGGAGCCCGGCAAGATGCCCTTTTGGCACGGCGACCGGCCCGGCCGCCCGATCGAGTTCGGCGAGGCGATCGGCGAGCTCTCGCGGAACCTCGCCGCGGCGACGGACGCGGACGCCGAGCGACGGTTGCGGGAGAGCCACGGGCTCGACCCGCGGGCGGCGAAGAACCTCGTCGCGTATCTGAGGGAGCAGGCTCAGGCCACCGACCAGGTGCCGAGCGATCGCACGATCGTGGTTGAGCGATACATGGACGAGATCGGCGACTGGCGCGTCTGCGTCCTGTCGCCGTTCGGAGCGCGAGTCCACGCTCCCTGGGCGACCGCGGTGTCCGCGAGACTCCGGGAATCGACGGGCGCCGACGTCGAGGCGATCTGGTCCGACGACGGGATGGTCTTCCGCATTCCCGAGTCCGACGCGCCTCCGGAGGTGTCGCTGTTCATCCCGGCGGCCGACGAGATCGAGGATCAGGTCGTGCGCGCGCTGGGCCAGACTTCCCTCTTCGCCGCCCGCTTCCGCGAGAACGCCGCCCGCGCCCTGCTCCTCCCGCGGCGTCACCCCGGGCGCCGCAGCCCCCTCTGGGCGCAGCGCAAGCGCGCGGCCGACCTTCTCGCCGTCGCATCCCGTTACGGATCGTTCCCGATCCTGCTGGAGACGTACCGCGAGTGCCTTCGGGACGTCTTCGATCTTCCGGGCACGGTCGAGATCCTCCGCCGCGTCGCGTCCCGGAAGATTCGCGTCGTGACGGTCGACTCCCGCACACCGTCTCCCTTCGCGGCCTCGCTGCTCTTCTCCTACGTCGCCAACTTCATCTACGACGGCGACGCTCCGCTGGCGGAACGCCGCGCGCAGGCGCTGTCCGTGGACCAGGCGCAGCTTCGCGAGCTCCTCGGCGAGGCCGAACTGCGCGAGCTGCTCGATCCCGAGGCGATCGAGGGAATCGAGCGTTCGCTCCAGCGCCTCGAGGGACACCGGGTGCGCCACGCCGACGGGCTGCACGACCTGCTGTTGTCGCTGGGGGATCTGACCGAGGAGGAGATGCGCGCCCGATCGGAGACTCCCGAGGAGGTTCCCGGATGGCTCGCGCGGCTCGTCGCGGAGCGCCGGGTCATCCGGGTCCGGATCGCGGAGCAGCCCCGCATTGCGGCCGCGGAGGACGCCGGCCGGCTGCGGGACGCACTCGGCCTGGTTCCGCCCGCGGGTCTGCCGGGCGCGTTTCTCGAGCCCGTTCGCGACGCCCTCGGCGACCTGCTGTCGCGCTACGCGCGCACCCACGGTCCCTTCCGCCTCGAGCAGATCGCCGCCCGGTTCGAAATCGCGGTGGGGATGGCGCGCCTCGGCCTCGAGCGGCTCTCCGAGCAGGGGCGCGTCCTCGAGGGAGATTTCCTTCCGGGCGGCCGGAGTCGGGAATGGTGCGACGCCGGCGTGCTCCGCGCGATCAAGCGGCGCTCGCTCGCGAAGCTCCGGCGAGAGGTCGAGCCGGTCGAACCCGCGGCGTTTGGCCGATTCCTGACGGAGTGGCAGGGCGTCGCCTCTCCGCGGCCCGGACTCGACGCCCTGCTCGCGGCCGTGGAGCAGCTCCAGGGCTGCCCGATCCCCGCCTCCGTCCTCGAGAGCGAGGTGCTTCCGGCGCGCGTCCAGCGCTACCGCCCCTCCGACCTGGATTTCCTCTGCGCCTCCGGAGAGGTGACGTGGCGCGGCCTCGAGCCGCTCGGGCCCTCCGACGGACGCCTCGCCCTCTACCTGCCGGATCGGCTCCCCGAGATCGCTCCGCAGCCGGCGGAGGCGGAGGGAGCGCTCGCCCGACAGATCCGAAAGCTGCTCGCGGAGCGCGGCGCGCTGTTCTTCTCGGATCTCGTCGCGGAGACCGGAGGATTCCCGGGCGACCTCGCGGCGGCGCTCTGGGACCTGGTCTGGGCGGGGGAGGTGACCAACGACACGCTGGCGCCGCTGCGATCGTTCCTGCGGGGGGACGCCTCGTCGCGCCGCGCGCGGCGGGCGGGCGCCGGGGCGTTTCGTTCGCGGCGGACGGGTCCGCCCGGCACCGAGGGCCGCTGGTCGCTGGGATCGCGCCCGACGCGCAAGGCTCCGACCGAGACGGAGCGCCGGACCGCGCTCGCGAAGGTCCTCCTCGAGCGGTACGGCGTGCTGACTCGCGAGGCCGTCGCGTCCGAGGGCGTCCCGGGCGGATTCTCAAGCGTCTATCCGGTGCTGAAGGCGATGGAGGAGGCGGGGCGGATCCGGAGGGGATACTTCGTCGCGGGCCTCGGCGCGACGCAGTTCGCACTTCCGGGCGCCGACGATCGGCTGCGCGGCCTGCGCGAGCCATCCGAGGAGCCGCCGACGATCTGGCTCGCCGCCACGGATCCGGCGAATCCCTACGGGGCGGCGCTGCCCTGGCCCGCCGGCGACGCCCGCCCGCAGCGCGCCGCGGGCGCGCAGGTCATACTGCGCGATGGGGCCCTCCTCGGATACATCGGCCGCGCCGAGTCCAATCTCGTGACGTTCCTGCCGCCGTCCGAGCCGGAGCGCGGCGCGGCGGCCGCGGCGCTGGCGGGAGCGCTGGCGCGTCTGGTCGACGCCGGCCGACGCCGCGCCGTCCTCGTCCGGAAGGTCGACGGCCTCGATCCACGCGAGTCGCCCATCGCGCTCTACCTGACCGCGGCGGGATTCCTCGCCGGTTCGCGCGGCTACCTCAAACGCCTCTCTCCGCCCGCGCCGGGCTTCGCCGGTTCGGACTCCGATGCCTGAGGGCGACACGATCTGGCGCGCGGCCCGCACGCTCCAGAAAGTCCTCGGCGGGCAGACGGTCATCGCGGCGGCCTCCGCGGTACCGACCGTTCCGGAGGCGGCGCTCTCGGGGCGCACGGTCACCCGCGTCGAGTCGCGCGGCAAGAATCTCCTCATCCACTTCGACGACGGGGCGACCCTCTACACACACATGCGGATGACGGGATCGTGGCACGTCTATCGCCCGCGCGAGGCGTGGCAGAGGCCGACGCGGCAGGCGCGGGTGGTTCTCGAAACGAGCGCATTCGTCGCGGTCTGCTTCAACGCGCCGGTCGTGCAGCTCCTCTCGCCGGCCCAACTCCTGCGCCATCCGACGCTCTCGCGGCTGGGGCCCGACGTTCTCGCCCCGGCCTTCGACGGCGTCGCAGCGCGGGCGCGGATCCGGGCGCGGCCGGACTTGTCCATAGCGGAGGCGCTGCTGGCGCAGAGCGCGCTCTCCGGCATCGGGAACATCTACAAGTCCGAGACGCTGTTTCTGTGCGGCATCCATCCGTTCGCGCCGGTCGCGGAGCTGTCGGACGCCGAGATCGACCGGTTGGTGTCGCGGGCTCGTTCCCTGATGTCCGCCTCTCTGGGCGGATCTCCCCGCGCGACGCGTCCGAGCCTCTCCCGCGAGCGGACGTGGGTCTACGCGCGGCGGGGCCGGCCCTGTCACCGCTGCGGCGCGGCCATTCTCATGCGCCGGCAGGGCACGCAGGCCCGCTCCACGTACTGGTGTCCCGAGTGCCAGCGCGGGAAGGGAGAACGCCCGGCCGCGCGCTGAGTCCACGCCTCCGGTCGCCGCTTCAGACGGCGGCTTGCGCCCCGGCTTGGCGAGGAATATCCCATCCCGAAGACGTCGATCGCCAGCCGCACGCCAGCTCCTTCAGGGCCCGCAGCCTCGCGATCATGGTGTGCGGCTCCTGCATGATCAGGGTTTCCGTCACCTCGAGCACCAGGTCTCCGGGCTCCAGGCCCGCGTCCCGAAGCGCCGCGGCCACCTGGTCCAGCAGATCGGTCTCCTGGAGCTGGCGCGCGGAGAGGTTGACGCTGGCATGGAGCGGCGCGCGCCCGCGGAGAGCGCGCGAATGCTCCGGCACGCCTCCTCGAGGACCCACTGCCCGATGGGAACGATCTGGCCGGTCTCCGCGAGCGTGATGAATTCCGAGGGAGAGGAGACCCCGCTGCGGATGGCGCCAGCGAAGAAGCGCCTCGGCGCCGACGATGCGTCCCGGCTGCACTTCCACGATGGGCTGGTTCATTGTCTGCATGGTCACCAGACGCGCGCCCGTCCCCGCGGCGGAATTGGCTACGGTCGGTTCAGTCCGTCGAGCCTCGCGACCGCGCATGGCTCGCGGCGGGCCGCGCGGACGGGTCCGGCATCCATTCCGTCTCGCCCGTATGCGCGAAGAAGAGTCCCGCTCGCGTCGCCTTTCCGGTCAACTGCTCCCAGTAGCGGCGGTAGAGCCCCACCTGGGGCGCGTAGAAGGCCACGAGCGCCGCCCGATTCTGCGTCGTGACCTCGTCGGATTTGTAGTCCACGAGGACCCAGGCGTCGTCCTCCTCGAACACGAGGTCGATCGCTCCCTTCAGAACCGTGTCGCGCGGTCCGTCGGAGAGGCCGACGTCCTCTCCCTCGACCCGAAGAGCGAACGGCACCTCGACGAGCAGCCGCTTCGCTCGGCGCGCCCGCGCCCAGAGGTCCGACTCCCGGACCGCGTCGACGACGCGCAGAACCTCGGGGAGCTCGGCGGCGGATCGATCCTCCTCGGCGAGCGCGTTGGACGCGAAGAGGGACAGGTCGAGTTCCGCGTCCCGCATCGCCGCCTCGAGCACCGAGTGCAGGACCCGTCCCCACGACAGGCCGCGGCCGGTCGATTCCCACGCGGGCTTCGGCTCGGCCGCGTGGGCGAGGCGGGTGACCGAGGCGACGGCGTGGGTCGGGACTCCGCTGGCGGTCCGTCGCCGCCGCTGCTCCGCGCGAAAGGCCGCGAGCTCGGCCGGGCTCACCGCCAGCGGAACGAATCCGGGCGCTGCGGGTGCCGGTCCGGCCTCGGGAAGGTCCTCGGTCAGAAACGGCGCGAGCGCGCACCAGGGGCCCTGCGCGTTTTCGCTCCGGCCCTGCTTCCAGACGCTCACTACGAGCATTTCGCGGGCGCGGGTCGCGGCCACGTAGAGGAGCCGGATCTTCTCCGCGTCGTCGAACGCTTCCTCGGCCCGCTCCATCTCCTCCCAGCCGCGCGGCTGTCCGAGCTCGACGACGCCGAAGCCCTCGGTCTCGCGGATCACGCGCCAGTTCCCCCGCGCGCGCTCCCCGCGGCGATCGATCGAGAACCGGACCGGCCGGCGGGCCTCGCGGCGGGGATCGGCCAGGAAGACGACGGGCGCCTCCAGGCCCTTGGCGCCGTGAACGGTCAGGAGCCGCACGGCTCCGGGCCGACCCGGTTGCGCGCTCATCTCGTCGATGTAGCCCTCGGTGGCCAGGGAATCGAGCTCCGCTACGACCGCGGCGAAGTCGAGGCCCGCCGCCGAGAAGGTGCGCGCCGCGGCGATCGCCTTGAGGAGGTTGCCCGCGCGACTGTCGCCGAGCTCGCGCGCGAAGGCGTACGCGGTCCAGCCCAACCGCCCGCAGAGGCGCTCGATCGCGGCGGCGGGCGGGAGCGCGGCGGCCAGGTCCTCGCCCTCGCGCAGGAGCTCGCAGGCGCGCGCGATGCGCGGATCGGGTTCGAGCGGCAGCGCGGCGCGGGAGGAGAAACGGCCTCCGGAGCGGAAGTGCCGATACAACGCCTCGTCATCCACGCCGAACAGCTGCCCGCGCAGCACCGCGGCGAAGGAGACCGGATCGTCCGGATCCGAGATCGCGGCGAGGAGCGGGAGCAGCGTGCGCAGCTCCTCGGAATCCCTGAACGCGCCTCCGCCCGAGAGCTCGTAGGGCATCCCGCGCGCCTCGAGCGCCCGCGCGTACTCCGACATGAACTTGCGGGTCCGGAACAGGACGAGGAAGTCGCCCGGGCTCCGCTCCCCGCGCCGGACGGCCGTCTCGATGGCGCGCGCGATCCGGAGCGAGTCTCCGTCGACGACGGAGGCCGAGGACGGCCCGGTCGTCCGCGTCAGGAGGCGGAAGACCGCCGGCTCGCCCTCCTCGCGCCGGGCCGCGAGCGGCACCCACGCGGCCTGCTGCGGAGTCGCGGCCGCGGGGAAGAAGCCCACGCCCGAGAAGGACGCGTTCACCCAGCGGCAGAGGCGTTCGGTCGAGCGGAAATTGGACGTGAGGTGGAGGACCCGGCCGCTTCGCTCGAGGCTCTCGCGGACCGCGCCGTAGGTCTCGATGTCCGCGCGGCGAAAGCGGTAGATGGACTGCTTCGGGTCGCCGACGACGAAGAGGCTCCCCGGCTTCGGCGCGAGTTTCTTCCAGTCCCTCTCCTCGGTGTCGGCGCCGGTCAGAAAGAAGAGGATTTCGGCCTGGATGGGATCGGTGTCCTGAAATTCGTCCACGAGAATGGGCAGAAAGCGTTCCTGGAAGGCCCGTCGCACGCGCGGGTGTTCGCGCAGCAGGTCGCGCGCGAGCAGCAGAAGGTCCTGAAAGTTCAGCCGGCCGTTCTGGCGCCGCCACGCGGCGTACTCGAGCGCTGCGGGAGCCACCGCGCGCATCAGGATCGGGTGCAGGAATTCGCGCCAGCGGCGCAGGCCGGGCTCGATGGTCGTCCGGCAGAGAGTCTCGAACTCGGGCCGCGCCTTACCGGCCTCCGTCGCCTTCTTCGTGGCGCGGTTCAGCGCCTCGAGCACTTGGACGAACGCGGATGCGTCGGACGTGTCGCGCAACGAGACCAGCCGTGCGGCCCGCCGAATGGCCTCCTGGAATTCGGTCCAGCCGCCCGAGGGCATCTCGGAGGGCAGCTCGGGCGTGACCCGCCCCAGGAATCTCTGGACCGCGGCGCGCTCGGCCGAAAAGTCCGGCGGCGGCTCCTCCCGCCCGATGACGGGCGAGACGTCCTCGTTGTCCGAGAGCGTCTCGTAGGTCTGGCGCAGGTCCTCGAGGCGCACGTTGGCCCCGGCGAGGCGCGGCAGGATGGCACTCTCGCCGGTGTAGAGACGCTCGGTGTAGCGGTCCCATGCCTCCCTCCGTGCGGCGCCGTTCTCGGGTTCGTCCATCTCGGCGAAGCCCGGATCCACCCCGGCCTCGACGGGGCGCTCGCGCAGGAGGCGCGCGCAAAACGCGTGGATCGTGCCGACGAACGCGGAGTCGAGGCGCGAGAGCGCGGCCGTGAGACGCGTCCTCTCCTCGCCCGCGGCATCGCGCGCGGCGGACTCCAGACTCGTCTGGAACCGCTCGGAGAGCTCCGCCGCCGCCGTGATCGTGAACGTGACGGCCGAGATCCGGTCGATCGGCGCGGCGCCGGTCCGGATCAGCGCGGTCATGCGATCCACGAGGCTCGTCGTCTTCCCGGTGCCGGCCGCGGCCTCGACGAGGAGCGACATGCCGAGCTCGTCGCGGATCGCGCGCCGCGCATCGGCGTCCGGCAGGGCGGCGGGAGAGTCAGCCTTCGCCATGGATCTCCCGGAAGGCCTGAAGGACCGGAAGGGTCGCGCTGGCGAGCTTCGCCTTCGCGCGCCTTGCCGCCGCGATCGGGCCGCCGCAGACCGACTCGTAGTCGCAGAACCGGCAGTCTTCCCTGTCCGGAGCGTGCGGGAAGGCGCCGGCCCGGAGCAGATCGAGAAGGCGCGTGAGGACCTCCCGCGTGTGCTCGGGGTCGAGCGTCATCGGCATCCGCTGGCCCTCGCCCTTGCGGCCGGGAAAGAAATAGCCGGATCGCGAAACCGGCGCGGCGATGTCCGCTCGTTTGAGAAGCGCCTCGAGGGCCATCGCATAGAGGGCGTGCTGGATCTGCCGGCCCCCGTGGATTCCCTTCTTCTCCTTGTGCCGCCAGGTGCCCCCGGTCTTGTAATCCCAGATGTGGAAGGAGCCGTCCGGCGCCTCGTCGACGCGATCGATGGATCCGCGCAGGGCGAAGCTCTCGCCCGCCGCTGTCGGGATCGGGACGGGCTCGCGGCTCGCGATCGCCCCGCCACCGTCGCCCCGGCTCAGGCCGAAGAAAACCTCGAAGTAGCGGGGAATCATCTCCCGGCAGTGCTCCTCCTCCAGGGCGAGGAACTGGCGGCAGGCGAGGAGGATGTCGTCGCGGCGCTGTCCGAACGCCAGCTCGCTCGCGGGCGGAACCTTTTCCCGCCACTCCGCGATCTGCGCGGCGGCAATCTCCGCGATCCAGCCCGCGTGCCGCGCGACCTCCGGCTTTTCGCCCGCGGCCGTCAAGCGCTCGAAGAAGAGGCGGAACACGGCGTGCAGGAGCGAGCCGGCGGTCATCGGGTCCAGCCACTCGGTGGCGTCGCGTTCGAGCTCCTTCGGCGGCTCGATGCGCAGGACGTGCTTGAGGAAGTAACGGTAAGGGCACTGCGCGAGCGTCTCGAGACGCGACGCCGACTGGGGCTCCCCGCTGCCGCGGGGGTCGAGTTCCGGGGTTCCGCCGCGGACCCAGCCGTCGTAGATCGTGAACTCCTCGGAATTCCTGGCCTCCTCGGCGCGATGACCGTCGGCGAGGTGGGGGAAAAACGTCCGGACGAGGGGCGCGGCGGCGCCGGCCGCGGCCGACGGCCCCGCGGCGGCGAGGCGCGAGAGCCACCATTCGGTCTCGTCGAGGGCGGCGCCGACGCCGGGCAGGAAGCCGGCCGGTTCCGGAAGCGCGGCGAGCAAGTCGGTGTAGTCGGCCCGGGGAGCCCTCGCCCGGGCGCGGTGGAACTCGAGGAAGAACGGCGAGGGAAACAGCTCGCTCTGCTGGTCGAGGCTGCGCAGGTTCCAGCTCGAGTAGGAGACGGTCAGCTCTCCACGGACGCGGGCGACGCAGGCCTGCAGGGCGCGCGCCGACTCGCGCGGACGATCGCGGTGAAGCGGGAGGGCGAGCGGAGCGAGGGCCCGATTGATGCCGCGCCGTTCGGCGTCCAGCAGGACGGGATCTTCGAGGTCGGCGCCAGGGTGCCGGGCCTCGTCGAGGCCGAGAACGTAGGTGTGGGCCCGGCCCGAGTAGGCGCCGGCCTGGTATTCGGCGACGTGCACGCGCCCGGGCCGCGGCCGGTCGGCGTCGATCGAAAGCGCCCGCACCGCGTCCGCGATCCGCGCCGCCGCCTCGGCCGGATCCAGGCGGGTCGGCGGGAGGACCTCGAGCTCCTGGAGGAGCTTCTCGAGAGCGGCGAGCGCGGTCGCGTCCATCTCGCCCGCGACCCGCGCGAACTCCGCGATGAACTGGCGGCAGCCGCGCGCGAGGGCTCGCGGGTCGCACGCGGCTCCGGAGGCCTCCGCCGACAGCTCGAGCGCGCGCGTCGCGAAGCCTCGCGCCTGGATCGCCGCGGCGAGGCGCCGTCTCCGGCGTCGCGCCCGGTCCGCCTTCTCGTTCTCGCTCGCCTCCTCCGCGTCGCGTCTGAGCTCCTCGGGCCGGGAGAGCTCCGCGATGAGGCGCTCGAGCGCGGCGGCGTGGCGCGACGCGCCCCAGCCGATCTGCGCCTCACGAAACGCGCGCGCGGCGCCCCGCGTGCCCGGCGCGCCGTCGTTGGAAGCGGCGGCCCGGTCGAAGGTGAGCGCTCTCGAAGCGAGGGCCTGCCGGAGGACGTCGGCCTCGAATCCTCCGCCGATCCAGTTCAGGAACGCCAGCGCCGCCTGGCCGGGGTGAGTGAACGTCGCGGCGACTCCCGAAGAGAACGTGCACGGGATCTCGTACTCGCACGCGAGCTCCCAGGCGAGGGCCGGATAGGTGGACGGGTCCGTGTAAAGGACCTCGGCCTGGTCGAACGGGATTCCCTCCTCGAGGATGCTCCGGAAGACCTGCCGGATCTCGTTCTCCTCGCCGATGGCGCGCACGAGCCGGGCGCGCGAAGCGTTGGCGGCCCAGGCGGCGAGCGGCTCGGCCCCGAGTGTCTCGAGGCGCCCGGCGGCGACCTTCTCGAGGAGCTCGCGTTCCACGGCCGTCGGGTCCGAGTCCTCGGGGACCAGGTAGATGGGTCCCCCCGCGCTCGGCTTCGCCGCCGCCACCGCCCGCCGCAGGACGGCGGCCGAATCGATGAACCCTCCCTTCTCGAGGTCCGCGTCATAGCGGGCGAGGATGCCCTTCAGCTCCGTGAGCTTTCGCGGGTCGTCGAAGGCGGCGGGCGGGAGCCGATCCGAGGAGAGACCCGCCGCGCGAATCTCGCCGAAGGTGCGCTGCAAGGCGCGGTGGAATCCCGGGCGGTCGCGGAGCTGCCCGAAGTAGGACTTCGGCTTCAGGAACTCCCCGCACGCCTGCTCGACGAGGGCCAGGGCCTGGGCCCGCGAGAGGAGCCGGAGGCCCTCCCGCGCGAGCTCCGGCCCCACGAGCCCGAGCGCGAGCGTCCGGATCGTCTCGACCCGCAGGTTCATCCAAGGATGCCCCTCGCGCGCCAGCCTCTCGACGAGGGTGTGGCCGACGGCGAGGGATGGAGCGACGAAGACCTTCTCCTCGAGCGGCCTCCGCGCGCAGGCGCTGGCGAGGGCCGCGATGAGCCGCGACCCCGGCGGCTCCTCGCCGGGCGGCGCCTCGGCGCGCGCCGGTGGCTCGTCGAACGGGAGAAGGGGCTGCTCCGCCATCACCGGCGCCCATTCTTACCCAGTTCGTGGACAAACAGCGTCCACGGCACGCGTTGCGATAAACTCAAGTCGCAACGGGGGAGCCCACTTCGCGCAGTCCGCGCGAACGGCTGAGAGTCCGGCGCGATGTCGCGCCGGAGACCCCGCGAACCTGATGCGGGTAATGCCGCCGTAGGGAGGGCCCGATGAGTCCTGTCGCTGAAGCGCTTCCGCCTCGAGTCGCCTCGCGCCCGGAGCCGCTGCCCGGCTCGCGCAAGATCCACGTCGACGGTCCCTCGGGGATTCGCGTCCCGTTCCGCGAGATCGCGCTCAGCCCGACGCGCGACGGGCGCGGAGAGGCGGAGCGCAATCCGCCACTGCGCGTGTACGACACGTCGGGCCCCTATACCGATCCTGCGGTCTCGATCGATCTGACCGGCGGGTTGCCGGAACTGCGCCGCACGTGGATCCTGGAGCGGGGCGAGTACGACCGGAGCGCGCCGCGCCGCCTCTCCGCGCCGGGACTCGCGATGGCTCGCCCGCGGGAGGCGCTGCGGAGCCGGGGGAACGCGACCCAGATGCACTTCGCGCGCAGGGGCGAGATCACGCCCGAGATGGAGTTCGTCGCGATCCGCGAGAGCTGCCCGGCGGAGCTCGTGCGCAGCGAGATCGCGCGCGGCCGCGCGATCCTTCCCGCCAACATCAACCACCCGGAATCCGAGCCGATGGTGATCGGCCGGAGGTTCCTGGTGAAGATCAACGCGAACATCGGCAACTCGGCCGTCGGCTCGACGATCGAGGAAGAGGTCGAGAAGATGACGTGGGCGACGCGCTGGGGCGCGGACACGGTCATGGACCTCTCGACGGGCCGCAACATCCACGAGACGCGCGAGTGGATCGTTCGCAACTCGCCCGTCCCGATAGGGACGGTCCCCATCTACCAGGCGCTCGAGAAGGTCGGGGGAAAGTCCGAGGACCTGACCTGGGAAATCTTCCGCGACACGCTGATCGAGCAGGCGGAGCAGGGCGTCGACTACTTCACGATCCACGCCGGGGTGCGGCTCGCGTACGTCCCCCTGACGGCGCGCCGGCTGACCGGAATCGTTTCGCGGGGCGGCTCGATCATGGCCAAGTGGTGCCTGGCGCACCACCGGGAGAGCTTCCTGTACACGCGCTTCGACGAGATCTGCGAGGTCATGAAGGCGTACGACGTGTCGTTCTCGCTGGGGGATGGGCTTCGCCCGGGTTCGACGGCCGACGCCAACGACGAGGCGCAATTCGCCGAGCTGGAGACCCTCGGCGAGCTGACCGAGAAGGCGTGGGCGCAGGACTGCCAGGTGATGATCGAGGGGCCGGGGCACGTCCCAATGCACCTGATCCGCGAGAACATGGAGAAGCAGCTCGCCCTCTGTCACGAGGCGCCCTTCTACACGCTCGGGCCTTTGACGACGGACATCGCGCCGGGGTACGACCACATCACCTCGGCGATCGGCGCCGCCATGATCGGCTGGTACGGCACCGCCATGCTCTGCTACGTCACGCCGAAGGAGCACCTGGGACTGCCGAACCGGAAGGACGTCAAGGACGGCGTCATCGCCTACAAGATCGCGGCGCACGCCGCCGACCTCGCGAAGGGGCACCCGGGCGCGAGGGCGTGGGACGACGCGCTGTCGAAGGCGCGCTTCGAGTTCCGCTGGGAGGATCAGTTCCACCTCGCGCTCGATCCGGAGACCGCGCGCGAGTTCCACGACGAGACGCTCCCGGCCGAGGGGGCCAAGCTCGCGCACTTCTGCAGCATGTGCGGGCCGCACTTCTGCTCGATGAAGATCACGCAGGACGTGCGCGAGTACGCCGCGTCCCTCGGCGTGGCGGAGGAGAAGGCCCTCGAGACCGGTCTCGCGCAGAAGTCCGAGGAGTTCCTGCGCGACGGCGGGGAGATCTACCGGAAGACCTGACCGGGCTCCCTCTTCCGGGGAAGCGCTAGAACTTCGCGACCAGCGACACCGCCGTCGACGTGTCGGTCTTCCGGAATCCCGCGACCGGTTGCTTGCGATACATGATCGTCCAGGACGCCTTGATCGCGAAGACGCTCGTGAGCGACGCGGTGATCGCCGCGGTGTCGTTGAAGATCCAGTTGTTCGTGTCCGACAGGTCCAGCAGGAGTCCCAGGTCGTTGGTGAACTGTGCGGTCTTCGAGAAGACCCACTTGTACCCGAGCCCCGTTCGCGCTGTGGCGTAGTGGCGGTCGAGCCCGATCGACTGGCTTTCCCAGCTGTATCCGACGCCCGCCTCGGCGCGCAGGAACTGGGACGGGCCCTCGAAGAGCTTGTAGCCCACTCCGGCATCCACGGAGACGAGGCTGTCGAGTCCCGCGAACGTGTCGCGCAGGTAGGCGCCCCGCGCGTACACGTCCACGTGGGCCGTCAGGTCGCGCGATCCCTTCAGCGCTCCCTTGAAATGCTCGGCCGTCAGGACGTCATTCGAGGAAGCGCGGAGGTAATGCGCGTCGAGGCCGAACGTCCACGGCAGAGGCTTGTAGAAGAGCTCCAGGCCCCCGCCGAGCGAGCTCGTGTGGGAGTTGCCGCTGGTCGACAGGTACGAGAACTCGGCGCTCCCGCTCCAGGGCGGCGGCGGTCCGGCCGGGGGGATCGGGCAGGGGCAATCCGGGGACTCCGCGAGCGCGGCGCGGCCGGCGATTGCGGCCAGGATCAGGATGGCTCGGACGTGGGACTTCATGACGCCTCCTTCCGGCGGAGTGGAAGCAAGTTACGAGCCCGACTCAGCTCACCGAGGGCCGATCAAAGCTCCCGGCGCGCGGCCGCGAGCTCCTCGCGCTTGGCCTTGTCGAGCTTCGGGTAGTGCAGGTCGAGCTTCTGCATCTCACCGACGATCGCCGACGCGACGACCAGGCGCGTGAACCACTTGTGGTCCGCCGGCACGACGTACCAGGGCGCCCACGGCGTGCTGGTGGCCGCGATCGCGTCCTCGTAGGCCTTCATATAGTCCTTCCAGAAGGCTCGTTCCCGCACGTCGTCGAGGGAAAACTTCCAGTTCTTTTCCTTCTTGTCGAGCCGCTCGAGGAATCGGCGTTTCTGCTCCTTCTTCGAGACGTGCAGGAAGAACTTGAGAACCCGGTACCCGTTGCGCGAGAGGTATCGCTCGAACGCGTTGATGTCCTCGTACCGCTCCGGCCAGATCTCCGGGGTGATGAGCTCCTCCGGCAACTTTTGCCCTCGCAGGGTGGCGGGATGCACTTTCACGATCAGGACCTCTTCGTAGTAGGAACGGTTGAAAATCCCGATCTGTCCGCGCTCGGGCAGCCGCCGCGCGGCGCGCCACAGAAAATCGTGATCGAGCTCCTCGGGGGACGGCACCTTGAACGGAAAGACCTGGACCCCCTGGGGGTTCACTCCGGACATAACGTGCTTGATCGTGCTGTCCTTGCCGGCCGCGTCCATGGCCTGGAGGATCACGATGACCCCCCAGCGGTCCTGCGCGTAGAGCCGGCCCTGCAGGTCGGCGAGCATCCGGACGCCCTCCTGGAGGGCCTCCTCGTGCTCGCGATCGTCCATCGCGAGTCCCCCCGTGTCCGAGGGATCGAAGTTCTCGAGTCGAAACTTCTTGCCCGCCGGAGCCCGGTACGGGGCGAAAAGCTTGAGCACCTTCCTCTGGGCCTTCCGGTTCATGGCGCGATCTTAACTCGCCGAGCGCCGCTCACCGCTCCCGGCCGGGCGCGTGGAGGATCTAGATCTTGAAGAAGATTCTCCGCCGGTGGAGAAGACCGAAGACGGCCGTCCACAACGCCATGTATGCCAGCGCGAAGAGGAGCGAACCCAGGCGCGGGTCGGCGAAGCGGTCGAACACGCCGCGGTAGATCGCGATCCACAGCGATCGCGCCTTTCCGCCGGGTGCCCGAAGACGGATGGCGATCAGGGCCATCGTACCGACGGATGAGAGGGTGAAGGCCGCGATGGCGTTCCGGCCCAGCCACCGGAGGGGAGCGCTCACCCGCTTCCAGGTCGCGGCGTCGGAGAGCGCCGTGCAAATCGCGAGCGCCATCGCGGCGAGGCCGGACATCAGAAGGGCGTAGGACGACGTCCAGAGGGTCTTGTTGATCGGAAACTCCCGGCCCCACGCCCATCCGGCGACCGAGGCGGCGGCCCCGGCGGCGAGGAGCTCGAGGACCCTGCGCCGGCGAGGCGCCCCCGACCGCAGGCGCTCCGCGGCGAGGACGCCGAGCAGCGTGGTCGCGATTGCCGGCAGCGTCGAGAGCAATCCCTCGGGGTCGAAGCCCGGCCTCCACGTGTGCGTTCCGAAGACGGCGCGATCGACGCGCGCCGCGAGGTTCCCCTCCGGATCGAGCGGGCCCGATCCGAGCAGCCCCCGGTAGCCCAGCAGGAGCGCCGCCGCCGACCACGCAGCGCCTCGCGCTCCCGCCAGGAGGAAGATGGCCCCGGCGGCGAATGCGCACAGCCCGATCCGCTGGAGCACGCCGGGAAACCGCCAGCGGGATTCGTGAAACGCGAGGAAGGCGCAGAGGTTGAGCGCGAGTCCCAGGGCGACGAGCAGCACGGACCGCCGCGCCGCGTGCCGCATCAGGAGCCCCGTCGAGTCTCCCTTCGCGCGGCGGCTCGCGAACGAGAGGGACAGCGAGACTCCCGTCACGAAGAGGAAGAGCGGGAAGATCGTGTCGGCGTACGTCCACCCGTTCCACTCCGCGTGGAGGAGCTGCGGATAGACCGCGGACCAGGTGCCGGGGTCGTTGACCACGATCATCCCGGCGATCGCGGCGCCGCGGAGAACGTCCACCGAGTCCCACCGCGGGGGAAGCGTTCTGTCGATGACTCCACTCTACACGCGGCGAACCTCTAGACTCGCGGGATGGGGATCGCGTGTCTCGTCTGGCTCGCGATGCAGGGACTGGGCGGAGCGGGCGCGGCTCCTGCGACGCCGCAGCGCTCGGGACCCTATCGGGTCACGCTGATGGCTGCTCCGGACGGCCTCTTCGCCGGCGCAGATCGAGTTCCGTGTGGAGGAGGTCGAGGACCGAGACTCCGCCCGAGCGCCGAGGCCGCTGGCCTGGGGGAGGATCCTGGCGCAGGTCGACATGCCGAGCATGACCTCGATGCCCCGGTTCGAGGAGATCGCGCACCGCGAGGGCATCCCCGGCGTGTTCGGTGTCCACCCGACCCTGCCCCACGGCGGGGACTACCGGCTCTGCCTGACGATCCTGCCGCCGGAGATCCCGCTCCCCGGCCATCCCGCGCCGAGCTCGCCTCTCGCGTTCGAGTTTCCGCTCTCCGTCGGCGACGCGCCGGCGAGTCCGCATCGCGAGTCGGCGAAGGTGAAGCCCTACGCGCTCGACCTCATCGCCACGCCCCGGCACCCGGTGGCGGGCGAGCCGGTCGACCTGGAGCTTCGCGTCCGCCTGGCGGGCAGCCTGGACCTGCGCGAGGTCGTCGACTTCGACATCCAGCACGAGAGGCGGATGCACCTGTTCGTGATCTCGAGCGACCGGGCCCGGTTCGACCACGTGCATCCGGAGCTTTCGGGGCCGGGCGTCTTCCGCCTGAGCTACCGGTTTCCGGCTCCCGGCCGATACCTCCTGTTCGTCGACGTTGCGCCGTCCGGAGCCGGCTCGCAGGTCGTCGCCTCGAAGCTCGAGGTCGGGGGCACCGCGGCCGGGGCGCCTCCCGGCGCTCCGAAGAACCGGACGAAGGCGGCGGTAGCGGTGGCGCTCGAGACGCCGGAGGGCGGGCTTCACGCCGGCCGGACCGCGACGCTGCGGGCCCGGCTGATCGACTCCGCCGGGCGCCCCGTACGAGACCTGGAGGCATGGCTCGGCGCGATCGCCCACCTCATGCTCCTGCACGAGGACGCGGAGACCTTCGCGCACGCGCACCCCGACGACCGCGAACCCGCAGCGGGGCGGGACGGAAGAATCCCGTTTGTCGTCCGGCTGCCCAGACCCGGCGCCTACAAGGGCTGGCTGCAGTTCCAGCGCGGCGGAAGGGTCGAGACCCTCGCGGTCGAGGTCGAAGCCGGTCCCTGAGGGCCGGTTACTTCTTTCCGAACCGGCCCGCGAGGCCGTCGGGCTCCCGGCCCGCCGTCCAGGCGTCTTCGACGCGCAGCTTCTCGAGGTCGATGACGGCGATGACGTCGGCGTGAGCGGCCGCAACCCAGGCGCGCTTTCCGTTGGGCGCCACGAAGAGGCCCACGGGCGCGGGGCTCTTGCCGAACCGCCGGGCGAAGGTGCGGTCGTCCGTTCCGGAGACCGCGTCGCGCCCGATGGCGATGCGCTTGGACTCTGTGCGCGTGGCCACGTCGAAGACCCCGATGTCGCCCGAGCCGGTGAACGAGATGAGCGCGCGCGTTCCGTCCGGCGTGATCTTGACCCGGATGGGAAACTCGCCCGCCTTGATCGTGAAGACGACCTGCAGGGTCTTGGCCTCGATGACCGAGATGGTGTTGGAGCCGCGGTTGGCCACCCAGATCTCCCGCCCGTCGGGCGTGACGTCGAGCCCCTCGGCTCCCTTCCCCGTGACGACATCCTGGAGCACCTTCCCGGCGACGAGGTCGATGACCGTGACCGCGCCTTTGGCCAGCGAGGAGACGTAGGCGCAGCGCCCGTCCGGGGAGGCCGCCACCATGTGGGAGACGTCCTTGCCGGTCGCGATCCGGGACATCTTCCCGCTGCGGGTGTCGGCCACGACGAGCTCGCGCTTCCCCTCCGCCGTCACCAGCAGGCGTCCGTCGGGGAGCGCCTTGAGGCCGTGCGGGCGGGAGCCCTCCCCGATGTCCAGGCGTGAGGCCACCTTGCCGGTGGTCAGATCGACGAGCGTGACGTACCGTCCGGGCTCCCCGGACCGTCCGTAGCCGCTGACGGCCACCGTCTTCCCGTCGGCGAGTAGCTCCGCCTCGTGGGAATTCTTCTCGACCGGGATGGTCCCGCGCGACTTGCCCGTCGCGGCGTCGAGCACCGAGACGGTGCCGTCGGACTTATTGACGACGACCAGCACGTCGCCCGATGCCTTCGGAGTGGGAGTGGGCGAGGGACGGGTCCGCGGCGTGCCGGAACGCGGCGGCGCCGGAGTGGGAGTCGCGTCGGCGCCCCGGGATTCCGAAGCCGAGCCGTCCGCCGCGGAGCTTCCGGCTCCGCCGACGGCCGGCGATGACGAGGCGTCCTGCAGCGCGAGGAGAGTCGTGAGAGCCAGGAAGAGCATGGGTTCCTCCGATCACGAACCGAGAACGACGAGCTCGCCCGGCCTCGCCGAGAGGCTCGACGGCGGCGCCGAGTCGAGGGCGCCGTAGTCGTCTTCGATCCGGACTCCGAACTTGCCGGGCAGGTAGATGCCGGGCTCGATGGTGACCGTGTTGCCCGCCGCGAGGAGGACGGCATTTCCGCGCACCAGATAGGGCGTCTCGTGGCCATCCAGGCCCAGTCCGTGCCCGAGGCGGTGCGTGAAGAAGGTGCCGTAGCCCGCGTCCTCGATCACGCTCCGCGCGGCGCGATCGACGGATTCCGCCGCGGCTCCCGCCCGGAGCGCCTCGATTCCCGCGGCCTGAGCGCGATCGACGATCGCATAGACCTTCCGGACCTCGTCCGCCGGAGGGCCGAAGGAGACCGTGCGAGTGACGTCGGACGTGTAGCCGCGCACCCGGCAGCCGGCGTCGATGAGGACGACGTCTCCCGTCGCGAGCCGGCGGTCTCCGGGCCCGCCGTGGGGAAGCGCGGAGGAGGGGCCGAACTGGACGAGCCCGTCGCCGTGCACTCTCTGCCGCTGGAACTCCTGCTCGAGAACGTTCGCCGCCTCGCTCTCGGTCATTCCGCGCGCGAGGCGCTTGTGCGTCGCCGAGATCGCCAGATTCGTGCGCCGGCCCGCTTCCTTCAGGAACGCCTGCTCCTCGGCGCTCTTGACCGCGCGCAGCGCGTCGAACAGACCGGCGGCGTCCTGGGCCTGGAGGTTCGGCGCCGCCGCGAGCAGCCGCGCGGCGGTTCCGTAAGCCGTCGAGCCCTCGATCCCGACGGTCCGCACCCGCGAGAGCAACCGGGCCGCCTTCGGAGCGGGGTCCTCCTCTTCCTTCCACGTCGCGATGTCGTCGACGACGGCGCCGCGCCGGACGTTTTCCTCCTCGAACGCGGGCGTGAGCAGGGACGCCGGACCGTCCACGAAGAGGAGGAGCGCGGTGAGTCGCTCGCTGCGTCCCATCGAGATGTTGGCGGCGTACGAGAGGTTCGTCGAGGGCGTGACGAACAGGACGTCGATGCCACGCGCCCTGGCCGCGGCGCGCAGCCTCGCCTGCCGCTCCCGAAAGACCTCGGGAGCGAGAGCAGGCGGCAGATCGGGGGATTCGGCCCGGGCGGCCTCCAGCGGACGGGGCAGGGCCGCCGCCGCCGCGGCGGCTCCCGCCGCAACCATCCAGCGACGTCGTGTCAGGCGCATGCGCGAAGTCCTCCCGGGTGCGGCGCGTAGGATATCGGTTTTCCTGATGGATAATGACCCGAGGAGGCTCCCATGCCATATGACCCGAGAATGACCGCGCCGATGCGGGCCGAGCTGACCTCGGCGGGATTCCGAGAGTTGACCACGCCCGACGAGGTGGATCGCGCGGTCTCCGCGGCCGAGGGTCCGGTGCTCGTGGTGGTCAACTCGATCTGCGGATGCGCGGCGGGAATCGCGCGGCCGGGAATCGTGATGTCGCTCTCGCACCCGAATGCTCCCACGACGCGCACGACGGTCTTCGCGGGGCAGGACATCGAGGCGACGGCTCGAGCCCGGAGCTACTTCGGGGGGAACCCGCCCTCGTCGCCCCAGGTCGCGATCCTCGGCGGGGGAAAGTTGCTCTTCCTGCTTCAGCGCCAGGAAATCGAGGGCACGACGGCCCGCGAGGTCGCGGCGCGGCTGGCCGCGGCCTACGACTCGCTGCCGGTCGCCGCGAACTAGTCCTGCTCGTTCCGCCGGTCGCCCCGCCGGCGCTCGCGCGCCTTCTCGGCGGGGGAGAATCGATCGTGCGCCCGGCGATTGTCATTGCGGCGTTCGGCGGCGCTCCGGCGATCCGAGCGGTCGCTATGCGACGGATTCTGAGGGGCCATCGGTCCACGCATTCCTTTTTTTCCGCGTTTTCCCTCGGGTTTCATGTCTCCATTCGCGGCAACGCGAGGGCCTTTTCGGACATTCCCGGTCGTCAGTAGACGCCCCCGGTCAGGTGCACGATGGCCATCCAGAGCCCGCGGCTGAATCGAAAGGTGATCAGGGGCACGACGACCGCGGCCGTGCACCAGACGGCCAGACTCACCCGGAGCGTCCAGAGGGGCGCGAAGCCGACCCCGATCATCAGGAGAAAGGCGACCACGAACGTGTTGATGTCGAGCGACCCCACCCACTGACCGTGCTCTCGAGCGAACCGCACGCCGCAACACGAGCACTGCTCGTGCATCGCGAAATACGTGCGGAAGAGGCGGCCCTGGCCGCAGACGGGGCAGCGGAGCCGGAGGCCCCGCCAGACGACCATGCGCCAATACCCCTCCGGCCATCGCGAGCGATGTTTCGTAGTGGTGCCGCGCCACGGAAGGACGGGAGGCGGGTCCGGTTGCGGCGCGGCCATGATCGGATCTTACCGCCGAGCGAGTCGGCCCGTTTCGTGCAAGAAGGATGGGAAGCCGGCCGGCTGCGCAGGAGTGCGCCGCGGGAACGGCTGTAGACTGTCCGCTTTTTTTTGGAGGAACTCATGGCCCGCAAGAGCCTTTCTCGCAGCACCGCCGAGGCCCTCGGTCCGATCTTCGTCCCCCTGGTCACCAAGGTGGCGCTTCCGCTCGCCATCGAGAGCATGCGCCGCGGAGGCAAGTTCGACGCCGACCGCTTCTTCGAAGAGGCGAAGGCGAGCCTGTCCAAGGGACTCAAGAAGAGCCGCTCGGATCGCGAGGACCTGAAGGCGGACATCACCGACCGGGGATCCGACCTCTACGAAGAGGTTCGCAAGCACGGCGCCGACTTCCTCGGGACCCTGACCGAGAGGGGATCCGCGCTGGCGGATGAGTGGATGGGTCGTCGTCCGCGCCGCCGGTTTCGCCTCGTCCACGCGCTGGCGGTCTTGACGATCGTCGGTGTCGGAGTGGCGCTGGTGGGGCGAAAGTAATACCTCGTAGTGGCGGCTCTTGCGGCCGCCCGCTTAGAGATGAGCCCCGTGTGAGCCCCGCTTATGACGCCGCTAGCTTCTTGTACTTGATCCGGTGCGGCTGGTCGGCGTCCATTCCGAGCCGTCGCTTTCGGTCCGCCTCGTACTCCTGGTAGTTCCCCTCGAACCACACCGTCCGGCTGTCGCCCTCGAAGGCGAGGATGTGTGTCGCGATTCGGTCGAGGAACCAGCGATCGTGGCTGATGACGACGGCGCAGCCGCCGAAGCTCAGCAGGGCCTCCTCGAGCGACCGCAGCGTGTCGACGTCCAGGTCGTTGGTGGGCTCGTCGAGGAGGAGTACGTTGCCGCACTTCTTCAGGGTCCGCGCGAGGTGCAGGCGATTCATCTCTCCGCCGGAGAGGTCGCCGATCCGCTTCTGCTGGTCGGATCCTTTGAAGTTGTACATCGCCACGTACGCGCGGGAGGGGATCTCGCGCTTGCCCAGGATCATCTTGTCGAGCCCGCCGGAGATCTCGTCGTGCACGGACTTCGAGGGGTCGGGCCGGTCGCGATCCTGATCCACGTAGGAGGGGACCACGGTGTCGCCCACCACGAGCTTGCCCGCGTCCGGTTTCTCCTGGCCCATGATCATCTTGAAGAGCGTCGTCTTACCGGAGCCGTTGGCCCCGATGATCCCGACGATGCCGCCGCGCGGAAGGTCGAAGGAGAGGTCCTCCATGAGGAGGCGGTCGCCGAAGGCCTTGCGCACGCCCTCCGCTCGGACGACGACGTCGCCCAGCCGGGGACCGGTCGGGATGAACAGCTCCTGGGTCTCCCCGCGCACCTCGGGGCCCGTGTCGCTCACGAGCGCCTCGTAGCGGTCGATGCGGGCGCGGCTCTTCGCGTGGCGGGCGCGCGGGGACATGCGGATCCACTCGAGCTCTCTCTGGAGAGTTCGCCGCTTCGCGGTCTCCGCCTTCTCCTCGAGCTCGAGACGGCCTTCCTTCTGCTCAAGCCAGCTCGAGTAGTTCCCCTTCCAGGGGATGCCCGCGCCGCGGTCGAGCTCCAGGATCCAGCCCGCGACGTTGTCCAGGAAGTAGCGATCGTGGGTCACGGCGACGACGGTCCCGGGATACTCGGCCAGATGGCGCTCGAGCCACGCCACGGATTCCGCGTCGAGGTGGTTGGTGGGCTCGTCCAAGAGCAGCAGGTCCGGGCGTTCGAGGAGGATCTTGCAGAGCGCCACGCGGCGCTTCTCGCCGCCCGAGATCTTCGAGACGTCGGCGTCGGGCGCCGGGAGCCGCAGCGCGTCCATGGCGATCTCGAGCTGCCGGTCGAGCTCCCAGGCGTTGGCCGCCTCGATCGCGTCCTGGATGCGCTGGTATTCGGCCATCACCTTGTCGCTCTCAACTGGCGAGAGGTCCTCGGCGAGCTTCTCGTTGAGCTCTTCGAACCGCTTCAGCAGCGCGCGCGTCGGGGCGACGCCTTCCTCGACGTTTCCGAGCACGTTCTTGGACGGATCGAGCCGGGGATCCTGCGGCAGGAACCCGATCCGGGTCCCCTCGGCGGGAAACGCCTCGCCCGCGAAGTCCTTCTCGACTCCCGCCATGATCTTCAGGAGAGTCGACTTGCCCGCTCCGTTGAGGCCGAGCACGCCGATCTTCGCGCCGGGGAGGAAGGAGAGATAGATGCCCTTCAGGATCTCCCGCTGCGGCGGGACGACCTTGCGCAGGTTGACCATGGAGTAGATGTATTGATGTGCCATAGGGCGGGGGAGTCTATACGAGAGAGCGGGATCACGCGGTCGAACTCTTCCGGTCCGCCACGACCCCTCGGAGCGCATCGACGACGTCCCGGTCCCACCAGCCCTTCATCACGCCCTCGTCGATGATCCGGAACGTCTCCTCGAGGGGACGCGCCGGGCGGTAGGCCCGGTCGCTGGTCAGCGCGTCGAAGACGTCCGCGATGGTGACGATGCGGACACTCATCGGGATCGCCGCTCCGTAAATTCCGTCCGGATACCCGGATCCATCGAGCCGCTCGTGGTGGTGATGAACGACGGGAAGCATCTGTCGCATCGTGCGCATCGGGGAGAGCAGATCGTGCCCCACGACCGGATGCTCCTGAACCACCTGGCGTTCCTCTCCGGTGAGAGCGCCGGGCTTTCGGAGGATCGCGTCCGGGATCACGATCTTGCCGAGATCGTGGAAGAGGGCCCCGCGCCGGAGGTCGATCCGCGCCTGTCCCTCCTGGCCCATTCGAGCGGCGATCTGGTCGGCGTACTCCGAGACGCGGCCGCTGTGCCCGGCCGTGTAGGGATCCCGCGCGTCGATCGTCTTGGCCAGTGTCAGGATGACGCGCTCGGCGTGCTCGTGCTCGTCGGCGAACTGCTTGAGCGTCACGAGCGCGCGGACGCGGGGGAGCAGCTCCTCGGGCGCGAAGGGCTTGGCGAGGAAATCGGTGACGCCCGCAGCATTGGCCCGCAGCTTCTCGGCGGTCGTCGCCATGCCGGTCATCATGACGACGGGAAGAAGGCGCGTGGCCGGATCGGCGCGGATCGCCTCCAGGACTTCGTGCCCGCTCAGGTCCGGGAGGTTCAGATCGAGCAGGACGAGGTCGGGCGGGTTCGAGCGAATGCTCTCGAGCGCCGGCTCCGCCGTCGCGAACTGCTCGACCTTGTACCCGGCCGGAGCGAGGAGGCGTTCCAGGAGACGGCAGATCGCCGACTCGTCGTCGATGATGAGAACACGCGGCAGGGAAGCCTCGATAATCATCCGTTTTGTGCGCGAAGTTCGCTCGGGAGTGTTCCAGTGTAACCGATCGCGACTATCCGGATTCGCCGGGGCGAGGCGACTCCCCGAGGTTGATTCCCATCGTTCCGAGCAATCTGTCCTCGTACCCCACGTTCACGAAGCCCGCGTCGCGCATCAGCCGTTCCACTCCGCGCTGGGCGGGGAATCGCTTCAGCGACTCCGGGATGTAGAGATAAGTCTCCGGGTCGCCGTGGAAGAGCCATCCGACCGCCGGCATCATCGTTCGCAGGAATCCCCCGTAGAGCGCACCCGCCAGGGGATGGTCCGGCTTTCCGAAGTCGAGCACGACGGCCCGGCCTCCCGGGGCCAGGACCCGGCGGATCTCCCGGAGCGCGGCCGGAATGTCCGCGACGTTGCGCAGCCCGTAGCCGATCGTGACGGCGTCGAAGCTCGCCTCCGGAAAGGGGAGCGCCAGAGCGTCGGCCTGCGCGAAACGACAGCGGCTCGCCCGCTCCGCGCGGCGCCGCCGAGCGACGACCAGCATCGGAAGCGTGAAGTCTACGCCGATCACCGTCTCGGCGCCGCCACGCTCGGCCAGGAAGCTCAGATCGCCGCTGCCGCAGCAGAGGTCCAGGACTCGCGGCGGCGTGCGGGCGCCGGCGAGCGCGAGGCGCACGGTCTCACGTTTCCAGCGCCGGTGCAGCCCGAAGCTCATGACGTCGTTGACCAGGTCGTACCGCCAGGCGAGCCGCGAAAACATCTCCCGCACTCTGGGCGCCCGCTGCGCGTCGTAGGACAGGTACTTGTTCGTCATCGGCGCGACAACTATAGATGCCGGCCGCGAACGAGGCCGCTGTTGTAGACTTTCCCGTTCCATGGCCGAAAACCTTCCCGCCGCCGTCACGGCCGATGAGGCGCGACGGGTCGCCGAGGAGGCCCGGGAGAGCGAGTGGAAGGCGCCCTCCTTCCTCAAGCAGATCTTCCTGGGCAACTTCCGATTCGATCTCGTCCATCCCTTCCCGCAGGCTCCCCCCGAGCGGCCGGAGTTTCGGGACTTCCTCGAGAAGCTGGATCGGTTCCTGATCGAAGAGGTCGACTCGGACGCCATCGACCGCGAAGGAAAGATCCCCGCCCGTGTCGTCCAGGGCCTGGCCTCGCTCGGATGCTTCGGCATGAAGATTCCGCGGGAGTACGGTGGCATGGGACTGACGCAGCGCGAGTACGGCGAGGCGATGAAGCGGATCACGAGCCGCGATGGCAACCTCGTCGTGCTCCTCTCCGCGCACCAGTCGATCGGCGTGCCGCAGCCCCTCAAGCTCTTCGGCACCAGGGAGCAGAAGGCGAAGTATCTGCCGCGTCTGGCCCGGGGGGAGATCTCCGCGTTTGCGTTGACCGAGGCGCAGGTCGGCTCCGATCCCGCGAACCTCGCCACGATCGCGACCAGGTCCGAGGACGGCGGGTACGTGCTCGACGGCGAGAAGCTGTGGTGCACCAATGGGACCGTGGCGGACCTCTTCGTGGTGATGGCGCGGCACCCCGACACGCGGAAGATCTCGGCGTTCATCGTCGAGAAGTCCTGGCCCGGTGTCGAGGTCGTGGTGCGGTGCCACTTCATGGGACTGAAGGCGATCGAGAACGGAGTGGTGCGGTTCACGCGCGTGAAAGTCCCGAAGGAGAATCTCCTCTGGGGCGAGGGAAAGGGCCTCAAGCTCGCGCTCATCACGCTGAACACCGGCCGCCTGACGCTTCCAGCCTCGTGCGCGGCGATGGCCAAGCGATGCGTCGAGATCTGCCGCGTCTGGTCCAACGAGCGCGTCCAGTGGGGCCAGCCCGTGGGCCGCCACGACGCGATCGCGCAGCTCCTCGCGGAGATGGCCGCGACCACCTTCGCGATGGACGCGATCACCGATCTCGCCTCCTCCATGGCGGACCTGGGGGACCGGGACATCCGCCTCGAAGCCGCGGTCGCGAAGATGTGGAACTCCGAGGAGGGCTGGAGGATCGTGGACCGCACGATGCAGATCCGCGGAGGCCGAGGCTACGAGACCGCGGACTCCCTGCGCGCCCGCGGAGAGGCTCCGATTCCCGTGGAGCGGATGATGCGCGACTTTCGGATCAACCTCATCTTCGAGGGCTCCTCGGAGATCATGCGGCTCTTCATCGCCCGGGAGGCCGTGGACCGGCACCTGGCCGTGGCCGGCGACTTCGCCAACCCGAAAGCTCCGGCATCGCGGAGAATCGGGGCCCTGCCGCGCATGGCGGCGCACTACGCCTGGTGGTACCCGTCGCGGTGGATTGGCTGGGGGATGTGGCCTCGATTCTCGGATTTCGGCGCCCTCGCGCCGCACGTGCGATACGTCGATCGCACGACACGGCGGCTCTCCCGGACGATCTTTCACCTTATGCTGCGGCACGGGCCGAAGCTCGAGAAGCGCCAGGCGCTGCTCTTCCGGGCGGTCGATATCGGTGCGGATCTCTTCGCGATGGCCGCGACTCTCTCGCGCGCGCAGCAGCTTCGGCAGTCCCGTGCCCCCGAGGCGCCGGGAGCCACCGAGCTCGCGGGCGTGTTCTGCCGCGGCATGCGCCGCCGCATCGCGGACCACTTCCGATCGATCGGGTCCAACGACGACGTCGCGAAATACAAGACGGCGCGGCGCCTCCTGGACGGCGGCTTCGAGTGGCTCGAGGACGGGCTCGTGGGAGAAGCGTCGGAGGCCGGGTCCGCCGCGGCGGCGGTCGCATCGGCGGCGGCCCGTCGCTAGGCACGTCGCCCTCGCGAGCCGCGACGTCGCTGTAGCTCGCAACGCGACCAAGTTTCGCGAGTTCGGGCGAGCGAAACGACTCGCGTTGCGGGAGCCGTAGCGGAACGAGGGGGTCAGGCGGGCGGTCGAGCCCACAGGCGAGCCGCCGCCGGCGCGCGAGCGGACCCCGGAGTGCAGCTACGGCGACGTGATCTCGTCGGTGCCTTCGTTGATGCCCTCGAAGAGGAACGTCGAGAGGTAACGCTCGCCCGTGTCCGGGAGCATGGCGAGGATCACCGCACCCTTCGGGGCCTTGTGCGCGACCTTTACGGCGGCCGCGAAGGTGGCGCCGGAGGAGATGCCGCAGAAAATGCCCTCCTTGGAGGCGAGCTCGCGCGCCGTGTCGCGGGACTCGGTGTCGGAGACGAGCACGATCTCGTCGAAGACGGTCTGGTCGAGAACGGCGGGGATGAAGTTGGGCGTCCATCCCTGGATCTTGTGGGGCTTCCACTCCTGTCCGGAGAGGAGCGCGGCGCCCTCGGGCTCGGTCACGACGATGCGGATGTCGGGCCGCGCCTTCTTGAGCATCTCGCCAGCGCCCGTGAGCGTTCCGCCCGTCCCGTACCCCGTGACCCAGTAGTCGAGCCGCTTTCCGGCGAAGTCCCGAAGAATCTCGGGGCCAGTCGTGTTGCGGTGATACTCGGGGTTGGCGGGATTCTCGAACTGCCTCGCGAGGAACCAGCCGTTCTTCTGCGCGATCTCCTCCGCCTTCTTGACCATTCCCGTGGCGCGCTCGGCCGCCGGCCAGAGCACGACCTTCGCGCCGAGGATGCGCATGAGCTTGCGGCGCTCGACGGAGAAGCTGTCGGACATCAGCGCGACGAAGGGATAACCCTTGACGGCGCAAACCATGGCGAGCGCGATTCCCGTGTTGCCAGACGTCGCCTCGATCACCGTCTGCCCCGGCTTCAACACGCCCCGGCGCTCCGCATCCTCGATGATCCCGATTGCGAGACGGTCCTTCACCGAGGACAGCGGGTTGAACGCCTCGCACTTCACGTACATCGTCGCGTTCGGCGGCGCGAGCCGACGGATCTTGACCACGGGCGTGTTTCCAATCGTGTCGAGAATGCTTTCGTGAATCATCGGCTCCCCCTTACGTCGGCTTCAGAGAGGGTAGGATACGCATTCATGGTCCAAAACCAAACCGGGATTATCCTTGGCGCGGTATTGCTGGCCGCCTGGGCCGCCGCCGCCTCCTCCGACGCTCCCGCCCCCCGCACCATGCGGGTCGACTATTTCCACACCGGCAACGCCACCGAGGAGCGGTTCAGCCTCGACCGGCTCGTCCTCGAGCCGCTTCCCTGGCCGGGGAATCCGCGCGGCGCCCTCGACGACACGAACCTCGGAAAGTACTTCTTCGAGGTGATCGACCGGAAGACGAACCGCGTCTTGTTTTCCCGGGGATTCGCCTCGGTGTTCGGGGAGTGGGAGACGACCGGCGAGGCGAAGGCCGTGCAGCGGACGTTCTCGGAGTCGCTCCGCTTTCCTGCCCCGGAAGCCCCGGCGCAGATCGTGCTGAAGAAGCGCGACTCCGGCAACGCGTTTCGCGAGGTGTGGTCTCTGGCGCTGGACCCGAAGGACATCTTCATCGACTCGTCGTCGCCGCCTTCCCCCGGGCCCCTCCTCGAGATCCAGAAGATGGGAGACCCCTCAGCGAAGGTGGACTTCCTGATCCTCGGCGACGGGTACACCGCCGCCGAGCGCGGCAAGTTCGAGAAGGATGCCCGGCGCCTGACCGACCTGCTCTTCGCCGTCTCTCCCTTCAAGGAGCGCCGCGCGGACTTCAACGTCTGGGGGCTGTGCCCGGCGGCGGAGGAGTCCGGCGTCTCGCGCCCCTCCAATGGAGTCCACCGGCGCTCACGGATCGGCGCGACCTACGACGCCTTCGGAGTCGAGCGCTACATCCTGACGTTCGAGAACCGGTCGCTCCGCGACGTGGCGTCCTTCGCCCCGTACGAGTTCGTCGAGATCCTGACCAACTCGAAGACCTACGGCGGGGGCGGCATCTTCGGGCTCTACAGCACCGTCGCCGCCGACAGCCTCTGGGCTCCGTACGTGTTCGTGCACGAGTTCGGGCATCATTTCGCCGGGCTCGCCGACGAGTACTTCACCTCGGCGGTCGCCTATGAGCCTCCGGCCACCCGCGTCGAGCCGTGGGAGCCCAACGTTACGGCCCTCCTCGATCCCCCGAACCTGAAGTGGAAGGACCTCGTGACGCCGGGAGCTCCGATCCCGACGCCCTGGCCGCAGGCGGAGTTCGAAAAGACGTCGCGCGACTTCCAGCAGCGGCGACGCGCGATCCGCGCGGCCAACGGCCCGGAGGAGCAGATGGACGCCCTGTTCCGGGAGGAGCAGGCGCAGGAGACGAAGCTTCTCTCGGGGTTTTTCCATGCGGGGAAGGTCGGCGCGTTCGAGGGAGCTCTCTACGAGGCCAAGGGCTACTTCCGGCCCCAGGCCGACTGCATCATGTTCACGCGGGACGAGGTGCCCTTCTGCGCGGTGTGCCGTCGCGCGATCTCGCGCGTGATCGACTTGTACGCGGCGAACCCGTGAGCTTCCGCCGCGGGCTTGCTCTGGCCGGATTCGCGCGGCGCCATCTCGGGCGCATGTCTCGCGGGCGGCGCGAGGTCATGACCCATCTCGCCTCGCCGACGGCGGCGAATCTTCCGATGCCCACGTTCGTGCAGCTCCGCGTCACGAACCTCTGCAACCTGCGCTGCAAGATGTGCGGGCAGTGGGGCGACACCGGGATCTTCCGATCCCAGTCGAGCTCCCAGGGAGCCACCGATGGGGCGGCGGAGCGCCTGAGGATCCAGGAGCTCATCGGAGCCAAGCGCCAGCTCGCGCTCGATGACTATGTGCGGCTCCTCGACGAGCTCGCTCCCGCCCAGCCGATCATCAGCCTCTTCGGCGGCGAGCCTTTTCTCTATCCGGACATCCTCCCGCTCATCGGCGAGATCAAGCGCCGCGGCCTGACCTGCACGATCATCACCAACGGGGGCCGGCTGGAGGCGCTCGCCCGGGAGCTCGTCGAGAGTGGAATCGACTCGATCGCCGTGTCGATCGACGGGCCGCCGCACGTGCACGACCGGATTCGCGGGTCAGCCGGCAGCTTCGAGAAGGCCGCGGCCGGAGTCCGCGCAATCGCGCACTGGCGGAAGCGGCTGAAGCGGCCGCTGCCGATGACGATCGCGATCCTTCCGGTGACCGAGCTGAACATGGACGCGATCGCACCCGCGGTCGAGGCCCTGCGCCAGTGGCCGCTCGATACGATCAACGTCGGGCTCCGCTGGTTCGTTCCGGAGCGCGTCGGCGCCGAGTACGAGCGGGTCATGCGCGAGGAGCTGGGGGTCGCGGCGACCTCCTGGAAGGGGTTCGACTTCGACTGGGCCGCGGTGGCCGCATCCAAGGAAGAGCAGATGACGTCGCTCGTCCGCCTCCTGAAGGGTTTGAAGCGCCGCCGCTTCGCGGATTCGGCGCGAGGCCTGCCCTGGACGTCGTTTGTGCCGGACGTGCCGGCGGCCGGCGTGCCCGAGTATTTCGCGAACTTCGAGGAGACCTTCGGTCACAACCTCTGCCCGGTCGCCTGGTACTTCGCCCAAATCGAGCCGGACGGCGAGGTCGTCTTCTGCGGCGACTTTCCCGACTACTCGCTCGGCAACGTGCGCAGGGAGAGCTTCCGGGAGATCTGGACGGGGGAGAAGGCGAACCGGTTCCGGGCGAAGCTCGCCCGGGAGCCGCTTCCCATCTGCGCCCGCTGCTGCGGCAACTACGTCTACGGCAAGTGGGAGCGGCCCGACGAGGACGCGCAGGGACCGCGGCGCGAAGGTTTCAGTCCCAGAACCCATAGAAGTTGAACCACTGGGTCGGATGGGCCCGGATGACTCCCTCGAGGTCCGACGCCACGCGGCTCATCAGACGCACCGCATCCTCGTCCGCCGAGGCCGACGGGTCCGGGGCGAGCGGGGCGCCCCAGACGTTGAAGTACGAGCCGTCCCGATTCCTCAGGAAGAACCCCGGAAGGATGTCGCAGCCGCAGAAGCGGGCGAGCAGCGCCGGGGACCGCAGGAACGGCGTCTGCCGGCCGAAGAACGGGACGAGGACGCGGTCCTCCGGGTAGGCCCGGTCGACCAGGAGCGCGACGGCGCGGCCGCGGTCGATCGCCGAGCGGACTTTGAACGCGGTCGCCATCGATGAGCCGATGTCGATCGACTCGACGCCGAGACGCTCCCGGAGCTGCTGCCGCATCGCCTGGACGTTCGGATCGAGCTCGGCCTGGCCGACCACGGCCGGCACCAGGTCGTGGAGACGCAGCGTCACGGCCCCCATCTCCCAGTTCCCCACGTGGCCGGTGACGAGGAGGAACCCGCGCCCGCCTCGCCGTGCCCGGGCGAGCACGCGGGAATCCACCGCGAACGTGGTGATGCGGGGTGTGAACGCCTCGCTGCGCAGGCGCCACATGTCGATCGTGTGGCGGCCGTACTCGAAGAACTGCCGGCGCGCGAGGCGCCCCGCCGCGCTGCGGTCGGCGCCGAGCGCCGTCTGAAAGTTCCGGCGGATTCCCCGCTTCGTGCGGGACAGGAGCGCCACGGCCAGGCTGTTCCCGACGAGGTTGATCGCGTTCAGGACGGCCATCGGCAGCCAGCGCGCGCCGTAGTGGAGGCCCCCGTATACGATGCGATTGGACAGACCGTGGGCAACCCACTTCTTCCGGCCGCGGGGCGGGGCCGCCTCGCCCGAGAGCCTGGTTCGCGCCTCGTCTTCTTCCATGCGGGCGTTGAGTTTACAATTCACGCGTGGCGATGAACGTCCTGTTGATCCGCCCGGATCCCGGCAACGAGCGGTTCGGACTGGGGCCGTTCTTTCGCGTCGAGCCTCTGGGCCTGGAATACGTCGGAGCCGCGCTCGCCGCACGCGGCCACGTTCCCGCGATCGTCGACCTTCGCTTCGGCCACCGCGTGGGGTCGTGGGTGCGGAAGACGCGTCCGCGGCTGGTCGGGATCTCCTGCATGCACGCGCTCGAATACGACCGCGTGCTCGAGACCGCGCGGCGGGTTCGACGGGAGTCACCCGACGCCTTCATCCTGGTCGGAGGCCACGCCGCCGCCGCCTTCCCGTCGCCCCTCCAGCGGTCCGAGATCGACGCCATCTGCGTCGACGACGGCGAGGAGGTCGTGCCCGCGGTCGCCGACGCGCTCGCCGCTGGGCGGCCGCTCTCCGACGTTCCCGCGCTCCTCCTCCGGTCCGGCGAATACTGGACCGCGACCCGCCCGCTCGAGGAGCGCACCGGGCTGGACTCCGTGCCCCTGCCCGCGCGCGGCCTGGTCCAGCGGGACCGCGGCCGTTATCACTGCCTGCTCTTCAAGCCCGTGTGGCTCGTCGAGACGGCTCGCGGCTGCCCCTTCCGCTGCAACTTCTGCTCGGTCTGGCAGCTCTACGGCCGCTCCTTCCGCGAGCGCTCGATCTCCGCCGTCGTGGAGGACCTGGCCGCGGTCGGCGAACACGTGTTCATCGCGGACGACCTCTTCTGGAATCATCCCGAGCGCAGCCTCGAGCTCGCCGCGGAGCTCCGCCGGAGGGGAGTGCGGAAGCGCTGGATCCTGGTGCAGACGCGGACGGACCTCGTCGTCCGGCATCCGGAGCTGCTCGAGGCGTGGCGGCCCCTGGCGCGGGACTTCGACATCTTCTTCGGCTTGGAGGCCGCGTCGGACGAGGGCCTGGCGAGCGTGAGCAAGGACGCCGGCGTCTCGGCGTCGCTCGAGGCGGCGCGGATCTCGCGCTCGCTGGGCTACGGCGTCACGGGAAACTTCCTCGTGGATCCGGACTGGAGCGAGGCGCAGTTCCAGGAGCTCTGGGACTTCGTCGCCAGGAACGGATTCCAGCGCGCCGGCTACACGATCCTGACGCCGCTGCCCGGCACGGAGCTCTACCAGAAGCTCGCTCCGATCCTCGAGGGCCAACCCTGGTTCAAGTTCGACATGCACCACGTCCTGTGGGAGCCGAGGCTCGGCGCGAGGCGCTTCTTCGAGCTCTACGCCGAGACCTGGCGCCGGTCGATCCTCAACACGAGCGGAGAGAAGCGTTGGATCGACTGGATGCGCCAGGTCCGGCCCTCCCAGATTCCGTACCTGACCCGCGTGCTCATGCGCACCCAGCGCATGATGAAGGCGCAGGCGTATCTCGACGAGCACCAGGCGTGCCTGATCGACGCGCCGGCGGCGCCGTCGGAGGCGCTGGAGGCGTCGTAGAGTCTTCCGCTCTCGACGCGGTCCTCCCGTTCGGCGAGGTTCTCTCACGCCACCGGATCCGGATCGCCGCGACGCGGGAGCGCGTGTGGGATTCCCTGCTCGCCCAGGACCTCGCGGCCTCGGGGCTCTCGAGGGCCCTCCTGTTCCTGCGCGGCTACGGAAGCCGCGTCGTCGTCGAAGGCTACGGAACGCTTCCGGAGAGGCTCGAGCGCTTCGGTTTCACCCGACTCGAGGAGCTTCCCACCCGCGAGCTCGTCTTCGGCCTGGCGGGGCGGTTCTGGCGCCCGGATGGAGGGCTTCGGAGGATCGCGGATCGCGCCGCCTTCCTCAACTTCACCGAGGACGGCAGCGTCAAGGCCGCCTGGAACCTCCGAATCGGCGACTTCGACGGCGGCTCCTGCGACCTCTCGACCGAGACCCGCATCGAATTCTTCGGCGACTCCTCCGCGAGGAGGAAGTTCGGCCTGTACTGGATGCTCGTCGGGCCGTTCTCGGGAGTGCTCCGGCGGAGTTTGCTGCGCCAGGTCAAGCGGCGCGCCGAGGACGGCGCGAACGACGGGAGTCGCGGAGGAGCCCGCTCACTCGCTTAGCCGCCGGTATGATCGGCGGCGGAGGGGATACGCGATGAAGGTTGTATGGTGCACGGCGTTGGCGGCGGCGTGGTCGATCTCGCTCGCGGCCCAGTCCGCCGACGGAATGTTCGCGCAGGGGACGATCGCGGGCGTGCTGGACGCCTGGCACGCGGCCGCGGCGGCCGCGGACGAGGAGAAGTACTTTGGGTATTTCACGCCGGACGCGGTCTTCCTGGGCACCGACGCGACGGAGCGCTGGACCCGCGACGAGTTTCGCAAGTACGCGCACCCCTTCTTCTTCAAGGGAAAGGCATGGTCCTTCCGGGCGACCTCCCGCTGGATATCGTTCTCTCCCGACCGGCGTTTCGCCTGGTTCGACGAGAATCTGGACACGCCGAACCTGGGGCCCTGCCGCGGATCCGGCGTCCTCGTCTCGAGCGGCGGCACCTGGAAGATCGCGCAGTACAACCTCTCCGTGCCGATCCCCAACGACCTGATGGACGACGTGAAGAAGCGGATCGAGGAGTATCGGAAGGGCAAGGCGAAGCCATGAGGCGCGCCGCGTTCACGATCCTCTCCCTCTCCTTCCTCGGGGCGACGCCGCCGAAGCCGACGCCGGCGGACCTCGTCCTTCGCAACGGCGCCGTGTACACGGTCGACGCCGCTCGAAGCTGGGCCGGGGCCGTCGCCGTGTCCGATGGGAAGATCATCTGGGTCGGAACGGACGGGGATGCTGCCCGCTGGATCGCCGGAAAGACGCACGTCGTCGACCTCGCCGGGAAGATGCTGCTTCCGGCGTTCCACGATTCCCACGTCCATCCCATATCCGGCGGCATCGCCGCGCTGGAGGTGGATCTCCACGGCGTCGAGAAGCGCGAGGATGTCTTCGAGAGGATCCGCGCCTATGCTGCCGCGCATCCCGACGCGGCCTGGATTCGCGGCAGCGGGTGGGAGCTTCCGACATTTCCCAACGCGAATCCCACCCGGGCCATGCTGGACGCCATCGTCCCGGACCGTCCGGTCTACCTCGACGCGATGGATGGGCACTCGGCCTGGGTGAATTCGAAGGCGCTCCAGATCGCGGGCATCACGAAGGACACGCCCGATCCGCCGCACGGCCGCATCGAACGGGACGCGGCGACCGGGGAGCCCTCCGGCGCCCTGCGGGAGGATGCGGCGGAGCTCGTCGCCCGCAGCCTTCCGAAGCGGACAGCGAGGGACTACGCGGCCGGCCTCGAGCGCGCGCTGCAGATCGCCAACGGCTTCGGGTTGACGTCCCTTCAGGAGGCCAGCGCCTCGGAGGAGGCCCTCGCGGCGTATGCCGACGCGGATTCGCGCGGCCGCCTCACCGCGAGAATCGCCGCCTCGATTCACTGCGACACCGACAAGGGCGTCGCCGATCTGCCGCGCCTCTCGGCGCTGCGGCGGAAGTATCTCGGCAAGCGCCTGCGCGCGGACGGGGTCAAGATCTTCGCCGACGGGGTGATCGAGACCCGCACCGCCGCCCTGCTGGCTCCGTATCTGGGCTTCGGAGACGACCGCGGCAAGGCGAACCTCGAGCCGGACTCCTTCGGCCGCCTCGCCACCGCTCTCGATCGCGAGGGGTTTCAGATCCACGTCCACGCCATCGGGGACCGCGCGATCCGGATGACGCTCGACGCCCTGGAGGCCGCGCGGCGCGCTAACGGCGCTCGCGACTCACGCCATCACATCGCGCACCACGAGCTCATCGACCCCGCCGACATTCCGCGCTTCCGACGCCTCGGCGTCGTGGCGAACTTTCAGCCGTTTTGGGCCAACGGCGACGCATATCTGCTCGAGCTGACCGAACCGCGGCTGGGCCCGGCGCGCTCCCGCTGGCTCTATCCGATTGCGAGCGCTCTCGCGGCGGGAAGCGACTTCGCGTTCGGGAGCGACTGGGACGTCTCGTCGCTGAATCCGCTCGACGGGATCGAGGTCGCGGTCACCCATCGGCAGCCCGCGTCGGCGGAGGCCCCCGCCTGGCGGCCCGAGGAGCGGATCGCTTTGCCGGAGGCGATCGCGGGCTATACGATTCGCGGCGCGTATCTCGACTTCACCGAGAGGGAAACCGGTTCGATCGAGGCGGGAAAGGCCGCGGACCTCATCGTCCTGGACCGGAACCTCTTCGAGATTCCCGCCTCGCAGATCCACGAGGCGAAGGTGCTCTGGACGCTGCTCGAGGGCAAAGAGGTCTATCGCGATCCCGGGTTCACGGACGCCCGCTGATAGGCGCTAGGCGCTAGCCTCTAGCGCTTCCGGGTGTAGACGAAGTCGTTCGTCTGATCCTTCCCGTCTATCCGCGCAGTCCACGCCTGCTGGAAGTGGTCGGCGTCCTGGAACGTAACGACCAGTCGCCGCATTTCGGGTTGCGCGCCCCGCGCGTTGGTGACGTCCACGAACTGGAAGTCGAGCGTCCGGCTGTCGCCGGAGGGAGTGGCTCGCATTCGGGGCTGGTTGCCCATCGCGCAGTAATGAGTCGCCAGTATGGTCTCGCCGTCGGGCGCGTACATGGTGACCATGTTCGTGTCGTGCTCGGCGTTCAGGCTCTCCATCAGGCTCGTTCCGTTGGATACGAGCGTGTAGGTGACGGAGACCGGCGCGTCGCCCTCGTGGCCCTGCCACGTCCCCACCAGGGACTTCATCTTTTCCCAGGCCGGGTTCGACTTCGCGTCGTCGCCCGTGGCGGATGCGGCGAGAGCGGCGAGAGCGGCGACCGCCAGGAGCATTCTCGAGATCTTCATGGGGCGTTCCCTTTTCTCGACGGGGCTGCCCGGCGGATCCGGGCGGCCCATCCATCCCTGCGCTGGATCCAGGCGCCGGCTACGGAGTGGTCATCGTGACGTTGTCGAAGGTGCCGGTGCAGAGAGCGGCCGTGTTGTGGCTCGTGAGCGCGAGCCCCACGTACGCGTTCGCGGACATCGAAATCGTGAGGGTCTGAATCAGGGTCCATGTCGTGCCGTCGGTAGACTTGTAGGAGCTGAAACTGTTGCCGGCGCGTACGAGCTTCACCCAGTAGGGGGCCACCCCGCTCCCGCCCGAGGTGTTGTCACTGTTCAGTCCGGGGGTGATGCGGCGCTGGAACGCCAGGCCGTTGCCGGGTGTGATGACCATCATCGCGTGTCTCGAGTTTGCCGCCAGGGTCTCGCGGATCATCACCCCGCCCTTGGCCCACGGGTCCGTGTTCTGGATGCTCGCGACCCGGGCGATGATCGTGACGTCACCCGAGACCGGCTGATAGACGTAGTGGAACTGGTCCGAGGCGCCCCAGATGTCGGCGCCGGAACCCTTAACGGTGAAGACACCCCCGGAGAAGGTGGCGCTGCCGGCCAGGCTCGGCGATCCGATGTCCCCGTCCACCCACGGCGGCGGCAGGGAGCCGCCGGCGGTGTTGACGGTGATGTTGACGGGCGCCGAGGTTCCCGTCTTGCCCGTGTTGTCCGTCGCGACCGCGGTCAGGGTGTAGCTTCCGGCGGCCACGTTGGTCCAGCCGAAGCTGTAGGGGCTGGTGGTGTCGGTGCCGAGCAGGTTCCCGTTCTGGTAGAAGTCGACCTTCGTGACCGAGCCGTCGTCCGAGGCGGTCGCGTTGATCGTGATGGAGGCCGGGGCCGTGAAGGTGGCGCCGCTGGCCGGCGAGGTGATGCTGACCGTCGGAGGATTGTTGACCCCGGCCGTCACCGAGACGTTGTCGAAGGTGGCGGTACAGACGGCGGCGGCGTTGTGGCTGGTCAAGGGGAGGCCGACGTAGACGGAAGCGGCCATCGTGACGGTGTCCGAGCCCACCAGGGTCCATGTGGTTCCGTTGGGCGAGGAGTATCCGGACAGTGTATTGCCGGTCCGCACGATCTTGACCCAGTAGGGCGCCGCGACCAGGGCTCCCGTCGTGTGGACGGTGGTTCCGCCCGTGGTGAGGCGGCGCTGGAACGCCAGGCCGTTGCCCGGGGTGATGACCATCATCGCGTGCCTGGAGTTTGCCGCCAGGGTCTCGCGGATCATCACCCCGCCCTTGGCCCACACGCTCGTGTTCTGGATGCTGGCGACCCGGGCGATCACCGTCGCGTCCCCGGACACCGGCTGGTACACGTAGTGGAACTGGTCCGAGGTCGTCTCGATGTCCACACCCGCTCCGTTGACCGTGAACGTGCCGCTCGCATAGCTCGCGCTGCCGGCCAGGCTCGGCGATCCGATGTCCCCGTCCACCCACGGTGGCGGCAGGGAGCCCCCGGCGGTGTACGCGGCGGTGTATGTCGCCGCGGTCGTGGTCGTGACGGTGTGGCTCTGGGCGCCGCCGTCGGACCACGAGGCGAACTGGTACGCCCCCTGGGGCGACGGCGCGGTGAGGCTGGTCTGGGAGTTGACGATGACGGTCTTGACGAACGGCGCGGCGGCCGTCGTGGTCCCGGCGGTCAACTGGAGGCCGGTGGGAACCGACTGGAGCGTGAGGTTGGCCGTCTGCGGGTTGATGTTGACGCTGACCGTATTGGTGAGACCTCCGGCGTCCGTGGCGGTCAACTGGATCTCGAGGTAGGACGGATACTCGTGGTCGGGCGCCGGGAAGCTGCCGGCCGCGACTCCGCTGAAGGTCTGGTAGATGTGGGTATGGCAGTTCGAAGGACAGTGGTGGATGATGACCGACCAGCTCAGCGCGCTCGGAGGGAGTTGGCCCTGTTCCACGTCCGCCGCGCTTCCCGAGAAATTGATCGTATCGCCGACCTTCCAGGTGAGCGTGGACAACGGCGCGGAAATGGTCGCCGTCGGCGGAGTGTCTCCCGCGACGATCGGAACCGGGCTGCTGATGTTGAACGCGCCGTGGTTGTCGGTGACCTTGAGGCGCACGTTGTACGTGCCGGCAGTGTTGTAGGTCCGGGACGGATTCGCGAGCGTCGAATCGTTGAACTGGCCGTCGCCATCCAGGTCCCAGGCGAAGGTGATGGTGTCGCCGGTCTGTGCGGGGATCGATCCGGCGCTCGAGAAGTTGACGGTCAGCGGGAGGGGTCCGTTTGCGGGGCTGCCGGATGCCATCGCGACCGGTCCGTACTCCACGCGCCAGATCTTCCCGCCGTCGAAGTCGACGTAGTAGAGGTTCCCGTCGGGTCCGATCTGAAGGTCCACCGGGCCCTGGGCGCTCGCGGCGAAGGCGGCCTTGTTGTTGGGATCCGGATCGCCATTGCCGTCGGGGAACATGACCCACATGCACTTGCGGGAGTAGTCGGAGAAGAAGAACGCTCCGCCGTAGGAGGCGGGA
>JBBRFL010000010.1:0-94290 GCA_038224325.1 Thermoanaerobaculia bacterium | reverse complement strand
AAACCGGCGGCGCGCTCTCTCATCGACGCAATCCTGGCCCGGGCGCCGCCGCTGGGTCCTTGTAGAATCCTCAGAGATTCCTCAAATGCGACTCGACCTGGGACCCATCACCCTCGACACGGATCGCCATCAGGTGTTTCGCGGCGCCGAGCCCGTTCACCTCTCGACGAAGGCCTTCCAGCTGCTCGCGCTGCTCGTCGAGAACCGGCCGCGCGCGCTCTCGAAGGACGAGCTGCAGAAGGCGCTCTGGCCCGACACGTTCGTGTCCGACACGAGCCTGACCACTCTCGTCAACGAGGTGCGGACGCTGCTCGGAGAGTCCGCGCGCGATCCCAAGCTCATCCGCACGGTCCACGGCTTCGGCTACGCGCTCGAGGGCGCGGCCAGTCCCGCGTTGCCATCCGCCTTCCGGGTGATCTGGGGCGAGCACGAGATTCCCCTCGAGGAGGGCGAGAACGTCCTGGGACGCGAGCCTGGAACCGCCGGCTCCATTCCCGACGCGTCCATATCCCGCCGTCACGCCCGAATCACCGTTCGCGGGGACGAGGCCACCCTCGAGGACCTCGACAGCAAGAACGGAACGTTTGTCGGAGAGACGCGGTTGACGGAGCCGGCCCCGCTCGCCGACGGCGACTCGATTCGCCTCGGTCTCGTCCGCCTGATCTTCCGGGCGCCGCCCGGCAGCCTCTCGACGACGAAGACGGTTCGATGAGGGGGCAATCGCGCCGCGCCGCGCGCGGCCGTCACCGGCTCACTCCTGGAACGCGTAGGAGATCTTGAGGAAGAGCTGACGGTCGGCGCGGAGCCAGCCGCCGCCCTCATCGAGCGTCCGATTGTCGCCGTAGCCGGCGAACAGCACGGTCTGCCAGTTCAGCTTGTAGGAGAACAGCGCCGATCCGGAGAACGAGCCGTCGCGGTTCGAGAGGGGAGCGATCCAGAGCGAGGGGTCCCGCTCCGTTCGGAGGTACTGCCCGATCAGTCGCACGAGCATGCGCGAGTTGAAGACGTAGGTCGCCTTGACGCGGGCGACGTCGGCCGTGAACAGCCGCCCCGAGACTTCGCCGACCGTCTCGTCGATCCAGCGCCGCTCCGCCCGCAGGTCGAGGCCCAGGTGATCGGTCGGCCGCACCAGGGCGGTGACGGTCAGCGTGGCGCCCGTCCCCACGCGCACGTTCTCCACGTCCGCCTGTTCTCCGACGTCCCCCGAGACCGTCACGCTCGGCACCAGGCGCGACGGAGAGCTCCCGAGGGTCCACTTCAGATGATTGAACTCGAGAAGCCTCCCGTCGATCTGCACCGCGTCGATCGCGTACGTGACGTTTCCCCGGAGGTTCCAGCGCGCCTGGATGTTCAGGCCGGGCGCGTAGAGGCGCGTGAGGAGGGCTCCGTCCCGCGCCGTCGTGTAGCCGACCCCCATGATCGGCCGGATCCTCGAGAAGAAGCCCGTCGTGAAGAACCGGTAGGAGAGATTCGCGGTTTCGTTGCGGTATCCGACCTGGGGCACGAACCCCTCGTCATCGCGGAATCCCGAGGCGAAGTCGGTGTGCGACAGGAGCCAGTTCCAGTGCTGGGTCGAGTGGGTCCATTGCACCGTCGAGCCGAAGCCCGACAGGCGGGAGCCGACCCAGGCTGCGGAGAGATCGGGGCGATCCGGCGTTCGCGTGAAGCTGTAGAGGTATTGGCCCGTGACCAGGTCGGCGTCGTTGGGGCGCCACTGGAAGTCCCCGCCGAAGACTCCGTTGTAGCCGCCGCCCTCGATCGCGCGGCCGGCGAGGAGCAGTCCCCCGTAGGACGCCCCGAGGTCCTGCCGGACGCGCGCGATCCCCACGAAGGACTGGAAATCCTGAGGGGCCGTATCCGAGAAGACGGGGCCGGGGATGACCACGGTTCCGCCCCCGCGATCCTCGCCCGCGAGCACGGTGAAGCCGGTCCCCCCCGCCTTGCCCGTAAGACGCGCCCCCCACAGCGGCGACGTGATCGTGCGCGTGTAGACGGCCTGGATCGGAGTCTGGAGAAGATCCAGGTGCTCGAGGAAGAAGGGGCGCTTCTCGGGGTAGAAGAGCGCGAACCGCTCGTTGACCGAGATCTGCGCGGCGTCGGACTCGACCTGGGAGAAATCGGGATTGATCGTTCCATCCACGACCGTTCCCGCGTTGGGAAGCCACTTGGCGTCGACGCCGACCTTGCCCTTCGTCACGAGCCCGTCGCCCGAGTAGCCGTCGGCGCCAGGATACGTCCTCGTGCGGGAGGCGGATCCGTAGGGGGCGACCACGTAGTGTGCGGCCTTCGGAAGGCCCGAGACGGCCTCGACGGTCGCGGACTGGCAGAGAAAGCAGTTCGCTCCCTGGGGAACCCGGACGTTGTAGATCTGGTGATTGAAGTCGCGCGGATAGATCCGGTAGAGCATGAGCGCCCAGTCCTGGGGATCCTGGGCGGGATACCGCAGCGAGCTCAGCGGGATCGCGACCTCGACCGTCCACGCGTCGGAGCCGATCCGGGCCGCCGATTTCCAGAAGTAGTCCGGCCCGAAGTCCTCCGTGAAGGTTCCCTCGTTGAAGACGGAATCTGCCTGAATTCCCGTCGGGCCGATCCAGAAATCGATCGCGGCGTGGCGCTGATTCTCGACGTCCAGCAGGACGCCCACGTAGTCCTGGTCGTCACTGATTCCGTCCCGGTCGACGTACGGCGCCCGGATCTTTCGCACGTCCGGCTCCTGGCACCAGAAGGACACGTAGAGGAATCGGTCGTCGTAGCCGATGCGGGCGACCGTCCGGACGGGGGGTGGAATGTTGTCGCCAGGATTGATCTCGTAGAACGTCTCGATGACGGTGGCTCCCTGCCAGCCGGCATCCGAGAGATCGCCGTCCACGGAGATCGGGGAAGAGATCCGGGAAAGGTGGATCCGCGGCGGCCCCGCCTCCTCCGCCCCCAAGCCGCCCGCGCACAGCGCGGCCAGGACGAGAATGGAGCCGAGCCTCATTGGCTCAATGCTACGCGGTCTCCTCGAAAAGGTTTAGCCGGTTTCACCGCTGGAACGCGTAGGAAGCCTTGAAGAAAAACTGCCGGTCAGCCCGCACGAGGTCCCCGTTCTCCTGCAGCGCGCGCGTGTCGCCGTATCCCACGAAGAGGACCGTCTGCCAGTTGAGCTTGTAGGAGAAGAGGAGGGACCCCGCGAAGTTTCCGTCCTTCGCGGTGACGGAGTGGACGTAGAGGGCGGGGTCCCGCGTCGTCTCGACGCACTGTCCGATGAACCGGACGAGCATCCGCGGGTTGAAGACGTAGACGGCTCTCAGGCGCGCCACCCGGGCCGTGAAGAGGCGGCCGCGCAGGTCCCCGAGCGCCTCGTCGATCCAACGCTGCTGGAGCCGGAGGTTCAACGTGAGGTGATCGCCGGGACGCACCTGCGCGATGGCCGTGAGCGTGCCCCCCGTCCCGACGCGCACGTTCTCGACGTCCGCCTGCTGGCCGTAGTCCGCGTCGATCTCGAGCGACGAGAAGAGCGCCGAGGGGGACGCCGTGACGAAGCCCACGAACCGGCTGAAGGCGAGCTTCACTCCGTCGATGACCACGGCCTCGGAGTTGAAGTCCACCTCGCCGCGCATGTTTCCCTTGCCCTGGAACCCCGAGCCGACCGTGTAGCGGTAGTAGAGCAGCGACTCGCCGCGATCCGTCGTGTAGTTGCCGGCGAAGAGGGGTCGAAGGCGCGAGAAGAACCCCGTGGGATAGAGGGTGTAGCCCGAGTCCCAGTGCTCGTCCCGGTAGCCGACCTGAGGCACGAACCCGTCGTCCGCGCGAAAGGAGTTGGAGAGGTCCTGGTGCTGGAGCAGCCAGTCCCAGTGCCGGGTGGAGTGGGACCAGGAGGCCAGCCACCCCGCGCCGGAGAGGCGCTGCCCATTCCACTCCTGCCGGATGTCGGGCCGGTCCCGCTCCCGGCTCACGCTGTAGAGGTACTGGCCCGTGACCGTGTCGGCGTCGCTCGGCCGCCACTGGAAGTCCGGCCCGGCGACGGCATTGTAGCCGCCGCCCTCGACGACGCGCGCCGTTCCCAGGAAGCCCGCGAAGGAGAGGCCCAGGTCCTGGCGGACACGCGCCAGCGCGACGATCGACCGGAAGTCCTGGGGCGCCGTGTCCGAGAACACCGGGCCCGGCAGGATCACCGCTCCTCCCCCGCGATCCTGGGTGACGAGGGCGGTATAGGCGGTGCCCGCCCCGGCCTTTCCCGTCACGCGCACGCCCCACAGCGGCGAGGTGATCGTTCGGGTGTAGACCGCCTGGATCGGAGTCTGCAGGAGGTCCACGCCCTCCAGGAAGAAGGGTCGCTTCTCCGGATAGAAGAGCGCGAAACGCTCGTTCGCGGAGATCTGCGCGACGTCCGACTCGATCTGGGAGAAGTCGGGATTGGCCGTCGCGTCGACGATCGTGTCCGCGTTCGGCGCCCACTTCAGGTCCATGCCGAACTTTCCCTTGGTGACCTCGTTGTCGCCGGTTCCGTTGTAGGCATCGGAGCCCGGGTAGGTCTTCGTGTTCGTGCCCGCGGCGTACGGCGCCGCGACGAGGTGGCCGCCGCGCGGAAGCCCGGCGACGTTCTCAAGCGTGCCCGCGTGGCAGATGAAGCAGTTGGACCCGCGCGGGAGCTGCACGTCGAAGATCTGATACCGGAAGTCCCGCGGGTAGTTCCGATAGAGGATGAACGCCCACGACTGCGGATCGCTCTCCGGATACCGGAGCGAGGACAGCGGGATCGCCATCTCGACCTGCCAGCCGGTCGCGTCGATCTTTCCAGCCGATTGCCAGAAGAGATTGGGCGAGAAGTCCTCGTTGCCGGTCGCGTCGTTGATGATCCCGTCGTCCTGGATCCCCCGCGGGTTGACGAAGAGCTCGTACGCGCCGCGCCGGTCGTTCTTGACGTCCAGGAGGATCCCCGCAAAGTCCTGGTCGCTGAACACGTTGTCCCGGTCCACGAAGGGCGCTCGAATCTTCGCCGGGTTCGGGTCGTCGCAGCGAATGGCGACGTAGAAGAAGCGGCTGTCGTAGCCGACCCACCCGATGGTTCGGACGGGCGGCGGCTGGTTGTCGGTCACGTTGGTCTCGTAGAAGGTCTCGATCTTCGCGGCCTCCGACCAGCCCGGATCCGAGAGGTCCCCGTCGATCCGAATCGGCTGCGAGAGGCGCGGCAGCGGGATCGACGGGGACGCCGGGGACTCCGACGCGAACAGCGAGCCCGCGCACAGAACGGCCAGGCCCGCCAGTCCCCGCGCTCGCATTTCCCTTTCCTACGCTTCGCTCGACGAGAGGTTTCGTAGATTTTCCAGACCGTGCTCGTTCAGCGCCCCAATCCGACGCGGCGGACCTCGATGCCGTGTTCTGTTCGATAGAGGGCGACTTCCGGCGACACCGGGATCAGCGCCATCGCCGGATACGAGCGCAGAAGCCTGAGGCCGAAATCCAACGGGCCGCCGGTGCGTTCCGCGATGTAGGCGCCCTGTCGGAAGAAGTTCGGATTCGGGTGGGCCTCCGCGAATGTCCGCCCGAAGATCTCGAGGCCGTATCGGTCCCGGCCGAGGAGCCAGCCCACCGGGACCGGGCGCGTGTCCGGCGGCACGTAGGAGAGGAGTTGCGGGGTTTCTCCAGCGGGCAGGCGCAGGCGCCCGTCGGGCTCGGCGGGAAGGTCCTCGATCGTCAGAAGGCGGGCCCCGGGGTCGTAGAACTGCAGCGTGGTCCCGTGGCTGGTCAGGATGTCGCGGGTGATCACGAGGGGATGAATCTCCCCGGGAAGCGCTCCAGCGACGCGGCCGAATTCGGAGAACTCGTGGAACCCGAGCTTCATGCCCGTGAGGTCCACGAGCGAGCACCAGGCGCCGGTCACCGCGGCCGCCGCGGTCAGGCCGATGCGCGTCCCGCGCCGGAGGCCGGCGAGGAAGCGCCCCGCCAGGAGGGCCCCGAACGGGAGGAGGGTCAGCAGGTAGTAGCTGTGCTTGTGCACGACGAGGTAGAAAGCGGCGAAGCCGCAGAGCGGGACGAGGGCGAACGCGGCCTCGCGAGACCTCCTCGCCAACGCCGCCGCGGCTCCGGCCGCGATCAGGATCGCGACGAGCGGGGAGAAGGCCCACATCGCCTCGAGCAGGAAGGCGCCCCACTCCGCGCCGGAGGCCGGAAGCGTCGTCGAGGCCGCCGCGCCGCCGGCGACCTGGCTCCTCAGATAGGCGAAGTCGCGCAGCGCGTGGAACCCGTAGAAGACGAGGGACGGCGCGGCCGCGAGCGCCAGGGCCCGCCACGGGTCCCGCTTCGAAGCCGCGACCCGCTCGCGATCGTATCGGAGGACCCACGCGAGCAGGGCGACCGCCCCGACGACCGCGAACAGCTTCGTGAAGATCGCGAGGCCCAGGAGCGCGCCGAACCCCATCCACCCGGCTCGCCCGCCGGGCCGCGCCCGCAGGAAGATCAGGAGCGCCGCCACGAGCAGGAAGAGAAAGAGCGAGTCGGTCTGGATGTTGCGCCCCGTCAGCACGGCCACGGGCGACACCGCGAGGAGGACCGCGGCTGCGAGGCCCGCCGCCTCGCCGTAGAGCCGCCGCCCCAGGAGAAAGGTCGCCCCGATCAGCCCGAGGCTCGACGCGACCGACACGAGTCGCGCGGCCAGAACGGAGATCCCCGTGAAGCGGAAGACCAGCGCCAGGACGTATGCATAGAAGGGAGGGGTCTCCAGGAACAGGTGCCCGTCGGGGTTCGGGAACAGGAACGAAGAATCGGAGAAATGCATCGCGATCAGCGAGTAGTTGGCCTCGTTGTGATCGTGGAAGCCCCCGATCACGGAATCGATCCTCCACAGGCGGAGAGCCGCAGCCGTGAGCAGGATGGCCGCGAGGATCCAGCGCCCGCGCCGGCTCGTTCGAGGCGGCCGAGCGGGGCCGCTCCCCGCGGGCTTCCGTTTTTTTCGCGGCATGGGCCGCTCATTATCCGACAGCGAGGCGGGTCGGGCGGTCAACGGAAGTCGTGGCTCGGCATCCGCTCGAATTCCGGAATCGTCCAGAAGCGCTCCGCCCGGATCGAGAGCGAGCCGTCCTGCTTCTGCAGTTTCCCCTCGACCACCAGCGCCCCGGAGCCGACCACGACGGCGCGGTTCTCCCGGAAGAGATTCGGCCGCACGATCGCCTGGAGCATTCCCGTCTCGTCCTCCAGGGTCAGGAATACGAATCCCTTCGCGGTGCCCGGACGCTGGCGCACGATGACGGCGCCGGCGGCGGTGACGCGATCGCCATCCCTCCGATTCCGGAGCTCGGCGGCGGAGACCACGCCGCGGTCGGACAGGGGCCCCCGGAGGTGCGCCAGCATGTGCGGGCCCGTCGTGATCTCCGTCGCGACGTAGTCCGCGCGCGTCTCCTCGATCGGCGTCATCTCCGGAAGCGGCGAAGGGTCGTCGGTCGGCGATTCCGCGAAGAGGGGTCCCGCCTCCCGCGCGACCTTGGCGACCTGCCAGAGCGCGGCCCGGCGCGTCCGGCCGAAGGCGGAGAGCGCTCCGGCATGTGCCAATCGATCGAGCTCGTCGGGACGAAGACGGCAGCGCCGCGCCAGGTCGTCGACGCTGCGAAAGGGGGCGGCCGCCTGCTCCCGCTCGATCGATTCTCCCGTGCCCTGACGCAGTCCCTTGATGAACCGCATGCCCAGGCGCACGGTCCCCTCCTCCCACCGGCACATCCAGCCGGAGCGCGACACATCGACGGGCCGCGTCCGCGTGCCGTGGTGCTGCGCGTCCTGGACCAGGGTCGCCGGATGGTAGAAGCCCATGGGCCACGCGTTCAGGAGCGCCGCGAGGAAGGCGGCCGGATGGTGCGCCTTGAGGTACGCGCTCGCGTAGGCGATCAGCGCGAAGCTCGCCGCGTGGGACTCCGGGAAGCCGTAGAGCGCGAAGGACGTGATCGACTTGACGATCTGCTCCTGGGCCGCCGCGTCGATGCCCCGCTCCGCCATTCCCCGCCGCAGGCGGGCCTCGATCGAATCCATCCGTTCGACGGAGCGCTTGAAACCCATCGCCCGCCGGAGCTCCTCCGCCTCGCCCCCCGTGAATCCCGCCGCGACCATCGCTATGCGCAGGATCTGCTCCTGGAAGAGCGGGACTCCGAGCGTGCGCTTCAGGATCGGCTCGAGGCACGGGTGGGGATACTCGACGGGCAGGCGGCCCTGCCGCCGCTCGAAGAAGGGCCGCACCATGCCTCCGACGATCGGCCCGGGCCGGATGATCGCGACCTGCACGACGATGTCGTAGAAGCACCTCGGCGCGTTGCGCGGCAGCGAGGCCATCTGCGCGCGGCTCTCGACCTGGAAGAGCCCGACGGTATCGGCGGCGTTCAGCATCTCGTACACCGCCGGATCGTCCGGGGGCAGGTGCGCGAGGTCCACCTCGATCTTTTCGTGCGTCGAGATCATCGGGATCGCCTCCTCGATCGCGGCGAGCATCCCGAGCCCCAGCAGATCCACCTTCACGATCCCGAGGTCCGCGCAGTCGTCCTTGTCCCACTGGACCACGACGCGGCCGGGCATGGACGCGGGCTCGAGCGGCACGACCTCGTCCAGACGTCCCGCCGCCACCACGATCCCGCCGGAGTGCTGCCCGAGGTGGCGCGGCAGGTTCTGGATCTGCAGGAAGAGGCGAAGGAAGTGGCGCGCGCGCGACTCTTGCGGGTCGAGCCCCGCGGCCGCGATCTCGCCCTTGAGCTCCTCCGGCGGATCGCGGATCTCGCCGAAGTTCCAGCCGCCCAGCCGCTTCGACAGCGCGTCGACCTGGGCGGGCGAGTATCCCAGCGCCTTGGCGACCTCGCGCGCGGAGGAGCGGTCGCGGTAGGTGATGACGTTGGCCGTCATCCCCGCGCCGTGCGGCCCGTACTTCGCGTAGACGTGCTGGATGACGCGCTCGCGCTGGTCTCCCGACGGCAGGTCGAGATCGATGTCGGGCCACTCCCCGCGCTCCTCCGACAGGAAGCGCTCGAAGAGCAGCTCCATCTTCACGGGATCGACCGCGGTGATCGAGAGCGCGTAGCAGACGGCGCTGTTGGCGGCGGAGCCGCGTCCCTGGACGAGGATCCGATTCTCCAGGCAGAAGCGCACGACGCCCCAGACGATCAGGAAGTACCCCGCCAGATCGAGCTTCTCGATCATCGCCAGCTCCTTCTGGATCTGTGCCTGCGCCCTGGCCGTGAGCGGACGGAAGCGGGCGCGCGCGCCGTTCCAGGTGATCTGCCGGAGATACGAGGAGGGCGTCTCGCCGGGCGGGAGCGGGTATTCGGGAAAGCGATAGCCGAGATCGGCGAGCGTGAAATCGAGCCGCTGCGAGAGCTCCGCGGAGGCGGCCAGGGCGCCGGGGAGATCCGGGAAGAGCCGCTCCATCGCCCCGGCTCCCAGAAAGTGGCGGCGGCGCTGCGCGGCCAGAAGGCTTCCGGCCCGGTCGAGCGTCGTGTGGTGACGGATGCAGGTCATGACGTCGTGGAGCTCCTTGTCCCTGGCCCGGGCGTAGCGCACCGCGTTGGAAGCGATCCGCGGCAGCCGGAACCGCCGGGCGAGATCCCCGAGGGCCTGGTTGCGGTGCTCCTGGCCCGCCAGCCGATGCCGCTGGAGCTCGACGTGCAGCCGGCGCGGAAAGATCTCCGCCAGGGATTCGAGGAGCGCTCCCGCGGCTTCGAGCCCTCCCTCCGACAGGGACCTCGCGATCGGGCCCTCTTCTCCGCCGGTCAGGCAATGCATCCCCTCCGCGTGCGCGGCGACCTGCTCGAGCGTCACGCTCGTCTCCCCCTTGGCCTTTCCGAGCGCGCCTGCGGTGATCAGCCGGCAGAGGTTCTTGTAGCCGGTGCGGGTCTCGACGAGCAGGGTCAGGCGGGATCTTAGATTTTGGATTTTGGATTTTGGATTTTCGGCTGCAGGACTCCTCGATCCAAAATCGATGCTCACCTCCGCTCCCACCAGCGCCTTGATCCCCGCCGCCTTCGCGGCCTTGTAGAAACGGGGCGCGCCGTAGACGCCATTGCGATCCACGAGCGCGACGGCGGGGATCTCGCGACGCGCGGCTTCCTCGATCAGGTCCTCGGGCAGCGAGGCCCCGTCCAGAAACGAGAAGGCTGACGCCACGCGCAGCTCCGCATACGCCGGATGCGCCGGGCGCGGAGAGCTCCGGCCCCAGTCGCGCTGCCGGAGCTTCTCCTTGCGCGCGCCCGCCGCGACGATCAGCCCGAGCGGATCCGCGCTGACGTGCCCGCCGCAGCCCGAGTTGCCGACTCCCAGGTTTCGGGATGGAGGCAGGTCGGCCGCGTTGCCGGACGGGCGCGTACGCTTCTCGGGCACACGGCGAATCTAGGCGGTAAAAAGGCGTAAGTCAATCGACGCCTTCAATGTATTCGACCGTACAGACCCCGCGATGGCGCGGGCTCAAATTGTCGGCCGAGTCCAAATTTCATCCACCCGAAAGGTACCCATGTCCCAGCGCGCGCCACGAGCCGACGCTTCCGAATGGAGCCGCCGCGTCACGGCGTGCGTCCTCTCCTGCGAGGGAATCTCGACAGAGCTACTCGAGCGAGGCGTCCTCGTGCGGCTGGTCGCGGCCTGCCTTCACGCGGAGGACCCGCGCATCCGCGAGATCATCGAGGAGATGATTCCTTCGAGGCGCCCACGCAGAGGGCTGTCTCCGGCCATTTCCCACGCGGGAACCTCTCCGAAGCCCGTGGCTTCCCGGCACGATTCCTAGCGGCCCCCGCCTCGAGGCTCGCCGCTTCCGTCTACGCGCCGCGAGTGGCCCGCACGTACCGCTCGTCCATGCGTCGCAGCCGCTCCGAGAGCACCCGCATGACGTGGAGCGCGAAGTTCGGCGTCTGCTGGATCAGGAAGAGAAAGCGGCGCTCGTCGACGGCGACGATCTTCGCGTCCGTCCGCGCGACCGCGGTTCCCGTGCGACTCTCCCGGTCGATCAGGGCCATCTCGCCGAAGATGCCGCCCTTCTCGACGGTCTCGACCAGCTTGTCGTTGACGAAGATGTCGACCTGTCCCTCGACGACCGCATACATGTTGTCGCGCGGATCCCCGGTGCGGAAGATGGTGGCGCCGGCGGGGACGGACTGCGCTTCGCTCGCGTGCTCGAAAAGACTCGTGGCGGGCATGAACCGCTCCTCTCCGCGCCCGGATGACGGCCCGGGCGCGAGCGCATCCTCCGAATCTTCGTGAAACTGGCGTGAAGTTCGGGAAGTTCGGGAAGTTCGGGAAGTTCGCCCCGAATCAGAGGCCGATCCGGCCGCCCGCCGGAAGCTGTTTCCGGTGATGCCTCGCGTGCGAGGACAAGAGCGTCACGACCTCCAGGGCGGACAGCTTGCCGAAGTACGGATGCGTCAGGCGCACCGAGCCCTTTCCGGCGGCCTCGGCGAGGCGAGCCAGAAACTCCTCGGATCTTTCCGTCAAACGGCGGCCCGCCTCCTCCGGGCTCGCGGAGAAGCCCTCCGGCCGGACCTCCCGCGGCGCCGGCGCGCCTTTCGGAAATCGACCGCGCAGGATGAACGGCAGCACCGTCCAACGCAGGAACCTCCGCCTCCAGGCCGGCAGCCGCACCGCGAAGCCGTCACCCCCGGCGAGCTCCGAGAGCACCGGTTCGTATGCGATGCGCAGATGTTCCGCGATCTGCGCCGGCGTCCACTTGCCCTCGGCGCGGGCGACGGTCCACTGCCCGGAAGGAATCGCGCGGATCGTGGCCGCGCACTCGCCGACGGCCTTCCGGTGATCGCCTTCCGCGCGCGCAAGTCGCTCCGCGGTGGTCATGCGGTCCTCCGATCGCCGGACACGGCCTGGCGCTCGAACCGGTTCCCGGCGTAGGCGGATCGGCCGCGCACGAGCGCCGCGAGGCTCGCCGCCGCGTAGAGGAACGGAAACAGCGCGCCCCAGCGCTCGTACTGCCGGACGTGCACCCGCTCGTGGGCGCGGCTTTCCGTAAGCTCGATCTCGCTCGCTCCCAGGACGACGTGGCCCAGGGTGATGGCGCCGATCGGGAACCCCGGAACTCCGCGGGTCAGCAGCGGGCGAAGCATTCCTCCGCCGACCTCGAGAATTCCGCCGGAGATGCGGGCCCGGGCGCCGGTCGCGACCCCGAGGACGGCCACGGCGAGGGCCGGGAGGGACACGGGCGCGGCCCAGAGGTAGGCGATCGCCCGGCGAGGGAGCCGCCTCACGGGACTCCGGCCATCGCCGCCTCGCCGCCTTCGGGTCCGTAGAACATGACCCACACCACCAGGTCGTCCGTGAAGCTCTCGAAGCGATGCTCCTCGTGCGCCGGGACGAAGAGGACGTCCCCGGGGGCGAACCGCTCGCGGGACGAGCCGTTCAGGAACTCTCCCCTCCCCGAGACGACGAAGTACGCCTCGTCGCGGGTGTGCGGCTTCTGCGGATCGGTTCCGCGCGGAGCGTAGATCTCGATCTCGAGCGTTCCGTGCTCGAGCACGACCGCCCAGCGCTCGCCGCCGGGCCCGGGCAGCAGCCGAAGAGCGTCGGAGACGCTCGCCCGTCGTTTCACATGTCCTCCAGTTCCCGGCCCCGCGTTTCCCGGACGAAGACCGCAACGAGCAGAAACGAGAGCACGGCCGCCACGGTGTAGATGCTGTAGGCGAAACCGAGGCCCATCGTGTGCGCCAGGCCCGGGAACGTCAGGGTCACGAGCCAGTTTGCGATCCACTGCGCGCAGGCGGCCAGGGCCAGCGCCGCCCCGCGGATCCGATTATTGAACATCTCTCCCAGAAGGACCCAGACGATCGGCCCCCAGGAGAATCCAAACGCGAACACGTAGAGGTTCGCGGCGACGAGGGCCGCCGTTCCGGGCGCTCCCGTCAGGACGGGTGAGCCATGGGAGTCGACGGGCGCGTGCGCGAAGAGCCACGCCATCGTTCCGAGCGTCGCCGCCATCCCGAACGAGCCGACGAGCAGGAGCGGCTTTCTCCCGAAGCGGTCCACGAACGCGATCGCGATGAACGTGGTGACGATGTTGATGACTCCCGTGATCGTCGTGATCCGCATCGCGTCGCCCTCGGCGAACCCGACGGAGTGCCAGAGCGCGGTGCTGTAGTAGAAGATCACGTTGATCCCGACGAGCTGCTGGAAGACGGACAGTCCGATTCCCACCCATACGACGGGCAGGATCCCTCCACCCGGGGCCCGGAGATCGGCCAGGCGCGACGGGCGATGCGTGCCGACGGTCCGCTCGATCTCCTGGATTCGCGCCGACACGTCGGTCTCGCCGATCCGCTCCAGCACCTCCGCCGCCTTCGCCGCGCGCCCCCGGGCGACGAGGTGCCGCGGAGACTCCGGAATGAAGAGCGCTCCGAGCCCGTAGGCGATCGAGGGAATCGCCTCGACCCAGAACATCCAGCGCCAGGCGGGAACCCCGAACCAGAACGGCGCGTCCGGAGATCCGGCGGCGTGCGCGATCAAGTCGTTGACGGAGAGCGCCAGAAAGATGCCGAGCACGATGGCTAGCTGCTGTAGAGAGCCGAGTCGTCCGCGGATCCGCGCGGGCGCCACCTCCGCGATGTAGGCGGGGGCGATGACGCTCGCGGCACCGACGGCGATGCCGCCGAGAAACCGCCACGCCGAAAAGCTCCCGAGGCTCTCGGCGAATCCCGATCCCATCGAGCTCACGGCGAACACGGCGGCGGTCCAGAGCATCGCTCGCACGCGGCCCGCGCGATCGGCGACGCGGCCCGCCAAAAGCGCGCCCGCGGCGGAGCCCAGCAGCGCCGACGCCACCGCGAATCCCAATCGCCCGGGATCGGCGGAGAAGTGCCTCTCCAGCGCGCCGACGGTGCCGTTGACGACGGCCGTGTCGTATCCGAAGAGGAAGCCTCCGGTCGCGGCCACCGCCGCGATCCGGACGACGTAGCCGATGGCCCCGTCCGCCCGGGGTCCCGCCGCCGGACGCCGGCTACCGCTCATCCAGGAACAGCGCGGCGAGCTCGGGAGTCTTGCCCGTGAACGAATCGTCGCTGTTGACGATCATCGCGATCACGAAGCGCTCCTCCGGATAGATCAGGAGAAACGCCGTGCCGCCCTGCGCCCCGCCGGAGTGCCAGACCTTTCGCCGGCCCTTCGCGTCGCGCGCGACGCTCCATCCCATCCCGTAGTCCGTGTCCTTGCCATCGGAGGTTCGCTGCGATGTCCAGAGCGCCTGCACGGTCTCGGGCTTCAGCAGCCGCCCGTCCAGCAGCGCGTTGGCGAAGGCCACGAGGTCCTCCGCGGTCGAGAGGAATCCGCCGCCGGCCCACTTGTAGCTGTTGTCCACGTAGCCCGCGTTGACGATGTCGCCGCCGTCCGGGTCGCGGGTATAGAAGCGAGCGCGATCCGGAACGATGGGCCGGGGGTCGTCGGCCGCGGTATGCCGCATCCCCGCGGGCTCGAACACCCGCTTCTCCATCAACGCCAGAAAGGGTTCGCCGCCGGCTCCTTCGAGGACCGCGGAGATCAGGTTCCATCCGTACGAAGAGTAGGAGAACTTCGTGCCCGGCTCGAAGAGAAGGGGATCGTTCTCGAAGACCGAGAGCCCGCTCCGGACCGTGTCGTAGTGGTCGCGGATCTCGAATTCGTTTCCCCGGTAGTGGCGCACGCCCGCGAGGTGGCCGGCCAGCTGGCGCGTCGTGATCGGCCACTCCTTCCGCGGGAAGTCGGGCACGTACTTCTGGATCGGGGCGTCGAGATCGATCTTCCCCTGCTCCATCAGCCAGCCCAGGGCCGTGGAGGTGAGCGGCTTGGAGACGCTGCCGATGCGCAGCCGAGTCCGCGGCGATAGGGGCACGTCCTGCTCGAGGTCCGCGCAGCCGATCCCCTGGCTCCAGACGAGCCGGCCGGCGCGCGAGACGGCGACCGACACGCCGGGAGCCCAAGTGCTCGCCATCCAGGACCCGATTCGGGAGCGCGCCTCCGCGATCGCGCCCGCGTCGTCCCGGATCCGCGGCGCGCTTTGCGCCGGCGCGGCCTGGGGACGCGCGGCGATCGGGAGACCGAGAAGGGCGAGCGCGAGGGCCAACGACGGGACGAGGCGGCGCGGCATGGTCATGCGTGACGGGCGGTGGCGATCCAGAACACCCAGAGGCCCACGCAGATCGCCACGGTGATCGTCACGCTCACGAAAGCCGCGGCGGTGGCGACCAGGTACATGGGGACGCCCAGGCGATAGCGGCGGGTCATCTCGCGGATCGTCTCGTCCCGGACGCCGCTCTTGAGGAGCCGCCGTCCCCGGATCGCCGATCGCCAGAGGACGTTGTAGGCCAGTCCCGCCAGGACGAAGGTGCCCGCGTACACCGCGGCCGCGACCGGCGCCCCGGGCTTGTCCAGGTACTGCGCCAGCAGAGCCGTCGGGAACGGGACAACGGTGACGAGCAGTAGGAGGAAACCGTTGGCGAAGAGGAACTCCGCGTCCGACCTGCGGACCAGGTTGAAGATCGCGTGGTGATTGGCCCACATGATCAGGATCGTGAAGAAGCTCGTGACGAACGCCAGGTACGACGGCCACTGCCTCAGGAGGGCCGCGGCCAGGGCGTTGCCGGCGCCGCCGCCGGGAAGGCTCGGGACCTTGAGCTCCAAGACGAGCAGCGTGATCGCGATCGCGAACACGCCGTCGCTGAACGCCTCGATGCGGCCCGTCTCCTTCTCTTCGACCGGGGCGCCCACGCTAGGGCCGGGCGGGAGCCGGAGTGGGGTCGGCCGACGCGTGGTCGGCCACGTAGAGCCACCGCCCGCCGATCTTCTTCGCGACTTCGGTGAACCGGCCCTTCATCACGACGGACTCCCCGCCCTTCTTGGGCTGGAGCTTCATCGTGAAATGTCCCCAGCCCGCCGACTGGTCCCCGGAGGTCTGATGTACCGCGTCGGAGATCTCGACCTCCTGGACCCTCATGTCCCCGAGAAACCCCGCGTACGCGTCGCCGATCGCCCGGGCCCCTCGCGCTTCGGGGGCGCCCGGAAACCAGAGAACCGCGTCGGCGGCATAGCAAGCCGCCGCCGCCTCGACGTCGGTGGCCCTCATGGCCTTGAGCCACGCCGCGTCGACGGCCTCGATCCGTCATCCGCCGCCCGCGCAATGAGGGGGCAGAGCGTCAGCGCGCAGACGAGAGCGACGCCAGTCCGAATCCTTCGCATGCTTGCCTCCGAAAAGTCATAGCGCGTCGACCGCAGAGCTCACGGATTGGGGGCGTTACTTCACCGGGGCCGGCGTCGCCGACGCGTGGTCCGCCATCAGGAGCCACTTGCCGCCGATCCGTTTCTCGGCGACGACGTACCGGCCCCTCAGAACGACCGGATCGCCGCCCTTTCTGGGCTTGAGCGTGAATGCGTAGTTGCCCCAGCTCGACGAGTAGTCTCCCGCGGTCTGATAGGAGGTGTTCAAGAGCGCCGCGTCGGAGACGGTGTATTCGCCGAAGTACCTCGCATAGACCGCTCGAATCGCCTCCGTTCCGCGCGCCTCGGGCTCGTCGGGAAACCACATCACCGCGTCCGGCGCGTAGCAGGCCACCACCGCATCCAGATCGTTCGCCTTCATGGCCTTCGTCCACATCGCATCCGCGCTCTCCGGAGTGTCCTGGCCGCGCGCCGCCGCGGGACCCGCGGTCAGAACGCAGGCCAGCGCCACACCGATCCCGAGTCTCTGTCTCTTCATGATGCCTCCTCGCCGTTCTTGCGGCGGATCATACGCCGGCGGCGGTGAGGTCGACTCCGAAGATCCTTCCGGCGCCGGGCCTCCCGGGCCGGTCACCCTCGTCCCTTCGGCGGCTCGGGCGCGGAGTCCGTGCGCCGCGGCGCGTTTCGCATCGCAGCGCGGAGAAGGCGGCCGACGTGGGGCTGGCGAATGCCCTCGAGGCTTTCGATCCGGATGTGACTCCCGGATTCGCCCGCGCGCTCGAGCCTTCCCTCCGGGTCGGGGATCTCGGCACCGCTGTCGAACCCGAGGCGGACCCACCCGCTCGATACGGCGATGTGGCAGAACGCGTCGCTCGCGCGGCCCGTGAACGAGTACCCCATCACGACGGAGTTCTCGGCGGCGTCCACGAGCTCATCCGCCAGCGGCGCCTCGCCCAGGACGAGGGTCCGCACGCGCAGCGCGATCTTGGCGACCTCGGGGCCGAACGAGCCCAGGAACCTCTTGAGCTCGCTCGCGTCCGCCCGTCGGGCGGCGGTCAAGCAAAGTTTCCGGCCACGGGGGGCACGATATCGCGCTCAGGGAAACTTGAGCCGGCCGAGCGCGCAGACGATCTGGAACGCCGTCGCCCCGAGCACGATCGCGACCAGGATGGACTTACGGAAGACGCCCCACGTCTTGACGAGCGGCGCGCCGCAACGGACGCAGGTCTGCGTGACGTCCAGGTCGTTCTCCGCGTGGCAGCTCCAGCACGTCATCCGATCATCCGAGATCCCCGAGCTGGCTGAGCATGCCGAACTCGTCGACGTTCTCCCAGTGTTCGACGAGCCGCCCGGCCGCCAGCCGGTAGAAGTCCATGCCGCGCACGGCGACACGCCGCCCCGTCGGCGCGATTCCCAGGAAGCTGCCCCGGTGCGTTCCCTGCCAGTGATACCTCGCGGCGACGATCGCGCCCTCTCCGACGAGCTCCTCGAGGACGAAGCGCAGGTCGGGGAAGGCGGCGCGCAGCGACCCGATCCGGGCGGCGACTCCGGGCGCTCCCGCGGCCTGGTCGGGCGCGGGACTGTGCTCGACGTAGCCCGCGGCGACCAGCTCGTCGAGAAGCTCGAGCCGTCCGCCGTTCCACACCTCGTCGAAGAGGCGCCGGACCAGCGCCTTGTTCGCGGCGGAGTCGCCGGCGATCAAGGGCGGGGCTCTCCGGCGCGATCCAGCATTTCGCCCGCGATCTCCTTGACGAGCTTCGCGCAGACCATGGCCGTCATGCCCGAGGAGTCCATCTGGGGATTGAACTCCACCACATCCGCGCCGACGATGGGGGCTCGAATTCGCTGGATCACGCCGATCGCCTGCCGCGTTGACAGGCCTCCCGGCTCGCGGTGCGACACACCGGGCGCATGCGCGGGGTCCAGGCCGTCGATGTCGAAGGAGATGTAGACGGGCCCGTCGAAACGGGGCGCCCACCCCTCCTCGAAGTCCTTCATCTCGACTACCTCGACGCCGAACTTCGCGATCTGCTCCCTCTGGTGGCCGTTGATGGTCCGGACTCCCACCTGCACCAGCCGCGTCACCAGGCGTTCCTCCAGGATGCGGGCGAACGGAGACGCGTGCGAGGACGGATTCCCCTCGAAGGAGTCGTAGAGGTCCGGGTGCGCATCGAAGTGCAGGAGGTTCAAGCGGGGATATCTGCGGGCGAAGGCGCGCAGTATCGGGTGCGTGATCGCGTGATCGCCGCCGAGGCAGATCGGGAGCAGCTCCCGATCGAGCAGCGCGGCAACCGAGGCTTCGATGCGGGCCCACAGGTCGACGCCCTCCCCCGCGGCGAAGTCGCCCGCGTCGAAGAACCGTTCCGGCGACAGGTCGAACCCGTTCTCGCTCCAGGAGTTCGACGAAGCGGCGCGCAGGGCCTCCCGGATGAGGGGCGGCGCGGAGGAGGCCCCGCGGCGAAACGACGAGTTCTCGTCGGAGCGGAAGCCGATCAGGGCGAGGCGCGGCTCAGCCTTCATGCGGGTCCCTCTCCATGCGCGTGTCCCGCTCCATTCGGATGACGGGCAGGGACAGGCCGTCGGGAAGCGGAACGTCGATTCGCTCCCTCTCCACGAAGCCGAAGGCTGCGTAGAGCGGCACGCCGGGCAGCGTCGAGGCGAGCGACAGCCGGCGGAACCCGGCCGCGCGCGCGGCGTCGATGCAGGCGTGAAGGATCGCGGACCCGATTCCGCGTCGCGCGAAGGACGGGTGCACGAAGAAGGCGCGAATCCGCGCGGGCTCGATCGCGGGATCCAGGAGCGGATCCTCGGAGTCCTTCATCTGATCCCCGCCGTAGAGCGTGCGCCGCCGGCTCCACCCGCCGCAGCCGCGCAGGGCGCCCTCCTCCTCCGCGACGAAGTAGGTTTCGTCGGCGATCAAGCGGCTATCGGGCCCGAAGACGTGCACGATGGCGCTCTCGATCTGTTGCGGCGAGTAGTGGCCCTCCGACAGCGCCCTCACCGAGATCGGGATCAGCACCTGCAGGGCGGGCACGTCCGCCGGGGTCGCGAGTCGAATGCGCGCCATGCATCTCCTGCGCTGCGCGGGGTGCCTCTACCGGGACCGGGGCACCGGGGTCGCCGCGGCCGCGATGCTCGTGGAGGGCGTCGTCAGCGTCCCGGGCGGATAGAGGAGCACGACGTCGTCCGGAGCGACCAGGTTCAGCTCCTCGCGGGCGACGCGCTCGGCTGGAAGCTCGTGCTTGTTGGCGGCCTCGATCCCGTCCCGCAAACGATCGTTCTCCCGGCGGCTCTCCACGATCTGCCGATCGAGCGTCTGGACCTCCGTGCGGGCGCGGCGCAGCTCGAGCACCCGCCGGTCCGACAGGAGGAGGAATCCCATGAGGACCGAGGAGATCGCCAGCGAGACGAGGAAGGCCGTCATCGGGCGCGGACCGCGAGGAACGTCTTCGCTTCTCATGGAGGAAACGCGGAGCGGCCGGGGTATCGCCCCGTACCCTCCAGCTCCTCCTCGATCGCCAGGAGCCGGTTGTACTTCGCGAGACGCTCGCCCCGGCAGGCCGAGCCAGTCTTGATCAGGCCCGAGTTGACGGCCACCGCGAGGTCCGCGATCGTGTCGTCCGAAGTCTCTCCGGAGCGGTGCGACACGATCGTCTTGTAGCCGGCGGTCTGGGCCATCTGGACGGCCTGAAGCGTCTCCGTGAGCGTGCCGATCTGATTGAGCTTGACGAGCAGGGCGTTTCCGACGCGCTCGGCGATGCCGCGGGAGAGGATCTCCGGATTCGTCACGAACACGTCGTCGCCGACGAGCAGGATCTTCCCGCCGAGCCGCTCCGTCATCGCGAGCCAGCCCTCCCAGTCGCCCTCCGCGAGCCCGTCCTCGATCGAGGCGATCGGGTACGCGGCGACGAGCTCCTCCCAGTACGCGATCATCTGGTCCGACGTCAGCGATTTCTTCTCTCCGCGGAGGTGGTACTTGCCGCCCTCGTAGAACTCCGAGGCCGCCGGGTCGAGGGCGATGACGGCGTCGCGCCCCGGACGGTATCCCGCCGACTCGACCGCCGAGAGGAGGAGATCGAGCGCCTCCTTCGACGAGGAGATGTCGGGAGCGAATCCTCCCTCGTCCCCGACGCCCGTCGAGAGGCCCTTCTTCTTCAGGATCGCCTTGAGCGCGTGGAAGATCTCAACGCCCGCGCGGAGCGCTTCGGTGAACGTCTCGAATCCCACCGGGCAGACCATGAATTCCTGCGGATCCAGCGGATTGTCCGCGTGCGCGCCGCCGTTGATGACGTTCATCAGGGGCACGGGCAGCGTCGTCGCTCCGGCCCCGCCGAGGTAGCGATACAGCGGCGCGCCCGAGGCTTCGGCCGCAGCGCGCGCGACCGCGAGCGACACGCCCAGGATCGCGTTGGCTCCGAGGCGGCCCTTGTTCGGCGTGCCGTCGAGCTCGATCAGGATCCGATCGATCAACGCCTGGTCGCGCGCGTCGGCGCCGGCGAGCTCTTCGGCGATCTCCCCGTCCACGTGCGCGACGGCCTGGCGCACTCCCTTTCCCCCGTACCGCTTCTTGTCGCCGTCGCGCAGCTCTAGCGCCTCGCGGGTTCCGGTCGACGCGCCGGAGGGCACTCCCGCACGGCCCGAGACGCCCCCGGAGAGCAGCACCTCGACCTCGAGCGTCGGGTTGCCCCGGGAGTCGAGAATCTCCCGCCCGTGGATGGCCTCGATCGAAAAACTCATGCGAGCAGCTCGCGGCCGGCCCGGGCGAGGGCCTCCAGGTCCGATGACGAATGCGCTTCGATGTACACGCGGGCGACCGGCTCGGTTCCCGATTCTCGAATCAGAATCCACGAACCGTCCTCGAAAATCAACTTGATTCCGTCCAGCTGGTTGACCGAGGCGACGCGCCGGCCCGAGACGGAATCGGGCGGCGTCGCTCGATACCGCGCCAGCTTCTCGCGCTCCTGCGGCGACAGCGGCAGGTCGATCCGGCGCGTCAGGAACGGACCGATCTCGCCCCACAGGCGCTCTCTCAACTGGCCGATGGTCCGGCCTTCGGCGCCGACGAGCTCCGCGGTCAGGCAGCCGGCCAGGATCCCGTCCTTCTCCGGGACGTGTCCCTCGACCGTCAGCCCGGCGCTCTCCTCGCCTCCGAAGATGATCTCGCCCGCCAGGAGCTTCTCACCGATGTACTTGAATCCGACGGGCGTCTCGAAGATCGGGACGCCGAATTTCTTCGCGACCGCGTCGAGCGCGTGGGTCGTCGCGACGCTGCGCGCGACCCCACCCCGACGCCCCTTGCGCCCGAGGAGGTCGTTGACGAGGAGCGCGAGAATCTCGTTGGGCTGCACGTAGACACCGGCCTCGTCGCACACGCCGAACCGATCCGCGTCGCCGTCGCATGCCAGGCCGAGCCGCGACCCGCGCCGGCGGATCTCCTCGCCGAGGGACCGCAGCTCCGGCTCCCCGCACTGCGGCGACTCGCCGCCGAACAGCGGGTCCGCCTCGGCGTGGAGCCCGAAGAGCGACACGCCCGTCGTCTGGAGATAGCCGTCGAGGAACCCGGCCGCCGTTCCGTAGCGGAAGTCGAGCGAGAAGTGCGGAGCGTCGCGGGCCACCTGCTTCCCGTCGACCTTCCGCGCGAGGTCCGCCAGATAGGCCGGCACGGGGTCGAACCGCTCGATGGGCTCGTCGCCCGTGGCCGCCTCTTCGGGGAGCGCGGCGATCTCCCGCTCGACTCGCCCCGTGATCTCGGGCAGCGACGGAGCTCCGTCGGAGGTCGAGAACTTGATGCCCAGGTACTGGGGCGGATTGTGGCTTGCGGTAAAGTTCACCGCGCCGACCGCTCCGCGGCGGCGGATCTCGAACGCGAGCACGGGAGTCGGGACGGGCCGGGCGCTGACCTCGGCCGAAAAGCCGTGGCGGGCGAGGACGCGGGCGGCTTCCGCGGCGAAACGGCCGGCCAGAAAACGCGTGTCATATCCGACCAACACGAGGCCGCCCGCGTGGCCGTCCGCGGCGAGGACGCGGGCGATGGACGCGACCACCCGCCGGGCGTTCCCGAAGGTGAAGTCCTCGGCCAGCACGGCGCGCCAGCCGGAGGTCCCGAACCGGATTGCGGGCGTGGGCATCCGTTGAAAGTAACACGGCTCTCGCGGGCGGCGATCGCCGCCACCGCCGTCGCCGCGGGCGCCTGCGCGGCGGTGTCGAGCCGGCTTCCGACCGGGTTCCTCCGCGTGCGCGCGCCGCTCCTCGCGGCCGGCGTTCGCGAGTCCTATCCTCCACAGGCGCGGCCGCGGGAACCGGTGCAGTCCGCCGTCTTCGATCGGATCAACGCCGACCGCGAGAAGGCCGGACTCCTGCCGGTGGCCTGGGACGAGCGCGCCGCCGCGGTCGCGCAGGCGTTCTGCGCCGCCCAGATCCGCGAGAGGACCCGGGGCCACTATCTGACCGACGGGATCCCGCCCTACGCGCGGACCGCGCTCGCGGGGATCTTCGGGATGCAGGCGGAGAACGCCGCGTCGTGGCAGACGACGGCGCAGGCGTTCCAACGGACGATGATCGATCTCGCGCTTTCGGCGCACGCGGACATGATGGGAGAGCGGCCTCCGGCCGACGGCCACCGCCGGACGATCCTGGACCCCGACGCGACGCACGTGGGCGTGGGATGGGCGGAGCGGCTGGGAAATTTTCGGATGGCCCAGGAATTCCTGACGCGGCGACTCGAGGAGCTGACGCTCGAGAAAGCCGCCGAGGGAGGCGGCACGGTCCGGATCGCCGGAAAGGTCCTCGCGCCCGACCGGCTCGAGTTCGTGACGGTCGCCCGCGAGCCCGCTCCCCGGCGCCTGACGAAGGCCGAGGCGGATGCGCGCACGAGCTACGGATACCCCACGCCGCAGCTCGGCTACGTCGCCGAGGGCCGGAAGTCGCTTCGCGTCGTCGGAGCCGAAACGGAGGACCGCATCCGCATGGCGCGGTCCGGAGAATTCTCCTTTCGCCTGACGCCCTCGCTGCCGGGACTCTGGACGATCCTCTTCTACACCGCGCGGGGACGCGAGGAACCGAGGCCCGGCGGCCTCGCGGTCCTGTGGATTGAGGCCGAGGAGTCGGCGCGGTGATCACGATCCTCGTGGTCGGCCCGCCGAGCGCGGCGGCCTCCGACTTCGCCTCGGGGCACCCGTCCTACGAGATCCTCTTCGCCGCCGGCGCCGAGGACGCGCTGGAGAAGCTGGCGCGCAACCGGCGCATCGACGCGGTGCTCCTGCTCCCGCACGCCGGGGCCCTCGAATTCGCGGCGGCGCTCGCGGAGGAGGACCCGGGGGCTCCGCCGCTCTTCGCGCCGGCCAGCGTCGGGGCGGTGCCGGGCGCCCGGTCGCTGCCCGCCGAGGAGCCCGAGCGGCTGCTCGAGCTCCTGGCGCTGGCCCTGGGGGAGTGAAAACAAAAGGGGCGGCCGAAGCCGCCCCGAAAACACGACGCCGGGTCTTGCGACCCGAGCCTCCTCCTTACGCCCCCGAGGAGCCTCTCCCGATGAGGACGTAACCCACGAGCCCGAGCAACGCGACGAGGGCCATGAGGCCGATCGTCGAGAGGGTCGGGATGATCTTTCCCTGAGGTATGGCCTGACCCACGAAGGTCACGCCCGAATCGATGGTCGTCGCGCCTGCGACCGGGCTGTCATGCGTTCTCGACCTTTCGAAAGGAAGCTTGCGAGAACGCTACCGGGGTCGGGGCGTCCTGTCGAGAGGAACAGGGTCGGCGGGCGACCTGTCCGGGTGGGCAGGAGAGGCGTCGGGACATGGTAACGTGCGTTCCGGGGGTCCTTCATGGGTGGATGCGGTAGTGGCGGCGGCTGCGGGATCGGCAACTCCTACAACCCGGGGCAGTACGTCGGGATCCGAATCAACGAGCACGAGGACGGGCGCAGCCTCCTCTGCGACACGATGGGCATCGAGGTCTCCCGCGGGCAGCGGGTGGTCGTCGAGGGCGACTCGGGCATGGAGTACGCGCAGGTCACCAATATGCGTCCCATGATCCTGAAACAGTGCCAGTTGCGGGATGCGCGGCGCGTCGTGAGGGTGGGGACGGACTCCGACCAGGCGGGTTACGAGTCGAAGGTCGCTCGTGAAAAGGGATTCCTGGCAGACACGCGCGAGCTGGCCCAGGAAAAGCGCATGACGATGAAGCTGGTCCGCGCCGAGGAGAGCTTCGACGGCCGAAAGGTCACGGTTTATTACACTTCCGAGACCCGCATCGATTATCGGAAGCTGGTCGCGGACCTCGCCGTCCGGCATCCCGTCCGCATCGAGATGCGGCAGATCGGGCCGCGCGACGAGACCAAGATGCGCGGCGGGATCGGGCCTTGCGGGCTGACCCTGTGCTGTTCGACGTTCCTGAAGTCCTTCCACCCCGTGACCATCAAGATGGCCAAGAATCAGAACCTCTCCCTGAATCCGTCGAAAATCTCGGGGATGTGCGGGCGCCTGATGTGCTGCCTGGCCTACGAGGACGAGGGGGGCGACCGGGCCACACCCCCCAAAAAGCCTCAGAATATTCCGGCGGAACTGCCTGTTTAATCTGTCAAATTGTCCCTCCTTTTTCGGGACAAGAGAGAGACAGCCGTGGCCAACCGAAACCCCTCAGGCGGCGCTTTCCGCGATGAAGACACCCCCGCCAACCGCAAGCTGATCCGGCCCAACTTATCCGACCTGGCGGACCGTTACCCGACCCGGTCCTTCGCCCAGCGAAAGCAGGTCCCTCCCGAGCAGACCAATGCCGAGAGCTACTACTACCTCAAGCAGATGGCGGCGAAGACTCCGATGGTGCTCGTCCTGACCGACGGCGAGGAGATCCAGGGCTGGATCGAGTGGTACGACAAGGGTTGCCTCAAGGTCAACCGGGAGAAGGGGCCCAACCTGTTGATTCCAAAGGCCTCGATCAAGTACATGTTCAAGCAGTCCGAGGCGGGCGGGGACGAGGGCAGCGGGAACCGGTAAAGGTTCGTCTCCCCTAACGCGCGCCGCGACCGGAGAGCACCGCGGGGACCGTCTTGAGCAGGATCTTCAGGTCCAGCAGCGGGGACCAGGTGTCGATGTACTTCAGGTCGAGCGCCATCCACCGGTCGAAGTCGAGCTCGCTGCGGCCGGAGACCTGCCACAGGCACGTCAGGCCGGGTTTCATGCTCAATCGGCGGCGCTGCCAGGACTGGTAGCGCGAGACCTCCTCGGGCAAGGGAGGACGGGGGCCGACCAGGCTCATGTCGCCGACGATCACGCTCCAGAGCTGTGGAAGCTCGTCGATGGACAGCCTCCGCAGCAAGCCGCCCAAACGGGTCATCCGGGGATCCTTCCGGACCTTGAAGACGGGCCCGGTCATCTCGTTCAAGTGTGAGACCTCGGAGAGCCTCCCCTCCGACCCCCGCTCCATCGTCCGGAACTTGGGCAGCGTGAAGTGGCGGCCGTTCAGCCCGCAGCGAACCTGGCGGAAGAAGATCGGAAACCCCGACGTCACGAGGATCGCCAGCGCCGCGAGGAGCTGGATCGGAAGGGTGGCGAGGAAGAGCGCGAGGGCGAGCGTCAGGTCGATGAGCCGCTTGGCGAAGAGCTGCCCCGGATTTGAGGGCGTCGTTGTGAAGGAGAGGAGGGGGATCCCGTCGAGCTCCTCGAGAACCGGGCGGGCCAGCACGTGCGGGAAGATGTCGAGCGAGACGTGAGCCCGCACTCCATGCCGCTCCGCCACGAGCAGGGCCTCCTCGTACTCGCCGAGCTTGCCCTTCTCGATGACGAAGATCACCTCGTCGATGACCTCCCGGCTCAGCACCGACTCCATCTCCGTGATCCGCCCGAGACAGGGCCAGCGGGCGTGCAGCCGGCTCTCGCCGCCGTTGTCGTCGAGATAGCCGAGCACCCGAAAGCCCCAGTGGGGATGCCCCTCGAGAAAGTCCGCGAGCTGCGCGGCCTTGGGCCCGGTGCCCACCAGGATCGCGGTGCGGAAGTTGAACCCGCGGGCCCGCACCCAGCGCGAGGCCATCCGGAGGGCGATCTTCTCGCTCGTCAGGAACAGGAAGTTGATCAGGCCGAAGAGAGCCAGGAACCACCGGCTCACGAACTCGAGCCTCAAGCCGTAGATGACGAGGACGAGGATCGCGGTGCCGCCGAAGGCGACCTTCCCGGCCGCCCAGATCTCCTCCCCGAGCGGCAGCGTGCGGTGACTTCGATAGAAACCGGCGCCGGACAGCAGAAGGCCCCAGATCGGGAGGATGAAGAAGAGCAGGAGGAGGTACTGGTTCAGGGGAAAGAGGGGCAGCGGGAACACCGTCGGAAACGCCGACTTCAGGACACCATGCCGGAGTGCCCAGGTGAGCGGCAGCGAGATCGCGGTCAGCGCGAGGTCGGCCAGCATCACTCCGAGGGCGATGGCGCGCGCTTTTTGTTTCAGCATCGGATTTGTCCGCGGGGAGAACACCCCCGGCCGGCCGGATGTTATGGGATGGCGGTTGCTCCTTCAAGGACTCTCACGTAGCGGTCCACCACGTCATCCCAACGATATCTCTGCTGTATGCGTTCACGGGCTCGCTCTTTCCATACGGAGTGGGAGGCCGGATCATCCAGGATGTCCGCCAGGAGACGGGTCAGGGTCTCCGGCTTCCCGGCGTCGAACGGGAGGCCGGCGCCCCCCGCCACCTCCTCGTTTTCCGGCGTGGCGTTGTAGCAGACGACCCGCCCGTACCCCAGGGCCTCGACCAAGGCCGGATGCGTGCCGCCGACCTCCGTGGCCTGAATGTAGACGCCGGCGTTAGCCAGGAGCTCCCGGTAGCCCTCGCCATATATCGCGCCCGTCATGCGGACGCGCGGGTCCGCGGTCCGGCGCAGGAGCGCGATGTAGTCCGCGGCGTAGGGCGCGTCTCCCACGAGCACGAGCGGAGTGTCGCCCGGCACGTCGCGATAGGCGCGCAGGACCGCGAGCGCGTTGTTCTCGGGCTCCAGTCGGGAGACGTACAGGACGTACCTCTCGGACAGCAGGCCGAGGCGGTCGAGCGCCTCGCGCCCCGCCGGCTGCGGAAGGTCGCCGCCGTAGGGGATGAAGACGGAGGCGCAGCCGTACCGGCGGGCGTAGTAGTCCTCGATCACCTTCGCGTCGGTGACGACGGCGTCGGGAACGATCGTCGAGAGTCTCTCCGAGATCCGGTAGGCGAGCCGGCCGAGCGGGCTCCACTTCCGGCGGTGGCGCTCCAGCCCGTCGACGTTCAATACCACGCGCGTTTGCGCGCCCAGACGGGGCACGAACGCGGCGGCGGCGTTGATCGCGTTGCAGACGAGCACGGCGTCGTATCGCGCGAAGGCCGCGTCGACGCCGGAGAGAATCCCGTGCACGACCGTGTCGAGGTACTTGGTCGGGATCGTAGGGAGCACGCGGATCTTCGCGCCGCGCCATTCGGACAGGCCCGGCTGCGCGTACCGGGTGCGGGTGTACACCGTCACGTCGTGGCCTCGCGCCGCCAGCCGGGCCGAGAGCTCCTCGGCGAGCGTCTCGAAGCCGCCGTATCGCGCCGGGATGCCGCGCGTGCCCAGGATTCCGATGCGCATGGCGGGCAACCTATCAGTTGCCGGAAACTACGCTGTCATCCTGAAGAGCGGAGCGACGAAGGATCCCGGACTCGATTCGCGACACGGCTTATCGAGCTCGGGATCCTTCGCTGCGCTCAGGATGACAGGCAGGGGCCCGCTCAGGATGACAGGCGGAGACCCATCGAGCTCCTTCCCCGCACCTTCTCGCGGATCTCTCGCCGCTTGGCCCACAGCCGCCTCCGGTTCCGCCACAGCCAGGAGAAGGCCGGGAGCGAAGGGCGCTCGATGGTCAGGCAGGCCCCCAGCACGACGAGGTCGCGCGCGAGCGTCGGGACGAGGGTCCGAGCGCATTCGCGTGCACTCTGGTTGTTGATCCGCAGGAGGAATCGGTTCTTGACGGAGTGGCGGTTGGCGAGCTCGGTCATCCGGCGGCGGCGTTCGGGAAGATTCCGGCGGCGATGCCAGGCGGCGGCGGAAGGGACGTAGAGGCAGCGCCATCCCAGGGCTCTCAGGCGCCACGCGAGGTCGGCGTCCTCGCGATACAGGAAGAAGTCCGAGTCGAAGTAACCCGTCGATATGCGCGCGTCCTCCAGCGCCGATCGGCGGTAGAGCCCCGCGGCGCCCGAGGCCCCGAAGACTTCCTCCTCCGCAAGGTAGCGCCCCTGCGCGGGCTCGCCCGAACCGCGGTCGAAGTGCCGCCCCGAGGCAGTGAAGTAGATCCCGGTCGAGTCGAGGATGCCCGTCGGCTCGAGCGCTTCGCCCCGCGCGCGCATCACGCGTCCGGTCGCCGATCCGACGCGGGCCGCATCCGCCGCATCCAGCCGCCCCGCCAGGATCGACGCGAAGTCCGGCTCCAGGCGGCAGTCGGGATTCAGGGCGATGACGTACCGACCCGAGCTCGCCGCGATTCCGGCGTTCATCGCGGCCGCGAAGCCTACGTTCTCCGGAAGGGCGAGCAAGCGGACGGCGGGACCAAGCGCCGCCGCGACTTCGCGCGAGCCGTCGGAGGATGCGTTGTCGATCAGCCAGGTCTCGACCGAGACTCCGCGTTGCGCCACGGCCGAGCGCAGCGACACCGGCAGGTCGGCCGCGTCGTCCTTCGATACGACGAGGATGGAGACGTCGGTCATGGGGCTTGGCGAGTGGTCATTGGCGAGGGGCGATTCGTGCCGAGGCCGGCGGCGAGGCTTAGAACGCCCCAATAAGCCCGCGCCGCTTCGGAGCGGGAGCGGGGGACATCCCGGCGCAACGGCAGTAGCGCGAGACGGAGAAGCATTCCGCCGGCGAGCAGCCCCCGGTATGCGATCCGGGCCGTGAGCCCGTAGCGGGTCCGCCGGTAGCGCAACGCGTTGCGGTAGAAGATCGGGAGAAAGCGCTCGTATCCGAGGCGCGAGGCCGAGTCGCCGCCGCGGTGGCGGAACTCCGCGCCCGGCAGGTACAGGAGCCTGCCTCGCCGGCCGAGCCTCTCGCAGAGATCGACGTCCTCGTACCACGCCGGCACGAAGGCTTCGTCGAATCCTCCGACCGCCTGGAACGCGCTGCGGCGCACCGCCAGCGCGGCGGCGGCCGCCTGCTCCACGGGGAAGGACGAACCGCGGTCGGCATCGGCGTAGCGGGAGCGCCGGCGGCCGGGGTTGTCGGGCGCGAGGTGATCGAGGAGGAGGAGCTCGCGCGCGTCCGCCCGGAGGCTCGGCAGCCGGCGGAGCTGGAAGGTCGCCTGGTCCTCGCGGCCGGGCAAGGAGAGGCGCAGGCGCCCCGCGGCGGGGACGCGGCCGTCCATCTCGATGAGGCGAGGCGCGACCGCGACCACGTTCGCGTCGGACGCGAAGGCGCGGGCGATCGGTGTGAACGGCTCCCCCTCCGCCCTCGTGTCCGGATTGACGAAGAGCAGCACCTCGCTCTCGACCAAGGCGGCGGCCTGGTTGGAAGCGGGTCCGAGCCCGCGGTTCGTCGGATTCTCGAGCACGATCGCACCCGGCCATAACGCCTCGATCTCGGCTCGCGGGAGCGCGACGCTCCCGCCGTTGCCGACGATCACGAGCCGGACGCGGGGGCGATCGTCGAGGCGCTTCGCGCGGGCGCGCGCCAAGGAGGCGACGGCCTCCATCAGGTCCGGCGTGTCGTTCCAGGAGACGCAGATCACCGCGATCTCGCCGATCACGGCGCCTTGCCCGCGAGAACTGGCCAACCGCTCAGTTTCCCCGGCTCCGATCGCGCGCGCATCGCCAGGAACGGCAGCCGCGGCCACACGAGGAGCGGCAGCGCGCAGCCCCTCCAGCCGATTCTGCGCGCGTGCGCGAGGTCGGCGCGGAGAAGCGGGACGAGGCTTCGCCGGAGGAGCGCGGCGTCGAAGTTGCGGAACAGGGTGCGCCAGCGGTTGCGCGCCGTCCAGAAGGCCCGGCGGAAGGGCGTGCGTCGCCCGGTGCGCGAACCCTCGTGCCGGCACACGGCCTGCGGGTCGCAGACGAATCGCCATCCCGCGCGGGCGAGCCGGAGCGAGAGGTCGACGTCCTCGTAGTAGGCGAAGAACGACCCCTCGAACGCGGTGCCCCGCGGCGCGACGGCCGTCAGCGCGTCGCGCCGGTAGAGCGCGGCGGTGGCCGAGACCCCGGAGACCTCGAAGGGCTCCGAACCGACGCGGGAGCGCGCCGTCCCAGAGAAAATCGGCAGCGCCTCGCCCCGCCGGTTCCACTCGAGGCCCGCGGAATCCACGGTCTCGCCGTCCTCCGTGAGCACGAGCCCCTGCGCCGCGGCCAGCCGCTCGTCCAACGCCAGGCGCGCCGCCAGGCGGGCCGTGTAGTCCGGATCGAGCACCGCGTCGTTGTTCAGGAGCAGTACGAAGGGCGCGCGGGTCCGGGCGATCCCCTCGTTGGCGGCGCTGGCGAAGCCCAGGTTTCGCGAGAAAACGATCAGGCGGGCCGCGGGAACCTCGCGGGCGATCCGCGCCCGCTCGGCCGGCTCGGAGCCGTTGTCCACGACGACGACGGAGAGATGGACTTCCCGCTGGCGCTCGAGCGACGCCAGGGCGGCGAAGAGCGAATCGCCGCCGTCGTGGTTGACGACGACCGCGTCCACGTCCGGAAGGTGGGAAGGACCGCTCAAACGGTTGACTCGATGGCGTGCGCGATATGAAATCGCATTTTCATGCTACCACGCGACTATCTGCGGGAGAACGCGGGACGGCTCGTCTCCGAGATGCCGGAGCGTTTCGCGGGCACGGGCCTGGAGACGTATCCGGTTCTCGAGCGGCAGCGCCGCGACGCCGTGACGAAGCTGGAAGAAAAGCGACGGCGGCGCAACGAGCTCGCTTCCGGGAAGGGCAAGCCCTCGCCCGAGGCGCTGGCGGAGATGAAGGCGCTCAAGGAGGAGATCCACGACCTCGAGCGGCGCAGCGAGGAGGCGGACCTCGCCCTGCTCGCGATCGAACGGGTCGTGCCCAACGTGCCCCAGGATACGGTCCCGCGAGGCACCGACGAGAGCGCCAACCGCGTCGAGCGCACGTGGGGAGAGCCGCCGCGGTTCGACTTCGCTCCGGTGCCGCACTGGGATCTCGGCCCGGCGCTCGGCATCCTCGACTTCGAGCGGGGCGTCAAGGTCGCGGGCGCCCGCTTCACCGTCCTGAAGGGCGCCGCGGCCCGCCTGTCGCGGGCCCTGATCCAGTTCTTCCTGGACATGAACATCGAGGAGGCCGGCTGCCGGGAGGTCCTGCCGCCCTTTCTCGCCAACGCCGATTCGCTCTTCGGGACCGGACAGCTTCCGAAGTTCGAGGGCGATCTCTTTCGCACGGAGGAGGGCTACTACCTGATTCCGACCGCGGAGGTCCCCGTGACGAATCTTCACCGCGACGAGATCCTGAAGGCGGACGAGCTCCCGCTCCGGTATACCGCGTACACACCCTGCTTCCGATCGGAGGCGGGCGCCGCGGGCCGCGACACGCGCGGCATGATCCGGCAGCACCAGTTCGACAAGGTGGAGCTCGTCTTCTTCACGCGGCCGGAGGACTCGGCGGAGGCGCTCGAGAAGCTGACCGCGCACGTGGAGGAGATGCTGCGGCGCCTCCGCCTTCCCTACCGCGTCGTGACGCTGTGCAGCGGCGACCTCGGCTTCGCCTCCGCGAAGACCCTCGACCTCGAGGTGTGGCTCCCGGGGCTCGACGCGTACAAGGAAATCTCCTCCTGCTCGAACTTCGAGGCCTTCCAGGCGCGCCGCGCCTCCATCCGGTTTCGCCGCTCGGAGGGCGAGAAGCCCGAGTTCGTCCACACGCTGAACGGCTCGGGCCTGCCGATCGGCCGGACCATCGTCGCGATCCTGGAGAACTACCAGCGCGCCGACGGCTCCGTCGCGATCCCCGACGCGCTCCTCCCGTACATGCGGGGGCAGACCGAGATCCGGCGAGCGTAGAGCGCGGGATGTCGCAGCCGCACGTCCTCGCCGCGGTCCTGCGGGCGGCGCGCCGGCTGCCGGGCTATCCGCGGCTCCGCGTCCTGGACCTCTCGGCGGGGCGAGGGGAGGTGGCGGCGGCGCTCGCGGGCGACGGGTGCGCGGTGCGCGGCACCCGCTTCCGAGACGACGACTACAAGCTGGCCGACCGCTCCGCGCCCCCGCCCGCGGAGGGGATCCCGATCGACGCGCACGTGGACCTGACGCGGCCCCTGCCGTACGCAAACGCCGAATTCGACCTCGTCATCCTCTGCGAGGTCGTCGAGCACCTGCCGGCGCCGATCCCCGTGATCGCCGAGGCGGGCCGCGTGCTCGCGCCCGGTGGCCACCTCGTCCTCTCGACCCCGAACATCGCGCGCCTCCATTCCCGGTGGCACTTTTTCTGGACCGGGACCCACAAGCTGATCCGGCGCCGCGTCGGCTGGGACCTCGGCCCGGAGAATCTCTACGCGTACCACATCGGCCCCGTGGACTTCCCGCTGCTCCACACTCTCCTCCACCAGGCGGGCCTGTCGATCGAGCGTCTCGACGTGACGCGCTTCAAGTGGAGGCACGCGTGGCTGCTCGCGTCTTATCCGCTGCTCTGGCTCGCCACGCGGCTGGAGACCCGGCGGCACCGCGGCGGCGTCGATCACGCGCGTGGCGAGGAGGACCTCTTCCGCTGGATGACGCACCCCGCGATGCTCGCGAGCGAGCAGCTCCTCGTGACGGCGCGCAGGGACGCGCCGAGTTTGGACGTCACGCCGGCGGTTTGATCGGCGGCACGAGCGCTCCCGCGGAGACGATCATCCGCATCGCCTGCTCGGGCGACATGTCGAGATAGGTCACCTTCTCCTCCGGGACGACCAGCAGAAATCCCGTCGTCGGATTGACCGCGCTCGGGATGAACACGCTGCAGACGGTCTTCCCCGTCTTCTGGCCCGCCTCCCCCGCGTTCGTCGAGGTCACGAACCCGAGGCCCCACGTCCCCGGCGACGGGAACTCCACGATCGCCACGCGGCCGAAGGCCCCGGTGCCGGAGGCGCCGAGGAGCAGCTCTCCGATCTGGCGAAGGGTCGCGTAGATCTTGTTGATCAGGGGCACGCGATTCATGACGCGATCCCAGAGGTTGAAGAGCCTCCGTCCGGCGATGTTCGCGGCGACGAAACCCATCAGGAGGAGCACGACGTTCAGGAGCACGAATCCGAGTCCGACGACCGAGATGCCCCGGGCGCGGAGCTGGCTCCCCAGGATGTCGTCGAAGAAGGTGAAGAGCTTCCAGACGACCCACAGCGTGAGCACCGTGGGACCCAGGACGAGGAGCCCCGCCATCCAGTAGCGGCGCAGGCGCACACCGACGCTGGCGGACATGATTTCCATCCTAGCAGGCGGACCGGAGCCGTCCGATCCGTACAATGGGTGCCGATGCCGCCACTCACGCTCATGGTCCGGACCGCCGCGCTGGTTCTCTTGGCGCAGTCTCCCCTTCCCACGCCCATCCGGGTGGGCGGATGGCGTACCGCGGGGCCCGCTCTGTACCAGGTCAACGCCGTGGCCACCGAGCCCGCGAACGAGACGGCCGTGTACGCCGCGGCGTCGATCTACGGTGTCTCGGAGAGCGCGGTCTTCCGCAGCGCGAACGGGGGGCGAAGCTGGACGACGCTGGTCGAGGCGGCCCCCGGCACCTTCTACTCGGAGCTCCTGGTCGATCCGCGCCAGCCGCTTCGCATCTACGCCGGGGCGCTCGACCCGGGCGGAAGCCACATCGAGCGCTCCGCGGACGGCGGAGCGACCTGGGCGACGACGCACGCCTTCTCGCTCTCCTGCGTCCCGTCGTTCGCGCCCGGAGCGGCGCCGGATACCGTCCTTACGACCTGCGGATCGAAGCTGCTGCGCAGTCCGGACGGGGGCGCGACGTGGGTGGACCTGCCCGCGCCGTTCGTCGAGCCGACGCGGCTCGTCGCGGGAAGCTCGGGGGCCGTGCTGGCCTACGGCGCGGGCGCGATCTTTCGGACCACGAACGACGGCACTACATGGACTCCGCTCGCGAGCGCTCCCGCCGCCTGCGCGGGGATCCTCTCGCTGCGGGTGGATCCCATCGACGAAAGCATCCTCGTCGCGGGAACCGGAAAGCTCGGCGTCGGCGGATTTCTCTGCGGCGGAGTCTTTCGCAGCATCGACGGCGGAAAGAGCTGGGGACCCAACACTCTGCCCGGGTTCTACGTGACTGACGTCGCCATCCTCGCCCGGAACCCCGCCGTGATCTTCGCCAGCGCCAGCTTCCTGAGCGGCATCCTTCCCCGGGGAGGCGTGTTCGAGAGCTCCGACTCGGGCGCGACCTGGTCCAACCTCCACCTGCCCGCCTCCGGGGCGGTGCGCCTGGCGCTCTCTCCCAACGGGGGGCTCCTCCACGCCGCCACGTCCCTCGGCGTGTTCGACCGGGGGTTCCGGAGGACGACGACGCTGGCGCCGCGCTAACACGTCGCCTTCGCTACGCTCTGGGATCTGGCTTCGGCACCGGCTCGCGGCTCGCCCGGGTGCGGGCTCGACCGCGAGCCTGATCCCTCCGCTCCGCTCCGGCTCTCGCAACGCGAGTCGTTTCGCTCGCCGGACTCGCGAAACTTGGTCGCGTTGCGAACTCGTGAGCCATCACCGCCTTTCGATGTCCCTTACGCCGTCATTCTGAGGCGCGAAGCGACGAAGGACCCCGAACGAGACCGCCCATCTCGAACATCAGCTCGCGGCGCGAATAGTCTCCCGACGAAGGAGGGAGAAGGTTCGCGCCGCGGGAGCCGTAGCGCAGCGAGGGGTCAGGCGGGCGGTTGAGCCCTTTGGACGAGCCGCACGCCGGTGCCGTCAGGCAGACCCCGAGCGCAGCGGAGGCGACGTTGGGCTAAGATTTACCGCCTGACCGCTCGCGGAGAGGTGGGTGAGTGGCTTAAACCAGCGGTTTGCTAAACCGCCGTAGGGGCTTAAACCCCTACCACGGGTTCAAATCCCGTCCTCTCCGCCAATACCGTCGCCCTCGCTCCGCTCCGGCTCCCGCAACGCGAGTCGTTTCGCTCGCCCGAACTCGCAAAACTTGGTCGCGTTGCGATCGGATGGACCATTTCGGCGAGCGATCCTTCTCACTAGATATCGGCAGAGCGGCGCTCGCTTGAGGCGTTGTTTCTGTGGCTCGCAGCGAAGCGGAAGCGACGGCTACGAGCCGCCCACCAGGGCGGAAACCAGGAACAGGACGTACGGGGGGATGTAGCCTACATCGAACGTGCCGACCTCGCGCAGGACCATCATCGCGATCGCGAGAGAGGCCCCGACCGCCGCGATCGCGGCGCGCGTCGCCCGTCTCCGAATCGCGGCGGCGGTCCAGACCGCCGCGAAGCCGGCGAAGAGCGCGATTCCGAAATACTCCGCGTCATTCTCGCCGGTCGAGGCGAAGTACCAGAAGTTCAGGTCCGCGACGAGGACGCAAAGGACGGCCGGGAACCACCGCGACTGGAGCTCGGACCGCATGGGCAGACCGAGCATAGCAAGGCCCCCGGGGTTTCCCCGCGCCGTGTGACAGAATCCGGGAGCCAACGGGAGGTTCCTTGGGCGCAAGCGGGATCGCCGCATTCTCGATTCTGGCTTTGACCGTCAGCCTCTCGCTCGCGAGGCCTCGGATCCGTGGATTTCGCGTCGAGCACGCGATCGCCGCGGGCCTCGGCGCCCTCCTGAGCCTGGTGCTGGGGATCGTGCCGCTCGACCTGGTCGCCCTGGCCGTCAAGCTGCTGTTCTTCCCGATTCTGACGATCGTGAGCCTCATGGTCATCACGCTCATCGCCGAGAGAGCCGGGCTCTTCGACCTGCTCTCCGGATTGATGGCGAGGGCGGCTCGCGGCAACGGCCGGCGGCTCTTCGCCTATCTGTTCGGTTGCGGAGCCTTGACCGGCATGATCTTCACCAACGATGCGGCCGTGCTCATCTTCACGCCGCTGGTGTTCCAGCTCGTCGAGCGGATCCAGGGCGACCACTGGACACTGAGAAACAAGATCCCGTACTACTTCGCGGTGCTCTACGTGGCGAACCTGGTCGGCGCCCTGGTGATCAGCAACCCCATCAACATCGTCGTATCCAGCCTCTTCCACATCTCCTTCGCAGAGTATGCGCGATGGATGCTCCTGCCCGGACTCGTCAGCGTCCTGGTGAGCTTTCTCGCCCTGAGGATGGTCTTCCGAAGGGCGATTCCCGCCACCTTCGACTGGTCGCCGGACCTCTGCCCCAGGCCTCGGGACCGCCGGCTGATGACCCTGTGCGGCGTCGTCCTGGCGATGACCCTGGCGGGGTTCTTCACGGAATCGCTGACGGGGATCCCGACCTGGTTCGTCGCCTTCGCCGGGGCCGCCACGCTGCTCGGCATCTACGGCACCGTGGCGCGGGGGGACACGCTTTCCGTTCTGCGAGGTGTCAGCTGGGACGTCCTCGCCTTCGTCCTGGGCATCTTCATCGTCGTCCTGGGGCTGAGACACGCCGGTTTGACCCACCAGATCGGCTTCCTGCTGTCGCAGCTCGCCGCGCGGGGGACGTGGGTCATGACCCTGGGAACGAGTCTCGTCGCCGCCGTGTTCTCCTCGATCCTGAACAACCACCCGACCGCCGACATGATGGGATGGGCGATCCGCGATCTGTCCGGTTCGGGACTCCAGACGAAGGCGCTGGTCTTCTCGGCGTTGATCGGTGGCGACCTGGGGCCCAAAATGCTTCCGATCGGATCGCTGGCGGCGCTGATCTGGTTTCGGCTGCTCCGCAACCGCGGAGTCCAGGTTCCCTACTCCCTCTATATAAAGATCGGGATCCCCGTCACGCTCGCGGCCATCCTCGCCTCGGTCCTCGTGCTCAACGCGGAGCTGTTCGTCGTATCCCGCTTGCTGACGCGCTGACGCGTGATAGCATCCGCCGAAAATTTTGGCGAGTGCGCGATGAGAGGGGCATGGAAGGATGTCTAGCTCCGTAGAAACTGCAGGCGGAAAGGGAGCGTTCGACGCGTTCCCGCCCGATCTGGCCGTGGCGGCTCTTCCCCGAGCGCCCCGCGCCGCGCTCCTCTGGTCACGCGGGCTGACCCTGGCGACGATCCTCGTGACGCTGTTCACGATCGACGTCATCACGATCCTCTTCGCCGACTACTGGCTGTTCGAGAGTCTCGGGCTGACGTCGGTCTTCCGGACGAACTTCATCATGGGCGCCGAGCTGTACGTCTCGGCCTTCCTTCTCTTCGCGCTCGCTATCGCGGTTCCGGCGTACCGGCACGACGTTAGCCCGCGGATGCGCAAGGCCATCGTGAAGACCGCGTTTCTCGTGGCGTCCGTCGCCGCGTACTTGGCGGCGACGAACTACTCCGATTTCCTGCTCGGCGGCCGGGGCTTCACGTTCGACAAGACCGACCCCGTCTTCCACCTCGACATCGGCTTCTACGCCTTCAACCTGCCCAACCTCTGGCTCGCCTGGAAGTACGTCACCTGGGCGGCGTTCTTCTTCCTCCTGTTCTCCGTCGCCTGCGCCAACGCGGCGAGGGCCCGCAATCCGGCGGCGCTGCCGCTCTCGCGGCTCCGCGCACGCGTCGCGCTTTCGGCCTCCCCGACGACCCGCCTCGCCTGGGTCCTCCTGGGAATCCTCATGGCGGTCGGAGTCTGGCTGACGCGCTACGACCTGCTCCTGAAGAACAACTCCGACGCGGCGAGCATCAAGCGCGGTGCGCAGTACCTGGACGTGACCGGTCTCTTCTCGAGCCTCAACTACATCTGGATCACCACCTTCGTCATCCTCGGCTTCACGCTGGCGGTCGCCGTGATGCTCGGAGCGCTGTACGACCAGACGGCGCCGCGGTGGCGGGAGCGGTTCCGGACGGCCGGGAAGCTCGCCCTGTTCTGCGTCGCGTTCGACTTCGCGTTCAAGTGCGCGGTGGTCGTCCGCTACTGGATCTTCGTCAAGCCCAACGAGCCGGTGATCCAGCTTCCATACATCGCCCGGCACGTGGACGCCACGCGCCAGGCCTACGGGCTCGACTCGGTGAAGGAGGTCGACTTCCTGCCGAACCGGCCGGGAGACCCGATCCCCTCGGCGGACTCGCTCCTGGCGAGCCCGACCCTCAAGAACGCGCCGCTCTGGCCCGGGTTCGTCAGCTACCTGGAGCGGTGGATCGATCGCCAGCACGCGCAGCGCATCCTCCAAACGCAGGGAAGCTCAATGGTGTACGGGCCGACGCTGGAGCTGTTCCAGCAGCAGCAGAAGCTCCGGACCTACTACAACTTCGTCAACGTCGACAGCGTCCGCTACACGGTCAACGGCGAGAAGCGGATGTTCGTCTCCTCGGTGCGCGAGACCCCGCTCTACGAGCCTGTGCCCTGGCTCGCCTACTGGGGACAGCGGTTCATGATGTTCACGCACGGGTTCGGCCTGGTCATGGCGCCGGCCGCGGAGATCACCCGCGAGGGCGGGCCCGAGTACGTCTCCTGGGACATTCCTTCCAAGGTGAAGTTCAAGGAGCTCTCCGTCCAGGAGCCGCGCGTGTACTACGGCGAGGGCTCCGCAACGATGGCGTTCTCCAACGTCCACGGCATGAAGGAGCTCGACTACCCCACCGATCAGGACCGCGCGGAGATCTTCCTCCCCGAGACCGAGAAGACCGGTGTCCACATCGACTCGTTCTGGAAGCGGCTCGTCTTCGGCTGGCGCAGCGGTAAGTTCTGGGAGATCGTGTTCTCGGACCTGATCAAGCCCAACACGCGCGTTCACTACTTCCGCACCCCGGTCGACCGCCTCGCCCGCATCGCCCCGTTTCTGTTCTACGACTCCAACCCTTACGCGGTCGCCGTCGACGGCCGCATCGTCTGGATGGTCAACGCGATGACGACCACGGACCGGTATCCCTACAGCCTCATCGAGGAGCTCGGCGACAAGTCCGACGAGCGGTCGCCCTTCCCGCGGCCCACGCGGTGGGTCAACTACATCGAGGACTCGGTCAAGGCGACGGTGGACGCGGCGACGGGGAAGATCACCTTCTACAAGATCAAGGACGATCCCGTCGTCCGCGCCTACGAAAAGATCTACCCCGGGCTGTTCACGCCGGCCGCCCAGATGCCCGCGGGCGTGCGGAGCCAGCTGACCTACCCGACGCAGCTGCTCCACATCCAGTTCGACGACCTCTACATCTACTACCACATGAAAGACCCCATGTACTTCTTCAACATGGAGGACATGTGGGACGACGCGGACGAGGTGCTTGGCCCGATCCTCGACACCGGCAAGTCGATCACCTTCTCGATGGAGCCGTTCGCGTGCATGGTCGAGACCGGGAACGGGGTCCTGCCGGCGGCCGATCCGAAGACCCAGTACTCGCTCGCGATGGTGTTCACTCCGGAGAAGGCGCTCAATCTGCGCGGCATCCCGATCGTGTACCAGGACCCGCCCGACTACGGGAAGATCGTGGTCCTCCAGATCCCCAAGGGGCAGTACGTGATCGGCCCCGAGCAGGCGGACGCCGCGACCGACCAGGATCCCTACATCTCCCAGAACTTCTCGTGGTGGAACCGGCGGGGCACCGAGGTCATCCGCGGGCACACGACGCTCCTGATGGTCGGCAAGGAAGTTCTCTACGTCGAACCGATCTTTCTACGCTCGCAACAGAATCACTTGCCGCAGTTGAAGAAGGTCATCGTCGTCATGCGGGGCAAGCCCTTCATGGCCGACACGCTCGAGGGGGCGGTCCGCGCCGCCGTGACCTGGTGGCAGAACGGGGCGCCGGCAGCCGCGTCGAACGGGAGGGATGATGGAAGCGGACCCCCGGGCTGAGGCGGTGACGCCGGGCGAGGCGGCGGCTCTGGGCGTCCAGGCCGAGGATCGACGCAAGGTCGACCTCGTCTGGTCCTACACGTTTTCCTACCTCCTCGGGGCGCTGCTCCTCGGAACGCTGATCTGGTCCTCGGGAGTCTGGAACTTCCTCTCCAACACGCGGCTTCTCTCCGTCCTGATCGACTCCGGGATCGTCAGCTACCACGACGCCCAGGGCGGATTCATCCGCGGCGTCCCCGACCTGAAGTACTTCCTGAAGTCCCAGGACCCCATCAAGTGGGGCCTCGTCGAGGGAGCGGCGCTGCTCTTTCTCGTCTTCTGGCTCATCAAGGCGGCCCAGTTCCACGGCTTCTGCCAGTTCACCGGAGTGAAGGGCACTTTTACCCAGCACGCGCGCGCGTATCTCGAGGGCGTCGGCGTGAATCGTTTGCTGCCCTTCAACCAAGGGATGGTCCGGATGGTCTCCTTCATGGAGACGCAGGGATCTCCGGGAGCGCGGGTGGCGCAGGCGGTTTTCTTGAGCGAGCTCTTTGTGCTCGTGGAGATCGTCGTGTACGCCGCCTACGGGCCCTACGGACTCGGCTGGTCGGTCTGGCTCGCCCAGATCTTCTGGGCGCTCGTGATCCTGGGACTCTGCTATCTCCTCGCCCGCCCGAACCGCCTCTACCCGGAGGCCTCGATCATCCCGGTGCACTGGGAAGAGGTGAAGAACGCGTTCCGCGCGCTGTCCCGCCGCCCGATGGCGTTTGCCAAGCTGACCATCCTGTCGCTGCTCGCCTTCGGCCTGGAGGACATCGCGGCGTACATGATCGCCATGGCGTTCACCTCGACGCACGTCATCCTGAACGTCAACTTCACGATTCTTTTGATGGCGATCGTCGCGAGCTACATCGCGCGCCTGATCCCGGTCACGCCGGGCGGCATCGGCCAGTTCGAGTGGGGATTCGCCGCGGGTCTCTACCTCGGCGGCGTGGGCTGGCCGGAATGCGTGACCATCGCGGTGCTCGACAACTTCGTCCGCTACGCGTCGGGCACGCTGCTCTGGGTCTGGGTGTACATCCTCCGCGTGGACTACTCTTTCGAGGTCCTGAAGCGCGTGGAGCCGAAGACGCCCGACGCCTGATCCTCTAGCCGCCAAGGCCTTCGCGGCGGCGGTCCGGTCTCGAAGACGGCGAACACACGAAGGGCCCGGTTTCCCGGGCCCTTCCGATGGAATCGATTCCGAGTTCCCTATCTCAGCTTCGCCAGCAGGACGCCCCCCGCCGCCAGCAGCACGGCGAGGAGGGCGAGGGCCAATCCGCTCAGGGTCGGGATCGTGGCCACGACCTGCGCGATGACCGTGACCGTCGCCGTCGCGGGGACCGCCCCGAAGGAGACCGGCAGGGTCGCGGTAATCGTGACGGGGCCTCCGATGCTCACGGCGGTCACGATGAAGTTCGCCGTCGTCTGGTTGGCGAGGATCGTGACCGTCGGCGGGACCGAGGCGATGCCCGGATTGGACGACGTCAGCGTCACGATCGTGTCGGTCGGCTGAGGAATGTTGATCCTGACCGTCATGGTCGCGGTCCCCCCGACGAAGATCGTCCGAGAGGGCGGGGTGATCGTGATCGTCACCTGGGTGGGCGAGCCGATGACGAGGGAATACGCCTGGCTGCCCGTGCAGGCGTTGACGTCGGTGGCCGTGATCGTGATGGGGAACGTGCCCGACACCGTCGGCGTTCCGGACAGCAGCCCGGCCGCCGTCAGCGTGATGCCGGCGGGGAGCGCTCCCGTCTCGGTGAAGGTATAGGGCGCCGCGCCGCCGACCGCCGTGATCTGCAGGCTGTACGGCGTGCCCTGGGACCCGCCCGGAAGAGTCGGCGGGGACAGCGTGATGACCGGGCAGACCGCGCCGCACGAGACGAAGAGCTGGGGTCCGCCGTTGGAGTTGCAGCCGACGCCCGGATCGCCCTCCTGGCAGTCCATCTCCGGATCGTCTCCGCCGATCATGTACGCCGTCGCGACACAGCCCGCGGGAGACAGCTGGCGTTTGACGAAAGAGAGGTGCTGCGCGTAGACGGCCGAGACCGTGCCGCCGAGGATGACGTCGCCGACCGCGATCGCCTTGGTCGAGCCGCCGGCCTTCGTCCAGAAGAAGATGCCCCCGGTCTCGTGCCCCTCCGAGCCCTCGTCGACGCCCTCGGGAGCGCCCGAGCCCGTCACGTACGCGACCAGGTTCGAGTCGTTCACCGTGATCATTTCGGCGGCGAGGGAATTGAACGGCCCCGTTATGACCTGGGTCGAGGCTCCGTCCCAGAAGTAAAACGCGTCCGAGGCGCCGGCGTCGACGCCGGCCTGGAAGACGACGTTGCCTCCGGCGTTGATGTCCGTGTAGGCGCCGAGGCTGGAGATCGTGTGGCCGTTGATCACGTCGCCGACGGACGCGATCGTCACGGTCGTCGCGGGAGGAGTGAACCGGAAGAGGCGGTCGACACCGCCGGAAGTCGCCCGATACGCCACCTGGTCGGCGGTGTTGATGGAGACCCGCGGGCCGATCGCGGTGACCGCGCCTCCGCTGCGCAAGACCTGAGTCGCGACGCCGGGCGCCGTGAAATTGAAGACGCCCTGCGTGCCGTCGGAGAGGTTCAGGACCACCGGAACGTGCCCCGCCGAGTTGATGAACCCGTCGATGTTGTTGTAATTGCAGCCTGAGCAATTCCCCACTGCCTGGCTGTCGTCGTCGGATCCGAAGCCGATGACAGTCGCGGACGGTGTGCCGACCGTCGAACCCAGGGCAACCATGATCTGGTTGCCGGGCCCCGTAGTAAACCGGACGAGGCCGTGGTCGTTCTCGTCGCACTCCTCGACGTTCGCCTTCCAGGTCACGGTGCCGTCGACCACCGTCTGTCCCGGGCTCGTCGGCCAGACGGGCTCGACGGCGCCGGTCGTGCCGTTGTTCTGCGCGTCGAAGCGGAAGCCGCTCGGGACCGTGGGATAGACGCGCGTCCCGCTCGTAAACGCGGTGACCGCCGTCCACGTGGCGAGGTGCTGGTGCCCCAACGCGTCGAAGACGATCTGGCCGGCGTCGTTCATCCCGACCATCGTCGAGTGCCCGCAGACGCCCCGGCTTCCGATGGTGTCGCGGTTGGCCGAGATCTGCGTCAGCGCCCCGGCGCCGGGCCCGGCCGTCATGATGAACGAGGAGCTCTCATCGTCGTTGCGGAGGAACCCCGCCGTCTCCGTGCGGAAGGCCGCTTTCCCCGAGGCATTCATCGCGATGAACTCGCCCCAGCCCATCAGCTGCGTCCCGTTGCCGCCGATCGGGTCGCCCTCGGTGGCGATTGTGGTTTCCGCGCCCCCCGAGGCTCGGGACACGATCTGCATCGCGCCGCATCCCGTGAAGCTCCCCGGATAGAAGCCGATCGCCTTCCAGATGACGCCGTTGTCGTTGACGGTCCCGCCCGGCGTGGTCGGCCAGACGGGCTCGGTAGCCCCGCTCGTGCCGCTCGTCGTCGCTTGGAAGTTGAAGCCGATGCGATAAACCGAGACGATGACCGACTCCGCGATCATGCCCGCGGTGTACGTGCGCCCGGGGGCCCAGTCCTGAGCGGCGTTGATCCAGGTGATGGTCCCGTCGACAACCGTCGCGCCGAACGCCGCGGGCCACACGGGCTCCACCGCTCCGCTCGTCCCCGCGTTCATCGCCATGAACTTGTTGCCGCCGAAGACACCGATCGGCACCACGTTGTCGTGCAGCGCGTAGGCCTGGGTCGGCTGCCACTCCGCGGTGTTGCGCAGGTCGGCGTCGCAGGTGGCCTCGGCGCCCACGAAGTTCTTCGTGTAGACGACCGTGCCGGCAATGTTGATCACCATCGAGGCGCGCCCGACGTCCGGGGTCCCAACGGCGTTGATGGAGTTCCCCGTCTTCATGGACTTGCGCAGGGACTTCCAGGTCGGTCGGGTAACGCCCCGCTCCGCCTGCTTCCCGCCCTTCGCATGGGCGGGAGGACCGCCGCGATCGTGTTTCTCGGACTCCGCGTCCTGCGCGCGGGCCGCCGGTGCTAAAACCGATGCCGAGAGCGCGATCGCGAGGAGCGACGACCAGAAACCGCGGGAGAAATTTCGACGTGGGCTCATCTTGTCCTCCTGGAGAGACAGGAGCAAATTTCCCACACGGGGGGGCACTGTCTGCCCATACTGTATACCCAAAGCCCGTCGAGAGCCTCTTCGCCTATTTCTCGGCAACTCCGATGTCCGGGGCCGAGCCCTGGAAGGACATCCCCTCGAACGCCTTTCCGGCGTCGATCGGCGAGAACCCCTGGACCTTCCCGAGGTCTCCCCCGGCCAGCGCCGCGCCGGCGACGATCCGGGAGTGGAGCATGTGGGACGCCATCCAAGGAGCCGCGGGGACGGGCCCCGCGCCGAGGTCGGCCGAGAGCGACGGTCCCGCCGCGAAGACGTTGTAGTCGAAGAAGCCCGCTACCGGCGAGGCCGGCAGTCGGAAGGCGAGCGTCGGCTGGAGGACGAGGTTGTTGGCGACCGACACCCCCGGCGCCCCGGCCGCCGCGATTCGAAACGGCTCCGCGTAATGATTCACGACGTTGTTCCAGAATCGGATCTCGCGCCCACCCTCGACCCACAAAGCGGTGCTGTCGGAGGTCAACTGGTTCTCGAAATAGTTGCGGGAGAAGAAGATCCGCTCGGGCGCGGAGCCCGCGCCCGCCCCGATCCGGACCGCAAACGAGGCCTCGAGCACCGAGTTGCTCTCGAATCGGACGTCCCGGCAGCCGGACCGCACGACGATGGCTTCGCCGCTCGTCCCCTCATCGGGGTCGGGACGGTAGTTCGAGAGTCGATTCCGCGTCAGCGAAATCCCCTGGCACCGCGACAGGTCGAGCGCCGGGCCGTGGTCGTTGTGGATGCGGTTGCCTTCGATGGCGATCTCCCGCGCCGTAGCTGTGGAGTCGGCTCCCCCGCCCACCGTCACCGAGGCCGCGCGGTTGTGGTGGATGTGGTTGTTGCGGAGCGTGATCCGGGACGCGCCGGCCTCGATCCGGACTCCCCTGGACTGGTGGATGTGGCAGTTCGTGAGGGTCACGCCGGCGCTGCCCGCCTTGATGAGCACGGCCGGGCCTTCCCCCTCGTAGATGTGGGACTGGTCGACTGCGATGTCGTGCGCCCCCGGCCCCGCCGTGACGAAGCCCGCGACGGGGGAATCGAGAAGCGCGATCTGGACCTCCCAGAGCTGCCAGTGGGCCCGCTCGATCGTCAGCACGTCGCCTCCGCCCTCCGCGGCCTTCAGGAAGGCGTGCCGCGCGAAGACCTGGATGGGAGCCTCCGCGGTCCCGTCGCGGCAGGAGCCCGCGACGCGGAACGAGCCCGCGTAGATGCCCGAGGCGACGACGAGGCGGTCGCCCGGCTCGAGCCGGCAGAGCGCGTCCTGCAGGTCCTTCCACGGATGCCCGGCGCTTCCATCTCCGGCGCTCGCCGCGTCCGCGGCCGCGTAGCGCATCCGGCGGGCCTCCGGAAAGTGGGGGTCGTAGGGCTTGCGCTCCGGGAACGGCTGGCCGTCCAGGAGAATCGCCGGCTCGCCGTGGAGCAGGTCGGGCTCGGCCGGGGCGTTGGATTTGCGCGCCTCCTCCTCCGCCGACTGTTGGGGAGGCGGGAACTTCGACTCGGGCTCAAAGGGCGTGGGGCGTCGCGGCATCCGGGCCCGCACGTCCTCGGGATTGTCGGAGGCGCGCCCCGGGGTGGGGGTCGGCGTGGGTGCGGCGGGCTGCGGCGCCGCGGCGGCTCCGGCCGCCCACGCGAGCAGGAGCGCCGCCGGAGCGAGCCATCCGATTCCCGGAAGGGTTCTCTTCGTCTTCATCGTTCCTCCACGCCGATGTCCGGCGACCTTCCGCGGAACGGTACCCCATCGACGGGAACCCCCTCGTCCACGGTCGGGACTCCCGACACGCGGGCGAGGTCTCCGTTTAAGATCCGCACGCCGCGAACCCACTTCGTGTGCCCCATCCCGTCCCGTTTCCGGAGATCGGAGGCCGGAATCGTTCGATCCCCGATCCGCACGGCGACCGCGTCCGCATCCGACGAGAAGACGTTGTAGTCGCACTGCGCCGCGGCTCCCGCGTCCTCGATCGCGAACGCGACCTTCGAGACCGCGAGGACGAGGTTGTTGGCCACGACGACGGACTGGGTCCCGGGCGGCGACCCCCGCACGAGGATCGCCTCCGCCATCCGGTTTAGCGCGTTGTTAGCGAAGCGCACGCGCCGGCCGGCCTCGATCCGGACTCCGGCCCCCGGAGCGATCGAGCTCTCCAGGTAGTTCCGATCGATCACAACGTCGTCCGCCGCGAGAACCTCTCCGCCCGGGGTCCTGCTCCCCACCTGGATCGCCACCGCGCAGTCGGACACGTGATTGCCTCGCACCACCGCGCCGTGGACCCGTCCGAGGACCACGCCGCGCGTTCCCGGATCCCCCGGCGCGTCGGAGATGGTGTTGCCCGTGACGCGCAGACCCTCGGCCGCCTCCACGTCGATCGCCGCCGCCGCGTCGTCGTGAATCGTGTTGCCGGCGATCTGAAGCTTCGCGGCGGGGCGCCCGTCGCGCTCCGGCGCGCGCACGACGACGGAGCCGCCCGGGTTATCGTGGAGCCCGCTGCGCGCCAGAAGGATGTCCCGCGCGCCCGCGGAGATCTCGACGCCGATCGCGGACGGCGCCGCCTCCTTCAGGCGGGACTTGGCGATGCGCGAGTTGACGATCCGGATCGACGCGCTCTCACCTCCCACGAGGATCCCCGGGCCCGAGCCGCCGGAAATCCGCGCGCGGTCGAACGTGATGTGGTGCGCTCCCTGGGTCTCGAACGACACCCCGGCCCCCGCCGACTGGCCGAGGTCCACGAGAATGCCGACGAAGTGCCAGAACGGCCTGCGGACCGTGAAGACGGCCGCACCGCCGCGGGGAACGAGCCGGGCCTTGCCGTCGAAAAACACCTGGATGACCGAGCGCGCGCCCTCGCCCTCGCGGCACGCCTCGTCGATCCGGAACTCTCCCGTGTACGTCCCGGGGAGAACGCGCAGCCGGTCCCCCGCGCGCAGCTCGCGCAGCGCCGCCTGGAGGTCGTTCCACGGCTGCTTCTCCGATCCGTCTCCGTTCTCCTTGGCCGCCGACACGAAGAGCGTCCGCACGGGACGCGGGGGACGCGCGACGAACGGCGTGACCTGCGGGAAGGGTTTCCCGTTCAACAGCACCGCCTGGGAGACGGGCCTCGAGGCGCTGCGCGGCGGCGGAATGGGAGTCGGCGTCACCGGAGGCGGGCCGGCGGAGGCCGCGTGCGCGGCGGCCGGCACGAGGGCGAGTAGGACGAGAAAGCAGAGGGCCTTCACCGGCATCGGAAACTTTGGCGCGGGATCGTACCACGCGACACGGACGAGATCGGTTCGCCGGGAATCGCGATACGCTCCGCGGATACAGGAGGATCGTTTCATGATCGGTTTTTCCGCGCGCGTCGGGATCGGTTGCGTCGTTGCCGGCTTTCTCGCCTCATCCGCGATGCGCGCCGCAAGTCCGGCGCCTCCGACGTACCGCTGCCAGGGCTTCGACGAGCCGATCCGCCAGGACATGCAGATCGCGAAGGGGCGGGTCCTGCCGCTCCGGGGCAAACTGCTGCTGCCCGGCGGGACCTTCGGCGACCAGACGACCATCAAGGCGCCGCCCGCGCTCACGCTGAAGTTCCTGCCGGAGTCCGGGCCCGAGGTCGACAAGACGGCGGGCATCGAGGTACGCGACTACGGAAAGGGCAATCGTTTCGTGTGGGACGACGAAGCCCACTGGAAGTTCGATCTCGGCTCCAAGAGCCTCGAGGACGACGGCAAGTACCGAGCGACCCTGATATCGGGGGACGAGGCCGAGTACCGCGTCGACCCGTCCTGCTCGGTGACCTTCAATCTGAGATCGAAGTAGGCGGCGGCGCCCGCGGATCCTCCGCGCCGGATGCGCAAGCTCCTCATCGGCGTCACGCTCGCCGTCGCCATCGCCGCCGGGTGGTGGGTCTACCAGAACTCCTCGATTACGCGGCTGCGGGCCCGATTCACGCCGTGGATGCAGCGGCTCGAGCGCTGGCGCGACGCGTGCGAGGCGACGCGGCGGGCGCTGCGCAGCCGTGACGCGGCCGCCGCGGATCCGGAGGGCGTCGCGTCGCTGCGGGAGTGGGCGTGGAACGGGCTCGACCGGCTCGTCTTCGTGGACTACCGGGTCGAGAAGCCCGCGCACGATCTCCGCGGCGCTCACGAGACCACGGCGGGCCGAGTCACGTTCACGGTCGGCGGCTTCCGAGCCGACGGAGCGCGGGTCGAGCGGGAGGCGAGCGCGGTAGTGACCGAGCGGCCGGCCCCCCGCGCGGCGGTTCGACTCGAGCGGGCCCTCTCGGACCGCGCCGAGACCTCCCCGCGATTCCGCAACGCGACGGCGGAGGCGGGCCTTGGGGCGGCGCGGAGCGATCCGCCGCTCCCGCTCTCCAACCACCTGATCTCCGACATCTGGCCGGGCTCGGGCGTCGCCGTCCTCGACTACAACCGCGACGGTTTCGAGGACCTCTTCGTGGGCGACGGCGTCCGGTCGATCCTGTACGAGAACGACGGGCGCGGGCGATTCACGGACGTCACGGAGCGCGCGGGCCTCGGGAAGTCCGCGACCGAGGGCATCCCGGCGACGGGAGTCGCTGCGGGCGACGTGAACGGCGACGGGTTTCCCGACCTCCTGGTGACGAACGCATTCGGGCCCGCGCGGCTGTTCGTCAACCGCGGCGACGGCACCTTCGCGGAGACGACGGCGTCCTCCGGCATCCTCGCCGGCGCCAACGCCCGGTCCGCCGCCTTCGCGGACGTGGACGGCGACGGCGACCTCGACCTCTTCATCGCGGTCACGGGCGACTACTACCGCCGGATGCCCGACCCGCCCTTCGACGCCAACGACGGTTCCGCGAACTTTCTCTATTTGAACGACGGCAAGGGCCACTTCACCGACGCCACGCGCGCGTGGGGGCTGTCCGGGGCGACGCGCTGGACGCTCTCCGGCCTCTTCCAGGACTTCGACCAGGACGGGCGCGTAGACCTGCTCGCGACCAACGACTTCGGGTTGAAGAACCTCTACCGGAACGTGGATGGAAGGAGTTTTCGCGACGTGACGAAGGCGGCGGGCGCGTCGGTGCGCGCCTACGGGATGTCGGGCGCCTGGGCGGACTTCGACGGCGACGGCCGCCCCGACCTCTACACGACGGGGACCGACACGCAGTGGTATTTCCTCCACGAGTACCCGTCCATTCCCATCAGCATCTGGGGTCGACTGTTCCTCTCGACGGCGATCCGGTGGTGCGAGGAGATGGCGCAGGGGAACACGCTCCTGATCCAGCGGCCCGATCACACGTTTGCGAACGCCACCGCGAAGTCCGGCGCGCAGCACGCGGGCTGGAACTGGAGCTCGATCGCGGCGGACCTCGACGACGACGGGTGGCCCGACCTCTACTCGACCAACGGCATGTGGGGCGACGGGCGCGACCGAGACATCGAGCTCGAGTTCTGGTGGCAGACGCTCGCCTATTGGGACGACTACGTCGCCGGAACGAAGACGTTCGATCGCAAGGGCGCGGGGATCGCGGGCACCGAGCGGGATCGCTACTTCCGCAACCGCGGCGACTCCGCGGCGCGCGGGGGGACGCGCTTCGAGGAGCGCGCGTTCCTCGACGGCCTGGACCTCGAGTCCAACGGCCGCGCCGCGGTGGCCTTCGACGCCAACGGAGACGGCGCGCTCGACCTCTACGTGCGCTCGGTGCAGGCCCCGGAGGCCCTCTTCCTGGGCTCCCGCAAGCCCGACGAGCACTTCCTCCGCATCCGCCTCGCCGGCTCCCCCGGCCACGACAACCGTGACGGCGTCGGCGCGCGCGTGGCGGCCCGGCTTCCCGGCGGGCGCGTGATCGTGACGGAAAACGGGAACGCGAGCGGTTATCTCTCGACCGGCAGCCCGATCGTCCACCTCGGCCTCGGGAAGGCCACGCGCGTGGACGGGCTGACGATGACCTGGCCCTCCGGGAAGGTGCAGACGCTTCTCCCGATCGACCCTGTCGACCGCACGATCCTCGTGGACGAGGACCGCGGCCTCGTCGAGGAAATCGGGCCGGGTCCGAAGTAAACTGATGCCTCCGATGGAAGCGCCGCGCGAGCCCGATCCCACGACCTACGACGTCGTCGTCGTGGGCGGCGCCGTCTCCGGAGCGTCCACGGCGATCGTCCTGAAACGCGAGCGGCCGGATCTGCGCATCCTCGTCGTCGAGAAGACCGAGCAGTTCGACTGGAAGGTCGGCGAGTCCACGGTCGAGATCTCCGCGTACTTCCTGACCCGGGTCCTGAAGCAGTGGACCTACCTCACGCGCGAGCAGCTGCCCAAGCAGGCCTTCCGCTACTGGTTTTTCAACGACGACGTGACGTGCCTGCGCGAGGCCTCCGAGACGGGACCGACGCAGCTCGCGCGCACGCCCTCGTTCCAGCTCGACCGCGCGAAGCTCGACACGCACCTGCTGGACGTCGCGCGCGAGGAGGGCAGCGAGGTCTGGCGCCCGGCCAGGGTCACCGGGTACACGCTCGGCGAGGCCGCGGCCCCGAACACGCTGACGATCGAGAAGAGCGACCGGTCGACCGCCACGGTCACGTGCCGCTGGCTCGTGGACGCCACGGGACGGCAGGCGATGCTCGCGCGTAAGCGCGGCGGCGTCACTCCCATCGAAACGCACCCGATCTCCGCGATCTGGGTGCGCTACAACGACGTCCCGGACATGGACGGCGTCGCCCTCTGCGGAACCGACCCCGGGGATCCGTGGCAGCGCTCGGTGCTCGCGCCGAGGCGCCTGGCGACCAACCACTTCAACGGCTGGGGATACTGGATCTGGTTCATCCCGCTGCACGACGGCGAGGTCAGCGTCGGGCTCGTCTGGGACAAGCGGCTCGTGACCCCGGAGGGAACGACGCCGCTCGACAAGCTCACGCGCTTTCTCGCCGGGAATCCCCTCAGCCGGCAGCTCATCGAGGGCGCGACGGCCATCGAGGGCGACTGCCGCTACTACGCGCACCTGCCCTACTTCGTCGACAAGTTCATCGGGCCGGGATGGGCGCAGGTGGGCGACGCGGGAGGGTTCCTCGATCCGTTCTATTCGCCGGGGCTCGACCAGATGTCCTTCTCGGTCTGGACCCGGACGCGGCTGATCCTGAAGGATCTCGGCGGCGCATCGTCGGAGCAGATGGTCAAGGCCTACGCCGAGCACAACCGCTGCTACGACCGCTTCTTCAAGTACTTCTACGAGTCGATCTACCGCGACAAGTACTACGTCATGGGCGACTACGACACCATGACGATCGCCTTCCTCCTCGACACCTCGCTGTACTACTTCGCCGCGGTCATGCCGATCTACAAGTGGTCGCACGAGCGGCTCGGCATTCCCCCCTTTTTCGAGGACGGCGCGGAGATCGGCTTCTACCCGATCCGCTTCTACAATCGCCGGCTCGTCCGGATCGCGCAGCGGAAGATGGCGCTGGGGATCTACGGAAACCACAATGCGGGCCGGAGACCCCGGTTCGTCGGCTTCTCGGTGCGTTCGGCGATGTGGGTCATGCTCTTCCACGGTCTGATCCGCTGGGGCAAGGCCGAGCTCGCCAACGCCTGGACCTACATCGTCAAGCCCAAGCCGATCGCGAAGTCGGCGGCCAGATCCGTCGCGCAAGAACCTCAGAGCCTCTCGGCGCGGTAGGACCAGCCCCCCGCATGCCGACGGCCCTGGTCACGGGCGCCTCCAGCGGGATCGGGCTCGAGCTGGCGACCCTCCTCGCGCGGGATCGCCACGACCTCGTGCTCGTGGCGCGCGGCCGCGAACGCCTCGAGCGCATCGCGCGCGGCCTGACCGAGGAGTTCTCGATCGCGGCCACTGTCCTCCCTCTCGACCTCGCGCTTCCCGAGACGCCGGGGGAGATCGCGCGGGAGCTCGACGCGCGCGGGCTCCTCGTCGACGTGCTGATCAACAACGCCGGGTTCGGCGTCTACGGCCTCTTTCGCGACACGCCGCTCGACCGGGAGCTGGCGATGATCCAGGTCAACGTCGCCGCGCCCACCCACCTCGCCAAGCTCCTGCTCCCCGGAATGCTCCAGAGGAGGCGCGGCCGGATCCTGAACGTCGCATCGACCGCGGCGTTTCAGCCGGGCCCGCTCATGGCCGTCTATTACGCGTCCAAGGCGTACGTCCTGTCCTTCTCCGAGGCGCTCGCCAACGAGACCGCCGGCACCGGGGTGACCGTCACGGCACTCTGCCCCGGACCGACGATCACCGAGTTCCAGAAGGCGGCGGGCCTCGAGGCGACGCGGCTCTTCCGGTCCCGGCTCGTGATGAAGGCGCCCGAGGTCGCGCGCGCCGGATACGAGGGCATGATGCGCGGGAAGAGCGTCGTCGTTCCGGGAGCCGCCAACCTCGCGCTCGTCGAGGGGCTCCGCTTCACGCCGCGCCGCATGGTGACCGCGATCGCCCGACGCATCCAGGAGTCGAAGAAATGAGAAGGAGTCCAAAGATGACGTCTCCCCTCCGCGCCCTCGCCCTCCTCGCGCTCGCCATGTTCGCCGCGCCGCTCTCCGCCGCCGACGCGCCGAAGCCGCTGTCGGAGAATCCCGGCGTCGCCTCCGCGATCCAGGTCTTCGACGCCTGGGTCGCGCGCACGGCGGCCGACCGCGAACAGCCGGGGGTCTCGATCGGCCTGATCCACGAACAGGAGCTGATCTGGTCGAAGGGCTACGGGTTCGCCGACCTGGAGAAGAAGACGCCGGCGACTCCCGCGACGGCCTACCGCATCGCCTCGCTCTCGAAGCTCTTCACGGCGACCGCGATCCTGCAGCTGCGCGACGCCGGCAAGCTCCAGCTCGACGACCCCGTCGCGAAGTGGCTGCCCGAGTTCGCGCCGGCCCACGTCGAGCCGACCCATCCGACCATCACGATCCGCCACCTCCTGACGCACACCTCCGGTCTGCCCCGTGAGGTCGAGGGCACGTACTGGAACGACATGAAGTTCCCCTCGCGCGAGGAGATGGAGCGCGCCCTGAACCGCATGGGTGTGGTCGGCCCGCCCGAGACCGAGTGGAAGTACTCCAACGTCGCGCTCTCGCTCGCCGGCTACGTCGTCGAGAAGGCCTCCGGCGAGCCCTACGCCGACTACGTCGGACGCCACATCCTGCAGCCGCTCGGCATGTCCGCGACGCGCGTCATCCCTCCGCGGGACATGCCGGCGCTCGCGACCGGCTACGGGCGCCGCGTGCCCGGGAAGCCGCGGCGCGTCGAGCCGTTCCTGGACGCCGCGTACATGGTCCCGGCCGCCAACCTCGCCTCGACCGTCGAGGACCTCGCCCGATTCGCGTCCCTCCAGTTCCGCGACGGCGCTGCCGGCGGCTCGCAGATCCTCAAGGGCTCCACGCTGCGAGACATGCAGCGCATCCACTGGCTCGAGCCGGACTGGAAGAGCGGCTGGGGACTGGGCTGGGGCGTCGACCGGCGCGACGACAAGACGCGCATCAGCCACGGCGGAGCCGTCCCCGGCCACCGCACCTCGATCTCGCTGCTTCCCGCGGAGAAGTTCGGCGTCATCGTGCTCACCAACGCGGCGGACGGTTCGCCGAGCCGCTACGTCAACGCGGCCTACAAGATCGTCGCCCCGGCGATCGCGAAGGCCGTCGGGAAAACCGAGGAGGCGCGCAAGACCGATCCTGCCTGGTCCAGGTTCGTGGGCAGCTACGGGTGGGAGGACGACGTCGCGCTCGTCATGGTCCTGGACGGCGAGCTCTGCATCGTCGATCCGTCCGACGACGACCCATGGGAGGGCCGCGTGCGCCTCGAGCCCGTCGCGCCGAACACGTTCCGTATGAAGAGCGGATCGCAGCAGGGCGAGCTGATCCAGTTCACCCTCGACGCCAGCGGGAAGGTCACCCGGATGTCCGAACCCGGCGACTACATGCTGCGGCAGCCGTAGCGCCCAGCCCGGGCGCGGATCTTGCTTCCTCCGCGGTGGAGGAATCATGAAAAGCCGCGCCGCCATCGGGAATCATCCGATCCATCCGGCCCTGGTCGCACTGCCGATCGGCGCGTTCTTCCTCGCGCTCGTCGCCGACGCGTTCCACGTCTCGACCCGGAACGGCTTCTGGTACGACGTGGCCGGGTTCGCCATCGCGGTCGGCATCGTCACGGCCCTCCTCGCGGCGGTCTTCGGGTTCATCGACTTCTTCGGCGTCGAGATGAGCCAGGCCGGATGGCGGATCGCCAAGTGGCACATGGGAATCAACCTGACGGTGGTCGCCCTCTACGCCGTCGGCCTCTGGCTCCGCCGGGACCACGCGGCCATGCGCACGGGACTCTGGCCGATCGCACTCGCGCTCGAGGTCTTCCCCTTCCTTCTCCTCGGCGTGTCCGGCTGGCTCGGGGGAAAGATGAGCTACGAGCACAAGGTCGGCGTCGTCGAGAACGCGGATCCCGAGGCGACCGCGCTCGGCCTGAAGGAAGCCAAGAGCCGGCGGTAAGAGGCGGCTTTTGCCCTGTCATCCTGAGCGAAGCGATCTGACCACCGGGCAAACCACCGAACGTGGGCAACGTCCGGCGACGCGAGGCGTTTACGATCCCGAGTTCGACCGCCCATCGCGATCCGGGCGGGCGACGGTCGCAATGGCGGTCTCACTTCTCGCCGCCGTTTTCGTCGGATGTCACTCCTCTCGCCCGGAACCAGCGATCGCCGAGAGGCACGATGCCCCCGTGACGCTCGGATCGGGCGCTCCGGTCCGTTTTCTCGTTCTCGGCGATAGCACCGCGGCGGGCGTCGGAGCGGACTACGAGCGGGGCATCGTCCTGGAAACCGCGCGTCACCTCGCGGGAAGCCGCCGCGTCGAGCTCGTGAACCTCACCGTCTCGGGCGCAAGATTCCGGGACGTCCTCCAGGATCAGCTTCCGCGCGCCCGCGGCGTGAAGCCCGACCTCGTGCTCCTCGACGTCGGGGCCAACGACGTCATCCATCTCACGTCGTCCCGATCGGTGCGCCGCGACCTCGAAGAGATCCTCCGGTCGCTCCTCGCGGAGAACTGCGCAGCGCGGATCGTGGTCACGGGCTCCCCCGACATGGGCGCCCCTCCGCGGATCCCTTTCTTCCTTCGCGGCATCGCCGCGAATCGGGCACGCCGCATCAACGCTATCGCGCGCCGCGCCGTCTCCGACCACGGCCTCACGTTCGCGCCGATCGCGGACCGGACGGGCCCCGCATTTCGCAGCGACCGGACGCTGTTCGCCCCGGACCGTTTCCACCCGAACGCCCAGGGCTATGCGCTCTGGGTCCCGGTTCTCGACGAGGCCCTCGACACCGCCCTCTCGAAGCAGCCAGGCCACTGCCCGTAGCAGCGAGGCCCCGAGCTCGGCAAGAAGGAAACCCCCCTTTCGCCTGTCCTCGCCAGACGACGACGGAGCTGCTGCCGCGAGCAGTATGATTTATAGTATGATCATACTCATATGCCGGCCGCCCGCGTGACCGTGACCCTGCCGCCCGAGCTCGTCGTGGAGATCGACCGTCGCGAGCGCAACCGCAGTCGGTTCGTCCTGGATGCCGTCCGCCGCGAGGTCCAACGCCGCCGGCGCGAGGAGCTGCGCCGTTCGCTCGCGAATCCCCACCCGGAATCGAGCGCGCTCGCCGACGCGGGGCTCGAAGACTGGGGAGGACGCGCGCCGGTCGGCGAGTCCTCCGAGCTTCTCGACCTCGCGGAGGGCAAGCCCGTCCGGTGGGTCCGGGGACGCGGCTGGGTCGACGCGAAGCGGTGAAGCTCGAGAGGGGAACCGTCGTGCTCGTGGGGCTCGATCCGACCCGGGGGCATGAACAGCGCGGCACGCGGCCCTGCGTGATCGTCAGCGACCCGGACGTCACAGCCGATCAGCGCTTTCCCCTGGTGGCCGTCGTCCCGATCAGCGGAACCGCGGGAGAGGGAGCGTTCTACCCGCCTCTCGCGTCGGGGAGAAGCGGCCTCCGGAAGGCCTCGTTCGCTCTCGTGGATCAGATCCGCTCCGTCGACAAGCGGCGCATCACGCGCGTCTTCGGCAGGTTGTCCGTCGACGAAGCCGCGGCGATCGATGAAGGCCTTCGGCTGTTCCTCGGGCTCGGATAGTCGCGGGCCTTCTGCTCCGTCATCCGAGCGCAGCGAGCGGATACCGGGCAAACCCCCGAACGTAGGCAACGCCTCGCGACGCGAGGCGTCTCGACGAGAGGCGCTCTCTCTCGTACGCGGCGCGAATAGTCTCCCGACGAAGGAGGGAGGAGGTTCGCGCCGCGGGAGCCCTAGGCGATCGCGCAGCAGCGCGACGCGCGAAGGGCGACGTGGCCTAATCCGGGCGAGGTTTACGGCCTGGATTCGGCGGCCGCGCCGGGGATTTCTTGCCACGGAGCCGGGCGGCCTCCGCCTCCGCCTCCTTCTCCTGTTTCTGCTTGGCGAAGCGGGCCCTCGCTCTCTCCTCCAGCGAGATGAAGGCCGCTCCGGCCGCTTCGGCGGGATCGAGCGAGAGCGCGCGCTCGCCGGCGAGGTGTCGACGAACGCGCTCCTTCGCGGCCTTGGACTGCGGTGGCCGGCGGGCGGTTGTCTTCGTATTCGCGGCCTTCTTCTTCATGGTGGAAACCCTCCCCGAACCCCAATTCGACGCAATCCAACCGGGGGCGGAACGATTCCTCCTGCGCTGAGCTCAGATCGCGGGCACGCGCCCTTCAAAGCCCAGCGGGGCAAGCCAAGTCAACGGGTCAACACCAAGCCTCTCATCGTCACAAACAGGTTCTTCGCGGACGGTATCACCGGTGGCGCCCGAGCAAGCTACGGCGATTTGAGAATCGCCTCGGCGTCGATCGTGAGGTCGACGTCGTCGCTGACGACAAGCCCGCCTCGGTCCATGACGTCGTTCCAATTCACGCCGGAGTCCTTGCGGTTGATCGTCGTCGTGGCGACGAGGCCGGCGCGCGTCCTGGGCCCCTTGTCCGCGCCGTCTTCCCACCAGGGAGTCTGCCACGGACCCAGAAAGCGGACGTCGAGCGTCACCTCGACCGACGTCGCCGAAAGATTTTCGGGATCGAAGTCGAGCGTGCCATGGACACCTTGAAATGCCCGCGGACGCAGGTCACCATCATGTGGCGCGCGCAGAATCCCGCCGCCGTGTGCCCGGGCTCGAAAACCCATTTCGCCGTGGGGCGCCTCCCCTCGGCCGGCGAAGATAGACTTCCTCCCACGACATGACCAATCCCCCGGACGGCGGTCCGCTCACTCAGGCGCCGACCATCGACGCCGTCCGCGCCGGCATGCCCGCCCCCGACTCGGGAGAACTCCCGAAAGAGATCGGCGGCTTCCGCATTCTCGGCAAGCTCGGCGAGGGCGGGATGGGAATCGTCTTCGAAGCCGAGCAGAAGAATCCGAGCCGGCGCGTCGCCCTGAAGGTCGTCCGCGGCGGCCACTTCGTCGACGAGAACTACCTCCGGATGTTCCGGCGCGAGGCCGAGACGCTCGCGCGGCTCGTCCACCCGAATATCGCGGCCATCTACGAGGTCGGCCGGACCGATGACGGGCAGCACTTCTTCACGATGGAGCTCGTCACCGGGAAGACGCTCGGCGCCTACGTGCGCGACCGGCTGGGAGGCGACCATCCGACCCGCGAGCAGCTTCGCGAGCGGCTGAGACTCTTCGAGACGATCTGCCGCGCCGTCAACTACGCGCACCAGCGCGGAGTCGTCCATCGCGACTTGAAACCCTCGAACATCGTCGTCTCCCATTCCGGAGACGTGAAGATCCTGGACTTCGGCCTCGCGCGGATCACCGACGCCGACGTGGCCGCGGCGACCGTGATGACCGCGGTCGGCTCGATCTGGGGTACGCTGCCCTACATCAGCCCCGAGCAGGCGAAGGGCGACAGCCGCAACATCGACCTGAGGACCGACGTCTATTCCCTGGGCGTCATCCTGTACGAGCTGCTCGCCGGGGGCTACCCCTACGACACCCAGGACACCTCGATGGTCCAGGCGCTCCTCGCGATCGTGGAGACGCCGCCCCGGGCGCTGAAGAAGGCCGAGGGCGGCGAGCCGATCGACGCGGACCTCCAGACGGTCGTCGCCAAGGCTCTGGAGAAGGAACCGGACCGCCGCTACGAGAGCGCCGCCGCGCTCGCCGAGGACGTGGATAGATACCTCGGGAGCCAGCCGATCCTCGCCCACCCGCCGAGCACGATGTACCAGCTCCGAAAGCTGGTGGCGCGCCACAGACTCTCCTTCGCGGCGGCCGCCGGCATTGCGATCCTGCTCGCTGCGCTGGCCGTCACGATGGTCGTTCAGGGCGAGCGCGTCCGGAGAGAGCGCGACCGGGCGGAGAGCGAGGCGGCGAAGTCGACCGCCATCAACGGATTCCTGAAGGACGCGCTGGGGGCGGCCGACCCGTGGTCGAAGGGATCGCGCAACGTGACCCTGCTCGACGCGCTCCGGCAGGCGCAGGCGAAGGCGCACGCGGCATTTCTCCATCAACCGCTCGTCGAGGCCGCGGTCCTCCAGACGATCGGCGTCACATTCGCGAACCTCGCGGAGTACACGGAGGCGGAGAAGGCGCTGAGCAAGGCGCTCGAGCTCCGAGCCGCCAACGCGGGCAAAAAGAGTCCCGAGGCGGCCGACTCGTGGGCGGCTTTGGCGAAGATGTACCTGACGCAGGGAAAGTTCGACGAGAGCGAGAAGGCGGCCCGAAGAGCCCTTGAGATCACGAGCGGCCTGCACGAAGCAGACGCGAGGAGCCTCGAGGTCGCCGACGCAATGAACAACCTCGCCGACGCGCTTCGGGTGAAAGGGAAGTTCCCCGAGGCGCACAAGCTGGGAGAGGGCGCCCTCGCGATCGCGCGCGCCCATCGGGTCAAGAGAGCGAAGGCGCCTGTGGACCCAGGGATGCTCGACCCCCGGAGAGTCGAGATCGACTCGCTGCGCGTCCTGGGCGGAGTCGCGCTCGACCAGGACGACCACAAGGCGGAAGAGGCGCTGATGCGCGAGCGCCTCGCCCTCGCGCGCGCTCTCCATCCGGACCGGCACCCGGAGATCTCGGAGGCCCTCGACGACTACGGCGTGGCCCTGACGAACGCCGGCGACTTCGCGGGAGCGGAGCGCGCGTTCCTGGAGGCGATCGAGATCGAGACCGCGGTCCTCGGGGAGGACCACCCATCGATCGCCACGACGCGCGAGAACCTCGGCAACGTGTATTTCCGCCAGAAGAAGCTGGACCAGACGGCCCGCAACCTCGAGGTGGTCCTCGCGATGCGCCGAAAGGCGCTCGGCGACGACTCGGAGCCGGTCGCGCGAACGCTCGCGAACATGGCCGCCGTCTACATGATGAGCGGAAACCTCGAGGCCGCGGGCCGCACCTACCCGGAAGCGGTGGAGAGACTGAGCCGGAAGCTCGGCCCCGACCATCCGGACGTCGCGCACGTGCTCACCGGAATGGGAGAGTGCCTGACGAAGCAGAAGAAATACCCCGAAGCGGAGCCCGTCCTACTCCGCGCCCTCGGCCTTCGCATGAAGGCCTTCGGCGAGACCCAGGTCCGGACGCAACGAACGATCAAGGACCTCGGCGACCTCTACGAGCAGTGGGGCAAACCGGCGCAGGCGAAGGCGTACCGGGCGAGGCTGGTGCCGGCGGAGACGAAGCCGGCGGGCAAGTAGGCGGTCCCTCTCCATGCCCGGCGAAAAGGGAGAAGTATGATCCGCCCCACCACAAGAATTTGCCCGGTTTTCATTTTCAACGAAGAAGGAGACTCATGCGTAAGACCCTGCTCATCCCTTCCCTCGCGGCGTGCTGCGCCCTTGTTCTGTCGAGCTCCGTCGCCATGGCCGCCGAGAATTGGCTAGGCACGTGGAAGATCGACTCCGCGAAATCCAGGTACAGCCCGGGGCCGGCGCCCAAGAGCTTCACGCTGAAGTACGAAGCGACGGCCGGCGGGATCAAGTTCACCAGTGATGGTGTTGGCGCCGATGGCAAGCCCAGCCACAGCATGTTCGTGTCCAAGTTCGACGGCAAGGATGTCACGTACGAGGGCAATCCCGAGGCCGACACATGCGCGCCCCTGAAGAGTGACGACAGCGACTACAGCAACCCCTGGAAGAAGGGTGGAAAGCCGACGATCTCGGCTAAGGTCGCGGTCTCCGCAGACGGAAAGACCCTCACCATCACCCAGACCGGAATGAACGCCAAGGGCCAGGCGGTGAACAACACGATGGTGTACACCAGGCAGTAGTCACCCTTTTCAGGGGTCTGTTCACGGATTTGATCTAAAGGGCCCGCGCGTCGCGCGGGCCCTTCTTTTCTCCGCCGGCAACCCACCCGGCCGCGCCACCGCACCGATCCCCGCTAACCCGGCCGGGTCGGCTCCTTCTCATCCCTCACTTCGCGGCCGGGGCAGCCGCCGGCAGGTACTTCTTCGGGATCTTCGCCACGACGCCCGCGTTGCGGTCCGCGACCTCGCTGATCTTGTACTCGACTGTCGCGCCCAGCAGCATCGCCGCCTCCGGCCCCGTGAGCGCATAGTCCGTCTCGAGCCAGGACGCGAGCCCCGACGTCGCCTCGCGAAACGCCTCGTCGAGGGAACCAGCGAGTCCCATCGCCATCAGATACTCCGCGTTCTCGATCCGCGGGCGCTGACCGATCGACTTCTCGCGCTGCACGTCCACCGAGAACTCGACGTCGAGCGAGGTCTCGAGCGCGTTGCCGTTGAGCTCGCCGTCGCCCTGCAGCGCGTGCCCGTCGCCGACGTAGAGTAGCGCGCCCGGCTGCGAGACCGGTAGATACACCGTCGCGCCCTCCCGGATCTCGTTGAAGTCCATGTTGCCGCCCACCCGCCCCGAGTCTCCGGTCTGGACCGCGGCGCCGCCGAACCCCGGCGCGACTCCGACGCAGCCGAGCATCGGCGAGACCGGCACCGCGAGGTCCTTCAGGTGCGCCGTGGGCTTCGCGGGCCGAGCGACGCCCTTCTCGACGTCGAGATTCCAGACGACGTCGTTGAAGTTGTTGTCTTTGTGCTCGGAGGCGTAGTCGGAGGTCGTCGCGCGGTCGACGAGGCCGTCGTCGCTGATCGCCGTCCCGCGGTTTAGGCGGAGTTTCTTTACGTGGACCGCCAGCAGGTCGCCCGGCATCGCGCCCTCGACGTAGAAGGGGCCGGTCTGCGGGTTGCCGCCGAGGACGCGCGACTTGCCGCTCTCGTCGACGCCGGCGGCGTCCACCGTGCGCGTGCGCACCGTGTCGCCGGGCCAGATGCGCATGACGGGCTCGATCGTGGCCGAGAAGACGCGGTGGAAAGTCTTCGGCTCGAAGTCGAGCGTTCGAGGCGCCGCGGGCCGGCCGGCCGAGGGACGCCGCGCGCGCCATTCGCCCGGCGGCATGCTGCCCCAGGGCTCGCCGGAAAACGAGACGGTCCCCGACAGGATTCCGTCTCTCACCCGCCCCTCGAAGTGATCGACCGTTCCGTCCTCCTCCTTGAGCTCGAAGTGGACCTGATCGCCGGCGGCCGTGCCGGTGAGCGGCGTGGACTTGCCGCGCGAGACGGTGCCGGTCAGCTTTCCCCTCTCGACCTTGAGCGTGAGCCGGCGCGCGAGCGGATTGCCGAGAACGTCGGTCGTCAGCTCCCACTCGCCGGAGAGATCGGACGGCGCGGAGGGTGTGTTGATCTGCGCGAGAGCCGCGCGGGTCGTCAGAAGGAGCCCGACCCCGAGAATTGCGAGCGAGCGGGTTCGCATTGTGCCTCCTGGCGACTCTACGCCGGACGAGCCGAAAAGTTCCCGTCGCGAGCTCAACCCGAAATCAGACCCCTTCCCTCTCGCTCCCCTCTTCACTCCCCTACCCCGTTCCGGCCCCCGGTTCCGCCGCCGCGGGCCGCGCCTCGGCGCGACGGCTGCCCATGCCCAGGTCTGACCCCGAGGCTTCACGGCATTGGGTTTGCGACAAACAATCAGAGAATCAGAACTCGGAGAAAAGACTCACCGAAAGGAAGAGTGAGGCCTCGAAGTCAGTCCTGATTCTGGCGATTTCGGCGGCACGCTCGCGCACGAAGCCCATCGGTTCGGAACGGCCAGTTCTCACGCAGCAAGGGCGTGTGCGATGTATGAAGGCGGTTCGACATGGCCAGCTTCATCCAGCAAGCGTGTGGGGGGGACGCCACTCGAAGCTGATACGGTGTTCCAGATTCCTTCTCGGGGGCTCAGGCCGACCCATCCGAAAAGGGAGCAAACGGAGGAACCCATGCCGAAGACCACGCGCACGGTCGTACTCATCGCCGCAGGCGCCCTGGCGCTGGCATCCGCGCCCCTCCCCGCGGCGGAGCGGGTTCGCCCCGGCCAGTGGGAATTCACGATCATTCACCCGGTTGGCGAGCCGAACGTCTTCAAGCATTGCATCACGGCGGACGAGGCGGCGAGCGTCAACGGAGACACGAAGACGGCGCGGGCATATGCCGAGAAGAAGGCCGCGGGGCGCTGCACGATCACGTCTTACGACGTCCACGGCAACACGGTGTCCTACGCGTTGAAGTGCGGAGAGGTGGCGATCCGGACGAGGTCGGTCTACAACGGCGACACGTCCGAGGGAGACCAGACGTCGAAGAACGGAAGCGCCCCGGAAGTCGTCTCCCACGTCAAGGCGAGACGCCTCGGGGACTGTCCCTAGCACGTCGCCCCTCGCGCGTCGTGCTGCTGCGCGATCGCTTCGGGCTCCGGCGGAAGAACTGGGGTCGGACCTGACTCCCTGATTTCTCGGCAAAGCGCCCCGGCTCCGTCGATGGATGCAGCGGCGTGCGGCGCTGCTGATCGCCCGGACCTGGCGGCTAGTCTTCGCTCGAGATCCTCTGCCGGAACCAGATCGCGAGGGTCTCGGCGTCGATTTCGCCGCGGGCGACTGCGAGATGAATAGCGCCGGCGGGTCAAGCGGGAGGCCGTGCGGCCCCGGGGCCGCCCAATGGGGGGACCCTCCGCCTACTCCCCCTTCTGCACCAGGAACAGATGCGAAGCCATCCTCCGCACCGCGTACGCATAGCTCTTCCCGTCTCCGGTGAACGCGGCCCGGACGATCTGGACGGCACCCGTCAGCTCGCCGGGACGAAGTATCGCGACGTCCTCGCGGCGGCCGGTGGCGAGGTCGACCTTTTGGATGCGGAGGGGCACTTCCCACCAGTGGTTGGCGATGAGGATGGACTTTCCGTCCGACATCCACCGCACGGCCGCGTCGTCGGGGGTCGTGCCGGGCACGGGGCGCGGGGCGCCGCCGGCGACCGGGTAGATGTTCAGCCCTCCGCTGCTGTCGGTGATCAGGAGCTGTGCGCCGTCCGGCGAGATGAGACCGTTCGTCGTGCCCTCGGGAGTGATCGGGCGCGGTGGGCCGCCCGCGATGTCCTGCATGTAGCAGCGGACGGCATGGCCCGATTCGTGGCCGCACACGAAGACCCGCCGGCCGTCGGGAAAGAACCCGCCGGCTTCGTAGCTGACGAGCCCGCCGCGCTCGAGCTTGCGCGCCTGTCCGGCTCCGGTCGGATAGACGACGAGTTGTGCCGGATCGGTCGGCACGCTCGAGAGTACGAGCTTCCCGTCCCGACTGATGTCGACCGGCGCGCCGTCCCCGAGCCGCACGACGGGCGACCCGTCCGTCTGGCGCAGGCACGTCGAGTAGTACTCCCCGACGCGCCCGCTCTCCTCGTCGAACAGCAGCGTCTTGCCATCGGGAGTGAGCGCGACCGGGTAGCTGAGCTCGAGCCAGGAGAGGTTGCGCTCCTTCTCCTGGCCGGGCCCGAGCGCGAACATGTCGCGCCAAGCCTCGTCCCGGCTGGCGAGCCAGCGTCCGTCGGACGCGACGTCCAGGATCGTGATCCCGCCGGCGCTCTGGGCGGCGCTCCGCCGCTTTCCGTCCAGCCCGATGGCGTAGATCTGTGTGTCGAAGTAGTCCGGCCCGCCCGAGAACAGGACCTCCCGCCCGTCTCTCGACCAGGCGAGCCCCTCCTCGACCCCGTAGCCTTGAGAAAGGACCGTCTTCTTTCCCGAGAGGTCCACGACGGCGATGGAACCGCGGTCGTCGTACTTGAAAGGATGCTCGAAGAAGGCGATGCGATCGCCGCGCGGAGAGAAGCGCGGATTGCTCAGGTACCCGCCCGTCTCGGTCAGCACCTTCCCGAGCGGAAACTCGAGGCGGTCCTTCCCGTTCACGTCGCGGATGACGGCGAGGTCCGAGCCGTCCGGCGTCCAGTCGGCCTCGCGCACGCCGTCCACGATCTCGCGCGGCGCGCCGCCCTCGAGCGGCATTCGCGCGAGCGTGCCGTGGAAGAGGCTGTGCCGCAGGAAGCGCGGCCTGGTGAGGACCGCGAGCTCCCCCTTCGAGGACACCGAGAGCAGCGCCATACCAGGCTGGCCGGCCGGAGCGGCGCCCGGATAGTCCGGCCTCAGCGAAAAGATCTGAGGAGCGTTTCCCGCCGGCGCGGCGGAGTAGACGACGGTCTTGCCGTCGGGCGAGAAGCGGGCGTTGAAGACCGGATGGGGGAAAAACGTGAGCTGCGAGTAGGTGAGGGTGCTTGTGCTCGCGGGCTTCGCGGCGGGCGAGCCGCGATGGCCCAGCGCGTAGCCGGCCGCGAGCGCGAGGAGGGCGATCGCGACAGCGATTCCCAGACCGCGACGGGCGAAACGGCGGCTGATGCCCGCGGCCGCCGCGGCTGCAGGCTGCCCCGCCGCCGAGACGCTCGAGAGCGACTCCAGATCGAAGCCGAGGTCGTGCGCCGAGTGGAACCGTTGCTCGGGGTTCTTCTCGAGGCAGTGGCGGATGATGCGCTCGAGCGCTGGCGGGACGCTCTGGTTCGTCACGGAGAGGTCCGGCGGGTCCTCCTTGAGGATCGCGGACATCGTGTCGGCGGCCGAGTCGCCGTGGAATGCCCGCCGGCCCGAGACCATCTCGTAGAGGATCGCCCCGAAGGAGAAGATGTCGCTGCGCGCGTCGGCCGGCTTTCCCCGGACTTGTTCGGGCGACATGTAGCCGAGCGTGCCGAGGACGACGCCGGGCTCCGTGCCGGCGGTGGCCGTGGGCAAGTTGGTGACCAGGCCGCGCTCCTCGGTGTGGGTGAGCTTGGCGAGGCCGAAGTCGAGGATCTTCACGCGGCCGTCGTTCGTTACGAAGATGTTCTCGGGCTTCAGGTCCCGGTGCACAATCCCCTTCTCGTGCGCCGCCGCGAGCCCGCGGACGATCTGGGACGCGTAATCGATCGTCTTTCGCGCCGAGAGCTTTCCGCCGGCGAGGACCGATCGGAGCGTCTCGCCCTCGAGCAGCTCCTGGACGACGTAGGGTGCGCCCTCGGCACTCGTCCCGATGTCGTAGACCGCGGTGACGTTGGGGTGATTCAGTACGCCCGCCGCCTTGGCCTCCTGCTCAAACCGGCGCAGCCGCTCCGCGTCCTCGGAGAAGGAGGCCGGCAGGACCTTGATCGCGACGTCGCGCGACAGCCGCGGGTCCTTCGCCCGATAGACCTCCCCCATCCCTCCCGCGCCGATCTGCGCGAGGATCTCGTACGGTCCGAGGCGGGAGCCGGGTGCGATGGGCATTGTGCGAGGGGATTCTAGCGGGATCGGGGAATGCGCCGCCTCGGCCGCTACCACTGCGGCGCGAGCGGGCCGCTTCCCGCCGGCGGAGAGCAGTACGAGCCGCCGAGATTTGCAAGTAGGAGGCGCAGCTCCTGTCCGCCCGCGTAAAGCCCCGCCTATTCCGGGCGGAGTCGAGTTCCCGCCGAAGTCTGGATCTTCGGCGGGCACCGGGCGGGTCTCCCCCGCCCTTGCGATTTCGAGAGCCTGCTCTAGCTAGTTGCGCGACACGAGCGACGGTTTCAGGTCGGGAGAACTCGACGTGAAGTCCACGATCGACGTCCGCCTCGAGGTCCGACGGCGGAGGAACAGGGTGATGCCGGTGAAGAGGGCGGCGATCACGAGGGCGATCAGGAACCAGCCGCCCACGCCCATCTTGGGCTCAGCCTTGGCGGCCTCGGTGCGAGGCTCGACGGATGCCGGCTTGGCCACAGGCGCCGGCGGGACGATGCTCGGCGCGGGCGCGGCGTTAGCGGCCGCGTCCGGAGGAGAAGGGTTCGCGGGCGAGTCGACGGCCGCCAGGCTCGCCACGGCGGCGTCCGCCTTGAAGGAATCGCTGGCCTGGATCGGGGGCTTCTCCGCGGGCTTCCGGGCGGTCTTCTTCGTCACGCGCCTGGTCGTCGTGAACTGAGGCTTCTCCGCAACGGGGGCCTCCACGGCCGCCGGGACGACGGGCTCGACGGCCACGGCGCTCTGGTCGATTGTGAGCGCCGGCTCGACGGCCGGCGTGCCGGGCTCCGCGAACGGGATCGCCTGGAGCGGCTCGACGGGTTTGACGGCGTCAGGAGCCGCCGGCGGGGCCGCCACGCTGGCGTCCTGTGCCGAAACAACCGCGGCCGCCGTGGTGAAAAGAATCGCGGCAATGAACAAACGAAGCGTGGTTCCCATGACTCCTCCTTTGCCGATCGAAAGTCGAGCAGAGACGCCACGGCGCGGCGCCTTGCATTCTCGTCAACTGTTCGGTCGGGATTCGTCAGAGGGGTCTGGCAAAGGGCGAGCGAAGCGAGAACACCAGAACCGTATCACTCATCAGCGGCTCGGCCGGGGTCCAAGAGCTTGTTCCTTCCCCGGACTCCCCTTTCTGCACACATCGCTGCGATAGCCGATTCGCAACATCCGGTAACCCTCGGAGGTTCGGGCATAGTCGGCGTGCTCGGCGAGGTAGGACTCGAGCGCCTTCTCTACGAAGTAAGTCTTGGGGCCGTCGGTCGGCCTGGCAAGTTCTTCGAGCGCCTTTGCCGTGGCGTCGGGGAGTCGGACGGAGAGGGGGCTGGACATCTTGAGCCTCACTTGTAATACATGCGATGCAAGTATGGCGGCTGGGGGTCTGCCTTCGGTGGCCGGCTCGAACCCCCATTAAGGGTTCGCGTGGCGGAGGGAGGAGGGATTGCCGCCGCGCTTCGCGCGACGTTCCCTACTGTTGAGGGTCTGCCGTTGGTGGTCGGGTCCTTCTGACATTCTCGCTCTGAGGGACCTGGCGGAGGAGGAGGGATTCGAACCCCCGGTACCGTTTCCGGTACAGCGGTTTTCAAGACCGCCGCCTTAAACCACTCGGCCACTCCTCCGACTGCGACTAGGATAGCGATTCCAGCGAACGGTTGGAGGATAGAACCATGAAGACCCATCGACTCGTCGCCATCGTCGCTATCGCCTTTGTCATCGTCGCCGCTTCTGGCCTGGGCCAGACCGGCTCGGGATACAAGGTCTCCAAGAAGGTCAAGGTCGGGGGCGAGGGAGGGTGGGACTACCTGACGGTGGATAGCGCGGCGCGGCGGCTCTACGTCACGCGGGGCACACACGTGATGGTGTTCGATGCCGACACGCTCGCGCCCGTCGGGGAGATTCCCAACACGAGCGGCGTGCACGGCGTGGCGCTGGCGCCGGATCTCGGGCGCGGGTTCGCGAGCAACGGGAGGGCCTCGACCGTCACGATCTTCGATCTGAAGACGCTCAAGACGATCGACGAGGTCAAGGTCACGGGCGAGAACCCGGACGCGATCCTGTACGACCCCGCGTCGAAGAAGGTCTTCGCCTTCAACGGCCGCAGCTCCAACGCGACGGTTCTCGACGCGGCCACCGGCAAGGTCGTCGCGACGCTCGCGCTGGGCGGCAAGCCCGAGTTCGCCACGACCGACCTCAGCGGTCACGTATTCGTGAACATCGAGGACAAGAACGAGGTCGTCGAGATCGATTCGCGCAAGCCGGCCGTTCTCGCGCACTGGGCGCTCGCGCCCTGCGAGGAGCCGTCCGGGATGGCGATCGACCGCGCGCACCACCGGATCTTCAGCGGCTGCGGCAACCAGATGATGGCGGTCATGGACACGGGCAGCGGCAAGGTCGTCGCGACGGTCCCGATCGGCGACGGCGTGGACGCCAACGGCTTCGATCCCGGGACGCAGCTCGCCTTCAGCTCCAACGGGGACGGGACCCTGACGGTCGCGAAGGAGGACTCGCCCGACAAGCTCACGGTGCTCGAGAACGTCGCGACGGCGCCCCGCGCGCGCACGATGGCGCTCGACGAGAAGACCCACCGCGTGTACCTCGTCACCGCGGAGTTCGGGCCGGCGCCGACGCCCACGGCCGAGACGCCGCGCCCGCGTCCGCCGATGGTGCCGGACACCTTCACGATCCTGGCTCTGGACCGCTAGCTAGCCCGACGGCTCCCGCAGGAAGTGCTTCCCGTGCTGCTCAGGTCCTTTCCAGAGGAGCGCGGCGAGGATCAGGATCACGGCCGCCTCGAAGAACGCGAGGGCGGAGCCGTAGCCGATCCGGTCGCGCAGCGCGTACTCGATCGAGTTGACCGGCGAGGCGAAGAGGATCCCAAGCTGGTACGCGAGGCCGGGCACGAGGCCGCGCGTCTGGTCGGGTGACAGCTCGTTCAGGTGCGCGGGGATGATCCCCCAGGCGCCCTGGACTCCAATCTGCATGCAGAACGCGGCCGCGGCGAGGGTGACGAGGGTCCCGCCAAACGCCCACACGGGCAGCACGAGAAGCGCCAGGGCGAGCGCCGCGATCATGATGCGGCGCCGGCCGAAGCGCTGCGAGAGATGCCCGAACAGGATCGCGCCCATCACCGCGCCGACGTTGTAGAGGATCGCGACCTCGGCGACGGTCTTCGGCGCCACGCGGTGCTCGATCTTCAGGAAGTCCGGGTAGAGGTCCTGCGTCCCGTGGGAGAGAAACATCATCATCGTCATGAGCGCGACGAGGTAGACGAGGCGACGAGCGGCCTTCCGCACCGTCGCCCCGATCACCGCGACCGTCGGCGCGCGGTTCTGCCGCCACGCCTCCGACTCCGGCACGTGCCAACGGATGTAAAGCGCGAGGAGCGCCGGGACTCCCCCGATCCAGAACATCGCGCGCCAGCCCCAAGCGGGGAGCACGAACCGCGCGGCGACCGCGGAGAGCAGGTAGCCGATCGAGTAGCCGCTCTGAAGCACGCCGGACAGCACTCCCCGCCACTTCCGCGGCGCGCTCTCCATCGCGAGCGAGGCGCCCACGCCCCACTCGCCGCCCATGCCGATGCCGAAGAGCGCGCGCAGGACGAGGAACGTCGCGTAGTTCGGCGCGAAGCCGCAGAGAACCTCGACCGTCGAGAAGAAGATCAGGTTGATCATCAGCGGCACCCGGCGGCCGTAGCGGTCAGCGAGCAGGCCGAAGAGGACGGCGCCGATCGGACGCATCGCGAGCGTCGCGGTCAGGGTCCAGATGATCTGCGTCTTGGGCACGCCGAAGCGCGCGGCGAGCGTGTCGACCAGGAACACGACGACGAAGAAGTCGAACGCATCCATCGTCCAGCCGAGGAAGCCCGCGGCGACGGAGTGGAAGCGGTCGCGGGAGGACAGGGGGCGGGCCAGGTCAGGGCCGGCTATCGCGGTCTCTCTTGAGCTGCTCGAAGTTCTTGCGGTCGGTGACGTCCCGCGAAATCCCGAGCGCGGCGATGCGGCGGCCGAACTCGTCGGAGAGCGGCACGACGACGGTGTCGGCGACTCCGGAGGTTCCGTCCTTGCGCACGAACGGCACCTCGCCGGTCCAGCGCCCGCGGCTCTTCATGCCCTCGAGCATCGCGCCGGTCGGGTCGCCGTCGGAATCGGGCGGCGCGAGCGCGGACGGCGTCTTCCCGACCATGTCCGCTTTGGAGTAACCGAACATGCGCTCGGCGCCGGGGTTCCAGTCCACGATCTTGCCCTCCAGATCCATGAGCACGACCCCGTCGCTGATGTGCTCGAAGGCGCGCGCCTGGCGCCGGAGCGTGTCCTCCATGAGCCTCTGGCGGGTCGCGTCGTGAAAGCTCCAGACGCGGCCGACCGTCTTGCCGCCGACCTTCTGAGGATGCGAGTAGCGCTCGAAGACGCGCTCATCCTTGAACTCCAGCCAGTCGTAGCTCTGGGACTCGGGCTCGTCGTAGAGCTCCTTGACCTTCTTGACGAAGCGCTCGGGATCGCGGAGCTGGTCGAGCACGAATGCGAGGGCGCGGTTGTCGTCGCGGGACGCGATGACTTCGGGAGGGATCTTCCACATCTCGACGAACTTGCGGTTGAAGCTGACGATCTTTCCCTCGCGGTCCACCACCAGTATGCCGTCCGCAGTCGCCTCGAGCGTCGCCTTCAGCAGCGAGAGCGTGGTCTCGATCTCCTCTTCGATTTTCTTGCGCTGCGTGACGTCGCGAAAGCTCCAGACGCGGCCCACGGTCTGGCCGTCCACGACCTGGGGCAGGGAGTCGCGCTCGATCATGCGGCCGTCCTTCAGCTCCAGCAGGTCGTGGCTGACCGCGGCCGGCTGCGCGTAGACGGTCATGACCTTCTTCAGGAAAGCGGCGGGGTTCTGGAGCTGGCCCAGGACGAAGGCGATGGCCTGGTTCTCGTCGCGGCTTTCGGCAACCCCGGCGGGAATCCCCCAAATGTCGACGAAGCGGCGGTTGAAATGGACCATCTTGCCGCCGGCGTCGACGACGAGGATCCCGTCCGCGGTCGCGTCGATCGTGGCCTCGAGGAGCGCGACCGAGCGCTGGAGCTCCCGCTCGGCGTCCTTGCGCTCGGTGACGTCGAAGGCGACGCCGATGACGCCGTGGATCATCCCGTCGGCATCGCGCATCGGCTCGACGTGCGACTGAAACGTGCGGCCCTTCCAGGTGATCTCGTAGGCGACCGACTCCCCCGCCAGCGCGCGGCGGTGGGCCGCGATCGGCGGAAACTCGGGATCAGTCGTCTTGAAGTAGGCGAAGAGGCTCATGCCGCGATTGTCGGAGGGCTTCTGGTCGAGGCGGGCGAGGCCGGCGCCCATGGAGTCGAGGAAGCGCAGCTCGCGGTCCATCGTCCAGAGAACCGCGGGCATCTGGTCGACGAGGATGCGCAGGCTCGCCTCCTTCTCGCGAAGCGCCTCGCCGGACTCCTCGCGCTCGAGCTCGAGGCGGCGGCGCAGCTCGAGCTGGTCGACCACGAGGCGCGCCAGCGCCCGGAGCGCCTCGGACTGGGCGGGCGACAGGACGCGCGGCGCTTTGTCCATGACACAGAGGGTGCCGAGCGCGAAGCCGTCGGATGTGACGAGCGGCGCGCCCGCGTAGAAGCGGATCTTCGGCTCGCCCGTCACCAGGGGGTTGGCCGCGAAACGTAGGTCCGCCGAGGCGTCGGGGACGACGAGGAGCTCCGTCCCGAGCACCGCGTGGGCACAGAAGGCCTCCTCGCGCGGAGTCTCCGGCCGATCGAAGCGGACGCGAGCCTTGAACCACTGCCGCTCACCGTCGACCAGGGTCACGAGCGCGATCGGCGTGCCGCAGATCTGGGAGGCGAGGGAGGCGAGGTCGTCGAAGGCCTCTTCGGGCGGCGTGTCGAGGACGCGATAGCGCCGGAGCGCCTCGAGCCGCTCGGGCTCACGGTCGGGGATGGGCGCAGAGGGTGCCTGAGCCATAGGGGTAGTTGCCGGGGGGATCATATGCCGGGGTCATGAACGCGGGCGGCCGCAAGGGCCGCCCCTACGACCAGGACAACGCAGGGGCGGGACTCGCCCCCTCCGGCCGTTCCGGATGACAGAGTGGGGACTACTACTTCTTCTTCGCCGACCCGCCCGTCAGCGGCTTCCCGATCTCGTCGACGAGATCCGGCTTGCTCGCGTCGCGCTCCAGATGCGGGAACTGCTCGCCGCCGTGGTAGTCGACCTCGCAGGTCTTGAACGTCTCGGCGTTCTCGACGATGAGCTCGATCGGATCCTTCCCCTTCCTGGCCTCGCGCAACTCGTCGCGGAGCACCTTGTCCGTGTAGCGGCGCCCGTTGACCGCGATCAGCCGCATTCCCGGCCCGACTCCCGCCGTCGCGGCGGGCATGCCCGGGACCACGTCGCGGACCGTTCCCTCAGCCATGCCGCCCGTCTCGCCCTCGCCCTGGACCATCATCCCGAGCGAGTACAGGAAGTCCTGCACCTTCGAAGTCTCCTCCGTCGCCTTCGTCAGATCCGGCTTCACATCCGTGTAGACGAGCTTCCATCCGCCGTTCTGGATGCCGGCCAGCGGCGCGCGCGGGGCGACCTTCCAGATCCGGTCACGCAGGAAGGTCGTCCAGTCGTTGGCGGCCACGCCGTTCAGCGCCGCGACGACGTCCTCGAACCTGTAGGTCTTGACCGCCGAAACTCCGCCCGGGGCGCCGTGAAACGCGCGCACGAAATCGTCCAGCGACTTCTTCCCGTTCGTCTTCTGGCGGATCAGCGTGTCCGCCTCGAGCCAGATCAGCTCGCTCTCCGGGTAGTAGTCGACCCCCCGGCGCCAGCTCGCCCACTCCGTCCGGCCGAAGTACAGGAGCTGCGCCGCCGTTGCGGTGTCCACCAGCGGCCGCCACGAGCGGCCGGCCTGATGATCCATCGTGCCGCCGAGCAGCGCGAGATTCTCGCGGTACAACTCGGGCGTGCGGAGGCCGCTCCGTCCCCCGAGGACGTCGCCGTAGTACTCAGTCAGCCCCTCGTAGACCCAGAGCAGGTCACTGTCGATCGTTTCCTGGTAGTCCGAGGTGACGCCCGAGACCAGGCCGGCCGGCGTGCGGTACTTTCCGTTCCAGGAGTGGACGTACTCGTGCGAGAGGAGCGTTCCGAGGACCCGGCGCCCCGACTCGTCCAGGAACGCGCGCTCGGCGGTCCGGTTGTCGCTCGACTCGTGGTGCTCGAGCCCGTTGAAGGGAATGTGGTCCGAGAGCGTCAGCAGGAAGTGGTAGTTCACATAATGGCGGGCGCCGAAGAGCGCGTTCGCCTCCGCGACCAGCCGCTTGTAGTGGGCGACGTCGTCCGGCGTGATCTCGATGGACGCGGCGCTCTCTCCCGCGATGTGCAGCCAGTGGCCGGGCTTCTCGCCGGGCGTCAGGTCGATCGTCGCGAGGTGCGCGCCGATCAGGACCGGGGAGTCGATCAGGGTCACGAGCGAGGCCGGGGCGAACCCGACCGATTCGGGCGACTCGCGCTCGACGGGTAGCGCGGTGCCGTGCTTCCAGCCCGAGGGAACCTTCAGGCGCGCGGAGAAAAGTGTCTCGTTGCTCTTGGGGCCCGTCGGATAGAGCAGCAGCGGCCACCAGTTGATGACGCCGAGCTCCCCGGTCGCCGACGTCCAGGAGGTCAGCGGCGCGACGTAGTCGAACGCGATGTCCAGGGCCGCCGCGGCCGGGACCTCGCAGGTGAAGCTCCACATGTCGGTCGCCGAGCGCTTCCACTCGATCGGCTTCCCGCCGGACGTGATCTTCAACCCCACCAGGTCCGTGATCGGGCCGGTCGGGCCGTGCTCGCCCGGGATCCACTTCGGGTAGGCGAGCGTCAAGATGCCGGCCTGCGCCGGGATCGACTCGCGCACGTGGAAGATCCGCCGCGGGGCGTCGCTCGCGTCGACCGCGAGCGTGATGGGCGACGCTGTCTGGGCCGGGAGGACCGCGCTGAGGAGGGCCGACAGCGCCGCGAAGGCGAGGACGAGGCACACGGGAGACCGACGACGCATGGGAGCCTCCTTTTTCGGACGGACCGGTTGGGGAGACTCTATCGCGCGCGGGCCGAATCGGCCAGGGGCTCGGCCCATCCCTCGGCGGCCTCGGGCGTCGGGTAGGCGCGCACGAGGAGCGGCGTCGTGATGACCGTCGTGAACAGCGCCATCGCGACGAGCCAGAAGAACGTGGCCGGGGAGAGGACTCCCATGTCCGCGCCAATGTTGATGACCACGAGCGCCATCAGCGCGCGCGTGTTCATCAGGAGGCCGATCGACAGCGACTCCTTCCACGGCAGCCCGGAGGCGCGCGCCGCCAGCGCCGTGGCGCCGAACGTGGAAGCGCACGAGACCGCGAAAACCAGCAGGAGCGCGATCCAGAGCCGCGGGTCCGCACCGAGGTAGCCCATGTCGGTCCTCAAGCCGGCCGCCGCGAAGACGCAGACCAGCACGGCTGCCAGCATCCCCGGGAAGAGCCCGCCGCCCGCCGCCCGCGCGACGCGCAGCCGCGACAGCCCGTAGCGGCCGAGGGCCCGGAACCCCACGCCGAGCACGCTCACGCCCACGAGCGAGATGCCGAGCGCGCCGAGGTCCGCCTTGCCGTGCGTCACCATCGAGACGACCGCGCCGAGCAGGATCCAGCCGAACACGTCGTCGATCGCCGGCGCTGTGATTGACGTCAGCCCCATCCGCTTCTCCAGGGCGAGATAGGAATCCATCGCTATTCCTTCCTGGCTCCCGGGACTCCCTTGGCCCGCTTTCCCGCGAGCCGGTCGCGGATCACCTTCGCGAGCGGGATGAGCTGACGGCCGCGCTGCTGTGTGGCGCGCTCGTACGCCTCGAAGAGTGCGCGCGGCCCCGCCGAGAGCGCGGTCCGGTAGGCGTCGACGCCGAGCGTCTGGATGATGCCGTCGGCCAAGAACGCGCCCGCCGGGCCCGCGACCCGCGAGGCGAAGTCGGGCCGCCTCACCTCGGCGGCCAGGCCGACCCGCTGGTCGAGGTCGCCCTCGGTCGAGACGAGTCGGTCCGCGATCCGGTTGAGCTCGTCGAGGCTCGCCTTCATTCGATCCTTGAGCCAGAGCGAGAGGGGAAAGAAGTTCTCGTCGAAGCCGTAGAGGGCGACCGGCCCCGCCTCGGCCACCGCGCGCAGGAGCGGCTCGAGCTGACCGAGCTCGGGCTCGTGCTTCTGCCAGACGGGGCTGGACGAGCGGTACGAGACCCACGCCCTCTGGTACGCCTCGCTCGCCATCAGCCGGGAGAGGTGCTCGATCTGGTCCGTGGGAGCCGACGCCTGGTCGTCGGAGAGGGAGCGCGCGAGATCGATGATGGTGACGCTGTCGGGGCCGTCGGGCGGGTGAACGCGGATGTGGTCCGCGCGCCCGGAGAGGCCGAACGTCAGATCGATGGGGACCGTGACGGAGGCGGAGTCGTCCGCGGGGAGGAGCGCGGCCGCCCGCGCGGACGCCCGCTTCGACAGCTCGGCCTCCCCCGCCGCGATCGTCGCCAGCAGAGTCTCCCACTTGCCCCGCTCCTCGCGGATCTTGCGGAAATCGAACACCGCGATCCGCGACTGCTCGTCGAACGCCGCGGCCAGGTCGCGCTCGAATGTTTCAGGCGGCCGGTTGGAGTCCTGGATGGCGAAGCGCACCGCGGGCAGGCCCTCGAGCAGCTTGGCCTCCGAGGGATCGAACGCGGCCCTCGCGAGCAGCGCGACGATCGATCGCGCGGCCTTGAGGTCGAGCGCGATCGTGATCCGCCCGGTGGCGGCGGGCGCGAGATCGTAGGGCGCGTGCGAGTGGGTCCCGGGGGCGGCCGGCGGAAGCGGCGCCGTGGCGCAGCCGGCGGCGGACAGCAGCAGCACGAGCGCCCACGCCCGGGCGGTCATCCCAGGATCGCCTCGAGCGCGCGTTCCGTGTCGGAGAAGTCCGCCATGAGCGCGTCCGGCCTCTCCGCCGCCAGGCGCTCCACGCTGGTGATCCCGGTCGCGACGGCAACGGAGCGGACCCCGAGGCTGCGGCCGCAGCCGACGTCGTGGACCGAGTCGCCGACGACGACGACCGCCTTCCCCGAGAAAACGCGGCCGGTGCGTTCCTTCGCGCGCGCCACCGCGACGGCCGGAAGCTCGTAACGGTCCGCCGAGTCGCTCCCGAAGGCCCCAAAAGGAAAGTACCGGTTGAAGCCCGGCGGCTCGAGCTTGAGGCGCGCGCCGCGTTCGAGGTTCCCCGTCAGGAGGGCCAGCGTGACGTTGGGCTCGGCCGCCAGACGCGCGAGCAGCGCGGCGATCCCCGGCTTGGGCACGACGCAGCCGGGCTCGAGCTGCCGCTCGAGCTCCTTCAGATACAGCTCGAGCGCGCGCGAGAGCTCCCTCTCGAAGCGCTCGGGACCGACGTGCTCGGCCACCAGGTCGCGAACGATCTGCGGGTCGGTCTTCCCCGAGAAGTCGTGGCGACCCCGGTCCTGGTGCTCGTCCGTCGCCTTCCAGTCGAACGCGGACTCGAGGGCCCTGAGGATCGAGTCGCGGGCGACGCGCCCGGCCGACACGAGCGTCCCGTCGATGTCGAAGAGGACGAGGCGGTGCCCGTTCGCGCGGCTTTCAGGCATCAGCGCGCATCATACGCAAACCGTTCGCCGTGCCACCGCAGGATCTCGGGCATCGCGCGCCTCCAGTAGTCCCAGTCGTGTCCCCCGGGCTCGAGCACGATCGTCGTGGGCACGCCGTGCTCGTTCAGGAGGTTTCCGTATTGGGCGGCGACGCCGTCCAGCCCGTACACGTCCTCCGTGCCGGCGCGCAGGTGCACCGAAAACGGAGGGCGCTCGAATCGCAGCCCGAACAGGATCCTCCAGACGTCGTTGGCGTCGAGGGAATTCCTTTCGGCCGATCGCCCGAACACCCTCTTGAGCGTGTAGCGCGCCACGAAGCTGTATCGCTTCAGGTCTTCCCAGCCGAAGGGAATCAGCGCGCCCGACAGCGACGACACGGAGTCGAACATCTCGGGATGCCTCAACGCGAGCTTGACCGCGCCGTACCCGCCCATCGAGATCCCAGTGATCGCTCGCGACCTGCGCTCCGGCAGCGTCCGGTAGTTCGCGTCGACCCACCGCGGGAGATCCCCGGTCAGGAACTCCTCGAACCGATGCCTCCCGTCGTGGGAGTCCGAGAACCAGGTGCCGGGCCCGTCCGGCGCCACGATCAGGAACTCGGGCAGGCGCCCGTCGCGCATCCGCGCCTGCGCCTCGGCCGCGACGCCGCGGCGCAGCAGTGTCCGGCCGTCCCCGTAGCCGTCGTGCAGGAAATAAAGGACCGGGTAGCGGCGGCCCGCGTCACGCCCATACGAGGGAGGAGTCAGGACGAGCACCTCGACGGGCGCGGGCATGCTCCGCGTCGCCACGGCCTCGCGGCGCGCGCCGGGGGGAATCGACGCGCATCCCGTGCCGGCGGCAAGAATCCCGGCGAGGAGAATCCGCCAGCCGCCTCCTGCCCGCCGCCTCCCGCCTGCCGAGTGGATCAGGGCGCGTGGGGTGGGGCGAAGAGCGAATCGTCGCGGGTGGAGGACACGGCGACTTTCTCGAACCGGATCTCGAAGGGTTCGCCCACCATCGGCTTGTCCATCGAGAGCGAGAGCCCGCCCATCTTCTGCCAGTCCTTCCACGCCGCGGTCGTCGGCGCCTCGGAGGCCCCGCCGAGGACGTATTGCCACTGCACCATGTGGCGCCCGTCGCGCGTGATCCAGAGCCAGTAGACGTCCTTGGGCGTCATCCCGACGTCGTCGAAGGAGAGCTTCAGGACGTCGCAGGTCCCGCCGCCCGGGCACGGCTTCTCCCCGTCATAGCTCCGGTGCACGCCGGGATCGAAGATCTTCCACGGCGCGAGCAGCCAGTACGTGTCGTTGATGAAGCGGCCGTAGGCGTTCTCGAGAAGCTGCTTCTGCTTCTCCGCATCGGCCGGCTGGCCGTTGACCATCGCCTGTCCCGCCTTCGTGTTGACGTTGAGGTAGACGGTGAACGGCGCCCCGGCCTTGTCCACGCCGGAGAGGCGATAGTCCCCGGTGTACCGGTCCCACGCGTGGGAGAAGTGCGCGACCGGCTTGCCGTCCTTGACGACGACGAAGTCGAACTGGAACTGCCGCGCCTTCTCCCAGGCCGGCATCCCGCCCATCGAGGCGATGAGCTCCTTGCCCACCGCATCCGCCTTCGGATCGACGTCGGCCGCGCGGACGCCGGCGGCGATCGCCAGCATCCCGATCAGTGCCCATGCTCTTCGTCTCATCGGCGGATCATATGCCCCGGCGCATTCCCAATCCCCCATTCACAATTCACGGCTCACAATTCCCAAGTCCCGTAAACTAGCCTCGATGCCCGACCTCGAGCGCATGCCCCGGGAGCTCCACTCGGCCCTGTCGGGCGAGGGATTCCGGCGGCGACGCCGGCTCGTGCTCCCGCTCCTGACCACGGACCCCGAGGGCTTCCCCCGCGTCGCCCTGCTGACCCTGGGGGAGGTGCGGGCCAACTCCCCCGCCCAGATCTCCGTCGCGGTCATGGCCGGCAGCCGGACCGCCTTCAACCTCGTCCGGCGGACCGCCGCGACGCTGCTCTACCTCCACCAGCGCTTCACCGCGTCCGTGCAGGCGCGCGCCGGACGCGGGCGCGTGTGCGACTGCGATCCCGCGCGGCGCGTCTTCCCGCTCCACGTCGAGCGGGTGCGCGTCGATCATCCCGCATCAGCCGAGGGCGACGTCGCGCTGCTGACGGGCCCGACCTTCGCCGGCTCGGATGCGGAGCGGCTGTTCTCCGACACGCTCTTCGCCGAGCTCGGAGCGGAGCGATCGCGGTGAGGTTCGCGGACCGCACGGTCCTCGTCACGGGAGCCGGGAGGGGCATCGGCCGCTCAATCGCCCTGCGCTTCGCCGAGGAGGGCGCCCGCGTCGCGCTCGTCGCGCGCACCGCGGCCGACCTGGAGGAGACGGCGCGGCGGGTCGACGCGATCGGGGGCGGCCCCAGGAGCGCGGTCCTCGCGGAGGACATCACTCGCCCGGGGGCGGCCGCGGACTGCGTCGCGCGCGCGGAGGCGGCCCTGGGCAAGATCGACGTGCTCGTCAACAACGCCGGAGTCTTCCTCTATCGCCCGTTCCTGAGCCTCTCCCCCGAGGACTGGGACCGCGTGATCGCCACGAACCTTACGGGAGCGGCCGCCTTCTGCCGAGCGGTGCTGCCGGGGATGGTCGAGCGGCGCAGCGGGCGAATCGTCAACGTCGCCTCCATCCACGGGACGCGCGGGGACGCCAACGTGGTCGCGCAGAGCGCCGCGAAGTTCGGGCTGATCGGGCTGACGCAGGCGCTGGCGCGCGAGTTCCGAGCGCACAACATCGCGGTCAACGCGGTCAGCCCGGGCACCGTCGAGAACAAGCTGGACGAAGGCGGCGGCCTTCACTCGGCGCCTCTCGCGGAGAAGCTCTGGCCCCGCGACGTCGCCCGCGCGGTTCTCTTCCTCGCCTCCGACGACGCCGCCGCGATCACCGGCACCACCCTCGAGATCTTCGGCGGCACGCATTTGGTGATCCAGCCCTAGGTCTTACGGCGGGGAGCCGGCGAACCGGACGATCGCTCCCTTGGGCCCCACGGCCCAGCCGGTGGCCGCGTCGAAGAAGGCGACGGCGTTCAGGGGTGCGTCGCCGATCGAGGACCACGTCCGCCCGCCGTCGCGGCTCCCCGCGGATCCCGCGAGGCCCACGGCCACGAGGTCGGCGAGAGTTCCGGGCACGGCGGCGACGGCGGAGAAAAATCCGGATGGGGCCATCGGCGCGGGCAGCCAGGTCGCGCCGCCGTCCTCCGTGCGCGTCCCGTTGAGCGCCGCGAGCTTCGCGTCCTTGTAGTCTCCGCCCGCGGCGAAGCCGCGCACCCCGTCGGCGGAGAAGGCGACGGAGAAGAGGCCCGCGGTTGCCTTTCCGGCGGGCACGGGAGACGGAGCCGCGGCCCAGGTCAGGCCCCGATCCCCCGACCGGAAGACGCGCGAGACGTTCGCGCCGCCCGTGACGAACCAGGCCGAGTGGCCGCCCTTCGACACCGTGAGGCAGGTCCCGCTCGCGGCGAACGCGCCCTCGCCGGGGAGGGCCTCCGGCATGACCATCCCCCTCGGCGCGTACCAGGTCCGGCCGCCGTCCGCGGTGACGCGCACGACGAAGCGGCCGCGGACCGGGTCCCCGAAGAGGATCCCGTGGCGCGCGTCCCAGAACGCGATGGCGTCGTAGAAGCCGTCGGTGTCCGGATTGGTGTGCGTCAGCGACCACTTCGCGCCGCCGTCGACGCTCCGGTAGATCCGCGACGCGCCTCCGGGCCCGGCGCTCATGAGGACCACCGTTCCCGAGTCGAGCGCCTCGACGTCGCGGAAGTCGAGCGCCTCGGCTCCCGCGATCGCCACGCGCTCCCAGCGCGCGCCGTCCTGCGTGCGGAGCACGGTGCCCCCCGATCCGCCGGCCCAGGCGTGCCGCGCGTCCCAGACGGCGAGGCCCCGCAGCTCGGCGGTCGAGCCGCTCGATTGCGGCCGCCACGCGGTGACTATCGCGAGGAGCGCGAGCGCCGCTCTCACTGCTTCCAGAACATGCGGAGGCCCACGAGGACGAGGAAGGCGGCGAACAGGCGCCGCAGCACGAGGTCCGAGACGGGCTGGACCAGCCGCGCGCCGAGGTACGCCCCGAGAAAGAGACCCGCCGTGAGCAGCACGGAGTACGCGACGTTCAGGTTGCCGTTCTTCCAGTAGACCCAGGCCGAGAGCGCGCCGACCGGGAGAAGGAGCGCCCCGAGCGACGTTCCGACCGCTGAGTGCTGCGTCATCCCGTAGAAGAGGACGAGGGCCGGGACGATGATGAGGCCGCCCCCGATCCCGAACATGCCGGCGCAGACGCCGGCCGCGAGGCCGACCGCCAGGAGCCCGGCCGTGTGCATCAGGGCTCCGCCGGGCTCTGCGCCGGAATGGCCAGGCCCGGTTCGTGCGGTGGACCGCCCGCGCGCACGAGGAGCGCCTCGTCGGGAGCGTTCGTGGTGATCGAGGAGACCCCCGCCGCGAGGAGCCTCCGGATCTCCTCGAGGTCGTCCACGGTCCAGGGATGGACCGCGAGCGACGCGGACGCGGCCAGGGCGAGGAGGACCGGGGTGATCAGGTCCCGGCGCGGGCCGATCCCGTCCACAGGCGGAAACAGCGGCGCGGGCTGGCCCTGCGCGGGGAGCGCGACGGGATGGTCGAAGAGGTAGCTCGTCGCGATCTCGGGGTCCGCCTCGCGCATGCGCTTGAGGAACTCCGCGTCGAACGAGGCGACCAGGCAGAGGTGCGTCACCCCGTAGGCGCCGGCCAGCTTCGAGATGCGCCGGGCCATCGTCGAGAGCTGCGCGCCCGCTCCCGTCTTGACGTCGAGGACGTAGCGAAGGCCCGGTCCGTATCGGTGAAAAACCTGCTCGAGCCGCGGGATGTGGTACTCGCCGAGCTCCGAGGGAATCAGCAGCCGCTCGATCTCGCGCGTCGTGAAGCTCCGGACGGGAATGCGCTGGGTTCCGAGGAGGATGTCCTCGTCGTGGAAGAGGACGGCCTCGCCGTCGCGAGTCTGCCGGAGGTCGAACTCGACGGCGTCCACGCCGAAGCTCTCGGCGAAGTCGAGGCTCGCGATCGTGTTCTCCCGGGCCCGCCGCGGGGCTCCCCGGTGGCCGACGATCCAGGTCCCGTGCGGCTGTCTCCAGGCGCTCATGCGATCCGCATTATCCGCGATCGGGCATCGCATCGATGCCGGCGAGGATTTCGTCGAGCGCGGCGGCCGGATCCGGAGCCGCCGTCACGGGCCGCCCGATGACGAGCAGATCGGCCCCGCGCGAGATCGCGGCCTCGGGAGTCTCGACGCGCCGCTGGTCCTGGGCGTCGCCGCCAGCCGGCCGGATTCCCGGCACGACGGTGAAGAATTCCGGTCCGCACGCCCCGCGAATCCCCGCCAGGTCGGCGCCCGAGCACACCACCCCGTCCAGGCCGCATTCCTTCGCGAGGACCGCGAGGCGTCGCGCGATGCCCTCGGGCTGGCCGGCCATGGGCAGGTCGGCCAGGGCGCGGGCGTCGATCGAGGTCAGGAGCGTCACCGCGACCAGCCGCTCCAGTCCCGCTCGCGTCGCGGCCTCGCGCGCGGCCTCGAGCATGGCCCGGCCTCCGGAGGCGTGGACGTTGACCATCGCTGCGCCCAAGCGCGCCGCCGCAGTCACGGCGCGCGAGACGGTGGCCGGGATGTCATGGAACTTCAGGTCCAGGAAGACCTTCGCCGGAATCGCGGCCACCTCGGAAACCAGCGACGGTCCCTCGGCGACGAAGGCCTCGAGCCCGATCTTGAACCAGGCCACGCGGCCCGCCAGGCGGCGGGCCATCGCGAGCACTTCGCCGCGGGTCGCGAAGTCGAGAGCGATGCAGACGCGGTCGCCCCTCATCTCTTCAACCCTCCGCCCCCGCGTCGCCGCCGGCCTGCCCGGCGCGGTGCGCGCGGCCGATCAGGTCGGAGATCGTCCGCCCCCGCGCCTCGCAGTACTCGGACAGCTCCCGCACGAGGCGCCCCGAGACGGCCGGGTCGCGGAAGTTGGCGGTTCCGACCTGGACCGCGGTCGCGCCGGCGGCCAGGAACTCCAGGACGTCGGAGAGCTCGGAGATCCCTCCGATTCCCATGAGCGGAACGTCCGGCAGCGCGCGGGCGACCTGGTAGACCATGCGCACGGCCAGCGGCCGAATGGCCGGGCCCGATAGGCCGCCGGTCCCGAAGGAGATGCGGGGCCGCGCCGTCTCGGGATCGATCGCCATACCGACGAAGGTGTTCACGAGCGACAGGACGTCCGCGCCCGCCGTCCGCGCCGCGCGCGCCGACTCGACGAGGTCCGGCGCGTTGGGAGAGAGCTTCACGATCAGCGGCCGGCGCGTCACCGCGCGCACCTTCGAGACCAGCGAGTGCGTCAGCGGCGGCGAGTTGCCGAAGAGCATCCCGCCGCGCTCCACGTTCGGGCAGGAGATGTTCAGCTCGATCGCCGCCACTCCCTCCGCCGACTCGAGCGCGCGGACGACCGTGACGTAGTCCTCCTCCAGGTCGCCCCAGACGTTGGCGATCACGGTCGCGCCGACCTCGCGCAGCCTCGGGAGCTTCTCCGAGAGGAAGACCTCGATCCCGACGTTCTGCAGGCCGATCGCGTTCAGCATCCCCGCCGGCGTCTCGCAGATGCGGGGAGGCGGGTTGCCGGCGTGCGGCTGGAGCGACAGGCCCTTGGTGCAGAGCCCTCCGAGCGTCGAGAGATCCACGAAGTCGGTGAACTCGAGCCCGTAGCCGAAGGTCCCGGACGCCGTCGTGATCGGGTTCTTCAGCTCCAGCGGGCCGAGGCGGACGTTCAGGCTCACTGCGTGAACCCGAATGAGCCGGGACTCCATTGGATGCTTCGCGTATCGAGCACGGGATCCTTCGTCGCCCCGCTCCTCAGGACGAAGGTCACCACGCGATCCTCTCCGGGGACAGGATCGGCCCCTCGGTGCACGAGACGATGAACGGTTTGTCGGTTCCCGGGATCACGCAGCCCAGGCAGACGCCGAAGCCGCAGCCCATGGCCGCCTCGGTCGAGAACTCGGCGCGCACTCCCGCCTTCGCGACGACCCGCGACAGCGCGGCGAACATAGGCATGGGGCCGCACGCGTAAATCCGGGCGTACCGCGCGCCGGCGTCGAGCCTCCGGGACAGCGCGTCCGTGACGAACCCCTTCTCCCCGATCGAACCGTCGTCGGAGGCGAGCACGGTTTCGCCGCGGACGAGCCTTCCCTCGAAGCGCGCCTTGATCGATAGCTCCCGCGCGTTCCGGCCGCCGAGGTAGAAGTCGCATGGGACTCCCGCGGCCCGCAGCGCCGCGAGCAGCATGGGAAAGGGCGCGGCGCCGATCCCGCCCGCGACGATCGCGGCCTTCTCGCCGCGCGCGAAGCCCGACACGTCGAAGGCGTTGCCGAGCGGGCCGAGGAGGCGGACGCCCGATCCCTCCGGAAGCTCCTCGAGCGCGGCCGTGCCCGGCCCGATGGTCTTGATCAGGAACTCCACGTTGCCCGTCATCGCGTCCGCGTCGGCGACCGAGTAGGCGCGGCGCAGATAGGGGCGGACGCGGCCCGCGATCTCGAGCATCGCGAATTGTCCCGGGGAGATCGCGCCCGCGAGCGCGGGGCAGCGAAGGGTCACGGAAAAGAGACCGGGCGAGTAGACGTGGCGTCGGAGGAGAGTCGCCCGGTGGTCGGCCTTCACCGAGCGGGCATTGTATGCGAGTCGGCGTCGGGGGGCCCCGGCGGACGAGGCGTCACACCTCGAGGATGACCAGACCGTCCTTGTCGGAGTCCTTGCGCGCCTTCTCGACGCACTTCTCGCAGAGCAGGCGCCCCTGCACTTCGCCGAAGGGGCGCGCGTAGTTGCCGCAGCCGTGGCACCGGCGAAGCGCCCGATGATGCGCGTCGACGGATTGCCCGACCGCCGCTTCTTCTCGTCTCATCCCATGACTCCTTTCGAAACACGAGCTCCGATGAGCACGGACCGTACCCACCGCGAAAACCCTCAGAACGTGCGACTTAGATCCGTGGCCTCACGAGAGACTGTCGCCTGCCGGGCTGAAGGAGTCCCCCGCCGAGGTCAAAAGGCGGCGACTCGATCGAGCGCTTTGCGAATGTGCGATGCCTGCGGGAGCACGAAATCCTCGACCCGGGGCTGGTACGCGACGAACGTGTCGGTCGCTCCCACCCGCTCGACCGGCGCGTCCAGATACGAGAACAGCTCCGTCGAGATCCGGGCCGCAATCTCCGCGCCGTATCCCCAGGAGACCGGATCCTCGTAGACCACCAGGACGCGGCTCGTCTTTTTCACCGATGCCGCGATGGCCTCGAAGTCGTAGGGGCTGAGACTTCGAAGATCCAGTATCTCGACGGACCGCCCGGTCTCCTCCTGGAACGACTGGGCGGCCTGACGGGAACGATACACCGTCGCGCCGTAAGTCACAATCGTCACGTCCGAACCTTCCTGCACGACCGACGCCTTCCCGAAGGGAACCATGTAGTCCGGGCCCGGGTAGATCCCCTTGTTATGGGTCTGCCGGTACAGGTGCTTGTGCTCCAGGAAGAGCACCGGATCGTCGCAGCGGATCGCCGTGCGCAGGAGGCCGTTCGCGTCCAGGGCGTTGGAGGGCATCACCACGCGCAGGCCCGGGATGTGCGTCATCAGTACGACGCCGGACTGGGAGTGGTAGACCGCGCCTCCGCCGATGTAGCCGCCGATGGCCACGCGCACGACCACGGGGCAGGAGAAGGTGTTGCCCGAGCGCCAACGCAGGTTCGAGAGCTCGTTGTGGATCTGCATGTAGGCCGGCCAGATGTAGTCGTAGAACTGGATCTCCACCACGGGCTTCAGGCCCCGCACGGCCATGCCGATCGATCGCCCCAGGATGTTGGCCTCCGCCAGCGGCGAGTTGAAGACGCGGTTCGCTCCGTAGAGCCGCTGGAGGCCGGCCGTCAGCTTGAAGACGCCGCCCTTGCCCTTGCACTCGTCCAGCACCGTCTCGCGCGACGCGTCCGCGACGTCCTCGCCGAACATGACGATCGCGGGATTGCGCTTCATCTCGTCGCGCATGCAGGCGTTCAGGAGGTCGACCATCGTGGTCGGCTTCGCGTCCTCGGCGAACACGGGCTCGGTCGCGAAGTCCGCGCCCGTGGGATCCACGTCGGGCGAGTAGACGAAGTCGTACGCCGATTCCGGGACGGGGAGCTCGGCCGCGAGCGCGCGATCGGCTTCCTCGTTGACCTGGGCGTCGACCTCCGCGTGGAGCTTCTCGAGCTGGGAGGCCTCCAGGATGCCCTCGTCGAGCAGGAGGCGCGAGAGCCTCGTGACGGGATCCTTCTCGGCGTCCCGATCGCGCTCGGCCTTGGGGCGGTACGTCGCCTCGTCGTCGCTCAGCGAATGACTGTAGGGACGGACCACGTGGGCGTGCACGAGCGCCGGCCCCATCCGCGAGCGGCAGTACTCCGCCGCGTAGCGCAGCGCGTCGTAGGATTCGAGAAAGTCGGTCCCGTCGATCTCGGCGACGAAGAGGTTGGGGAAGCTCTTCACGAGCTTGGAGATCGAGCCGCCGGGGACGTTGACCTCGACGGGGACCGAGATCGCGTAGCCGTTGTCCTCGATCAGGAAGAGGACCGGCAGCTTCAGGTTGCTGGCGGAGGAGATGGCCTCCCAGAACTCACCCTCGGATGTCTGCCCTTCCCCGCCGGACACGTAGGCGACCTCGTCGCGGTGGAAGCCGCCCTTGTCGGCGAGCTCGGCAATGCGGCTCATCCTCCATCCGCCCTCCGCGGCTCCGACCATCTGGAGAAACTGCGTGCCGGTGCAGGAGGACTTCGAGATGATGTTCAGCCGCTTCGAGCCCCAATGGGAGGGCATCTGCCGGCCCGCGGAAGCCGGGTCCTCCCTGGCGCCGACGGCCTGGAGGAACATCTCGTAGGGGGTCACCCCGAGCTGCAGGCAAAGGGCGCGGTCTCGGTAGTAGCACTCGAACCAGTCATAGCCGGGCTTCAGGACCATGCCGGCGGCGGTCGTGACGGCCTCGTGTCCGACGCTGTTGATCTGGAAGTAGATCTTGTTCTGGCGCTTGAGCTGGATCTCCTTGTCGTCGACCCGCCGGGAGAGGTAGACGTTGCGGTACGCGGAGACCAGGGTGGCGGGATCGAGGCCGTGGAATCGGTCGGTTCGGACCTCGGTCGCCATCATTCGAATATACCAAAGGGGTCCGGAGCGGACCGGAGACCGCGGGAGGCGGGCGAGACCAGTCGGAGAGGTCGAAGCCGCTCAGTTCAGAAGAGGCGGATCAACCCCCACAGCTCGAGGGCGGCGATGCCCAGGGTGACCACCAGGAAGAGGACTGCCTTGCCATCCGCCTTGCCTCCCGGCCCCGGATTCGTGTCGGTTGTCGGGTGCAATTCTCCCATGGCCTCATTTCCCTGGGTGCAGAACTTATGCCACCCATAGGAGTTACGATCCGAGGCGCGAAATCGTTTACCGCCTCCGCTTGTTATGCTCGGTAGCCCATGGGCAGCGAGCCGATTCCCCCGTCGTATCCGTCACTTCCGCGTCGTCCCCTCCCGCCCGACATCTCCTCGATCGATCCGCGCCTGGATCTCGAGGTGGAGATCCGAAATCTCAAGAGACAAAAAAACGCGGTCCTGCTGTCCCATTACTACCAAGAAGAGGCCATCCAGGACCTGGCCGACTTCGTCGGCGATTCGCTGGATCTCTCCCGAAAGGCCCAGGCGAGCGATGCCCGGATCATCGCCTTCGCCGGCGTGCGGTTCATGGCCGAGACCGCCAAGATCCTCAATCCGTCGCGCAAGGTCGTTCTCCCGGACTACGAGGCGGGGTGCTCGCTCGAGGACTCCTGTCCCCCCGACGCATTCAGGGCCTGGCGGGAGCAGCACCCCGGCGCGGTGTCCCTGACCTACATCAACTGCTCGGCCGCGGTGAAGGCGCTCTCGGACATCATCGTGACCTCCTCGAACGCCGAGAAGATCGTGCGTTCGATCCCGCCGGACCAGGAGATCCTCTTCGCCCCGGATCGCCACCTGGGCCACTTCCTCGCGACGAAGCTCCACCGCGAGATGATGCTGTGGCCGGGCACCTGCATCGTTCACGAGCAGTTCTCCGAGCGAGAGATCGTCCGCCTCAAGGCGAAGTACCCCGACGCGCTCCTCGCGGCCCACCCGGAGTGCCCCGAGCCGATCCTCGCGTACGCCGACCACGTGGGATCCACTCGCTCGATCCTGAACTACGTCACCACGGCGCCGGGCAAGCGCTTCCTGATCGCGACCGAGGAAGGGATCATCCACCAGATGCGGAAGCTCGCGCCGGACCGCGAGTACATCCCGATTCCGCCGGACAACGGTTGCCGCTGCAACGAGTGCCCGTTCATGAAGCTCAACACGCTCGAGAAGCTCTACCTCTGCCTCCGCGACGAACGCCCCGAAATCCTCCTTCCCGAGGAACTGCGAAAAGCCGCCGAGAAGCCGCTTCTCCGGATGCTCGAGCTGTCGTAGTCGTCGCCTCGGCTGCGCTCTGGGGCCGGGCTTCGCCACTGCTCGCCTCTTGCGCTGTCATCCTGAGGAGCGAAGCGACGAAGGATCCGGACTCGACCGGCTGTCTGGGAACATCAGCTATTCTCCGGCCGGATGAACCGTCTTTCCGACGAGGAGCTCGACGCGAGGCTGCGCCAATTCCTCTCCGAAGACGTCGGGGGGATCGACGTCACGACCGAATCGACCGTCCCGACGGAGACGCGCGCCCGGGGCGAAATCCTCTCTCCGTCCGGCTGCGTCGTCTCGGGCCTCCCGGTCGCGCGCCGCGTGTTCGAGTTGCTCGATCCGGCTCTCGCCTGGGAGGGCGAGGCGGCCGCGGGCGGGAGCGTGCCCCCCGGCGCGCGCCTCGCGGGGCTCGCGGGTCGCGCACGGGCGATCCTGACGGCGGAACGCGTCGCGCTCAACCTGCTCCAGCGCATGTGCGGCATCGCGACGGCGACCCGCGCGTTCGTCGACGCCCTCGCCGGCACGTCCTGCCGCGTGCTGGACACCCGCAAGACCGCGCCGGGGCTGCGCCCCTTCGACCGCCAGGCCGTGCGGGACGGCGGCGGAGTCAATCATCGCTACGATCTGGCCGAGATGGTCCTCATCAAGGACAACCACCGCCGACTCGCGGGAGGCGTGGCGCGGGCGGTCGAAGCCGCGCGCGCGGCCGCGCCGGGGCTGCCGGTCGAAGTCGAAGTCGAATCCGAGGACGAGCTGCGGGACGCCGTCGCCTCCGGGGCCGATCGCATCCTGATCGACAACCAGAGGCCGGAGATCGTCGCGCGATGGTGCGCGATCGCGCGGCAGTCGGAGCGGCCTCCGTTCCTCGAGGCCTCCGGAAACATGCGTCTGGACACCGTGCGCGCCTACGCGCTGGCCGGAGCGGACGCGGTCTCGGTCGGCGCGCTCACCCACTCGGTGCGCGCCGCGGACGTCTCCCTCGAGCTCTTCCCCCAATGAGCGAGGAGATCGCCGACGTCCTGATCCTCGGCACCGGAATCGCCGGATGCGCGGCGGCCCTCGCGGCGGCGCGGGACGGCGCGTCGGTGACGCTCGTGACGCGCGCCGAGGACGCCAGTGAGACCAACACGTTCTACGCGCAGGGCGGCATCGTGGGCCGGCCGCCGGGGGACACGCCGGAGAGACTCGCGGCGGACATCGAGCGCGCGGGCGATGGGCTGTGCTCGCCGGAGGCGGCGCTCATGATCGCGCGCGAGGGGCCGGAGCTGGTGGAGAAGCTCCTCGTCGAGGAGCTCGCCGTGCCCTTCGACCGCGACGGATCCGGATTCCACTGGACGCTCGAGGGCGCGCACACGGTCGCCCGCGTCCTCCACGTCAAGGACGAGACCGGAGTCCCGATCGAGCGCGCTCTGCTGGAGGCCTGCCGGCGGGAGAAGAACATCCAGTGGTGCCTCGAAACGACGGCGGTCGATCTGCTGACGCTCTCCCACGACTCGATCCACGCGACCGATCGCTACCATCCGCCGGCGGTCATCGGCGCGCACCTGCTCGCGCGAGGCAGTGGCGCCGTCACGCCCCAGACCGCCCGCGAGACGCTCCTCGCGACGGGCGGCCTCGGACAGGTGTATCAGCACACGACCAATCCGCCCGGCGCCCGCGGAGACGGCTTCGCGATGGCGCGGCGCGCGGGAGCTCGCCTGCTCAACCTCGAGTACATCCAGTTCCATCCCACCGCGCTGGTGCACCCGCGGGGGCGTCTGCTCCTGACCGAGGCGCTGCGCGGCGAGGGCGCGCGCATCACGGACGCGTCGGGAAACGAGTTTCTCAAAGAGGTCCACCCGGACGGCGAGCTCGCTCCTCGCGACGTGGTGGCCCGCGCGATCCACCAGAGGATGCTGGAGAAGGACGAGCCCCACGCGCTCCTGGACATCTCGCACAAGAACCCGGCCTGGATCCGCGAGCGATTCCCGGGCCTCGTCCAGCGATGCCTCGAGATGGGTTTCGACCTGACCGGCGGTCCCGTGCCGGTCGTTCCCGCGGCGCACTACGCGTGCGGCGGGGTCGCGGTGGACGGCAACGGGCGCACGACCCTGGGGCACCTGCGCGCGGTCGGCGAGGTGTCGTGCACGGGGGTGCACGGAGCCAACCGGCTCGCCTCGACCTCCCTGCTCGAGGGCTTGCTGTGGGGATGGCGCTCCGGGAAGGCCGCGGCGCGGCAGGCCGAGCTCACACGCCATCGCAATCCGCCCGAGGTCCGGGCCTGGCAGCCGGAGCACGAGCCGGTGGACCCGGCGCTGATCGCCCAGGACTGGATGGTCATCCGCCACACGATGTGGAACTACGTCGGGCTGCTGCGGTCGGAGCGCCGGCTGGATCGGGCCGGGCGCATCCTCGGGGAGCTGCAGGACGAGATCGAGCAGTTCTACCGCCGCGGGACGATGTCCGACGCGCTCCTGGGCGTGCGCAACGGCGTCCAGACCGCACTCGCGATTCACCGCGCCGCCTCCGACAACCGCGTGTCGAGAGGGTGCCACTACCGGGTCGACGGCTGAGGCTCCGGATCGCCGGCACCTGGGCTATAGTCGCCCCCTCATGAGCGTTCTCTACCTGCATTTCGAGACCAACGACCGAGTTTCCCGCCTGGCCCGGCTTCAGAAGAGCGGCGCCCACATCGTCGTGGCCGAGCCGCGGTGGCCGGGCTTCTTCGAACTCGCCAAGAGGGAGAAGCCATACGCCCTGGCCATCGACTTTTCGCACGCCCCCTCGCACGCGCTCGAGACCGCGGACTACGTGTCCAAGGCCCGCGAGACCAAGGACGCGGCTCTCTTCCTGCTCCGCGTCCCGGCGGATCGGATGGAGGCCGTCGTCAAGCGGCTTCCGCAGGCCACGATCCTGACGGAGACCGAGCTGTCGGCGCGGCTGGCGCAGATGGAGCGGGAAGCGGAGACGCGGGCGCGCGAGAAGAAGGAAGCGGCCGCGCAGGCGAAGAAGGCCGCGCGGGCCGCCAAGGCCCTGGCCGCCGGAAAGCCCATTCCCGTCTCCAAACCCAAGCCGGCGCCCAAGCCCGTTCCCAAGCCCGCCGCGGCGAAGCCGGCTCCCAGGGCGGCCCCGGCCGCGAAGAAGAAGCAGCCGGCGAAGAAGGCCCAGGCGCCGGCGCGCAAGGCGCCCGTCAAAAAGAAGAAGTAGAGAGGTTCCGGATGGGTGGATTCAGTCGCGGTGAGCTCGAGTCCTACGCCAAAGCCCAGAGGCCGGAGTTCGAGCGCGTCCTCGGGGAGATCGTCGAGATCCCCTCCGTCTCCGTCGAGCCGGATCGCAAGGGCGAGGTCCATCGCGCGGCCGAGTACGCCGTCTCGCTCCTCGAATCCTTCGGGGGCCGCGCGTCATTGTACGAGACCAAGGGGCATCCGGTAGTTTACGGCCGCTTCGATCGCGGCCCGGACTATCCGACCGTCACGGTCTACAACCACCTGGACGTCCAGCCGGCGGACGGCCCCGACTGGAAGACGTCGCCCTTCGACTTCGTGAAGCAGGGCGACCGCTACTTCGGAAGAGGCACGACCGACGACAAGGGCCCCGCGATGACCGCGCTCTTCGGAGCGCGCTACGCGTTCGAGAACGGCGCCCCGGTCAACATTCACTTTCTCTGGGAGCTCGAGGAGGAGATCGGCAGCCCGCACTTCGAGACCCTGATCCGAGCGCAGGCCAAGGAGTTCGCCACCGATTCCGTCGTGGTCTCCGACACCGTCTGGGTGTCCCGGGCGCGCCCGGCCTGCCCGGCGGGGCTGCGCGGGCTGCAGGGGTTCCGGTTCGACCTCCAGACGGGCGAGACGGACCAGCACTCGGGCACGGCCGGCGGCGCGGCGCGGAATCCCGTCACCGAGCTCTGCCAGCTGATCTCCGAGTGCGTCGACGGAAAGACCGGGCGCGTGAAAATCCCGGGCTTCTACGCCGACGTGGTTCCACCCACACGGAGGGAGCTGAAGGACCTGGAGAACTGCGGCTTCACCGTCAAGGACTTCAAGAAGGATCACCTCTTCCGCTCCCTCCGCGTCAACGACGCGCTCGAGGTGATGAAGCGCATCTGGATGATGCCGACCTTCGAGGTCCACGGGATCGCGGGCGGATACCAGGGCCCGGGCGTCAAGACCATCATCCCGCCGAAGGCCACGGCCATCGTGTCCTGCCGGCTCGTGCCGGACATGGATCCCAAGAAGATCGTCCGGATGGTCCGGGAGTTCGTCAAGTCCAGGAACCCCGACGTCAAGGTCTCCGCCGAGCACGAGCTCCCCGCGTACCAGGGCAAGACGACCGGACCGTACGCCGACGCGATCCGCGGCGCGATGCAGTTCGCGTTCGGCAAGGAGCCGGTGTTCGTGCGCGAGGGCGGCTCGATCGGAGCGGTGCTCTCGATGGAGAAGGTCCTGAAGGGCCCCGTCTTCTTCCTCGGCCTGTCCCTGCCGGAGCACGGGTACCACGCGCCCAACGAGAACTTCGACTGGCCGCAGGCGCGCGGAGGGATCGCCGCCTTCGCGGACTATTTCCGGCGGGTCGGGGAGTTGAGCGCGTAGGACGGGAGTGAGAGCTCTCCGGTCCTTCGCGTCTCTCGGTCTCGCTCTCTTCGCCGCCGCGGCGGCACGGGCCGCGACGCCCCGGCTCCTCGACGAGCTCGCCTCCCGGCTCGAGCGGATCTTCGCTCTCAAGGAGTACGAGACCCGGACCTTCGGTCCCGCCCGCTGGCTCGACGGCGGCCGGGCTTACACGACCGTCGAGGACTCCCCGGCCGTCCCCGGCGGAAAGGACATCGTCCGCTACGAGACCGCAACCGGCGCGCGGCGCATCCTCGTATCCGCCGCCAGCCTGCGCGCCTCCGCCGACGCCAAGCCGACGACGATCGACGACTACTCCTGGTCCGCGGACGGACGGCGCCTTCTGCTCTTCACGAACACGCGAAAGGTCTGGCGCCGGAACACCCGCGGCGACTACTGGGTGCTCGACACGAAGAGCGGAAAGCTTCACAAGGTCGGCGGCTCGGCGCCGGAGTCGTCGCTGATGTTCGCGAAGTTTTCGCCGGACGGCGAGCGCGTGGCGTACGTGCATCAGAACAACATCTACGTCCAGAGCCTGCGCGACTGGCTCATCTCGCGGCTCACCGCCGACGGTTCGTCCACGATCATCAATGGGACCTCGGACTGGGTCTCCGAAGAAGAGCTCGACCTGCGCGACGCGTATCGCTGGAGCCCGGACGGGCGCGCGATCGCGTTCTGGCGCTTCGACACGGCCGGCGTCGGGATCTTCTCGCTGGTCAACGACACCGACACGCTCTACCCGGTCGTGACGACCTTCGCCTATCCGAAGGCCGGCTCGCCCAACTCGGCGATCCGGATCGGGGTGGTGGACGCGGCCGGCGGAACGGTCCGCTTTCTCGCCCTGCCGGGCGATCCGCGCAACACGTACGTGCCGCGCATGGAGTGGGTCGATGCGACCGGCGAGATCGTCCTCCAGCAGCTCAATCGCCTTCAGAACACCAACGACGTCTGGATCGGCGACGCGAAGACGGGAACGGTGAAGAAGCTCCTGCACGACGCGGACGCGGCCTGGCTCGACGTCGTCGACTCCTGGCGGTGGCTGCCCGGCGGCCGGGAGATGCTCTGGGTCAGCGAGAGGGACGGCTGGCGCCACGCGTGGGCCGCGCCGCACGACGGAGGAGCGATGCGCCTCGTCACGTCCGGCGATTTCGACCTCGAGTCGGTCGGGGGCGTCGACGCGAAGCTCGGCGCGCTCTACTTCAGCGCGTCGCCGGGCGACGCCACGCGGCGGTATCTCTACCGGGCTCCGCTCGACGGCGGATCCGCGTCGCAACGCGTCACTCCGGCGAACCGCCCGGGAACGCACTCGTACGACATCTCGCCCGACGGGAGGTTCGCGTTCCACACGGAGTCGGCCATGGATCGGCCGCCGGTCACGGATCTCGTGGAGCTGCCCGCTCATCGAAGGGTGCGCGTCCTCGAGGACAATCGCGTGCTCGCGGACGCGGTCGCTCCGCTGGAGACTCCCCCGACCGAGTTCTTCTCCCTCGACATCGGCGGCGGCGTCGTCCTCGACGGGTGGATGCTTCGGCCCCGGAGCTTCGACCCGGCGCGGAAGTATCCGCTCCTCATGTTCGTGTACGGAGAGCCCGCGGGAGTCGAGGTCACCGACGCGTGGCAGAAGGGCAATCGCCCCCTGTTTCACCGCGCGCTCGCCGACGCCGGCTACGTCGTCGCCTGTGTGGACAACCGCGGCACTCCGGCGCCGAAAGGGCGCGCCTGGCGAAAGATCATCTACGGCAAGGTCGGGGTCCTCGCGTCCGAGGAGCAGGCGGCCGCGGTCCGCAAGCTGCTCTCGCAGCGTCCGTACCTCGATCCCGAGCGGGTCGCCTCCTGGGGATGGAGCGGAGGCGCCTCGATGACGCTGAACCTGCTCTTCCGCTCGCCCGAGCTCTACAGGGTCGGCATGGCCGTGGCGCCGGTTCCCGACCAGACGCTGTACGACACGATCTACCAGGAACGCTACATGGGCCTGCCTCAGGACAATCCCGCCGGCTACGCGGCCGGCTCGCCGATCCGGTTCGCGGAGAATCTCGCGGGCAACCTGCTCCTCGTCCACGG
>JBBRFL010000009.1:0-105167 GCA_038224325.1 Thermoanaerobaculia bacterium | reverse complement strand
TCCGCTGCACGCGCGTGTTAGGCGCCGGGTGACTTGACACGCCGCCTCCTATCCGAGAAGAACAAGCCAACCAGGACCACCGAGCCACCGATCCCGCCAGCCACCCAAGTGCGTTCGTCCCCGATATCGGGAGGCCACCCGCTGACGATGAGCATGGCGAGGAAGGCTCCAATCGCAAATGCTATGAAGAGGTCCATCGGCAGCCTAGCCAACCTACTGGCGCTCTCAGGCCGCGACACTTTGCCCTCCGGCGCCTAACGGGCTGCGCGTCAGCGGCGAGCGCAAGCGAGTCCGCTGCACGCGCTTGTTAGGCAGCCGGGCCACGATCGAGCCTCACGTCTAGAGCCACGAGCCTTCGAGCCACGGGCAGAAGATCTGCTGGCGAGGCTTGAGCCAGACCCATGTTTTCCGCCTCGAGACGGCTCAGGTGCTCAGCCACTTCTGTCTCCGTTGCCCGCGACGCCAAAAGCCGATAAACGCCACCGACGTAGCCATCGTACTGACTTTGAGCTAAGGGCTCGTCCTTCAAGCCGATCGGATCCCATTCCTTGAGCAGAATCGCCCCGATGGCACTCATGATCTCTCGCGCTCGAGCATCTCTATCCATTTCGGCTGCCTAATAGTTGGCGGGTCAGCGGCGAGCGTGAGCGAGTCCGCTGCACCCGCGTGTTAGGCGCAACCAGACTCTTAGGGTTACACATTATGGCTGCCCCATTTCCGCCTCACACCGCGACACGCGGGCGCGGCGAAGCCGCGGGAGAGCCACAAAGGCGGCGGCGGAGCGCCCCGCTTGACCGGAGCACGCCCGAGACCAGCCCGAACGGCGCCTCCGGAATGCCGAGACCGCCACACCTTCCGCCACGCGCGTAGCCGGCGAGTTGTACGACGACGCGCCTAATAGTTTGCGCGTCAGCGGCGAGCGACGACGCGAAGCGGAGGAGCGAGTCCGCTGCACGCGCGTGTTAGGCGACGGCACGATGAGGTTCGTAAGCACCGACGTTAAAGCCGGCATGGTTCGGAGGTGGGCCATTAGTGACACGGGATGATGGTGTCTTGCGCAGCAACGATTTGCCATTGCTGTTTGCGCGTTAGCCACGTGTCGGTCCACACCTGGCATCGCCTTGCATCATTGCCGTCTGGAGCCTTGCGGATGCGGCTCTCGGATCCGTACGCGATTGCAATCAAGTCTCCAAAGAAGCGCACCTTAACTTCACCGACCTGACAGTCGCGCGCGAGTGTCTTAGGATCGACAGCGATAGCGTCGGCCTTTCCGAAGCGATGACCGTCGGTAGCCGTGCCTTGAAAGTCGTCTGCTATTGCCGCCTCGAGGTCTGGCTGCCGGCTACAGCTTGACCTGGCCCATTTCGCCTCGATATCGGTCATGAATTTGACGGTGGGGTCATCCGGCGATCCCCAGCTAGCGTCCTGGGCAAGGCTTGGCGTTGTGAAATAGCCAAGCAAGGCGAGCGTCGCCACGAATGGCGTAGTGCGTAGCATAGACCCTCCGAGTGCGACTGCCGCATTCGCAACAGCGACGATGGTACTTCCGCCGCCTAACGGCCTGGGCGTCAGCGGCGAGTGAGGAGGCGAAGCCGACGAGCGAGTCCGCTGCACGCGCGTGTTAGGCCACATTGTTTAGCGATTCCAGTATCCGATCTCTCACCAGCCTCAGCGTCCACAGTGCAAGAGACATTGCGCCGAGGCCGACCGGTACCGCGACCCTCAAGCCACCCAAATCCTCGTGCCCCAGCACAATAAGAGCTGCACCGTAAAGCCCGAGAGCCGCCCCCGTGAACCCGCCAACGAAGCAGAATGCTGTACCGCGCGCGGAGAACGCCGCGGCCGTCGCAAGCGCAAGGACACCGAAGACTGCGAGTAACAGGTAGGAGTTGCGAGCGCTCGGCAACGAACTACTCTGCATCCCAAAGCCGCCCTGGCTGATCGCGGCGAGACCGGCAAGGAACCAGATGCCCTGAAACACCAAGGTCTCTGGACCACCGCGGTACCGCGCCGGAGCTCGTCGCACCATGTTAGTGGCCTAATGGGCTGCGCGTCAGCGGCGAGTGAGGAGGCGAAGCCGACGAGCGAGTCGGCTGCACGCGCGTGTTAGGCGCCCGGTCATCCACTAGTCAACCTCGCGAATCGGAGTTTTCGCCAACTGAGCAGCGAGTGCCTTTGCCATCTCACCATATTTCGGGTCGTGCGATTGCCGCTTTGCAATTCGCGCCATCTGCTTCTTAAGCTTCGCGATATGCGCCTTCTGGGACGGCTCGAAAACAACGAGCGTGTGATTTCCGAGGCCCTGGAGCCAGCCGTCGAACAGCCCTTTCTGAGCCAGCATCACCTGGAAGAAGAGAGCCTCCTGCGCCACCAGACACTCGGACAAACCGAGGCCAGCCTCTTGATACTCTGCACCATCGGCCTTGCTCCACATTGCGGCCCATTTGTTCAGATCGTCAGGACTCTTGCACGCGATGGGGACCGGTCCCGACGCCGTTGCGATCGTTGATACGCCAAGAAACAAGGTTGCCAAAAGGAACTGTTGCATGCCTATGACCTCCGGGCGCCTAACGAGCTGCGCGTCAGCGGCGAGCGAGGAGGCGAAGCCGACGAACGAGTCCGCTGCACGCGCGTGTTAGGCGCCGGCCGTTCGCGGCAACTCGCCGCGCGCCTCGGCCTGTATTCGCTTCTTGTACCGACGCTCCTGAACAAGCCACAACAAAACGCCGAAGAGGATGGCACCACCGACCCAAATCGCAAACCCAATAAGTGTCATGCGGCGAACGAAGTCGCCGTGAATTGCCAGTTTCGCGCCCATCCACCAAAGAACGGACGAGGTTAAGACGAACATGACGAGCCCCCGGAGGGTCTCGCGCGCGAGAAACCGGACTTGGCCGCGGGACCGTGACCGCTGCCATCCCTGAACCTCTGCGGAACTCATCATCGCCGTTCAGTTACCTCGAAAGTTACTTCCGGCGCCTAACATGTACTTAGACAGCCTAACCGGTTCGAACTCCATTGCGAGGCGTGTCTCCTATTCATCTACGTCGGTGTCGAGCAAGTCATCTCGATCTTGCTCAGCGGGCAAGAGCTGGCGCTCGGGAGGAAGCGGCGCAGATGAGGACTTAGACTGCGAAGAGAGTCGGATAAGGCTGGGTGGGGCCGCCACGCCGCCGCGGGACCAGAGAAGGTCGGCGGGACTGCGGACGCCGCGACCGCCGCGGTTCAAGACGTGTGTGTAAATCATCGTCGTTTTCACGTCCCGGTGCCCCAAGAGCTCCTGAATGGTGCGGATATCGTAACCCTCTTCGAGCAGGTGCGTGGCGAAAGAGTGGCGAAAAGTGTGGCAACTCACTCGCCGGGAGATGCCGAGATTGACCACGGCGGACCGTAACGCGCGCTGCACCACCGTCTCGTGCAAATGGTGACGGCGTTCGAGTTGGCTCCTCGGGTCCGAGCTGATGCGCTCGCCGGGAAAGACAAACTGCCAGCCCCAGTCCCGCTCGGCGCCGGGATACTTGCGGGCGATCGCGTCCGGCAGAAAGACTCCGCCGAAACCCCTGGCGAGGTCATCCGTGTGGATGCGCCGCACGCGGGAGAGCCAGTTCGGGAGAGCCGCCCGGACGACCGCGGGAAAGGGCACGACCCGGTCTCGATTGCTCTTGGTGTCGCGGACCAGAATCCGATTGTTGCCGAATTCGACGTCCTTGACGCGCAGGCGGAGCGCCTCGAGCAGGCGCATGCCGGTGCCGTAGAGAAGAGTCGCGATGAGCCGGGGCGTCCCGTACATCTTCCCGAGGATGGAGCGGACCTCAGCGCGGGTCAGCACAGTCGGCATGCGGCCGGGCGTTTTCGCGCGGATCACCGTGCCGAGGTTCGGAAGCTCCTTCCCCAGGACGTGCCGGTAGAGAAAGAGAAGCGCCGAGAGCGCCTGCGTCTGGGTCGAGGAGCTCACGGGACCTTCGACGGCGAGGTGGGTGACGAAAGCGTTGATCTCCGGCTCCCCCATCTCCATCGGGTGGCGCTTGCCGTGAAAGAGGATGTATCGCCGGATCCAACCGACGTAGGCCTCCTCGGTGCGCAGGCTGTAGTGGCGCGCGCGGATGGCGTTGAGCACCCGGTCGAGCAGACGGGGTTGGCCGGGAGGAGGGCCAGCCCGGCCAGGAGGCGGACCGCTCGCGGACATGCTGCCTAAGAGTTGTCGCGAGACCGGGGAAGGAGCGCGCCCGAATCAGGGCGTCGGAGTCGGAATCGGGGTCGGACAGAGATAGACCGCGACCTGCCCCTTGCCCCGGACCAGAACGGCGTTGCCTCCCTGCTGGGCGGCGATGTATGCCCAGCAGTGGTTGATCTCGTAATAGTGGAAGGGACAGAGCATGTGGACGTCGAGCTCCCCGACGTACTTGCAGTCGCTGACGTCCTCGGGCCGTCCAAAGGCCGAGACCTTGAACTCCTTGACCTCCGGGCCGCTCCCGAAGTGAGCGCGCGAGTCCGCGGTCGTTGCGCAGCCGGCGCCGAGGCAGAGGAGCAGCAGGGAAAGCGCCGAGGGCTTCACGCCCGCTATCGTCTCGCGCGGGATCCGGAGGGCTTGCGGGATGGCTTCGCGCGAGGGCGCGCGGGGCGGGCGCGCTGGGAGTGACGCGGTTTCGGCTTCGGTTTCGGCCTCGGTTTCGGTTTCGGTTTCGGTTTCGGTTTCGGTTTCGACTGCGACTTCACCGGGCGCTTCCTCGCGGTCACGGGGCGCACCTTGCTCTTCGGCGGACGACTTGCGGAGACGGGCTGTGCGCGTGCGCGCATCGGGCGCGAAGACGGAGCGCGCCCGTCCCGCGCCTCTCCTTCCAGAAGCGGGAGAAACGACGCGCCTCGTTCGGCGGGAGGCGGCTGCGCGGCGCGAAGCTCGCGGCTGCGGCGCATCGCGTCCTGGAGCCAGAGGCGCTCGCGCTCGTCGTCGCTGATCTCAGGGGGGGCAGTGGGCGTCGGCGGTTCCGCCGGTGTCGGGGGTTGCGGACTCACCGCGGCGGGTGCGCTGACCGGCGCGGACGGTGGCGAAACCTCCGCAGCGGGCGCGCTCTCCCCTGAGCCCGCGTTCAGCCGGCGGATCAGCTCGGCCCGCGCGGAGGAATCGAGCTTGCGGGCTTCGGCCTCGAGCTCTTCGAGAGTCATGCCTTCTGCTCCACCCTAACTCGCCAGAGCAAGAGCCCTCAACGCTGCCGTCGACACACGCACGGGCGCGAACAGTGCCTTTGGATAGAGGTAAGCCTCGCCGGACTCGTCGATTATGCGAAGAAAGGACTTCGAGCCAGCGCGCGCCGAGCCGAGGCAGCGGTAAATCTTGCGCGGCTCGAGCGAAGCGGCAAAGCCTGTGTTGCGAAGACAAACGACGAGCCGACGCGTCGGAGCTTTCTTACGAGCCGGCATCCACGATCCTCTTGATCTTGAGCTCTTTGCGCCCGACACCGCTCGCCTCATACCAGTGGATTTCCGCTCGCACGAGCGAGCCGTCCTCGAACCGAATCGTCGCCACACCTTTGCGTTTTCTCCATCGCCCTTGCCCATAGACTCGTCGAAGCCGATTCAGCTCTCGAATCTGGCGGCCGATCGCGATCGTTTGCACGTCGGCGATCGAACCGACGACCTCGAAGTCGCTCACAATTGTACCGCTTCTCCGTCTCTTAACGGGATTGTCGCGAGACCGTATGGGTGTCGGACTCATTCAGTCATAAACGCCGTCGGCGAACCAGGCTCCGCCGGTTCGCGCGCGATAGATCCGATAGAGGCCGCCGTCGGAGAGCTCGATGTCCCAGTAGTCGCGGTCGGCCGGGGAATCGGACCACCATCCCTCCTCGAGCGACCACGGACCCGCGGCGACGCGCACGGATCCGGCGATCGGCGGCGCGGCGTCGGGAGGAGATTTGACGGCGTAGGGACGGTGGTACGAGTCGCACGCCTCATCGCGGGCGGGGGCAAGCCCCGTCCCTACGGAATCTGTCCCACCAATTCCCGCCCCTACCGAATCCGGAGACGTCAGCACCTCGAGCGGCACGGGCGGGCGCAGGACGCGGACCGAGAGCAGACCGCGTCCGGCGCGCGGGGGCAGGCGGATCGGTGGCGGCGGCGGCGCGAGGTATCCCGTCGCGGTAAAACGCTCGGGACGGTGGCCGTCGATCGCGCGCGGCGATCCGACACGGTCGGCCCCGAGGAGCGCCGCCAACCGAGCGATCGTGGTCGCCAGGCGGTCGGGCGAGAGCGCCGCGGGACCGAAGAAGGACAGCTGCGCGCGGCGCGTCTGATCCGGATGCGCGGTGAAGGTGAAGCCGGCGACGGCTGCGCCGGGAGGGCGCGCCTCGAGATCCAGGCGCAGGAGCGTCAGGAGCGTCTTGACGTCGCGCGTGGGAGCGGGCAGCTGGATCGAGCGCGTGTCGTGCCCCTCGGGATCGAGGTTCAACGCCGCCTCGAGGCGCGCACACGCCAGCGCCTGGGACTCGAGGCGCGCGACCAGCCGCTCGAGCGCCGCGTGCGCTACGAAGAGGAAGGGCTCGAGCGACGCGAGCGGCCACTCGAGGTCCATCGCCTCCGAGAAGGCGGGCGGCGGCAGGTACGGCTCGAGCGGCCGCGCGTCGATGCCGCGCGCGGAGGCGTGCAAGTCGCGCCCGCTCTCGCCGAGCCGGCTGGCGACTTCGCCCTCCGGCAGCTTCGCGAAATCGCCGATGGACTTCAGCCCCCAGCGCTCGAGCGTCGCCGCGGTCTCCCACTCGGGAGCGAGGCGCGCGAGCGGCAGGGGCGCGAGGAAGCGCTGCTCCTCCCCCTCCGGCACGATCGTGGGCGAGTCCGGCAGCCCCGCGGCCACGCGAGCGGAGAGCTTGGATGCGGCGACGCCGACGCGGCCGGGCAGGCCCGCCTTCTCGACGGCGCGGAGGAGGGAGAGGGCGAGGGAAACGTAGGGGCGGGGCTGGTCCCCGCCCGCATTGCGCGCGAGCGCGGGATGTCCCTCCAGGTCGAGATACACCACTCCCTCGCCCGCGTCCTCGACGCGCGGCGAGAAGGACTCGGCGACTTCGAGGAGCGCCTGCTGCGCCGTGCGTTCGCACGCGGCGTCGCGGCCCCGCGCGATCAGCTTCGGAAGCCGCGCGCGCGCCTGGGGCAGCGTCATGCCCGGCTCGACCCCGACCCTGCGCGCCTTGCGCGTCGCGGCCGCCACGCGCGCGGCGGTGCCATTGCCCTCGCAGATGGCGACGGTCTCCTCCTTGAGCTCGGGCTCGCTGCGCAGGCGCGCGGCCAGGGGAAAGAGCGGGACGAAGATGCAGGCGATCATCCGCCGCAGGAGAGACGCCGTACTGAATTGCGAGCGTGGTGGTCGAGTGCGGGATCCTTCGCTTCGCTCAGGATGACAGGAAAGGAGACAGGGAAGGAGCCGACCACCGAAAGCTCGACCGTCTCGCTCAATCCCGACCGCGCGCGGGAATCCTTCTGGAGCGTCAGGCGCGATGCGAGTCCCGTCAGCAGGCGCGGAGCGCGGCCGGCGCCGCGCCAGCTCGCGCGCCCGGATTCCGCCGCGAGCACCGATCCCGCGGCGACTCCGCTGATCCGGTAGGGCGCGAGCAGCAGCAGGGCCGCGCCGTGCGAGCGGGCGGCGCGCTCCAGCCGCACCCAGGCGGCGTCGGGCACGAACCGTCCGCGCACGGGCGGGATCCCCAGGTCCACGACGACGAGCGGGAATCCCGTCGCGAGCAGCATCTCGGCGCTCGCGACCGCTTCCTTGAGCCTGCCGGGCCTCACCCAGAGGAGCCGTGTCATATCCACTCCCGCCTCCTGCGCGGACTGGGGATCGAGGTGGCCGCCGAGATCGACGAGGGCCGCCGCTTCCCCGCTGGAGGTCGCCGAAGCGATCGCCGCGATGCCGATCGAGAAGCGCCCGCAGGAACGCCGGCCGGAGATCTCGACGAGGCCGCCACGCGAGAGCCCGCCCGAGAGCAGGCGGTCGAGTCCCGGAATCGTCGTTGGGATCGGGTCGCGCGGGGCCGAGGGCGATGCGAGGTCGCTCGCGCGCGTGAGCCGGGCGCCCAGGCCCGAGAGGAGGTCCAGGCTCGCGAGCTTTTTCGCCAGCCCTTTGCCCTCCAGGATCTCCTCGATGGCCAGAGCCGGCGAAATGCCCATGAACTCCCCTCAACGCATGAGGGGGGAAAATAGGCGTAAATTAGTCGTAAGTCAATTAGGTAGTGCTTGCTTTCCTTTTAGTCAAGAGTGCTTTACCTTCTGGCGAGCGACACACTAAATGCGAACCCATCTTCACGTCCTGCGGGCCGAGCGCGACTGGTCGCAGGCGGAATTGGCGCGGCGACTGGGAGTGTCCCGGCAGACGGTCAATGCGATCGAGAGGGGGCGATACGACGCGAGCCTCCCGCTCGCATTCCGCATCGCGAAGGTCTTCGGGAAGCTGATCGAGGAGGTCTTCGAGCCGTAGCGAAATCGCCGTCGAGGTCCGCCTCGCGCGACTCGCGTGCCCCGCCGCGCCGCTGCCGGCGACCCGAAACCCTCGGGATAGACTTTCCCGCACTCCGCAGCAGATGCGCCGGCACCATGTCGCACGACGTCTTCATCAGCTATTCCAGCAAGGACAAACCGATCACCGACGCCGTGTGCGCGGGCCTGGAGGCGAACGGTCTGCGGTGCTGGATCGCGCCGCGCGACATCCTGCCGGGCGCGGACTGGGGAAGCGCCATCATCGACGCGATCACGGGAAGTTATCCTTCTCCTTCGAGGTCCGGCAGGCCCGGCCGGATCGCCCCTTCGAGATCGACACCGGGCCGTTCAAGTTCAAGCTCCCCCACACGCGCTGAACCGACGATCCCAGAACCATGAGCCTCTTCGTGAAAGGACTGATCGTCGGATTCTGCCTCGCGGCGCCCGTGGGGCCGATCGCGGCGATCTGCGTGCAGCGCACGATCGCCAAGCGCTGGATCTCGGGAGTGGTGTCGGGCCTGGGCGCGGCAGTGGCCGACGCGCTCTACGGCGCGGTGGCGGCGTTCGGCGCGACCATCATCTCGGAATTCCTGATCACCGAGCGCGCATGGCTGCAGCGGATCGGCGGCGCGATCCTGATCCTGCTCGGGCTGCGGCTTCTGTTCTTCTCCAAGAGCCTCGAGCGCCGCAAGGAGACGGAGAAGAACCGGAACCTCGTCGGGGATTTTCTCTCGACGTTCGTGCTGACGCTGACCAACCCGATGACGTTCGTGGCGTTCGCCGCCATCTTCACGACGATGGGCATCGGCGCCGTGCGCGGGCAGCCGATCCTGACCGCGGAGCTCGTCGGCGGAGTCCTCCTCGGATCCGAGTTGTGGTGGCTCATCCTCGCCGGCGGCGCGCACGCGCTGCGGCAACACTTCGACTTTCGCAAGCTCACGACGATCAATCGGGCGACGGGCGTGTTCGTGATCGCGGTGGGATTGATCTACCTGCTGCTGAAGACGACCCCGGACAACCCGACTCCGCTGCGCAAGCTCGTCCCGCAGCGCCTGCGCGCCTCCACGCCGACGCTCGCGAAGCCGTCGTAGGGCGGGGCGGGCCGGGAGCGTTCCGCCCGTCACCTGAACCACCTCGGCGCGGGCGGCCGCAAGGGCCGCCCCTACGACGGGGGACTCGACAGGACGGCGCGCGCTTTTTCCAGGGCGCGGATGAGGGACGCGTCGAACCCGCGGGAGCGCGTTTCCTCGCAGGTCATCCAGCGCATCGGACGAGACGGATCCTCCGCGGCGGCGGAGTGGAGCGTCTCGAGCGAGGTCAGCAGGAAGCGGACGTCGAAGTGGAGGTGCGCCGGCTCTCTCGGGCGCGCCGGGATGGGATGCACATCCACGTCGAAGATCGTTCGATCGAGCGGCGCCTCGAACCGGGCGATGCCCGTCTCCTCCCGCGCCTCGCGCAGCGCGGTATCGAAGACCGAGCCGTCCGATTCCTCCGTGTGGCCTCCCGGCTGCAGCCAGCGGCCGAGCTTGCGATGGTGGACGAGCAGGAACTCCGCGCCGTCCGGGCGCGCGACGATCGCGCTTCCCGTGATGTGGCCCTCGGGATTGTCCCGCGCGAAAGGGTCGGCGGGGGAATCGAGGAAGCAGCGGATGTGCGCGAGCGACGCGGCCTCCCCCGGATCGCGGGCGTCGTAGGACTCGAGCATCGCGCGGAGGTCGTCGCGATTCACGTTCTCTCCAGGGCGAGCACCGTCCAATCGTCGGTGAGCGTCGGGGCGGTCGCGGCCCGAACGGCGTCGAAAAGCGCGTCGGGAGTCGCGGCGCGCGCGATCAGCGCCTCGAGCCGCTCGTATCCCAGCGGATCCCCCGAGGCTGTCGGCGCCTCCGGAAGGCCGTCGGTCAGCAGGAGCAGGCGTTGGCCCGGAGCGAGTGTCCCGTGAACGCTCTCGTAGGCGACCTCGCCCCGCACGCCCAGGGGATAGCGCGGGCCGGGAACGGAGATCGCCGCGGCCGATCCGTTCGCGGACACCAGATACGGATCCGGAAGCCCGGCGTTGGCGAGCTCGAAGGCGCCGGTCCTCGGCTCGTAACGGGCGTAGGCCAGCGCGACGAACTCGCGGGCCTGGAGGCTCTCCGTCAGACGCCGGTTCGCCTCCCGGAGGGTCTGCGCGACGGACCGGTCGGCCGCAAGGAACGGCAGCGCGGTCTTGACGGTCGCCATGATGAGGCTCGCGCCCACGCCCTTGCCCGCGACGTCCGCAACCACGACGCCGACCGCGTCGTCAGGCAGACGGAAGACGTCGTAGAAGTCCCCGGCGACGAAGCGCGCCGGGAGGTTGCGCGCGGAGATCCGATAGCCCTCGCCCGAGATCTCCTCGGGCGGAAGGATCCGCTCCTGGATCGATCGCGCGAGCGCGACTTCCTTCTCCGCGAACTCGGCGTCCTTGAGGCGGGCGACGGAGAGCGCCAGCCGGTCGCGCAGGACGGAGAAGGTGTAGAGCGAGAGCCCGGCGATCAGGGTGATCGCTCCCGCGATCGGCAGGGTCAGGCGGAGCGACCGGACGTTCATCGGAACGTGGACGAAACCCGCCGCATTGGCGGCCAGCGTCGCGAGCAGCCAGCCGAGGCAGCCGCCCACGAAATAGAGGACCGAGCGGACGAGTCGCTGGGGAACGACTCGGATGCGGTTGATCCAACCACCGCAGCTCGCTCCGAGGAGCACGCAGACGAGGTAGGCGAAGGATCCGACCATCGCCCCGTATGCCGCCGCTCGCGCCGTCAGGGGTGAAGACTCGCCGAGCAGCACGAGGAAGACCACCCCGAGTCCGATCACGATCGAGATCGATAGCTCACGCAGGAACTCCCCGGGCGAGTGGAGGAATGCGTTCGCGCGCGTCTGCACCGTCATGGAGTGATCGTATACGGCGGGGCCCGCGGCCGAGTTGCGGGCTCGCGGATAATGCGCAGCCGAGGTGCACGCATGCGCAGTCCCAATCCCGACGCCGTCTCGATCGACGCGGTCATCAGGGCTCTCTACGAATCGATCTCCGGCTACGCGGGCGAACCGCGGCAGTGGGAGCGGGACCGCGCGCTCTACGCGCCGGGCGCGCTGCTGATCCCAATGCGTCCGCCGGATGGACGCGGCGCGGCCGCCGAGATCCTGGACTTCGACGGCTACGTGAAGTCGCGCACGCCCTTCTTCGCGGCCATCGATTTCTTCGAGGTCGAGATCGCGCGCAGGGAGTTCCACTTCGGCGCCATGGCGCACGTGCTGTCGGCGTACGAGGGGCGCGACGCGCCGAACGGGAGGATCCTCAAGCGCGGGATCAACAGCCTCCAGCTCTTCCACGACGGTCAGCGCTGGTGGGTCGCGTCGATCATGTGGGACAACGAGCGGGAGGGGGTCTCCCTGCCGGAGGAGTTCGCGACGTAGGGCAGGAGGGCGTGAGCAGGCGGGGGCGAGCCCCGCCCCTACGGTGACCCCGCACGGTCCGGAAGGCGCGTCGTTTCGAACATTCCCCCCGCCCGCTGCGTATTAAGAGGACGTGGCTCGAGTTTTCGGCAATTTGGGGGGGTTCCTCGTGAAAAAGAAGAAGTGGATCGCGATTCTCACGGTCGCGCTGGTCGTGGCGGGCGCGGCCCTGGTCGCGGCCAAGAGCCGGGACAAGACCGACCCGAAGGCGGACAGCACGCCGTTTCGGCTGGGCAAGGTCCAGGCCGAGGACCTCCAGGTCTCCGTCCGGGAGGTCGGCGTCGTCGATCCGGTAACCAAGGTGGACGTGAAGTCGGTCGTCTCGGGACGCGTCCTGACCCTCAAGGTTCGCGAGGGCGCGGTCGTAAAGAAGGGCGACGTGCTGGCGGAGATCGAGCCCGACGTGAACCAGGCGCAGTCGCTCTCGGACGTCCAGGCGAGCGTCAAGGACTCGGAGCTGAAGCTTCAGGATGCGGAGCGCGAGTACTTGCTGCAGAAGAGCCTCTTCGACCAGGGGCTGGTCGGCAAGGATCCCTTCCGCTCCACCGAGATCAAGCGAGACCAGGCCGCGGAGACCCTGCGCTCCTCGAAAATGCGCTACCAGATCGTCGAGGATCGCGGCATTCCGATCTCCGGCAACGCCGCGTCGCAGAACGCCCGGGTCACGTCGCCGATGGGCGGAGTCGTCATCAAGAAGGGGGTCGAGCTGGGCGAGACCGTGACGTCGGGCGTCTCCTCGTTCAACGCGGGCACGGTCCTCTTCACCGTGGCGGACCTGAAGTCGCTGATCATCCGCGTCAACCTGAACGAGGTGGACATCGCCAAGGTGAAGGTCGGACAGCCGGTCCGCATCACGCTCGACGCCTATCCGCAGAAGGTCTTCACCGGGCGGGTGAGCTTCGTTTCGCCGTCGGCCGAGCTGGTGGAGAAGATCAAGGTCTTCAAGGTCGAGGTCACGCTCGACGAGCTCGGCGAGTCGTTCAAGACGGGGATGAGCGCGAACGTCGAGATCCTGGGCGAGAAGCGCGACAAGGCCGTCTCGATCCCGCTGGAGGCGCTGCAGAAGCGCGACGGGAAGACGATCGCCTACCGGCTGAAGGCGAACCTGAAGCCGCAGGAGCTGAAGACGGCGAAGGAAGGCCTCACGGGCCGCAACAAGTTCATCTGGCTCTCGGATCACTGGAAGGATTACTTCGACGTCGTTCCGGTCTCCGCGGGCGTCGCGACCCTCGAGCGCGTCGAGGTCATCGCGGGACTCAAGTCGGGAGAGCAGGTCGCGCTCGAGGACCCGACGAAGAAGCGCGTCGAGAAAGACGACGAGAACGACTAGCGGGATTTCGTAGGGGCGGCCCTTGCGGCCGCCCGCGAGCGGGGAAAGCCCCGCCCCTACGACTTGGAGAAGGAAGTTCCCATGCACCCGATCATCGAGACGACCGGCCTGATCAAGACGTTCGGCTCCAACGGCGCCGCCGTCCACGCGCTGCGAGGGATCGACCTGACGATCTCCCGTGGAGAGTTCGTGGCGCTGATCGGCCCGTCGGGATCCGGCAAGTCGACCCTCATGGCGATCCTGGGATGCCTGGACAAGCCGACGGCCGGCTCCTACGTCCTCGACGGCCAGCGGGTGGACGGACTCTCGGGGCCCGAGCTCGCCCACATCCGCAACGAGAAGATCGGCTTCGTGTTTCAGCAGTACAACCTGCTGCCGAAGGCCTCCGTGCTCCGCAACGTCGAGCTGCCGATGCTCTACGCGGGAGTCGCGCGCAAGGAGCGGCGCGAACGCGCGATGGCATTGCTCGAGACGGTCGGCATCCCGGACAAGGCGAAGGTCCTACCGGCGGCGCTCTCCGGCGGCCAGCGGCAACGCGTCGCGGTCGCGCGCGCGCTGGCGAACCGGCCCGCGATGCTGCTGGCCGACGAGCCCACGGGCGCGCTCGATTCGAAGACGGGACACGAGGTCCTCGACCTCTTCGCCGACCTTCACCGCCAGGGCCACACGATCATCATCGTGACCCACGACCTGTCGATCGCGTCGATGGCGGGGCGGCAGGTCGAGATCCACGACGGGTTGATCCAGGCGGCGGTGGCGGCCTAGCCGGACCCCGATGACGTTCAACGGAAAGTTTCGCGAACGCCTGCGCAACTCCTGGGTCGAGATGCGCGAGAACATGACGCGCTCGGTCCTGCAGTCGCTGGGTGTCATCCTCGGCGTCGCCGCGGTGCTCGGAGGCTTCTCGATCTCCGACAGCATGCGCAAGCGCTCGATGGAGCTGTACGTCCGCATGGGCGGTTTGGACAAGCTGAACGTCCAGCCCTCCGAGGTCATCAAGGACGGAAGCCCGACCGCGCTCCAGATGGCGAACCTCGGCCTGCGCGCCGGAGACGCGTCCGGCGGCGGCGACCTGGATTCGAGCGCGGTCGACGGCGTGAGCCTTCAAAAGAACGCGCGCGCCCGGGTCCGCTCGCCCTACGCGGACCAGGAGCGGGACATCCGGGGAATCGGCGGCGACTTCCTCGCGACGGACGGCTACGAGCTCGACCAAGGCCGCATCTTCACCGGCCAGGACATCGAGAACGCCGCGCCGGTCGCGATCCTCGGCACCGAGGCTGTCAGCGTCTTCTTTCCCAGCGGCGACGCGCTCGGGCGGACTCTGCGCATCGGCGACACACCGGTCACCGTGATCGGCATCCTGCAGGAGCGCAACTTCCACTTCCGCAAGTCCAACCGCAACATGCTCCGGCGAAAGAACCGGATCGTGGCGATTCCGACGACGCTCGTGACGCGGCGGTTCCAGGGCGACAAGTATCAGCGGCTCGATCGCGTGACCTTCCGGATCCCGAACCTCGACGCGATGGCGACCTTTTCCAAGGGGTTGTCGTCGCTCCTGAAGTCCAATCACCGGCAGCAGGACGACTTCCGGCTCGACGACGTCGGCGCGCGCGTGCGCAAGGAGCGAAGCCAGAGCAGCGCCTATGACATCATCTTCATGCTCTCGGGAATCCTGTCCCTGATCGGTGGCGGAATCGTGAACGTGAATATCCAGATGGCGACCCTGAAGGAGCGGATCCGCGAGGTCGGCGTCAAGATGGCGATCGGCGCGTCGGGCAAGGAGGTCTTCAAGGAGTTCATGACGGAGGCGCTCGTCCTGACGGCGGCGGGGTCGCTGGCAGGCCTGATCATCGGCGTCGGCTTCTCGAAGATCATCACGATGTCGATCGGCGTGCCGCTGTTTCTCGATCCCAAGAGCTTCGTCAACGCGTACCTGCTCGCCGGCGTCTTCGGGTTTCTCTTCGCCCTCTACCCGGCGTGGAAGGCATCGCGGCTCTCGCCCATGGAGGCGCTGCACTATGAGTAGCAAGGCGCTGCCGCTGCCCGCTTCCTCCGAACGCCCGCTCCTCGCGCCCCGGCGGCTCTCGCTGTCGGCGAAGCTCTCGCTCGGCTGGGAGATCGTCAAGGGCGGCTTCGTCGAGCTCTGGGCCCACAAGCTGCGCTCCATCCTCACGCTGACGCTCCTGATGCTCGGCGTCTTCGCTCTCGTGGTGATGACGTCGGTCATGGACGGCATCATGGACAAGATCGCCATGGGCTTCTCCGGAATGAGCTGGGACGGAACGATCATGCTCGCGCCGAAGTCCCCGGAGACGACCGAGGAGCAGAAGCGGTTCGCGATGAGCCCGGGGCTGCGATTCGAGGACCTGCCTCGGCTGACGTCGCCCGACCCGAAGGTCGTGGCCTACCTCCCCCGCGCGACCAAGCGCTCGGCCGTCAAGACCGCCGCGGGCAGCGAGCGCATCTTCGTCAACGGCGTGCGGTTCGACTACGGGCGGTGGATGAACCGGCCGATCGGGCTCGGCCGCGGCCTGACCGAGGACGACGAGCGGCGGCGATCCACCGTCGCGATCGTCGGCGCCACGCTCGCCTCGAAGCTCTTCGGCGGCGCCGATCCCGTCGGGCGCGACATCACGGTCGAGGGAGCGCGCTTCCGGGTCGTGGGAGTGCAGGCGCCTGGTCAGATCTTCTCGGACGAGATCTGGTACGACGCCAACGGGATCTCGATCCCGCTCGAGACGTACATGGACCGCGTCGATCCCGACCACAAGCTGACGAACCTCGCCGTGAAGCTGAAGGCCCGCCGGGACATGGCCGAGGTCTCCGCGCTGATGGTGGGCCGCGCCAAGCAGGCGCACCACGGCATCGAGGACATCGAGATCACAGACCTCGAGGCGGAGGGGGCCCGCGCGTGGCGGCACTTCCTGGACCAGATCTTCGGATGGAAGGTCGTGCTGATGAGCCTGGCCGCGACCGTGCTCCTCGTCGGAGGCGTCGGCGTGCTCTCCGTGATGCTGATCTCGTTCTCGGACCGCCGCTACGAGATCGGCCTCCGCAAGGCGATGGGCGCCTCGGACGGCGAGATCCTGATCCAGTTTCTCCTGGAGGCCTGCGTCCTCGCGGCCGTGGGGGCGTCTCTCGGCACCTTCTTCGGCGCCGTGCTCTGCCAGGCGCTGTCGTCGAAGTTCCCGTACGGGCTGGTCGTCAATCCCGTGGGACTGCTCGTCGCCTGGGTCATCGCGCTCTTCCTGGCGCTCGCCTTCGGCATGTACCCCGCCGTCCGCGCCTCGCGCCTGTCGCCGATGGAAGCGATGAGGTAGACCGTCGCCCTCCGCGCGTCGCGCTGCTGCGCGATCGCTGCGGGCTCCCGCATCGCGAACCTCCACCCTCCTCCGTCGGGTGACTATTCGCGATGCGAACTTGAGACGGATTGCCGCACGCTGATGGAGATACCGGCCCTATCCCGTCCGAAAGAAAAAGGCGGCCGCGAGGCCGCCCTTGGAATGAGCGCATAAGCGGCGAGCTAGTTCTTGGTGGATTTGCCTTCCATGATGGTGTTCCACCTGGTCCCGTCCTCGGAGGTCTCCCACTTGAATGTGTAGGCGGTCGGCGAGGTCGTGACGATCGTGTAGCGCGAGTGCATGGTCTTGCCGCCCATCTTGTCCTCGCCGTTCCACGTCCAGGTATTTCCGGAGACGTCGCCCTTCGCGCTCGCCATCATGCCCATGCTGTCGAAGCCCATGTACTTGTACGCCTTGTCCTCGCCGCTCCAGCCCATCACGCTGGTGCCCGTGACCCTGCCCATGGGGCCGTTGGAGGTGCCCCTGCAGACGAGCTCGAATCCGCCCTCGTACCAGGTGCAGTCGTCCGCGCTCGTCATCTTGCCGCCCGGGCCGAACGGGCTCGGCTTCATCTCGCTCTCGCCCGTCCACTTTCCTTCGAAGGTCTTCAGCTTCGCGACCTCGGCCCCCGGCTTCGGCATCCCCTGGGCGAGGACCGTAGCCGCGGCCAGGCAGGACCCCACCAGAATGGAAATGAAACGCATAGATTCTCCTTTCGTTTCGGACCCCGATTCTATTCCACCGCTGCGGTTTTCTCCTCGAGCGCAAGGTCCCCGAACAAGGGACGGCCGGCGAGCGCGGTTCGAGTCGCCCAGATCGCCAGGGCGAGGAGCCCGGCCACGGCGATCATCCCCGCGTAGAAGTACCAGGAGGACGGGTCGGTGGTGTAGATGCGATAGCCGAAGGTCCGGCGGCAGACCTCCGCGACGATCGCGGCGAGCAGCCCGTATCGAACCGTCACCATCATGAGGAGACCGACGGAGAGCGCGGCCAGCGGCAGGGTCACGGCCGCGGGCGCGTCGCCCAGATAGACCGCCGTGAACAGCAGCCCGACGACCACCCCGGCGATCCACCCTCGTCTCACGACGACGCGAGCGACCACCAGGAAGAACACGATCGCGAGGATCCACACGGTCGAATAGACGAGGGCGGAGAGGAGCCACGCAACGGCGAGCATCGGGCTGGCCGGAGCGGTCTCGTCGAACGGATGGGGAGGCCTTGCATGGATGTGCAGCAGCGTCGGCAGCAACACGCGAAGGGGGCCGAGGAGCAGGCCCGCCGCCGTTCCCACCGCGGCCCCGATGAGGAGATCGCGGCCCACCAGCGGATCGCGCCAGCTCCCCGACAGGACTCGAGTCCAGGAGATCAGCATCTCGGGCCAGCGGCGGCGAGCGAACGGCTCGAGCGCGAGGTAGATCAGCCACAGCCCCGCGGCCATCGCCGCGGCGTTGCAGAAGCCGTTGAGCGCGTTCCAGGCCTCGTAGACTCCCCCGGCGGCGTGATGAGCGCCGAGGACCCACATCCCGGCCTCGACGACGAACGCGGTCAGGGCCAGCCGCATCGCGCCGCGCCGGTCGCCGCGCCCGGCCCGAAGGTTCGCCCGCGCGAGCCACCCGGCGCCCAACAGCAGGACGAGGAGCAGCACGCTCCAGACGGCGAAGCCGGTTCTGACGGGCACGGCCTCCCGGGCGGGGCGCGACCACGGTCCGAGCCAGAGGAGGGACACGGGTCGCCCTCGGTAAGACGCCGCCTCGACGCGCATCGTCACGCCCGGCAGCTCCGGATGCGGGCCCTCCCAGGCCGCGCGGACGGCGGCGAAGGATCGCGGCGTCCAGCGGGGCTCGACCGGCGTGAAGCGATTCATGTCCAGGCCGGCCTCGTGAAAGAGGGCGCCCCAATCCGTCTCGGGAGCCGCGGCGGTTTCCGTGTCGTGCTCCGGAGGCACGATCTCCAACCGCACGAGGCGTCCTCGGGGGTCGAGCCCGACCTCCGCCATGCCCGCCTCGACCGGCGCGGGATCGAGCTCGGTGACGCGAGGGCCTGGCTCGGGGCCGCTGACCGCGGACTGGGGCGCCAGCACACTGTGCGCCTGCCGGTAGGAGAACCCGACGGCATCGCGGCCCATCCCGGTTCGGAAGCCTCCGTGCGCCGCGGCCCAATTCAGAAAGTCATGATTCGTGCGGAACGTCTCCGCGAAATCGACGGGCTTCTCCGTGAGTCCGGAGAGCCGCAAGATCTCCCGGGCGCGCTCTCGCAGGACCTCGGGTGACTTCTCCAGCCCGACGAACGAGGCGATGTTCGCGCGCGGGGTGAGGAAGAGCGAGAGGGCCAACGCCGCCGCGAGACCGAGGAGAAGGCGCCGGACGACCATCGGCTCGATGCCGCCGCGCTGGCCCGCAGCCGCGACCATCTCGGGCGAGGGAGTCTCCCCCGCCGCCAGCGCCGCGGCGAGCGGATCGCCGCCGGGAATTGCAGCCGCCACCTGCGACGCGGAGGACGGCCGCTGCGACGCGTCCTTCTCGATGCAGCGGAGGATGACGCGTTCCAGCGCGGGGTCGAAGTCGGGCAGCACCGCCGACGGCCGCGTCGCTGTCTCCTCGGAGTGCTTCCTGCGATAGCCCGCCATTGTGACCGCGTCGAACGCGCGCTTGCCCGTGGAGAGCTCGTAGAGGACGAGACCGAGCGAGTAGAGGTCCGACTGCACCGAGGCGCCTTTCCCCGCGAACTGCTCGGGCGCCATGTAGGCGGGAGTCCCCGAGGTCTCCCCGTCGGTGGCGCCGTCGCCGGCCGCCACCGCCAGGCCGAAGTCCATGATCCGCGCCCGCCCGCGGCCATCCACCATCACGTTGGCGGGTTTCAGATCGCGGTGCAGGATTCCGCGGTCGTGCGCGGCGGCGAGGCCCGCGCAGAGCTGACGCGAGAGATCGAGCGCCTTGTCGGGCGGAAGGCGCCCGATGCGCTTCAGAAGCGACGCGAGGTCTTCGCCGTCCACGTATTCCATCGACAGGAAGTGGTCGCCTCCGACCTCACCGATGTCGTAGACGCGGCAGACGTTGGGGTGCGCGACCTGGCGGGCGTTGCGGACTTCTGCAAAGAAGCGATCGAGGCGCTCCGTGTTTCCCGAGAGATGCCTCGGGAGGAACTTCAGCGCGACCGGCTGGCCGAGCTTCAGATCGTCCGCGCGGAAGACCTCGCCCATGCCGCCGCGCCCGATCAGGCCGATGACGCGATAGCGCTCCGCGAGGATCGTGCCCGGCGTGAAACCGCCCGCCTCGATCGAGTCCGACGAAGCGAGGCGCCCCACGACCGAGGAGACCGGACGGCGTCCCGCCGCTGCGGCGGCGGAGGGGGAAGCCAGGCCCGTCGCCGCCTGCGAAACCGAGGACATGGCGTGGCCGCACCACGCACAGGTGGCCGCAGTATCGTCGACCTCCGAGGAGCAGTTGGGGCAGCGAATCACGCCCGCAGAGCTTACCCCCACCCCCCTCACGTCGCTTCGCGAGACAGCGCCCGCGGATGCGGGCGGCCGCAAGGGCCGCCCTTAGGAACAATGTGAAGGAGCCTTCGTAGGGGCGGGGCTGGTCTCCGCGCGCTCATGCCGCGATGGTCCTCCGGTCACCGGCGATATGCTCGAAGGATGCGAAGGCTCGCCATCGGGAACCTCCTTCTCGCCACGGCCGCTCTCGTCTTCGCCGCCGTCGAGGGATCGGCGGGCGGCCTGCGTTGGGTCCTGCCGAAGCGGTGGCAGGCGGGGGCACCGCGGCCGATGCGCTTGGCGACCTACACCATCCCGGCCGCGCCCGGGAACGAAGCCGGAGAGTGCGGAGTGTTTTACTTCGGCCAGGGGCGAGGCGGGTCCGTCGAGGACAACCTCGACCGTTGGGTGAAGCAATTCGAGGCCGCCGCTGCGCCGAAGCGTTCCGAGAAGGCGGTGAACGGCCTGAAGGTCCACCGCATCGACATATCCGGCGCGTACCTGACGCCGGGCGGCCCGATGATGCAGTCCCAGGGCAAGAAGCCGGGCTGGCGCCTGATCGGCGCGATCGCCGAAGCGCCGGAGGGCCTGGTGTTCTTCAAGGCCGTCGGCCCCGCCGCCACGATGCAGAAGGCCGAGAAGGACTTCGAGGATCTGATCGCGTCGCTCTCGAGGGCAGGCGCGAAGGCTTAAACGTCGCCTTCGAGAGAGGCGAGCGAGTCTGGGATCCCTCGTCGCTCCGCTCCTCAGGATGAGAGCGTGAAGGTCCACTCCATCCTGCCCGCCGCATCGCGCGACGGTCAGTAGTTTTTGAGAAACTCCTTGACGCTGCCCTCCTGCGCCTGGCGGGAAGCGATGCAGAGGTCGATGGTCTCGAGCGTCTGCGAGAGGACACGGGGTCCGCCCGGCAGCTTCTCGACCCTGCCCCGGAAGAAGTCCTCGACGTCCTTGCGGTGCGCGGCGTCGCAGAATCCGGCTCCGAACTCGGGAATCGTGCCGGTCACCTCGCGGGGAGTCCGGGCCAGGACGGCGTCGTAGTTCTGCTTGACGAAGTCCCAGACGACCTGCCGGCCGGGATCCTCGCCGCTCCCCGAGTAGATCGCGGCCGCGGATTCCCGCGGGTCGAATTCGCTGGAGAGGTAGAGGGCCGCGGCCCGCTGCACGAGTGCCGGATCCCGAAAGAAACCCAGCGCGGAGAATAGCCGTTGCCGGTCGCGGCGGACCGTCGCCGTCTTGATCGCGGCGAGATAGCGATCGAAGAGCTCGCGGTCGCCGAAGCGGGCCGCCACGTCGAGGACCGCGCCGCTGAGCTCCGCGTCGATCGCCTTGCGGTCGTCCAGCCACCGGAGCGCCAGCTCGCGAGCGTGCGCCTGGAGCTGCGGCTCCTTCCCCTCCCGGGCGATGAACGGTACGAGCCCAACGCGGAGAAGGCGCGTCTCGTCGTCTTCTCGCGCACGCGGGACGAAGTCGAGCGCCCGCGCCCGCTCCCCGAACGTGCGGGAGAGGAAACGGGCGTAGCTGGGCTTCAGATCCTCCGGAACCAGGTGCTCGCGCACGTCGCCCGCGATGCGGAGAGCCGCCATGATGATGTCCCGCGAGGAATCGCCCGCGAACCGCGGAACCAGCGACAGCGCGGCGGACACGGGAAGCGCGCCCGCCGCGGACAGGGCATTGACGTCGCGAATCAGCCCCACTCGTTCGACGAGGGAGAGCCGGGCTTCCGCGACCGAAAGCAGCTTCTCGAGCAAGCCGCCCTGGTAAAGCGCCCGGTAATACCCCAGCTCGCCGTCATTGGCCATCACCCATCCCGGACAGCCGGCCGAAGGCGTCGGCATCGTTCCGGCGGGCTCGGACAGGACCGCGCAGGCTCTCGTGCCGCCGTCGGACGCGCCGGCGCGCGCGCACACCGGAATCCTCCAGGTCTGCGCCGCCGACCCGGTCGAGCCGACCGGCATGAGCCGCTTCTGGGTTAGCGCGAGCCTGCCCGCTCCGCCCGAGCAATCGAGAGACACGGAGACGACGGGCACGCCCGGCTGATCCAGGAACGACGAGAACGCGGCCGCGACGCCGGGCTGACTCGCCGTCTCGATCGACTGGAGGAAGTCCCGCGCCGTAGCGTTGCCGAAGCGGTGAGCCTGGAGGTAGTCGTGGACGCCGGTCCGGAACCTGTCCGGCCCGATCCACGCCTCGAACATCGTCAGGATCGCGTCGCCCTTCTTGTACGTGATGTCGTCGAAGGCGTTGATGATGTCGTCGTTGGTCAGGATCTCCTGATGGATCCTCCGGGCAGTCACCAGCACGTCCTCGAACATCACGTTGGAAGTGTCCTGGAGGCGCGCGACTTCCTCGTGCCACTCGGGCTTCCACTCGATCAGCGTGCGGTCCGCCATCCACGAAGCGAAGGACTCGTTCAACCAGGTGTCGTCCCACCAGGCGAGCGTCACCAGGTCCCCGAACCACTGGTGCGCCATCTCGTGCGCGTTGATCGACGCCTGCGTCCTCTGAAATTGGATCGTCTCCTCGGGAGGCGGCGCGATCAGGATCCGCTCCGACCAGGTGATCAGTCCCGCGTTCTCCATCGCCCCGAACGTCACCGTCTGGGGGATCGCGAGCTCGTCCAGCTTCTCGTAGGGGTACGGAATCCCGAAGTACGCTTCGAGGCGATCGAGCAGCGGCCCGGTCGTCTGCGCGGCGTAACGCGCCTGGGCCGCCTTGCCCCGGGGCGTCACGATGCGGATCGGCGTCTTCCGGGCTCCCGCCGTTCCAGCGTCGACGTAGTCGAAGGGCCCGACCGCGAACGCGATCAGGTAGCTCGGGAGGGGCGGGGTCCTCCGAAAGCGGACCACGCGCAGGCCGCCCTGCTCGGAATCGGAATCGATCGGCGTGTTGGAGACCGCCGTCGTACCCTTCGGGATCCGCAGCGTCACGCTCCAGGGAACCTTGTAGGAGGGCTCGTCGAAGCAGGGGAACGCGCGGCGGGCGTCGGTGGACTCGAACTGAGAAAACGCGTACCAGTCCTCGCCGTCCTTCTGGCGGAAGAGTCCCTGGGTGGAGGTCTCGTCGAGCGAGCCCGAGTAATCGACGTGGAGCTTCAGCGCTCCCGGTCCGATCGCTCGATCGAAGGCAAAGCCGACGAAGTTGTCCTTGCCGCCGAACGCACGGACCGGCACCGCGCCCCCCGCGAGGGTCGCCGTGGCCTTCTCGACCTGGAGGTCCGTCGCGTTGAGCCAGAGGAGGCCCGTCTTCTGATCGAGACGGACGTCGATGTCCACGGAACCCCGGAACCGGGTCTTGCCAGGATCGATCGTCAGGTCGACCGCATACCCCGTCGGCGCCGCCACGGCCGGGAGCCGCAGGGCGGGCGGATCCGGGTCCGGCGCCCCAATGGCCCATCCCGCCGGAAGGGTCAGGATTGCGGCGATTGCAACTCGGGCAAGGGAAAACCGATCTTGTCGCATTCGAGCTCCTTGCAGACACACGGAGACGCTCCCTGTCATTCGAAGTTTCTCCCAAAAAGTTTCCGGGAGGCGCCCAACGATAGACTCCTCCGCCGGAGGAACCCGCATGCCGAAGAGATACCGCCGCGGAGGCGTGCCCGCCGCCGTTCTGATCGCCGCGCTGGCCGGGCCCCTCGCGGCCGGCGCGCCGCAGGGAGGTTCGTCAGACGCCATGAACCAGACCATGACGAAAATCGAGAACGAGCTCGCCGGCAAGTACGGGGAGTCGGAGCGCTCCCGGATCCGCCGTGGGATCGAGCAGGCCGCGCAGTTCTGGCGCAAGGAAGACGGAGACGAGGCAGCGTTCGCGGAGGCCGTGCGCGCGCAGGTGGCCGCTGATTCCGTGGCCCGCAACGCGCTCTTCTCGCGCATGGAATTCGCGCTCGAGTCCCTCGACGGCCACATGAACGAGATCGCGCGCGACTTCCGCCGGCAGTCCGACCTGGACATCGGCGAGACCTACGCCTTCGACGACGCGATGGCCGGGTACGACCCGTCCGCGCACGTGGTCGAGGACCTGTTCGAGAACCGACTCGCCTTCGCGGTCCTCCTGAACTTTCCGATCACGACGCTCGATCAGCGGCTCTCCGAGGGCAAGGGCTGGTCGCGCCGGCAGTGGGCCGAGGCGCGCCTCGCGGAGCGGTTCTCCAAGCGCGTTCCGGCCGACGTGAACCAGGCGATCAGCCGGGCGCGCGCCGAGTCCGAGCAGTACATCGCGCAGTACAACATCTGGATGCATCACCTGATCGACGCGAAGGGCGCTCGCCTCTTCCCGCCGAAGCTGCGCCTCCTGTCGCACTGGAACCTGCGCGACGAGATCAAGGCCGACTACTCGGACTCCAAGGCGGGGCTCGCCAAGCAGCGTCAGATCGCGCAGGTGTGCGACCGCATCGTCACGCAGACGATCCCCGCTGCGGTCGTGGACAACCCCTACGTGGACTGGAACCCGGCGACCAACGAGGTCAAGGCCTCGACCGAGCGCGACTCGGACAAGTCGGCGCCGCTCGACCGCAAGGCGACCAACGCGCCCGAGCCCGACACGCGCTATGCGATGCTCCTGAAGACATTCCAGGCGTCTCGAAAGGCCGACCCGTACTCCCCGACCGCGCCGACGCTCATCGCGCGCCGCTTCGACGAGAACCGGCAGATCCCGGAGGCGCGAGTCCAGGCGATGCTGACCGAGGTGCTCTCCTCTCCCCTCGTCCCGAAGGTGGCCGCGCTCATCGCGAAGCGCCTGGGCCGTCCGCTGGAGCCGTTCGACGTCTGGTACAACGGGTTTCGTCCGCGCGGCGCGTACACCGAGGAGCAGCTGGACGCGATCGTCCAGAAGAAGTACCCGAATGCGGACGCCTACAAGGCGGCCATTCCGGCCCTCCTCGTCCAGCTCGGGTTCTCCAAGGAGAAGGCGCAGTACCTGGCCGACCACATCGAGGTCGATCCCGCGCGCGGATCCGGACACGCGCTCGGCGCGCAGAGGCGGGCCGACCACGCCCATCTGCGCACGCGGGTGGAGAAGGGCGGGATGAACTACAAGGGCTTCAACATCGCCGTCCACGAGATGGGCCACAACGTCGAGCAGACGTTCTCGCTGAACGATATCGACTCGACGCTCCTGCAGGGCGTGCCGAACACGGCCTTTACCGAGGCGCTGGCGTTCGTCTTCCAGGCGCACGACCTCGAGCTCCTGGGTCTCTCGAAGCCCGACCCGCAGAGCCGCGCGATGAAGTCGCTCAACGATTTCTGGATGACGTACGAGATCGCTGGCGTGGCGCTGGTCGACATGGGCGTGTGGCACTGGATGTACGACCACCCGAACGCCACCCCCGACGAGCTCAAGAACGCGACGCTCAAGATCTGTCGCGATCTCTGGAACCAGTACTACGCGCCCGTCTTCGGAAAGAGGGACGTCGTCCTGACACTGGGGATCTACTCCCACATGATCCACTCGTTCCTCTACCTGCCGGACTATCCGATCGGCCACCTGATCGCGTTCCAGATCGAGCAGCAGATGGAGAAGGCCGGGTCGATCGGCCCCGAGTTCGAGCGGATGGCCCGGCTCGGCAACATCGCCCCGGACATCTGGATGGAGCAGGCGACCGGGGCCCCCGTGGGCTCGAAGGCGCTGTTGACCGCGACGGAGAAAGCGCTTCAGGAGCTCGCCCGGTAGTAACATTCGCGCCAGGCCTCAAGGCAATTCATGCGGTGCACTTCGTGCTCCACGGAGCTGGCGGAAGGGAGTCGCTTCTGTCCTGCCTGCGGCGCGCCCGCGGGCTCGACGTCTCAGCTGCAGACGGGTATGGCGACTCCGTCGGTTGCGGAGGCCGCGCTGCGGCGGGGTGCATCGGATAGCCCGGTCGGCCGCCTCTCCTTGTCGTCGCTCGACGGTGGAGGCTTCGCGCCTGGGACGATCCTCGCCGAGCGATACCGGATCATCGGCCTCGTCGGCCATGGCGGGATGGGCGAGGTTTACCGCGCCGACGACCTGAAGCTCGGCCAGCCGGTCGCGTTGAAGTTCCTGCCGGAAAAGCTCGCGTCGGAGCCCGTTTGGATTGAGCGCTTCTACGCCGAGGTGCGCCATGCGCGCGGGGTCTCGCATCCCAATGTCTGCCGCGTCTACGACGTGGGTGAGATCGAGGGACAGCACTTCCTTTCGATGGAGTACGTCGACGGCGAAGACCTGGCCTCGCTGCTGCGGCGCATCGGGCGGCTTCCGCCTGACAAGGCGATCGACATCGCACGAGAGATGTGCGCGGGCCTGGGCGCGGCGCACGACAAGGGCGTCCTGCATCGCGACCTGAAACCCGCCAACGTAATGATCGACGGCCGCGGCCGCGCGAAGATCACGGACTTCGGCCTCGCCGTCGGCGTCGAGGACGACAAGGGCGGCCTAGAAGTCTCGGGCACGCCCGCCTACATGGCGCCCGAGCAGCTTGCCGGCAAGGGCGCTTCGGTGCAAAGCGACATCTACGCGCTCGGCCTCGTCCTCTACGAGCTCTTCACCGGACGGAAGGCCTTCGAAGCGGCGACTCTCGCAGAGTGGAGGCGCAAGCATTCCCAAGAGCAACCGACGTCGCCCTCGACGGTGACGCCGGGCTTCGATCCGGTCGTCGAGCGCGTCATCCTGCGCTGTCTCGAGAAGGATCCGAAGGCGCGGCCGAGTTCCGTCGCCAAGATCGCCGCAGCCCTTCCCGGAGGCGATCCGCTCGCCGCCGCGATCGCCGCGGGCGAGACGCCTTCTCCCGAGATGGTCGCCGCCGCCGGCGGCGACCAAGAAATGAAGCCCGTGGTGGCGTGGGCCTGTCTGATACTGATCCTGGCGGGATTGGCGTTCGCCGCCTATCTCTCGCCGCGCGCCTACCGCCATGGGCACGTGCCACTCGAAAAGCCGCCCGAAGCCCTCGCCGAACGGTCGAAGGAGATCATCCGAAGGTTCGGTTACACCGAGAAGCCGCTCGGCACCGCATGGGGCTTTTCCGGAAACGGCGAGTACTGGCGGTGGGTCGAGGAGCACGACAAGTCGAAGAGCCGCTGGAAGGACATGGAAGAGGGGCGTCCGGCCGCGATCTTCTTCTGGTACCGACAGAGCCCCGGACAGCTCATCCCCGAGCGCTTCCGCGGGGAAGACTCCGGGTTGGGGCTACAAGTTACCGAGAGCGATCCGCCGCCAACGACGAGCGGCATGATCAGCGTCGAGCTCGACCCGTTGGGCCGCCTGATCCGTTTCGAGGCGGTCCCTTCTTCCGTGCCGCAGGCGTCGTCCGCCGCGCTCGATTGGTCGATTCTTTTCGCCGAAGCCGGACTCGATGTCGCGGCCTTCTCGCCGGCCGAGTCGCGGTGGCTTCCTCCCTCGTACGCAGACACTCGGGCGGCGTGGATCGAAGGCAAACCCGAACGACCGGACCGGCCAATGCACGTCGAGGCGGCGGCCGCGAACGGACGGCTCGTCTTCTACGAGCTCGCCGGACCGTGGAGCAGTCCGCCCCGGACGGCTCGTCCGACCGAGCTAACGGGGGCACGCCGGGACTTCGACCTCTTGTTTCTCGGCACATTGGTCGTCGGCGGTGCGCTGATCGCCCGTCGGAACCTGCGTCTGGGCCGCAGCGACCGTCGAGGCGCGATGCGCCTGGCTGCCTTCGTGTTCGCTTCCGCGATGAGCCTTTGGGCGTTCATAACGAGCCACGTCGCAAGCGATTCGGAGCTCTCCCTGCTTCTCCTGGGCGCGAGCCTCGCCCTCTTCCTCGCCGGCGTGTGTTGGCTGTTGTACGTCGCTCTCGAACCCCTCATCCGGCGCCGCTGGCCGGACTCGCTGATCGGCTGGACGCGTCTGCTCTCGGGCCGCCTCTTTGATCCGCTGGTCGGGCGCGTGCTCCTGGCGGGCGCCCTGCTCGGCGTCTTCTCGGCCATCTCCCGAGAACTGCGGGAGCTCGCGCTCCAAGCCCTCGAGGCGACGCCGCCGATCCCGCCTTTCCCATGGGATCTGACGCTGCGTGGCCCGCGAGCCGTAGCGAGTCACCTCTTCGCCCCGGCGATCGCCATGTTTTTCGCGCTCGCCACCGCGCTGCTTTTCTTCCTCCTGCGCGCGGTTCTCCGGAAGGAGTGGCTCGCGGCCGCCGTCTTCGTACTGTTCTTCGCGGTGCCTTCGTTTCTCGACGGTGGCCTGATTTCGGGGGCTTTCGCCCTCGTCGTGGCCGCCGCCGTAATCCTCGTCTTCCTGCGCTTCGGCCTGCTCGCTTTGGTCTTTGCCAATTACTTCGGCCACTGCCTGCAGTTCCCGCTGACGACCGACTCTTCCGCCTGGTATGCGGGGACGTCGCTCCTCGTCTTGCTCGTTCTCGCCGCGCTCGCGATCTACGGCTTCCGCATCGCTCTCGCCGGACGGCCAATGTTCGGGGGACTACGGCTCGAAGAATAGGATGCAATGGCATCCGTTGTGCAGGGAGACTACAACAAGGAGGTCTGTATGCCCACCGACCCCAACGATCCCAGCTCCAGGGGAGGGCCTCGCGATCCGGACATCGAGTCCGGAGGCTCTAGTCAGCTCGAGGAAGGGTCCGACATGATTTCCGGCGGGTCGAGCCAGCTCGCGCCCGACACGGAAGACCAGACCTACACCGTCGTCAAGGGAGACACGCTTTCCGCGATTGCGCAGCGGTATTACGGAAAGGCGAGCCTCTGGAAGCGAATCCACGACGCCAACCGGGACCAGATTCCCAACCCCGACCTGATCCGGCCGGGACAGGTCCTGCGTATCCCGAAGGCCTAGTTCCGCACATGAGAAAGAGGAGAACATGAGCACATTCACACGCTTGAGCCTTTCACTCGCCTTCGTTGCCGCCGCCCTCGCCTGCGCCAAGAAGGAGCCCCCGCCGCCCCCGGAGCCCACGCCGGCGCCGGTCGTCGTGGTTCCGACTGCCGTGCCCGCCGCCCGCGTCGAGAAGATCGCGGTCGCCAAGTCGGTCCAGGCCGACAAGAGCCCGGGAGAAACCGCGACGAGCTTCGGCAAAAAGGACACGGTCTATGTCTCCTTCTGGGTGGCCGACGCCCCGGTCGGGACCGAGTTGAGGGCGCGCTGGACTGACCCGAAGGGAAACCTCCTGACCGAGGACAAGATCGTCACCGACAAGCCGGGCGCCGGATACTCGGAGTTCCACGCCGCGAAAAAGTCGGGCTGGGCTCCGGGCACATACAAGGTCGAGATCCTCTTGAACGGCCAGCCGGCGGGGTCGACTACCTTCACGGTCTCCTGACCCTTTCACCCCATCCGAGCGCCGGGTAGACTGCGCCGCATGTCGATACGACGCGGTCTGCTCGGCGCCTGCTCTTTCATCGCTCTCGCCGTCCCGGTCTTCCCCCAGGAGGGTTTCCCGCTCTTCACGACCGACTTTCCGTCGGAAGAGTTCGCGGCGCGGCGCGCGAAGGTCTACGAGGCGATCGGGTCAGACGCGTTCGCGGTCGTCCAGGGCGCGCCCAGCCCGCCGGGATACACGCGCTTTCGCCAGTCCAACGACTTCTACTATCTCTGCGGCGTCGAGGTGCCGCATGCCTACCTGCTGCTCGACGGGGGCACGAAGAAGACGACGCTCTATCTGCCCAACCGCAGCGAGGGCCGCGAGAAGGGCGAGGGCAAGATGCTCTCGGCCGACGATGCCGAGGAAGTGAAGAAGCTCTCGGGCGTCGACGCCGTGGCCTCGATCACCGTCCTCGCCGAGCAAATGGAAGGGCGGTACCTGCGGGGCGGAAAACGGATCCTGTTCACGCCGATGGCTCCCGCCGAGGGTGTATCGATGAGCCGCGATCTCGCGTTGCGCTCCACGGCCGACGCGGCGGCGGACCCCTTCGACGGGAGGGCGTCGCGCGAGGGCACCTTCGTCCGGCTCGTGCGGGAACGCTTCCCCTTCTTCGAGATCCGCGACCTCTCGCCGGCCCTCGACGGCTTGCGCCTGATCAAGAGCGAGAGCGAGCTCGCGATCATCCGCAAGGCGACTCGGCTCGCCGGCCTGGCGATCCTCGAGGGGATGCGCTCGACGCTGCCCGGGCAGTACGAGCGGGAGCTCGACGCGGTCGGCAAGTTCGTCTTCTACCGCAACGGGGCGCAGGGCGACGCGTACTTTTCGCTGATCGGCAGCGGCCCCAACGCGTACTGGCCGCACTACAACGCCGGGAAGCGGAAGATGCTCGACGGAGACTTTCTGCTTTTCGACTACGCGCCCGATTACGATTACTACGAGAGCGACGTCACGCGCATGTTCCCGGTCAACGGGAAGTTCTCGACTTGGCAGCGCGAGCTCTACGGTTTCTACCTGGCCTGCTACCGCGCGATCCTGAAGCACATCCGGCCCGGCGCGACCGCGCACGACATCATGCAGGAAACGGCCGCGGACATGGAGAGGATCCTGGCGTCTTCGAAGTTCTCGAAGGACACCCACCGCAAGGGCGCCGAGGACTTCGTCGCGAAGTACAAGGAATCCGCCGCCCGCGAGGACGCCGCCCTCGGCCACTGGGTTGGCATGGCGACGCACGACGTCGGCCCGCACGCCGGGCCGCTCAAGGCCGGCATGGTCTTCACGATCGAGCCGGCGCTGACGGTTCCCGAGGAGAAGATCTACGTCCGCCTCGAAGACGTGATCTTCATCGGCGAGAAGGCCGCGGAGGTCGTCTCGACCGAGGCCCCGTGGGACATCGATACGATCGAGAAGGTGATGCGGGAGGAGGGGATGCTGAAGAGGTATGAGAGGGTGATGCCCTGAGGGAGAAGTGGCGATTGGTGATTGGTGATTGGTGATTGTGGGGCACGCCTAGCATTACCAGTCCGAACACAACTCTCAAATCTCAAATCCCCCTACGTCCCCGGTTCCACGACCACCGGCTGCGGCGCGGGAGGCACCTCCGGTTTCGGATCTGCCGCCAACCACTCGATCCGGCCGCCGATCTCGATCCACTCGCCGCCGCCCCGCACCGTGTCGATCGTGAGCGGCAGGCCCTCCGGCATCTGGAAGAGCTTCAGATCGCCGTAGGTCTTCGCGAGAAGCGGGGAGATGAAGTTGACGACCCAGCCCGCCATCCCCTTGCAGTGCGGCTCGATGCGAACGTTCTTCAGGATGAAGGCGCGGGCGGGCTTGTCCACGAAGAGCTCCGCCTTCCCGACCGGCGCGCAGAACTGCGAGAAGAGGCTCTTTTTCCCACTCTTCTTCTCCGCCGTGATCTCGAGCCCCAGCGTGAAGCAGGAGGCGCCGCAGGGGCGAAACACCTTTGGGACGATCGTGAAGTCGACGTGCTTGATCGCGACGTCCTGCTGCCACTTCGCCTCCAGCGCCGCGAGCGCCGCCTTCTCGATGGGAGCCCAGGGGGCTTTGAAAACGTAGTCGCCCGTGACCTCGCCCTCGTCCCCGCCGGCGTCCGACAGCGTGAGCGTCGTCGCGAAGGGCCCGTGGAAGTCCAGCATCAGCCGTTTCTCGGGGATCTCCTCGATCGGGTACTTGACGACGAAGGGATACGCGAGCGTGTAGTCGAACGAAACCTCGAGCGGCCCCGTCGCGCGGCCGTCCACGACCGTGAGTCCCGCGGTCTTCAACCGGATGTCCGTCGCGGAAACGGTCGCGCCCCGGCGCGAGAGGTGCCCGGTCTTTCCAGCGAGATCCAGCCGCGCGACGCCCGAGAACTTCCCCGCCGGGCTGACCCGGACCTGCGCGACGTCGAAGGTCGAGCCGGAATCGAGGTCGACCCGCATGCCGCCCGGCACGTCGAAGGTGCCCGAGGACAGCTCGAAAAAGACCTGCTCCGCCGAGAATGCGGTCGCGACGCGGCCATCGGCCCCGGTCTTCGCTTCGAAGGCGCCGCCGCGGAGGCGGCCTTTCGCGATCGCGCACTTGTTCTTCTCGAACTCCATCTGGCCGTTCTCGATCTCCCCGTCGATGTGCCCGGCCATGTCGAAGACGCTCGCGGCTCCTCCGTGGCCGGGGCGAAACGTCCCCTTCTCGATGGTCAGACGCATCGCCTCGCCCGATGCCGGATGCGCGGCGGTCTCGAACGCGAGGAACGGCTCGAAGGCCACGGGCCTCCCGGCGAAGGCTGTCATGCGCGCGTCGTGGATGCAAACCTCCGAGACGAGGTCCATGAAGGACGGCGGCGGCGGACCGGGCGGCGGTGCTACCTCGGGAACGGCCGGCGCCTTCTTGGCTCCGAGGATCTCTCCTCGCAGCACCGAGGGGATGTCCGTCCTCAGCTCCATCTTGCGAACCACCGAGCGGGCAATCCCGCCGAAGACGGCCACGATCGGCCTCCAGATGCCGAGCCCGCGGAACTTCAGGTCCGTCACTCCGCGGGGCGACTCGAAGTCGAGCGACTCGATCGAAACCTTCGGGCGCAGACCCTTGCCGCGCACGATCAACTTCCCGCCGTCGATCCCGAAGTGGAGCTTCGTGACCACGCCTTCCGTGGCGTCCGCGGAGATTGTCGTGCGTGGACTTCCCTGCACCTCGAGCGCGTAGTGCGGGATCGCGGGAACGCTTCCGGCGGACAGGTCCGCCTCGACGTCCAGGTGTCCGTCTCGAACGACGGCGCCCAGCCGGTCGAGGCGAGTGGCCGGATCGCCGGCGTCCTGCGCCGCCGCCGGCGGAGCCGTATAGAGGAGCCCAAGGACCGCGAAGATCGCGAGGCGGTTGTGATGCATCGGGGCGATTCTGTCATTCGACGACCCGACCCGGGGAGTTTGTCTATGATCCCGGCGTGACAGCCGCCTCCGGCACCATCGAAGCCGTGTGGATGACCGAGCCGGGCCGGCCTCTGGAGCGGCGGCGGATGAGCGCCCCGCGTCCCCGCCCCGGAGGCGCGGTCCTCGAGACGATCGGAAGCGAGGTCTGCGGCACGGACGTCCATCTGTGGCACGGACGGCTATCGGGCGTTCCGTATCCCATCCTCCCGGGACACGTCAGCGTCGGACGCGTGCTCGAGACCGCGGGTGCGCTCGCGGACGTCGAGGGCCGCGAGATTCCGGTCGGAGCGATCGTGACCTTCTACGACGTCTTCGGCACGTGCGGAACCTGCTGGCAGTGCGCGGTCGCGCGGTCGCCCACCCGCTGCCCGCGACGCCGCGTCTACGGGATCACGACGAGCGCGCGGGACGGGCTGCTCGGCGGGTGGGCGGAGCGCATCGAGATCCTGCCCGGCGTCCGCATGCTGCCCTTGCCGCCCGGAATCGACGAGCTCGATTTTCTGGGGGGCGGCTGCGGACTTCCCACGGGACTCCACGCGGTCGAGCGCGCCGGCGTCGCGCTGGGAGACAACGTCGTCATTCAAGGCAGCGGCCCGGTGGGTTTGAACGCGGCGATCTTCGCGCAGCTTGCCGGGGCCCTGAGGGTCCTCGTCATCGGCGCGCCGCGGGAGCGCCTGGACGCCGCTCTCCGGCTCGGCGCCGAGGACGTGCTCGACATTACGGAAGTGCCGCAATCGGAGGAGCGCGTCCGCTGGGTGCGCGACCGCACCGCCGGGCGCGGCGCCGACGTCGTCGTCGAGGCGTCCGGAAATCCCGCCGCCGTCCCGGAGGGACTGGACATGCTGTGCGACGCCGGGCGTTACGTCGTCGTCGGCCACTACACCGACGGCGGCGACACGGCGCTCAATCCTCACCGCCACATCAACCGCAAGCACGCGACGATCCTCGGCTGCTGGGGCTACGAGTTCACGCACCTCCACCGCGCGCTCGCGCTGATGCACCGGCACAACGCGCGCTTTCGCTGGCGCGAGTTGGTCACGCGCGAGTACGCGCTGGCCGACGCCGGCCGCGCTCTCGAGGACATGGAACGCCTGGCAGTCGTCAAGGCCTTGATTCGCCCGATGCAGTCAACCTGATTCGCCCGGGGCTGTAAACTCCCTCGCGGTCATGGCCCTGTCTCCCGGATCGCGCGTTGGCACCTACGAGATTCTCGTCCCGATCGGGCGGGGAGGAATGGGCGAGGTCTACCGGGCGCGCGACCCGAAGCTGCAGCGCGACGTCGCGATCAAGGCCCTCCCGCAGGAATTCGAACGGGATCGCGAGCGCCTCGCCCGCTTCGAGCGCGAGGCGCGGCTGCTCGCGTCGCTCAACCACACCAACATCGCTGCAATTTACGGCCTCGAGGAGCAGGGCGGCGCCCGCTTTCTCATCATGGAGCTCATCGACGGAGAGACGATCGCCGAGCGGCTCGCCGCGGGCCCTCTTCCTCTCGAGGACGCACTTTCGATCGCCGCGCAAATCGCCTGCGGGCTGGAAGCGGCGCACGAGGCCGGCATCATCCATCGGGACCTGAAGCCTTCCAACGTCATGGTTCGGCCGGGCGGGTCCGTCAAGGTGCTGGACCTGGGGCTGGCGCGCACGGTAGAGCCGTCCGGGAGCTCCGACTCCTCTCTGTCCCCGACGATGACGACTCCGGCGACGCACTCCGGCACGATCCTCGGCACAGCCGCATACATGAGCCCCGAGCAAGCCCGCGGAAAAACGCTGGACAAGCGCACCGACATCTTCTCCTTCGGCTGCGTGCTCTACGAATGCCTCACGGGAAGACAGCCGTTTTCCGGCGAGTCGATCACCGACACGCTATCGGCGATTTTACGGGCCGAACCGGATTGGCAGGCCTTGCCGCCGGCCACGCCCGTCCGGGTCCGAGACCTCTTGCGCCGCTGCCTGCAGAAGGACCCGAAGCGCAGACTCCACGACATCGCGGACGCGCGGATCGAGATCGAGGAGGCGCAGGCGGCGGGGTCCTCGGGCGCCGTGCCGGAAGTTCCGACGGCCGTTCCCGCGCCGCGGCGGCCGCTCGGGTGGGGAATCGGCGGCGCGCTCGTCGGGGCCGCGGTCATGGCGTCGACTTCCCTTCTGACGCGCCGCCCGCCGCAGGTGGCGCTCGTTTCGGTGCAGTCCGTTCTCCCCCTTGTGCAGGGCGACCGGCTCTGGACCGAACGGCCGTCGGTGGCGATCTCACCCGACGGACGGACCGTCGTGTTCGCGGCGGTCCACGACGGCGTCCAGCGATTGTTTCGGCGGCCTCTCGGAGCCGGCCACGCGGACCCCATTTCAGGCGCCGAACAAGCCTCGCGGCCGTTCTTCTCGCCGGATGGACAGTGGGTCGGCTTCATCAGCCGAGCCCGATCCGCGCTGCTGAAGGTCCCGCTCAGTGGGGGAACCGCCGTCTCCGTGTGCTTCGCGCCCCCCAGCACGTCCGGGGCGAGTTGGGGGCTCGACGGCCGGATCGTTTTCACCCGGGGAGTCAACGGAGGCCTGGATACCGTCCCGGACACGGGAGGAAATCCAACGCCGCTTACCCGGGTTGACGCTGCCCGCGGGGAGCACGCGCATCTCTACCCGCAGTGGCTGCCCGGAGGCCGGGGAATCCTCTTTACCCTGCGCCTCGGAAGGGACTTCACCGACGTGGATCGGTCGAATATCGCCGTGCTCGACATGACGACCGGCAAGTGGAGAACGGTCATCGAAGGCGCGAGCTTCGCGTGCTATGGAGGAGGCCGCGTTCTTTTCGTCCGCGGGGCGTCGGTCTTTTCGGCTCCGTTTGACCCGGCGCGCCTCGAGGTGACCGGACCGGCGCTGCCCGTGGCGGAGGACATCGCAGTCGACCCGGCGGAGGGAGTCGCGCACTTCGCACTCTCGGCCGACGGGACGCTTGCGTTCGTGAACGGCTCCGCGATCAAGTCTCCGACCACGAGCGTGCTCCGCCTCGATCGGAAGGGAGGCGAGAGCGTTCTTCCCATTCCCGCAGCGTCCTACTCGCATCCGCGTCTTTCGCCCGACGGGAAGCGTCTGGCGTTCATTCGCTCGGAGGGTCTGAAAGGCACGATCGCCATCTACGACCGGGAACGCGGCAACCTTTCAACACTCACGCCGGAGACGGGCCGATTCTTGAGCCCGATCTGGTCGCCCGACGGGAACCGAATCGCATTTTCCCGGGTCGAGGCCGCCGACCCCACTCTCGGCGTCAAGATGGCCGATGGGAGCGGCGACATCGAGTCGCTGACCCCGCCGGCGTCCGGTCATGCCGAGCTTCCCACCACTTGGTCTCCGGACGGCAAGGCCATCGGCTACACCGTCATCTATCTGACGAACCAGAGCGCGACCCGGAAGGCGGTCACAACGGACATCTGGCTTTTGACTCTGGGCGAAAAAGAGGCTCCGCGTCCCTGGCTCGAGACGCCATTTCGCGAGTACTCGGCGACCTTCTCTCCGGACGGAAAGTGGCTCGCGTACGTTTCCGAAGAGTCGGGGGTCTCCGAGGTCTATGTTCGGCCCTATCCGGGGCCAGGCGCCAAGACCAAGGTCTCGGCCGAGTCGGGCATCGAGCCCGTCTGGACTCGGGCGGGCCAGGAGATCATCTATCGCACCGGCCCCCGGGCCGAGCAGTTCATGAGCGTCGAAATCCAGACCTCGCCGCGATTCGCGGCCTCGCCCCCGCATCCTCTCTTCTCCTCGGAGCTCGCGGTCGGCGCCCGAAACGACTGGGGAGAATATTCCGTCTCCGCCGACGGAAACGAGATCATCGGCATGCGCGCCGCTAAGGTCGAGGGGCCGGACCGGCAGCTCGCATTGGTCACGAACTTTTCCGGAAACTGACAACCGCTAAGCGTTTCAGATGGGCGTAGCGGAGGACTCAGCGGGCCGGATATCGATGGACCCGGATCAACCGGCCCTTTCGGACCGGCGGATCATTTGCAAGACGGCGACCCGCCGCGAGGACGAGCCGGTCGCGCATCCCGTGACCTCGGAAGCGGACAGGCTCGTCGGGAGCGGCGCGCGGGACCCGGTGCCCCTCCCGCCCGGCCGGCCATTTGCAACGATTCGGGAACCTTTGCGCAACCCGAGCGCGTATAAGGCATCGAAGCCATTCAGAAGGAGGGTCCGATCACCCCGGCCAGAAGGTCATCCAGGGCGAGCTCGATGGTCCACCCCCCCGTTTTGGGCCCAGCGGGCCTATGGTATAGACTCAAAGGTCTGGGCGATACGGAGCCGTTTAGGCCATCGGTGGTGGGTACCCGCGCCCGGGACACAAACAAGAATGACATCGAGGGTCGTTGAGTATGTCGGTCCAACAGGAACCGGGCCCCGGGCCTGAAAACGTTCCGACCGGAAGATCCCGAACCGCCGTCCGAAACGCCGTTGAGGCGGCGCAGCGCTATCTCCTTTCGATTCAGTCACCGGAAGGGCATTGGTGCGGCGAGCTCGAAGGCGATTCGATCCTGGAATCCGAGTACGCTCTCACCCTTCATTTTCTTGGACGCACCGACGACCCCCGGATCGGAAAAGTCGCCGAGCATCTGAGGCGCAAGCAGCTGCCCCGAGGCGGCTGGTCGATCTACCCCGGCGGGCCGGCCGAGGTGAGCTCATCGGTCAAGGCCTACTTCGTGCTCAAGCTGGCCGGCGACCGTCCCGATGCCCCGCACATGGTCCGGGCCCGCGAGGTCATCCTCCGGCTCGGCGGCATCGAGGCCTGCAACTCTTTCACTCGGATCTATCTTGCGATCTTCGGGCAGTGCAGCTGGGACGACTGCCCCGCCGTGCCCCCGGAGATCGTCCTCCTGCCGGACTCCTCCGTATTCAACATCTACAAGATGTCCGCCTGGTCGCGGAGCATCGTCGTGCCGCTCTCGATCATCTGGGCCTCCAAGCCCTACTGCGCGGTGCCGGACTCCATCGCGATCCCGGAGCTGCACGCCACCCCGGAGGTCCCGCTCATCGCGCGCACGCGCCGCGAGCGGTCGTGGCGGCGCTTCTTCACCGCGGTCGACGCGACGCTCAAGCGGCTCGAGAACGCCGGGCTGACGCCCCTGCGCAAGAAGGCGCTGGCCGCCTGCGAGCAGTGGATCCACGAGCGGCTGTCGCTCTCCGACGGGCTCGGCGCGATCTTCCCGCCGATCATCAACACCATCATCGCGTTCCGCTGCCTGGGGTACGCGATCGACGACCCGAGGCTCCAGGCCCAGGTGCGCGAGCTCGAGCGTCTGGAGCTCGAGGACGAGGAGACGCTCCACCTTCAGCCCTGCTTCTCCCCGATCTGGGACACCGCGCTGGCGATGGTGACTCTCTCGGATTCCGGCGTCCCGGCGGATGACCCGGCGCTGCTCAAGGCCGCCGGCTGGCTCCTCGACCGCGAGGTCAAGAAGGTGGGCGACTGGAAGAAGTCCTGCCCGGAAGCCGAGCCCGGCGGCTGGTACTTCGAATACGCCAACGAGTGGTATCCCGATACCGACGACACCGGAGAGGTCCTGACCGCCCTGGCGCGCGTGCGATTCCCGGGCGAGGCGGAGGATTTGGCCCGCCAGGGCGCCGTCGCGCGCGGGCAGGCGTGGATCCTGGCGATGCAGAACCGCGACGGTGGATGGGGAGCGTTCGACAAGGACTGCGACAACGAGATCCTGACGTTCATTCCCTTCGCCGACCACAACGCGATGATCGATCCCAGTTGCGAGGACATCACGGGACGGATCCTCGAGGCTCTGCACGGACTCGGTGTGCCCGCGGGCGACCCCGCCGTGCGCCGCGCCGCGGCCTACCTCGAGAACAAGCAGCATCTGGACGGGACCTGGTACGGGCGGTGGGGCTGCAACTACATCTATGGCTCCTGGCTGGCGCTGCGGGGCCTGCTCCATGCGGGAGAGGACCTTCGGCAGGAGCGCTTTCAGCGCACTGCCCGCTGGCTCCGAAACCGCCAGAATCCCGATGGCGGGTGGGGCGAGCTGCCGCGAAGCTACGACGAACCGGACACCAAGGGGATGGGGCCGTCCACTCCGTCGCAAACGGGTTGGGCTCTGATGGCCCTGTTCGCCACCGGCGATCGGGATTCCGAGACCGTGCGGCGGGGCGTCGAGTACCTCCTGTCCCTGCAGGAGTACGACGGGTCCTGGAAGGACGAGCACTGGACGGGCACGGGTTTCCCGAAGGTTTTCTACCTCCGGTACCATCTCTACGCGACGTTCTTTCCGCTGTGGGCTCTCTCCCTCTACTCTCGGCAGGGCGCCCCGGCTTCGTCGGTTCCCGCGCGGGTCGGCGGCGGAATCGCCATCCCGGGCCATATGGACCATGGAGTGAATTGATGCGATTCCCGGCCCACATCATGACGGACACGATCCAGAACTCGGTCCGCAACGCGATCCGCGGAAACAAGCGGTACCCGTTCGTGCTCATGCTCGAGCCCCTCTACACGTGCAACCTCGCCTGCATCGGTTGCGCGGTCGAGCGACACACCGGAAAGCTCAAGGACCGTCTGCCGATCGAGAAGTGCATCGAGGCCGTCGAGGCCTCCGAGGCGCCGGTCGTCTCGATCTGCGGCGGCGAGCCCACGATCTATCCGGAGCTTCCGGAGCTGGTGGAGGAGATCATCAAGCGCAAGCGCCACATCTACCTCTGCACCAACGGCCTGCTGCTCGACCAGAACGTCTATGGGACGATTGCGCCGCACAAGCGGCTGATGATCAACGTGCACCTGGACGGCATGCGCGAGACTCACGACTACGTCTGCGCGCGCGAGGGAGTCTTCGACAAGGCGGTCGCGATGATCCAGGAGGGCGTCAAGCTCGGGCACCACATGATGGCCAACACGACGGTCTTCAAGGAGACCAACGTGGACGAGGTCGAGGAGCTCTGCAAGATGCTCACCGGGATGGGCGTCGAGGGCATGCTGGTGTCCCCCGGCTACCACTACGAGTCGGTCGGCGCCGACATCTTCATGACGAAGTCGGAGATCCACAAGAAGTTCCAGCGCGTGCTCGAGATCTCGAAGAAGTACAAGCTGACCTCGACCCCGATGTTCCTGGAGTTCGCGGCGGGGCTTCGCGACTACCGGTGCTCGCCGTGGTCGACCGTGACCTACACCCCCAACGGCTGGAAGGGGCCCTGCTACCTCATCGGCAAGACGTACTCGGACACCTTCGCGGAGTTCTGGAACGGGACGGACTGGCAGTACTGGGAGTCGCGCAAGGATCCGCTCTGCCAGAACTGCGCGATGCACTCGGGCTTCGAGGCCTCCGTCGTGATGGAGCTGCCCAGGCACCCCGGCGACATGTTCCGAATGATCGCGTGGAACCTGGCCGCCTAGCGGCCCGGATCCTTTTGCCTCGGATACTTCTCCGCCCCCGTCCGGCCGCGTCGAGCGGCCGCTGAAATGAACCTCGTCACCGGCGGCACCGGGTTCGTCGGGGCCCACGTCGTCCGCGCGCTCCTCGAGGAGGAACGTCCGGTGCGCTGCCTGGTGCGGCCGGGCAACCCGGGGACCAATCTCGATGGGCTCTCCGTCGAGCGGGTCTACGGGGACCTGAACGATCCCTCCTCGATCTCCCGCGCGATGTCGGGCGTCTCCACGCTCTACCACGTCGCGGCCGACTATCGCCTCTGGACGAAGGATCCGGCCGCGCTCTATCGCACCAACGCGGCGGGCACGGACAACGTCCTGAGCGCCGCGGCGCAGGCGGGCGTCCGCCGGGCCGTGTACACGAGCTCGGTGGCCGCGCTCGGACTCAGCCCCGACGGCTCGCCGGCGGACGAGACGACTCCGGCGGATCGCTCGCGGATCGTGGGGCACTACAAGAAGAGCAAGTACGACGGCGAGCGCGTTGCTCTCGGGTGGGCAGAGCGCGGGCTCGACGTCGTCATCGTCAACCCGTCCACCCCCGTCGGCGAGATGGACATCAAGCCGACTCCGACGGGCCAGATGATCGTGGACTTCCTGAATCGCCGGATGCCGGCCTACGTCGACACGGGGTTGAACCTCATCGACGTGCGAGACGTCGCCCGCGGCCACCTGCTCGCGGCGGAGAGGGGGCGAAGCGGGGAGCGATACATACTGGGCAACCGCAACATGACCCTCAAGGAGATCCTGGACGTCCTCGCCGCCCTGACCGGGCTGCCCTCGCCGCGCACGCGTCTGCCCCACTGGATCCCGCTCGCCGCCGCCGCGGCGACGACCGGATGGGCGCGCCTGACGGGCCGACCGCCGCGCTTCTCGCTCGAGAGCGTGCGGATGTCGACGCACAGAATGTACTTCGACTCCGGCAAGGCCGTGCGCGAGCTCGGCCTGCCCCAGACACCGGTGGAGGAGCCGCTCGCTCGCGCGGTCGCCTGGTTCCAGGCGCACGGCCATGCCCGGTGATTCGCCCGTCCTGATCGTGTCGGCTCTGCCCGAAGAGCTCGCGGCGATCTCCGCCCGCGCGCGCGAATTGCAATTCGGGACGGACCGCTCGGGCCGGGGACGGCTCGGCTCCGCCGCCGTCGTGATCGCGGCGACCGGAGACGGCGGCGCACGGGCCTCGAGGCGGGCCGGAGAGCTCTGCGACGCGCATCGCCCCTCGCTTCTTATCGGAGCGGGGGTGGCGGGCGCGCTCTCCGAAGAGCTCGCGGTCGGCGAAATCGTCGCCTCGCGCTCGGTCCGCGACGCCGATGGCGCGGCGCCTCCTCCCGATCCGCGCCTGCTCGCCCGCGCGCTGGCGATCCCGGGGGTGCGGGGCGTGACCCTGATGAGCGTAGCCCGGCCCCCCGTCACGCGCTCCGAGAAGGCTCGGCTCGAGGAGGCCGGCGGCGGAGCCCCGGCGGCCGTCGACATGGAGTCCGCCGCGTGGGCGCGAGAGGCCGCGCGCCGGGGAATCCCCTACCTGGTCCTCCGAGCGATCAGCGACGCGGCTACTGACGAGCTGCCCGGATATCTTTCGGACTGCATGGACGCGCAGGGCAGCATCCGCCGCTCCTCCGTCGTCGGGCGGGCGCTCGCGCATCCGACCTCCATTCCCGTGCTGTTTCGCATGCGGCGCGCCGTGCTCGACGGGAGCCGGCGGCTCGCGGCGTTGCTGGAGCACCTCCTGACGGAGGGGGCGTGACCGCGAGTCTGGAGCAGCTCCTGGAGAAGACGAGCCGGACCTTCGCCCTCTCGATTCCCGTTCTGCCCGAGCCCACCCGGCGAGAGGTGATGATCGCGTACCTGCTCTTCCGGATCGCGGACACCTTCGAGGACGCGGCGCACTGGCCTCCGGAGGCGCGCATCTCCGCGCTCTCCGAATTCAGCGGGCTCCTGCGCTCGGACTCGCGCGCGGACGCGGAGCGCCTCTCGCGCGGCTGGGTCGCCGCCGACGTGGCGCACCACGCCGGGTATCGGGAGCTGATGGCCGAGGTTCCCGTGGTGCTCGAAGCCTTCTTCGCCCTCTCTCCCCGGGCGGTCGAGCCCATCCGGGCTCACGTCCTGCGCTCGGCCGACGGAATGGCCTCGATCGTCTCGCGCACCCGAGAGGGGATCCTGACGCTTCACTCGATCGCGGAACTGAAGGATTACTGCTACATCGTGGCGGGCATCGTCGGAGAGATGCTGACGGAGCTCTTCCTGCTCGACCGCCCGGAATTGGAGGGCGTCTCCCCATTCCTGCGCGAGCGCGCGGCGACCTTCGGCGAGGCTCTTCAGCTCGTCAACATCCTGAAAGACTCCGCCGCCGACGCCGCGGAAGGTCGCAGCTACCTGCCGGTGGAGGTCCCGCCGGCCGAAGTGTTCGCGCTGGCGCGGGCCGACCTGACCGTGGCCGGGGACTACATCCTCGCGCTGCAGGAAGCGGGCGCGGCGCGGGGGCTGATCGAGTTCACGGCGCTTCCCGTGCGTCTGGCCTGGGCCACCCTGGAGCGCGTGGAGAAATACGGTCCCGGATCCAAGGTCTCGCGGCCGGAAGTTTTCTGGATCACCCGGCAGCTGAAGAGCGCGCTCGACCGGGACGAACCCGCGGTGCCTCGCCAGTCGTAGGCGGCCTACGCGGCTTTCTCTTCCTTGTCCGACGCCCTCGGAGCGCCGCGCGGGAGCACCCGGACGACCGTCCGAACCAGCGACGGCACCAGCATCGGCCGCAGGAGACGCGCGTCGTAGGGCCCGAGGCGGCGCGCGTTTTCCGAGAGGCACAGCTCCAGAAACGAGCGCAGCGAAAACTCCCCGAATGCGGCGTGGGTCTTCAGGGTGAAGCCGTCCTGACTGCCGTCGGACGGCTCGTCCCCGCCGCCCGCCATCTGCATCGCCCCCTTGATTCGATCGAATGCCTGCGCCACGATGTTCCAGGCGCGGCGGGCGTCGAAGGCAGGACGCAGCGGAAGGGCCCGCTGGGCGCGCAGATATGCCGCCCAGTTGACGATGAAGAGAATGTGCCGCGCCTCCTCCTGCATGATCGTCTCGAAGACCGAGATGATCCCCGCCGGGAAGAACGCGGAGCGCTTGCCGATCTCGAAGAGACCGAACGCGAAGAAGGAATCCAGGCACTCGCCGTATCCCGTTCTCAGGAAGGTCCAGGTCGGGTCGCGGGGCTCCTCGGCGGGAGGAAAGGGAGTCACCGGGATTCCATAGTGGGCCGTCAGGCGCTGGATCACCTCGGCGTGCCGGGCTTCTTCGTACCCCTGGAGCCGGATGGCCTCGGCCAGTACGGGGTCCGCCTCGCAGCGGCCGAGCGCCTGCACCTTGACGGCCGTGGCCGCCTCGGTCCGGGCGGCCTCGTTCCAGACGGGGAGTCCCTTCAGGCGCTCCAGGCCCTCGCGGTCGAGGTCAGGCCACTGAATCTCGGAGGGGAGGAAGGGGTCGTGGGTCTGTATGAACGAGCGGCAGAAGAGCTTTTTGTGCTCTTCGCTGCCCACCGCCAGGGCGTTTGACATAGCCGGTTGTAGAGTATCATCCGCGTTTCTCGCGGACCGGGGCCGCTCTCGCGGCCGGGGGGAATCTCAGCCTATGTCCATTCTGAGCCGGATCGAGGGGCCTCAGGACCTCCAAGGCTTGAGCTACGAAGAGTTAGCCCAACTCTCGCAGGAGTGCCGCGAGGTCATCATCGCGACGATCACCAGGACCGGCGGGCACCTGGCATCCAACCTCGGTGTCGTGGAGCTGACGCTGGCGTTGCACCGCGCGTTCCAGTCTCCGAAGGACCACCTGGTCTGGGACACGTCCAACCAGTGTTACACCCATAAGCTGGTTACGGGCCGCCGCGACCAGTTCTCGACGATCCGGACCCCCGGAGGGCTGTCCGGATTCGCGGAGCCTTCCGAGAGTCCCCACGACACGCTCGCCGCGGGCCACGCGGGCACCGGCCTCTCATACGGGCTCGGCATGTCCATCGCGGAACAGGGCGCGCCCGGCGACCCTTACGTGGTCGTGATCGTCGGCGATGGCGCGCTGACCTCGGGGCCGAGCTACGAGGCTCTCAACAACATCGTGCACGTCAAGCCCAGGGGCATGATCGTGATCTTCAACGACAACGGCTGGTCCATCTCGGAGAACGTCGGCTGGTTGACGCACTGGCGCAACCGCTTCGAGCTCCATCCGGCGTACCAGAAGTTCATCGACGCCGGCCACAGCTTCTTCAAGCGGCTTCCCAAGGGCGACAAGGCGTGGGAGCTGGCCCGCAAGCTCAAGAGCTCGGTCGAGGGCCTCTTCCTGCCCAACCTGATCTGGGACGAGCTCGGCTTCCACTACGTCGGCCCGATCAACGGCCACGACTTCCGGGAGCTCGACGAGGCCCTGACGCGCGCCAAGGACGTCTCGAAGGACGGGACCCCCGTGGTCATCCACGCGCTGACCCACAAGGGCCGGGGCTTCCAGCAGGCGGAGCAGAACCCGTCGAAATTCCACCAGCCCGGCACCCCCACGGGAGCCCCGGGGACCACCAAGCGATACACCTATTCTCAGGTCTTCGCGAAGACGCTCCTCACCATGATGGAGAAGGATCCGAAGATCGTGGCGATCTCGGCCGCGATGCTCGAGGGGACGGGGCTGATCGAGGTCCAGAAGAAGTTCCCGGATCGCGTGTTCGATGTAGGCATCGCCGAGGAACACGCGGTCATCATGGCCGGAGGGATGGCCAAGGCGGGACTGAAGCCCGTCGTCGCGATCTACTCGACCTTCCTCCAGCGCTCCTTCGATCAACTCATCCACGACGTCGCGCTCCAGAAGCTGCCGGTCACCATATGCATCGACCGCGCGGGGCTCGTGGGCGACGACGGCAAGACCCACCAGGGGATCTTCGACATCTCCTACACGCGCCTGGTTCCGGGCATGACGGTCGGAGCGCCCAAGGATGAGAACGAGCTGCAGCACATGCTGTTCACCGCGATCGGCTCGGGCCAGCCGTTCGCCGTGCGCTACCCCCGCGGGATGGCCCTCGGCGTCGAGCTCGACCCGGTGCTGAAGACGATCCCGATCGGAAAGGGAGAGCTCCTCGAGGAGGGACGCGACATCACGCTTCTCGCCTACGGATCGATGGTCGCCGTCGCCCGCGAGGCCGCCGACGAGCTCGGGCGCCGAGGCATCTCCTGCGGGGTTGCCAACGCGCGCTTCGCAAAGCCGCTCGATCTCGACCTGCTCCGCCGGATCGCCGCGTCGACGCACCGCATCCTGACGCTCGAGGAACATCTGGAGATCGGCGGCTTCGGAGCGGGCGTCCTGGAGGCCTTCCATTCCGAGGGCCTGCCGAGCGACCAGCTCCGGGTGCACGCGATCCCCGACATGTTCGTCGAGCACAGCCCGCAGCTCCAGCAGCGCCACAACCTGAAGCTCGACGTCGAGGGCGTCGTCGAGCGGGTCCTCGCGCTCTACCCGGACCTCTCCGGTCTGACGCAGGCCGGGGCCCCGACCGCGGAGTCGCGCAAGAAGGAGAAGTTCGCGGAGACCGTGACGTGGTGAACGAGGGGGACTTTTCGAACATACGCGTCGAGAAGCTCCTCGTCGCCGGGCTCCGCGGGTTCTGCGCGGGGGTCGTGCGGGCGATCGACGTCGTCGAGCAGGCGCTGGAGGTATGCGACGGCCCCGTCTACGTCCGCAAGGAGATCATCCACAACCGGTACGTCGTCGACGAGCTGCGCGACAAGGGCGCACGGTTCGTCGAGGAGGCGGACGAGGTTCCCGACAATGCATGGCTGATCTTCTCCGCGCACGGCATCGCGCCGCAGGTGCGGGAGCTCGCCAAGGCGAAGGGATTGAAGACGATCGACGCGACCTGCCCGCTGGTGACGAAGGTCCACCTCGAGGCGATTCACTACGCCCGGCAGGGCTACACGATCATTCTCGTGGGCCACCACGACCACGACGAAACGGTCGGGACGCTCGGAGAGGCGCCCGAGGCGATCCGCCTCGTCGAGACGCGCGAGGACGCGGAGGCCGTGACCGTCCCGGACCCAGATCGAGTGGCGTACCTGACCCAGACCACCCTGTCGATCGACGATACCCGCGAGATCCTCGCGATCCTCAAGAGGCGCTTTCCCCACCTCAAGGCCCCTTCCAAGCAGGACATCTGCTACGCGACCCAGAATCGCCAGGACGCGGTCAAGGCGATGGTGCCTCACGTCGACATGCTGCTGGTGCTGGGCGCGCCCAACAGCTCGAACTCGCTGCGCATGTGCGAGGTCGCCCTGGCCAACGGCGTGGCGTCGCACCTGATCGAGCGGGCGAGCGAAATTCGCCCCGAGTGGCTCGAGGGCGTTCGCGTGCTCGGCCTGACCGCGAGCGCCTCGGCCCCCGAGATCCTGGTGCAGGAGGTCGTGACGTTCAGCCGCGAGAAGCTGGGCGTCGAAACCGTCGAGGAATTCGAGACTGTGAAGGAGGATGTCTCCTTCCCACTTCCCCAGGAATTCAAGGCGCTTCTGCCCGTCAGGGCTTCCTGACCCTGCGGAGACTCGCTTGAACGCTGCGGGGGCGCGCGCCTCGTCTTCTCCCGATTCCTCCGGACTCCCCGTCGCGGTCGCCCCGTCCGGACCTGCGGTGCGGCCCCCCCGGCGGATCCTCGGAGTCGTCCTCTTTGCGCTCGGGATCGGAGCGCTCGCTGCGATCCTCCGGGTCGTCGGCTGGCCGGCGGTCGCCGCGAACCTGGCGGTGATCCGGTGGTGGTTCCTGGCGCTGATCCTGATCCACGGCGCAACGCAGCTCGCGTTCGCCGCGGGATGGAAGGTCCTGATCGGGCGCCGGAGCGAGGGCGCGATCCGTTTCGGAGGCGTGTTTGCGGCGTACCTCGCGGGAGACTCGGTCAACTACTTCACGACCGTCGGGGGCGAGCCGCTGAAGGCGAGGCTCGTGGCCGGGGAGATCGGGTATCCCGATGCGATCGCGACTCTCACCGTGCACCGCCATGCCGAGGTCGCGTCGCAGGGGATCTTCCTGGCGCTCGGCATCGGGATCACGCTGACCCACTACCGCGTACCGTGGGGGATTCGCGTCGCGGCGGTCGGCGGGATGCTGCTGCTGGCCGGGCTGGCGCTCGGGATGACGTTTGCGCTGCGGCGCGGAGCCGTCGGCGGGATCCTCGACCGGCTCGCGCGCTTCCACGCGCTCCATCGGCTGCTGCGCTTCGCTCAGGCGGCGCAACGGCTCGACGAGCGAATCGGCGAATTCTACGGGCGCCGCCTGGATCGGTTTCTCGCATCCCTGGGATGGTGTTTCCTCGGCTGGTGCGGAGGTCTCGTCGAGACCTACGTCGTCCTGCGGCTGCTCGCGCCCGGCGAGGGCTGGATCACCGCGGTTGCGATCGACTCGCTGGCTCTCGCGCTCAACAACGCCGTCCTCTTCATTCCCGCGCGGCTGGGAATCGCCGAGGGCGTGCGCGTCGGTGTCTTCCTGCTGCTCGGACTCTCCGCCGCGCAGGGCGCCGCCTACGGCCTGGCGCGGAGGGCGCGCGAGGTGATCTGGCTCGTTCCCGGATTCGTGGTGCTGATGAAGCGCCACCTGCTGGACCTTCGGCGCATGCACATCGCGGAGCCCGTTCTGGATGAAGGGAGCGCGGGATGACCCGTCCGCACGCGCTCCTGTTCGACTTCGGCGGGACCCTCGACGCCGACGGGATTGCCTGGAAGGACCGCTTCTTCGCTCTCGTGTCGCAGGCCGGAGTCGCGGTCGAGCCGGAGCGCTTCGACCGGGCGTTCTATGCGGCGGACGACGCGCTGGTGGGAGCCCTGCCGACGAACCTCGACCTGACCGAAACCGTGAAGCGGCTGTCCGACAACCTGTCCCGGGAGCTCGGCGAGGGTCCCGAGCTCGCCGCGACCGTGGCCGCACGGTTCCTCCAGAGCTCGCTGGAAAAGCTCGATGAGAGCTCGCGCGTGCTCGCCGGGCTCGCGGGCCGCTACCGCATCGGCGTCGTCTCGAATTTCTACGGCAACCTGGCGGCGATCTGCTCGGCCTCGAGCATCGGCCCGTATGTCGAGGTGGCGGTGGACTCGCAGGCCGTGGGCTCCGAGAAGCCGGACCCCCGGATCTTCCAGGCCGCGCTCTCCGCGCTCGACGCCGACCCCGGCCGCGCGCTCTTCGTGGGAGATTCCCTGCCGCGCGATATGGCGGGCGCGCGAAGCCTCGGCATGCCCCACGTCTGGCTGCATCCGGGGGTCGCGCAGGGCTGCTGCCCCGGCGACGAGGTGATCGCGAGGCTGTCGGAGCTGAACCGGGTGATTCCATGACCGCGATCACGGCCGGCGGAGTCATCGCGGCGGGCAAGGGATCGCGCCTGAAAGGACTGGGCGTGCCCAAGCCGATGGTGGAGGTCGCGGGCATCCCGCTGATCGATCACGTCCTCGGCAACTTCGAGGCGGCGGGAATCGCCGATGCCGCGGTGATCTTCAACTCCTCCGAGGAGGGATGCGCCGCGTACGTGAAGGAGCGATTCGGGAAGCTGGTCTCGAAGGTCATCGTCAAGACGACCCGGTCCTCGCTCGCGAGCTTCCGCGAGATCCTCGGCGCGGCGCCCCGGGGTCGGCTCCTCGTCTCGACCGTGGACGCGTTTTGCCCGCGGGAGGATTTCCTGCGCTTCGTCCGGCTCGCGGCGAAGACGCCGTCGGATGCCACCGTGCTGGGGGTCACGAGCTTCGTCGAGGACGAGAAGCCGCTCTGGGTCACGACGACCCGGAAGGGCCGCGTCACGGTCGTCGGCGGGTCCTCCGGCGACGCGGTGACCGCCGGGATCTACGTGGTGCCCGAGCGCGTGCGGCGGATGCAGATTCCGAGCTCGCTCCCCCGGCTCCGCGATTTCCTGGCGTGGCTGTGCAAGTCGGGCGACCCGATGCAGGCGCTCTCGATATCGAAGGTGGTGGACGTGGACCGCGCGGAGGACCTGGAGACGGCCGAGGCGCTCGCGCGCGCCGATGGCGGAGACCCGCGGTGACCAACGAGGCGCGCTGCTGGGGCATCTACCGGGAGGTCGCGCACTCCCCGGGTCGGGAGACCGACGACGCCGAGATCCTGCGCGCCACGGCCCGGGAGCTCTCCGCCCACGGTTTGACCGTCGAGCTCAAGTCGCCCGACGAGCTTCCGGAGGCGCCCGACGCGCCGGAGGTCCCGCCGTTTCTCTTCGTGATGTGCGAGCGGGCGGCGGCCGTCGAGAGGCTCGCCGCCTGGGAGCGGCGCGGGGCGCGGATCGTCAATCGGCCGGGCGGCATCCGGAACACCGATCGCGAGCGAACGATCGCGCTGTTCCAGGAGCGCGGCGTTTCGTTTCCCCACAGCGCCGCCATCGACACGGCTTCGCCCGGCGGCGCCTACCGGGGTCCCTGCTGGATCAAGCGGGGCGACGTGCACGCGACCCAGGAGGGCGACGTCGCCTTCGCGGACAGCGCCGCGGAACTCGCCGAGCGCCTGTCGATCCTGGCGCGGCGAGGAATTCCGCGGGCCGTCGTCCAGGACCACGTCCCGGGTGACCTGATCAAGTTCTACGGCGTCTCCGGCCTGTCCGGGGATCACGCGGCGCCGTCCTGGTTCCAGTGGTTCTACCACCGCGATCAGGAGCTCGCCGGGCACGCGTTCGACGCGGCCGCGCTCGCAGCGGCGGCGGCGCGCGCCGCTTCGGCGCTGGGCCTGGACGTGTACGGCGGAGACGCGATCGTCTCGCCCTCCGGCGCTATCTCGATCATCGACTTGAACGCCTGGCCGAGCTTCGCACTCTTTCGCCCGGTCGCGGCCGCGCGCATCGCGGCGCTCCTGTCGGCGCGGTTCTCGCGACTTGGAGCCCTGCGATGAGCGGCGAAGAGAAAAAGCGGCTCGAGGTCGGCCCCCGGTCCCGGAGGATCGTCGAGCTCGAGGGGCGGAACATGGCGGCGGGGCTCCAGTCCTTCGCGCTCTACTCCGGGCTCGCGATGGCGGAGGGCCGCGGCAGCCGGATAATCGACGCGGACGGCAACTCCTACATCGACTTCATCGCCGGGATCGCCGTCGGAAGCGTGGGCCACTGCCACCCCCACTACGTCGAGGCGCTCCGCGAGCAGGCGGGCAGTCTGACCTTCGGCAGCTTCACGACCGAGGTCCGCGCGAAGTTCCTGAACCTGCTCGGCAGCGTGACGCCTCCGGGACTGACCCGCATCCAGCTCTTCTCGGGCGGCGCCGAGGCGGTCGAGGCGGCGTTCCGGCTCGCGAAGTCGGCGACGAAGAACTTCGAGTTCGTGGGCTATTCCGGCGCGTTCCACGGCAAGACCGGCGGCGTGTTGCCTCTCCTGTGGGGCGACTTCAAGGAGGGCCTGGGCCCCTTCGTGCCCGGCTGCTACTCGGCCCCCTACGCCTACTGCTACCGCTGTCCGCTCCAGTTGAAGTATCCCGAGTGCGGCATCGCCTGCGCCGAGAAGACCCGCGACGTGATTCGCAACCAGACCGGCGGCCGGATCGCGGCCATCATCGTCGAGCCGATGCAAGGCACCGCGGGCAACGTCATCCCGCCGCCCGGGTTCCTGCCGGCCGTCGCCGCGATCGCGAAGGACCACGGCGCGCTTTTCATCGCCGACGAGATGATCACGGGATTCGGGCGCACGGGCAAGTTCTGGGGCGTCGAGCACGACGGGGTCGTTCCCGACGTGATGACCTGCGGCAAGGGCATCGGCGGAGGCTTCCCGCTCGCGGCCGTCGTTTCGACGGACGCGCTGACGAGCGCGCGGCCCTTCGCGAATCCGTCCGGGAGCTCCTCCTCCTACGGCGGCAACCCCATGGCCGCGGCCGCGGGCCTCGCTGCGCTGGAGATCATCGTCGCGGAAAACCTCGTTGAGAACTCGGAGCGCGTGGGGCGCTCGATGCTGGCGCGGCTCCAGGCGATGCAGGAGAAGCACCAGATCATCGGAGACGTCCGGGGAAAGGGCCTGCTCCTTGGGATCGAGCTCGTGAAGGATCGCGCGACCAGGGAGCTCGTCTCGAGGGACTTCACGAAGGCCCTGTTCCAGGAGTGCCTGCGCCGCGGGCTCCTCGCGATGTCCTATGCGCCCGTGATTCGAATCAATCCGCCCCTGAACATTCCCGAGGAGACCGCGCTCGAGGGCCTCGATCTCTTCGACGAGGCGCTCACCGCGGTGGCGCGCGAGTGGAAGGTTGACGGATAGGTTGGCTCACGAATGAGGCGAGGCGCGATTCTCGGAGTCGGGCACGTCGCGGTCGGAGGGCATCTGCCGGGCTGGCGCGCGCGCGGCGACGCCGAGATCGTGGCCGCCGCCGACGCGCGGCCGGAACGGCGCGCACTCCTGGAGGAGACCTTTCCGGAGGCGCGCTGGTACGGCTCGGCGTCGGAGCTCCTGGAGGCAGAAGACTTGGACTTCGTCGACATCTGCACGCCGCCCTCTTCGCATGCGGAGCTCGTGCGGATGGCCCTGGAGCGGTCGGTCCACGTGCTCTGCGAGAAGCCCCTGGTGCTCTCTCCCGAGGAGCTGACGGGGCTGCCCGCGCTCGCCGCTTCGAGGGATCGCACGGTCTGCGCGGTCCACAATTGGCTCCACGCGCCCGTTCTGTCGAGGATCACCGCGCTGCTTCGGGAGGGTGCAATCGGGCAGGCGCGGCGGGCGCGTTGGGAGACACTCAGAGACGGTCCGGCGGTCGCGGTCGGCGATCGGGACAACTGGCGCGTCGACCCCGCTCTGTCGGGGGGAGGCATCCTCGTGGATCACGGCTGGCACGCGATCTACGCTCTCTCCGCTTGGATGGGCGGGGCCCCGCGCCAGGTTGCCGCGCGCCTCGAGACGCGCAAGCACTCGCAGTGGGCGATCGAGGACACGGCGACCGCGTTCCTCACCTACCCGTCCGCCTCCGCCGAAATCTTCCTGACCTGGGCGTCGGATGTCCGGGCCAACCGCGTCGAGATCGAGGGCACGGAGGGCATCCTGCGCCTCGACGGCGGCCGCCTGACGCTCGAGAGCGCCACGGCGGCCCCGCGGGAGTGGGAGTTGCCTTCGTTGACCGAGAGCTCCCACCACCCGGACTGGTTCGGCGGAGTGATCGAGGAATTCTTCGGCGAGATCGGCGCCGCCGCCTCGCGCGGCCGCAACCTGGCGCAGGCGGCGCAGTGCGTCCAGGTGCTGGCGCTGGCCCGCGAGTCCAGCCGACGGTCCGGCGCGCCCATCTCGCTGGAGCGCATCGCCTCCTGAGCGCGCAATGAGCCCCTCTTCCACGCTGGCGCTGGTCGCACCCGAGAACCCGGGGATTCCGCCCGAGACCGTTCTCCTCGGTCTGCCGATTCTCCGCCGCACGGTCCTGTCCGCGCAGCGCGCCGGGTTCGAGCGGATCGTCGTGGTACAGGGGTCGCCCGAGCTCGGGCGCTCTCTCGAGGGCACCGCGGCACGGATGGAGGCGACTGCTCCGGAGGATGCCGTGCGCCTTCCCTGGAACGCCATCCTCTCGACGAATGACCTGAAGGCGATCCGGGCCGGCGCAGCGAACGCGGGCGTGCCCGTTCATTCGGCCGCCGACCTGCCGCGCGCCGAGAAGCACCTCCTCCGTTCTCTGATCAAGGATACCGAGGGCTTCATGTCCCGGCACTTCGACCGCAAGATCTCGCTCGCGATCAGCCGCCGCCTCGCCGGCACGCGCGTCACCCCCAACCAGATGACGGTCGTGTCGGTCGCGATCGGAGTCTTCGGATCGCTCTTCTTTCTCTCCCCAGCTCCCGGGATGCAGGTCGCCGGGGCGTTGTGTTTCCTGCTTCACTCGATCGTCGACGGCTGCGACGGCGAGCTCGCCCGGCTGCGGTTCCAGGAGTCGCGCTACGGCGGGCTCCTCGACTTCTGGGGCGATAACCTGGTCCACCTGGCGGTGTACACGGCGATCGCCGTCGGATGGAGCCGAGCGATCGGCCGGGCGTGGCCACTCGGGCTGGGCGCCGCCGCCGTCGTCGGCAACGTGCTCTCGGCCGCGTTCGTATACCGGCACACCATGGGCGCGCAGCCGCCCCAGAACGGGCCGCTCTTCACGAGCGTCTCGAAGCACTCCTCGCGTATGTCGCGCGTGGCGGACGAGCTCGCCCGGCGCGATTTCATCTACCTCGTTCTGATACTGTCCGCCTTCGGCAAGGCCCACTGGTTTCTCGTCATGGCCGCCGCGGGCGCCCCGATCTTTTTCCTCGTACTGGTCGGTATCGCCTACAGGCAACGGGGTGTCCGGGCCGCAAGGAGCCCTTCATGAGCGATCGGACCTCGTTCTACCCGGAGCTCGCAAAGAAGATCGCGCCGGCAGAGGGCAAGCTGGCGGTTCTCCTGCCGGGCCTCGGTGCGGTCTCGACGACGCTGATCGCCGGCGTGCACCTGATCCGAAAGGGCCTGGCGCAGCCCATCGGCTCGGTGACGCAGATGCAGAAGCTGCGCCTCGGAAAGCGCTCGAACCCGCGATTCACGCTCATACGGGACCTCGTTCCGCTGGCCGCGCTCCCGGACCTCGTCTTCGGCGGCTGGGACATCTTCCCCGACAACTCGTTCGAGGCGGCGACGAAGGCCGGCGTTCTTTCCTCCGACATGCTGCGCTCCGTTCGCCCCGAGCTCGAGGAGATCCGCCCCTGGCCGGCAGTGTTCGAGCAATCCTGGGTCCGGAATCTCGACGGGCCGAACGTGAAGAAGGGCGCCACGAAGATGGATCTCGCCGAGCAGATCGTCCGCGACATCGCGGACTTCCGTTCGGCGACCTCCGCCTCCCGGGCGGTCATGGTGTGGTGCGGCTCGACCGAGGTGTACACGCAGCCCCAGCCGGTCCATCAGTCCGTCGCCGCATTCGAGCGGGGCCTGAAAGACAACTCCCCCGACATCGCGCCGTCCATGATCTATGCCTACGCCGCCATCGTCAGCGGAGTGCCGTACGCCAACGGCGCTCCGAACCTGACCGTCGACATCCCGGCGCTGACGGAGCTCGCGAAAACGCGGGGCGTGCCCATCGCGGGCAAGGACTTCAAGACCGGGCAGACCCTGATGAAGACCATCATCGCGCCGGGCCTCAAGGCCCGCATGCTGGGTCTCCAGGGCTGGTTCTCGACCAACATCCTGGGAAACCGCGACGGCGAGGTGCTGGACGATCCGGGATCATTCCGGTCGAAGGAGGTCAGCAAGGCCTCCGTGCTCGACGCGATCCTGGAGCCCGAGCTCTACCCCGAGCTCTATCGCGACTACTTCCACAAGGTGCGCATCGAGTACTACCCCCCGCGCGGCGACGCCAAGGAGGGCTGGGACAACATCGACATCGTGGGCTGGCTCGGCCAGCCGATGCAGATCAAGATCGACTTCCTCTGCCGCGACTCGATCCTGGCGGCGCCCGTCGTCCTCGACCTGATCCTCTTCCTGGATCTCGCGGCCCGCTCGGGACTCTCCGGGATCCAGGAGTGGCTGTCCTTCTACTTCAAGTCGCCGATGTCGCGCCCGGACCTGAAGCCCGAGCACGACCTCTTCGTCCAGCACCTCAAGCTCGCAAACACGCTGCGGATTCTCGTCGGCGAGGAGGTCCTCGACCACTCGGGACTGGACTACTACGAGGGCGCGGACTCCTAGGTCCTCAGCGCAGCGCGAACTCGGGCCGATCGCGGTCCAGGATCGCCGTCCGGACCTCTCCGCCGCAGCCCCGTCGCACCCGCTCCGCCAGATCCGCGAGGGCCGCTTCGACGAGCGTCCGGCCGACCGGGGGAAGGCCCTCGACGACGAGGAAGCCGTCCGTCGTCTTCTCCGTAAGCTTGGTGCGATCGGCCTCCTTCCAGTTCCAGCGCCGGCACAGCGCGCCGGCGGAATCCGTGTAGATGACCTCGCCCGCCTTCGGCGGCCTCGCCTCGGGCTCGCCGAGCAGCCGGACGGCCGGCTCGTGGTCGGTGGCGAACCGGAGCTCGACGTCGCCCTCGACCGCGTCGAGATCCTCGCCTCCGACGGGGACGAGGTGCCGGAGCGAGACCGCGTTGTACAGGTCGACGAGGGAGTTGGCGTGCGGCAGGGGCTGGCCCCTCATCACCCGCCGCGCGAGACCCTCGATCGAGGAGGGATGGTCCTTGGGCTTTGCGCCGAACGCGCGGTAAGCCTCGCGCCAGGGAACGACGTGCGGGTGCTCGATGACGGGCACGCCCGCGAGGCGCCGCGCCGCGTCGGCCTCCTCGCGGCGGAGGGCCTCGAGGATCTCCGGGCTCTCGCCCGCGTTGAGGACCTCTCGGAAGGCCACGACGCCGATGAGGACGTCGGGAAAAGCGCGGAAGATCTCCTCGGAGACTCGCAGCGTCGTCATCGCCGCCTGTGTACCACACGGTTAGACTTCGCCGATGGCGCTGCGCAAGATCCTGCACGTCGACATGGACGCGTTCTACGCATCGGTCGAGCAGCGGGACGACCCTTCGCTTCGCGGCCGACCGGTGGCCGTCGGCGGACGGCCCGAGAGCCGCGGCGTGGTCGCGGCCGCGAGCTACGAGGCCCGCGTGTTCGGCGTGCGCTCCGCCATCCCGATGGCCCGCGCGGTGCGGCTCTGCCCCGACCTCGTGATCCTTCGGCCGGACTTCGCCAGGTACGCCGCCGTCTCGCAGCAGGTCTTCGCCATTTTTCGGGGCGTGACCCCGCTCGTCGAGCCGCTCTCGATGGACGAGGCGTACCTCGACGTCACCGAGAACGCGTGGTCCGAGCCGCTCGGCGTCGCGGTCGCCCGCCGCCTGAAGACGCGGATCCGCGAGGAGACGCTGCTGACCGCGTCGGCGGGCGTGGCGCCGAACAAGTTCCTCGCCAAGATCGCCTCGGGCTGGAAGAAGCCGGACGGCTTGACCGTCATCTCGCCGGAGCGCATCGAGGGGTTCCTCCAGGGGCTGCCCGTCGACGCGCTGTGGGGGGTCGGGCCGAAAACGGCGGCGAGGCTGCGCGCCGCGGGAATCCACCGGCTCGTGGACGTGCGCACGGCGCCGGAGGAGATCCTCGAGCGGGCGGTGGGCAGCTGGGCCGCGGGCCTCCGAAGGCTCTCCTTCGGCGAGGACGAGCGCGCCGTCAACCCGAACCAGGAGCGCAAATCGGTCGGCTGCGAGGAGACCTACGCGAAGGACCTGGCGGACCCGGCGCAGATCCAGTCGGAGGTGGTGGATCTCGCGAAGCGCACCGCGGCCTATCTCGAGAAGAAGAGTCTGCGCGCGCGCACGGTCGTGCTGAAGCTTCGCTACGGCGACTTCCAGACGATCACGCGCAGCGACACGCGCGACCCGTCCACGCGCTCACCCGAGGAGATCGCGGCGCGCGCGGTCTCGTTGCTCGAGAAGACCGAGGCCGGCCGGCGGCCCGTGCGCCTGCTCGGCGTCTCGGTCCACGGGTTCCACGAGAAGATTGCCGAGACCCCGACCGACCCCGCTGAAGCCGAGGACCAGCTTGATCTGCCGGTTCCGTAGCGGGTCGCGTGCGGCGGGTCGGCGCCGCGCAGCTGTCGGGAACGAGTACACTCGTGGCTACATCATGGCAACGAAAGGGCTCCGACACGAGCGCCCCTCGAGCGGAGGCATCTCAACGAGATGCTTCCTCGCCGCGCTCTGTATCGGTCTGGGCACGGTCGCCGCGGCGCAGGAGATCGACGAGTTCGACATTCCAACACCTCGGAGCGAGCCTTTCGGCATCACCGCCGGTCCCGACGGCAACGTTTGGTTTGCCGAGGTCTCCTTCGACGATGCTTTTCTCTATCCCGTTTCAGGCGCCATCGGCCGGATCAGTCCGAACGGCGTCATCACTGAATTCCCGGCCCCCGCCGCGACCGGTTACTCGGATGGCCTTTACCCGTCCAATGTCACTGCCGGGTCGGACGGAAACCTCTGGTTTCTCGAAGGAGGCCTTCTGAGAACCGGCTTCGGCCGGATCACCACCGCTGGAATGATCATCGAGTTCTTGTTGCCGTCGGGCTCCGCCGGCTCGCACATCGTCGCCGGCCCGGACGGCAACCTCTGGTTCACCGAGCGCGACAAAATTGGCCGGATCACAGTCGAGAACGTTGCCCTTACTGAGTTTGCTCTGCCTACCACGGGGAACCTGGCCGGCTGGATCACCACGGGCCCGGATGGAAACCTCTGGTTCACCGAGTCGGACCAGATCGGACGCATCACTCCGACGGGCACGATCACCGAGTTCGCCATTCCGACGGCCGGGAGCATCCCCCTGGGCATCACCGCGGGCCCGGACGGCAACCTCTGGTTCGTCGAGTCGTCGGGCAACAAGATCGGTCGGATCTCCCCGACGGGCATCATCACCGAATACGCTATCCCCACCCCCGACAGTTTGCCCGTCGGGATTGCCGCGGCCGTCGACCACAATCTCTGGTTTACCGAGGAGCTCGGGAACAAGATCGGCCGGATCACCACGGACGGAGTCGTCACCGAGTTCGCCGTTCCCACGGACGGTCGTCCCTACGACATCACCTCCGGTCCGGACGGAAGCGTCTGGTTTACGGATCTCGCCGGCAGGATCGGCAGACTCTGCACCCTTCCCGAATGCGGTACTCGAGCCCCGATTCAATCTGCACCCCGGGCGAGACGGCCCATCGCCATCGGCGCACGGCGGTAGGAGTCTCAGGAGCTATCGCCCGGAGCTGCCCGTCGTGATGCCCTTGCGGATGGCGGCGAGCGGCGCGGCGTCGTCGAACGCGACGCTTTCCCTGTTTCCGGAGACGCCGAGCCTGCAAAACAGGTCCGGCAGATCGACCCTGGGCGGTGAGCTGGACATCTTCGCGTAAAGCTCGCCGAGAACGGGGACGCCGACGACGGCGTCACCCGCCTTGAGCGCGCGCTCGATCGGCCAGGAAACACGGACGTCGCCGCCGGCCTTCACGATGCCGCGCAGAGCGTCGTCCAGCGACTTCTGATTCTTCGTCCTCTGCCGGATCTCGACGTCGGCGAGGAAGCAGAAGAGCGCGCCGCCCCAGTAGGTCGCGCTCCAGCTCCTGGTCCCATCGAGCCCGCGCGATCCGATTCCGTCCAGGCCGCGCGGCAGGCCCCAGAGGAGCCAGCGCCAGATCTCGTCCCCGGGGATCAGGCCCGCCCGCGCCCGAGCCAGCGGCTCGACGTAGGTCGCGATTCCCTCCTCGATCCACGCGTGGCCCGACATCGAGGGAAACCCCAGGTGCACCATCTCGTGGACCAGCTCCCAGTTGGAGGAGAACTCTGCGGCGGTCGTATCCGCTCCGACGGCGATGCGGATCGAGGCCTGGCCGCCCTCGCCCATCGTGCGGCCCTCGCCGATTCCGCCGGGCCCGCCCGCGGCGATCGTCAGCGCGACGCGGTCGACCGGAAAGCTCCCGTAATACGCCGCGACGGCGCGGCCGGCCTTCTCGACCCAGGACCAGAGGACGGCGTCCGGCGGCTCGCTCGACTGTCTCTTTACCGTGACGTCGATCCGACCGCCGGGCACGTCGATCCGGCGCGTCGGCGGAGCGGCGCCGGCCAAGGCGGCGGACAGCGCCAGGACAATCGGCGTCAGCGCTTCTCCATGGGGACGAAGGCCCGCTCGGGGGGACCGAGGTAGACCTGCCGCGGGCGCGCGATCTTCTCCTCGGGATCGTCCAGCAGCTCCTCCCACTGCGCGAGCCAGCCGGAGGTCCTCGGGATTGCGAAGAGGACCGTGAAGGCGTCCGTTGGGATCCCGATCGCCTGGTAGATCAGGCCCGAGTAGAAGTCCACGTTGGGATAGAGCTTGCGCTTGACGAAGTACTCGTCCTGCAGCGCGATCCGCTCGAGCTCGAGGGCGATGTCGAGGAGGGGGTTGCGGCCCGTCACGTCGAAGACCTCCTCCGCCATCCGCTTGATGATCTTGGCTCGGGGATCGAAGTTCTTGTACACGCGGTGGCCGAAGCCCATCAGGCGCTTTTCCCCCTTGCCCGCCTTGACCTCCTGGATGAACGCCGGAACGCGGGAGACCGATCCGATCTCCTGGAGCATCGTCAGGACCTCCTCGTTCGCCCCGCCGTGCAGCGGCCCGTACAGCGCCGCCGCGGCGCCAGCGAGCGCGGAGTAGGGATCGGTATGCGCGGAGCCGATGCCGCGCATCACGTGGGTTCCGCAGTTCTGCTCGTGGTCCGCGTGGAGGATGAAGAGGACGTCGAGGGCGCGCACCAGAGTCGGATTCGGCTTGTACTTCTCGGCGGGGGTCTTGAAGAGCATCGTCAGGAAGTTCTCGCTGTAGTCCAGGGCGTTCGACGGATACACGTAGGGCATTCCCATGGAGTGCTTGTACGCGAAGGCGGCGATCGTCGGCATCTTGGCGATCAGGCGGTGGATCTGGTTTCTTCGAACGCCGGCGTCGTGGACGTCGCGGGCCTCGGGATAGAACGTGGACATGGCCGCGACGGTCGCGATCAGCATGCCCATCGGATGGGCGTCGTGGTTGAAGGCGTCCATGACCTTCTTCAGGCTCTCGTGGATCATCGTGTGATACGTGATCGCGTGCACCCACTCCTCGAACTGCTTGCGGGTGGGGAGCTCGCCGTACAGGATCAGGTAGGCGACCTCCAGGTACGTGCACTTCTCGGCGAGCACCTCGATCGGGTAGCCGCGGTAGCGCAAGATGCCGCGGTCCCCGTCGATGAAGGTGATCCGGCTGGTGCAGGAGGCCGTGTTGAGAAACGCGGGATCGTAGGCCATCAACCCGAAGTCCTCGGGTCCGGTCTTCATTTGCCTCAGGTCCATGGCGCGGACCGTTCCGTTGACGATCGGCAGCTCATAGCTCTTGCCCGTCCTCCGGTCGATCACGCTCAGGGCGTCGCGCGTCTCGGAGGACTTCGTCTCCGTCGCTTCCGGCTTCGTCGCTTCCACCGTTCCCATCGTCCGCCTCCGTCCCTATTCTCTCCCGAAGAGCACCGTCCGGTTTTCCCTCGTTTATCTCACCGCGTAGACGGTCACCGGGCCGTTTCGGCAGATCGGCCGGAACCGGGAGTCGAAGTCGGGGTCCCTCGGAAGCTCGGTCCGGGTCGCGCCCTGGTTGACCAGCAGGAACTGAGCGCCCAGCCGTTCCAGCGACTCCCGGAGCCCGCGGCCGTTGTCGAGCGCCACGTCCGAGTATCGGCCGAATCCGAACCAGTCGCCCAGCTGCGTGCCACGCGCGTAGTACTTCATTGACTCGTCGTGGAACGCGTAAATTGTGTAGCGGTCCCCGAAGCGGGCGTTGAGGTCGGCGTAGCAGCGATAGGAGGGAAATCGCGCGCCCAGGTAGGCATCGCGCTCCCCCTGCGTCCGGGGCGGCGCGCCCTCGGCCGCCATCCCCGCGTACTGCCTCGCGAGAGCCGGCGCGGCGAAGAGGACGAGCGCCGCCGCGCAGGAGACTCCGAGCGGGCGTCTCCAGGAATCGGAGAGCCGGGCGACGAGGCGCTCCCCCGCGTTGGCCGTCATGAGCGAGAGGACCGGCAGGATCGGCACCAGAAATCGAAGCTGCTGGCTGGTCAGGAACCAGAAGAGCAGGTACCCGAGACTCCAGGCTGGAAGCCACCGCGTTCTCGCGTCCCGCAGGGCGACGATCGCACTCAAGGGCAGCAGCAGGAAGGAGATTCCAAACAGCGGCGCCTCGGAGGCGTGGGGATGGATGGCGATGTTCCAGGGAAGAGCGACGAAGGACGCGACCGTGCGGGGCCAGCCATAGCTCCGAAGGGACCACTCGACCGAGGCGACGTCTCGGGCCGTCCAGAACCGATAGCCGAAGACCTCCCCGAGAAACGGCCACACGGGGCTTCCCGCGCAGATCATGTTGCGCGCGTACCAGGGCCCCGCGGCCGCAGCGGACGCCGCCAGGAGGAGCGGGGCCGCCCAGCCCCGGCGCCGCAGGGCCCGGAGGAGGACCGCGGCGAAGATCGCGCCCACGAAGAACAACCCGGAGTATTTCGTGCCGGCCGCAAACCCCGCGGACAGACCGGACACGATCAGCCAGCCTCGCTCCTCCGTCTGAGTCCAGCAGGAGAAGGCGTACAGCGCCACGGTCGCGAAGGCCGCGACGGCGATCTCGACGTACGCGGCGGTCGCCAGATAGAGGACGAGCGGGGAGCCGAGCCAGAGCGCGGCGGCCCAGAGACCCGCGCGCGGCGTCCCCGATCGCCTCGCCCATCCGACCATCGCGGCGCACACGAGCGCCAGGAAGAACAGTTCGACGAGCTGCGCGGCCAGGTCGTCGGAGAGCAGCAGCGCAGCCGCGAACAGCATCTCGTTGAGCTGCGGAAAGACGACGAATCGCATCGCGGGGAGCGGGGCGACCCGGTGGCTGACCGCGAACTCCCGCGCGGAGGCGAGGTGGTAGAGCGTCGCGTCGAACTGCGTCGGGGGGTACAGCGCTCGCCACACCAGCGGCGCCCCGACCAGGAGCGCGGCCAGCGCGAGGAGCGCGAAGCGCGGAACGCTCCGGCGCGGGAGGCGCATCGCCCGCACCCGCCGGATCGCCGAACGCCACGACGTCCAACCCAGCCCGTGGCAAGCGAGGAGCAGGGCGAGCACGGAGGAGCGGTACAGGAGGCCGCAGAGCCCGAGCAGCAGGATCCCGGTGCCGATCGAGCCGAGGCCGATCGCCGCCGAGATCGAGAGCGCTTCCCAAAAAGAGTCGAAGCGCATCGGCCGGAGCAGCCGCCTCCCGAGCACGCAGCCCGCGGCAACGATGAGCCCGGCGGCCAGCAGGTGGGAGATCCCGAAGAGAAGGAGTGGCATCAGCCGATTCTGGCGCGAGTGTATCCGACGCTGCGTGTGAGAAAGTGCGGGTCACCGGACGTGATGAAGAGCCTCCAGGACACCTACGCGCCGGAGAATCGCTGCTTCGGGTGCGGTCCGTCCAACCCGCAGGGTCTGCGGATCCAGAGCTTCGTCGCCGGTGACGAGGTCGTCGCGGACTGGCGCCCGCAGCCGCATCACCTGGCCTTCGAGGGGATGCTGAACGGCGGCATCATCGGTGCGCTCCTGGACTGCCACAGCAACTGGACGGCCGCTCACCACCTGATGCGCCAGTCGGGCGCCGAGACGCCGCCCTGCACGGTGACCGCCGACTTTCACGTGACCCTCAAGCGGCCCACTCCCATGGATCGCGTGCTCCACCTCGCCGCCCGCGTGGTCGAGTCTCACGAGGATCGCGCGACCGTCGAGGCGACCCTCGAAGCCGACGGGAAGGTCACGGCCACCTGCCGGGGGACCTTCGTCGCGGTGCGCCCGGGCCATCCCGCCTACCATCGCTGGTAGGCCAGTGTCCCTCGTCGCGACCCGTCGGCCAGTTTCTCCGGGGCCGCGATCGGCCCTAGGCTTGACGCGCACAACCCGAAAGGAGACGTGTCGATGCGGAGGGGACCCCTGGGGCTTCTCGACCGGAGCCGGCTGGCCCGGGTCGGCGCTCTCGCGGCCGCGTCCTCGTTGCTCGGGGCGGGCGCTCTCTTCGGCGCGACGGTCTTTCAGGCCGCGTACCTGAACTCCGCCTCGGGCCCGGCCTCGGGCGGCTCCTCGGTCCTGATCGTCGGCAACCAGTTCCTGTCCGGCGCGACGGTGACCGTCGGCGGCCTCTTCGCCGGCGCGGCCGTGAAGAGCTCGACCCTGATCGGCGCGACGATGCCCGCACGCCCGGCCGGCGGCCTCTCCGACGTCGTCGTCACCAACCCGGGCAACGCCACGAGCACGCTCCCCTTCGCCTGGTTCTCCGACTTCAACGACGTGACCGGCTCAAGCCCCTTCCACGGCGCCGTCGAGCGGATGGTCCGGGACGGGATCACGGCCGGGTGCACGGGCGGCAACTACTGCCCCGACAATCCCATCACGCGCGCGCAGATGGCGGTCTTCCTGCTGCGCGCCAAGCACGGCGGCGCCTACGTGCCTCCGCCCCCGTCGGGCAACGTCTTCTTCGACGTGCACGTGGCGGACTTCGCCGCGGACTGGATCGAGCAGCTCTACGCCGAGAGCGTCACCGGAGGATGCGCGCCCGCGTCCCCCGGCACCGGCAACCTGCCCCTGTACTGCCCGGACGCGTCGGTCACGCGCGGCCAGATGGCGGTCTTTCTCCTGAAGATCTACCACGGCACCGGTTACGCGCCCCCGCCCGCCACGGGAGTCTTCGGCGACGTGGATCCCGTCACGAACCCGTTCGCGAGCTGGATCGAGGAGCTCGCGCGGCTCCAGGTGACGGTCGGGTGCGGCGGGTCGAGCTACTGCCCGGATGCGTCGGTCACGCGCGGGCAGATGGCGGTCTTCATGACCAAGTCGTTTCACCGGCCCGAGTCCGCCCGCTTCCTCGAGCAGGCCACCTGGGGTCCGACGGACGCCGACATCAGCGCGGTTGCGGGCCAGGGACTCCTCGGCTGGCTCGCCGGCCAGTTCGCGGCGCCCCTGTCGAGCTATCCGTCGCAGCCCCTGTGGCCGGACAACATCCCCGACAGCTGCGACGACCCGTGCCGGTTGGTCAACTACTCGATGTACCCGATGCAGACGCGCTTCTACACCAACGCGCTGTACAAGCCCGATCAGCTCCGGCAGCGGGTGTCGTGGGCGCTGCACAAGTTGATCGTCGTCTCCGCGGACACGATCGCCTATCCCAGCCAGTTCCAGCCGTACGTTCGTATCCTCGACGCGAACGCCTTCGGCAACTATCGGGACATCCTCTACCAGGTCACGTTGAACCCGGCGATGGGCGAATTCCTCAACATGGACACGAGCACGAAGTACGACCCGAACGAGAACTACGCCCGCGAGATCCTCCAGCTCTTCTCGATCGGGACCCAGAAGCTCAACCTGGACGGCACCACGCAGAACGACGGCGGCGGAAAGCCGCTTCCGAGCTACGACCAGGCGGTGATCGACCAGTTCAAGCGGGTCTACACGGGCTGGTACATCGCGGACGTCCCGTGCCCGGCGCCCAACGGAGCCGACGATTGCCCCGACTACTCGACGCCGATGTCTTTCGACCCGGACTCCCACGACACGGACGAGAAGGACCTCTTCGTCGGGTTCCTCCCGGCTCCGACCGTCCTGCCCGCGAACCAGACCGGCGGCCAGGACCTGAACGGCGCCATCGACGCGATCTTCCAGCACCCCAACGTGGGCCCCTACCTCGCGCGCGAGCTGATCCACAGCCTGGTCACCTCCAATCCCACTCCGGCCTACGTCGAGCGCGCCGCCAGCTTCTTCAACGATGACGGCTCCGGCGTGCGCGGAAGCCTCTGGGCGCTGATCAAGGGCATCCTGCTCGATCCCGAGGCCCGCAACGCGCCGGTCGATCCTCTCTACGGACACCTCCGCGAGCCCGTCCTCTACGCGAACAATCTCCTGCGCGCGCTTCACGCGCGTTCGGCGGACGGCACGACCAACAGCGACGGGCACATCAACCCCTACGTTCGCGACCTCGGCCAGAGCGTGTTCAAGCCGCCGACCGTCTTCTCCTACTTCCCGCAGGGCTACGTGGCGCCGCCCGCGTCGGCGGGGGTCCTCGGGCCCGAGTTCGGCATCATGAACGCGAACACGTCCCTGAAGCGCGCCAACTGGGTCAACACCATGACGTTCTGGGGAGGAATCGCCGCGGACCCAAACGATGACTCGCCGCTCGGGACCGCGCTCGACCTCTCCGAGCTCCAGGCCCTCGCGGGCACACCCTCAAACCTCGTCGATCGGCTCGACCGGCTCCTGCTGCACGGCACGATGTCCGACGCGTTGAGGACCTCCATCATCGACGCGGTCAACGCGGTGGATCCGGCGGACCCCTACCGGCGCGGCCAGCAGGCGCTGTACCTGGTGGTCGTCTCCCCGCAATATCAAGTACAGAGGTAAGCGATGGCGCACTCTCGACGGGATTTTCTGGCTCGCACGACCTGCGCCGCGCTGAGCGCGGCCGCGGCCCAGGCCAGCATTCGACGGCTCGGGTTGATGAGCCTCTACGCGCGGCCGTCGGCGCCCTCGGACTACCGTGCGCTGGTCTGCGTCTTTCTGGACGGGGGCAACGACTCGAACAACCTGATCATCCCGACCGACACGGCGCACTACGACAACGAATACCTCATCGCCCGTCCCCTCTCTTCCGGGATCGGCCTGGACGCGTCCACGCTTCTGCAGATCGGGACGCCTCCGAGCCTGAACGGATCGGGCCGCACCTTCGGGTTCCACCCGAGCCTGGCCGAGGTGAAGTCGCTCTACACGCAGAGCAAGCTCGCCGTCGTCTGCAACGTCGGCCCGCTGATCGAGCCGCTGACCCAGAACGACTACGTCAACGGCACCAAGCCCACGCCCTACTCGCTCTTCTCGCACTCGGACCAGATCGACTGCTGGCAGACCTCGCAGGCCTCGCTGCGCATCCCGACGGGCTGGGGCGGCCGGATCGCGGACGCGACCGTCGGCTGCAACAGCTCGTCGAGCTTTCCGACGATCACCTCGATCGCGGGGTCGGCGACGTTCTGCGTCGGCATCGAGACGACGCCCCTCGCGATCGACACGGGCGCGCTCAACGAGATCCTCGTGCTGAACGGTTACTACGGATCGCCCGACGACGTCGCGCGCAAGAACGCCATGGACTTCGCGCGCACCATCGACCGCGACGCCGCCCTGGTCGCGGCAGCCGGGGACCTGACCCAGCAGGCCGTGGACATCAGCGCGGCCCTCAACATAGATCCCACGATCGCGACGCCGTTTCCCGACTCGTATATCGGGCAGCAGCTCCTCCAGGTCGCCAAGATCATCAAGCTGAACCAGAGCGCGCTGAACCTGAACCGCCAGATCTTCTACGTCGAGACCGGCGGATACGACACGCACCAGGATCAGGCCACGGACCAGGCCAGCAACTTCGGCGAGCTGTCGCAGGCGCTCGGCGCCTTCTCGGACGCCCTCGTCGAGCTGGGCGTCTCGAACAACGTCACCACGTTCACGCACTCGGACTTCGGGCGGACCCTCGCGCCGTCGGGCGACCCGGGGTCGGTCGGAACCGACCACGGCTGGGGAAGCCACCAGCTCGTGATGGGCGGCGCCGTCAACGGGGGAAATTTCTACGGAACGGCCGGCCAGAGCGGCTCGATCTTCCCGAAGCTCGTCATCGGCGGCCTCGACGACACCTCCCCCGACGACCGCGGCCGCTGGATCCCGACCTCCGCCGTCGAGCAGTTCGGCGCGACGCTCGCGACCTGGTTCGGAGTCGCCGCTCCCGATCTCTCGACGGTCTTCCCGCTGATCGGCAACTTCGGCTCGACGAGCCTCGGCTTCATGGGAACGCCCGGGTCGACCTGCTGACGCCGCCGGCCCGCGTCGCGCGGGTGTAGGATTCGTCCGAATCGCAGAACCCCTTCCTTCCACCGACGGATCGAGCTCTCCAGGATCGCATGAGCGCGGAGGGTCGCTGAAGGCCTCGACGCGGAACTTCGGGCTGGATCTCGTTCGAAGCGCCGCGATCGGCTTCGTCCTGGCCGCCCACTGCGTCCTGTTCTTCTTCCCGTTCTACTTCGACAGGCTCCGGGAGATCTTCGGAATCTTCGGCTCCTTCGGCGTCGAGATCTTCTTCGTCCTCTCCGGATTCCTGATCGGCCAACTCGTCGTCAAGGAGGTGCTCCGGCCCCCCTCGTGGCGGGGCCTGATTCACTTCTATTCGCGTCGGTGGTTTCGAACGCTTCCGCCCTACGTCCTCGTCCTGGTGCTCCGGCGGCTGGTGGGGTACCGGTTTCACTGGAGGTACTTCGTCTTCCTCCAGTATTTCGACCCCCGGATCGCTCGCGAGTTCCCCATCGCCTGGAGTCTGGCGGTCGAGGAGTGGTTTTACCTCCTGACGCCGCTGGCTCTCCTCGCCGCCGCGGGAAGGGGCCGCAGCGTTCCGGCCCGGCGCTTCTTCGGAGTATGCGGCGCGATCGGGGCGTGCGCGCTCGGAGGCCGGATTGCCTACGTCCTCCTGGCGAATCCCCCCTGGGATCCCGCCGTGCGGCAGCACGTCTTTCTGCGCATGGACACGCTGATGATCGGCGTCCTCCTGGGCGGACTGCGGGCCTACCGGCGCCCCGACTACGACCGCCTCGCGAAACGCCGCCGCTTACTCGGCCTCGCGGGAGCCGGGGGGTTCGCGATCGCGATGGGCTGGCTCTTTCTCGAGATCCGGAACCTCACCCTCGACCGATCGTTCCTGGCGCGCACAGTGTTCTTCGATCTGCTCGCGGTCTCCGTGGCGCTCCTGATCCTGGCGCTCGAGTCGAGCCCCCGGGTCAACGAGCGCTGGGCGCACGCGAGGTGGGCGCCGGCGGTCCGGTTCGTGAGCCTGAGCAGCTATTCGCTCTACCTGATCCACCTGTTGGCGTTCGAGCCGCTCCTCGCCCTGAACGCCCGCGTGCGGAATCCGGCGCTGGCCTGGGCCTGGATGGCCGCCGCGCTGGCGCTCTCGTTCGCGCTCGCCGGCGCGATGTACCGCTGGTTCGAGACGCCCGTGCTGCGGCTCCGCGACCGGTGGGTCGCGCCCGTGCCGATCGAGAGGCCTCCGGCGTGAACCGGGGCCGCTACTTGCCCTTCAGCAGATCGATGTTTCCGTTGCTGTTGGCCAGAGTGAGCGGGCACTTTCCATCGCCGATCGTGCCGTTGATGGAATCGCTGCCCATGGATCCGGCGACGGACAACGGCATGTCGCTGTGGATCTTGCCTCCTCCCTCCTTCGTCGGGAGACTATTCACGCCGCGAGCTGTTGTTCCAGAGAGGCGAACGAGTCCGAGATCCTTCGTCACTGCGCTCCTCAGGATGACAGCGAATGGGAAATCGAAACCTCGCGATAGCTGTCTGGTTCGCAACGCGACCAAGTTTCGCGAGCCAGGGCGAGCGAAACGACTCGCGTTGCGGGAACCGGAGCGAAGCGAGGTGGGCCAGGCTCGTGGTCGAGGCCGCATCCGGCCGAGCCACGGCCGGTGGGCGCAAGCCCAGGCCCCCCAGAGCGCAGCTACGGCGACGTGGGCCACCCCACCGGCTTGCCCTTGTTCTGCTCGTCCAGCCACTTCTGAAGCGGCGCGAAGTAATCGCGGATCGCGGTCGCGTCCATCTGCCTCTGTCCGGTCAGCGCCTCGAGCGCGTCCGGCCAGGGACGGGACTGGCCCATGGAGAGCATCGTGTTGAGCCTCCTGCCGGCCTCCTTGTTCCCGAAGATCGAGCAGCGGTTCAGCGGTGTGCCGCAGCCGGCCGTCTTCGAGAGCGCCCGGTGGAACTGGAACTGCAGGATGTCCGCCAGGAAGTACCGCGTGTACGGCACGTTCGCCGGGACGTGGTATTTCGCGCCCGGGTCGAAGTCTTCCTCGGTCCGGGGCGCGGCCGGCGCCACTCCCTGGTACTTCTGTCGGAGCTCCCACCAGGCCCGGTTGTAGTTCGCGGGAGTCACCTCTCCCGAGAAGACCCTCCAGCGCCACTGGTCGATGACGAGGCCGAAGGGCAGGAACGCGATCTTCTCGAGAGCCTTGGCGAGGAGGAGTCCGATGTCCTTGGAGGTGTCCGGCGCCTTTTCGAGGAGGCCGAGCCGGACGAGATATTCCGGCGTGACCGAGAGCGCGATCGTGTCGCCGATCGCCTCGTGGAAGCCGTCGTTGGCGCTGTCGCGAAAGAGGGGCGGCTGCCGGTCGTAGGCGCGTTGGTAGAAGTTGTGGCCGAGCTCGTGGTGGACGGTGACGAAGTCCTCGCCCGTGATGTCGATGCACATCTTGATCCGCAGGTCGTCGACGAAGTCGATGTCCCACGCGCTGGCGTGGCAGACGACCTCGCGATCCTTCGGCTTCGTCAGCATCGACCGCTCCCAGAACGTCTTCGGCAGCGCGTCGAAGCCGAGCGAGGTGAAGAACCCCTCTCCGTACTTGACCATCTGGACGGCGTCGGTCTTGCGCGACTTCAGGATCTGGGTCAGGTCGTAACCGGGGTCGGCGCCCTTCGGCGCCACGAGGGGATACACGTTGTCCCAGGTCTGCGCCCACATGTTGCCGAGCAGGTGCGCGGGGATCGGGCCCGAAGCGGGCACGGCGTCCCCGTACTTTTCCCGGAGCTTCCAGCGCACGTAGGCGTGGAGCGAGACGTACAGGGGCCGGACCTGGTCCCACAGGCGATCGAGCTCCGCGGCGAACTGCTCCGGTGTCATGTCGTACTTGGAGCGCCACATGGCCCCCGTGTCGTGGAAACCGAGCTCGCGGGCGCCCTTGTTCGCCAGCTCGACGTATCGCGCGAAGTCCTTCTTGATGGGCCGGGCGATCGAGTGCCAGCCGGTCCAGGCTTCGAGGAGCTGGCGGGAGTCGCGAGACGTGGCCATGATCTTGGAGAGCTCCTCCAGATCCATGCAGTGGTCCTTGTCGGGGCAGTACTTTCCCTTGCCGTACGTTCCCTCCATCGCCGCCGCGATCCGCGTCAGCTCGGCCGACTCCGCCGGATCGGAGGGCGCGGCGAGCGTCAGCGCGAGCTTCAGGAGCTTGAGCTTGCGGGCCGTCTCCTCGGGCAGCTTCATGCCGTCGAAGCGCGTCGCCTGCTTGGCGTAGGCGACCCCCGCCGCGATCGACTTGTCGGCGAACTGGGCCGCGAGGGTCTCGGTGTCGTCCGTGATGTAGGTGGACTTGATCCAATCCGCGCGGCTCTGGTCGACCCAGAGCTTCAGCAGGTGCTGCTCCGCGTCCTCGACGAACTTCTTCGCCTCCTCCGCGGTGGGAGGCGCCGCGGGGGACAGCGCGGCAGACATCTCAGCAGCCCCTGCAAAACCAAGCAGCACGCACAACACGGCCGCGAGCGAGAAACCCCGTCTCGGCATTCAGACCTCCCGTTTCGAGCGATTCTTGACGCAACGGAATGGAAATCTACCTCAGCGGGTCTCGGGCCATGGCGCGACCGCTATTCGACCGTGACCAGGAAGCCCCCGCAACCCTTCCCCCACAGCGTCCGGACGCAGGGCGTGTACGCACCCGGCGGCGCTCCCTCGGGAAGGGACACCCCGATGAAGCTGCCGGCGGGTGTGGATTCCTCGAGATTCATCCTTATGGTTGAGTTGCCCGACTCGAGGGTGACGTTCGAGGCGGAATACAAGTAGGACCCGTGGAGGATCCAGCCGGCCCCGAAGTAATACTGGGTGGGCTCCGCGCTCGTAACGACGGGGACGTAGGACGGAGACGCGACTACGGGTTGCGTCGGGGCGGCCTTGTCGCCGCAGCCGACCACGAAGAGCACCGACGCGCCGAGGATTCCGAGAGTCTGCTTGAACATGGCTGCTCCTCTTTTCCGGAAATTCTGGTTGCCTGGAAAGACGACCGGCCCGAGTGAGCCGGCCGTCCCTGAAACGCCCAAGTCGAGCCGCCCTCGAGATGTCAGGGCTCCAGGAAGAAGTGCTCCGGCGGCGCGGGAAAGTCGGGGTTCTTGCGGATGAAACCCTGTCGAGATCCGCCCAGCCTCGCGGTGGTGTCCTCGCTCGGGTCGGTTTCGTCCTGAATCGAGATCGAGCCCATGATCGGAGTCCCGTCCGACCTCCGGACGGTCGTGTGACCCATCCGTACGACCACATGGTTGTCGCTGCCGCTCTCGCCGGCGATCGTGAGCTCGGGAGGCGCATCGGGCGAGTCGCGGATGAACCGGGTGTCGAAGAGCTCGACCTCGAGGCTGTTGTCGACCGCTTCTCCGATCCCCCCGATCAGAGACAGGTTCTGCGGCGCCTCTCCGAACGTGTCGAAGTCGGAACGCACGGAATTGTGGTTCCCCACCGTCCGGAGCTCGGCGCCCCTCCCGACACCGCCACGGGCCTGGAGGTTCGTCGCGTTGCCCCGGAACACGTTGCCGATCATGTGGAGCCCCACCGACCCGCCGTCCGTGCCCTCGTCGCCGGCGACGGCCCGCAGAGCGGTGTTGTTTTCGTAGAAGAGGTTGAAGGCCACGGTCGCCCGAACCTCCGGGCCGACCGAGGGATCGTCGTTCGCGCCACCCGTGTAGAAGTTCGTGGTGCCGACCCCGAAGGCGCCGGCGTGGCCAACGACGTTGTGCGCGAAGTAGAGGACCGAGCGGGCCCGGCGCGCGGCGCATTCCGAGTTGGAGAAGTCCACGGCGATGCCGCCGCCCTGGATCACCGTATCCGTGATCTCGATCGACAGGCTCCCGGCCGAATCCATCGGCTCGTTCGTCGGCGAGCCGATCGCGACGTGGTCGCCGGGGACCACGGAGAGCGCCGAGATCGAGTTGTTGACTCCTATGTAGATCACCGGATCCGGGAAGAAGTGAGCCCGGATCTGGCCCGCGCAGTCCATGCGGTCCTCGCCCTCGAGAATCAGCTGCGAGCCGTCGATCGTCGTCTCCGTCCCCGGCACCGCAAACACTTCGGGATCCGCCGGGTCGATCGGATCCAGCACGCCGTCGCCATTCGTGTCGACGTGCTCCTCGGATCCGACGAGCGACACCCCGGGCGGCAGCCGCAACGATCCCTTGTGCCCGTGAGGCACGCCCCGCGGACTCCGCTCCGACAGCACGTAGGTCCCGGGCGCGAGATGAATCCTCACGTTGCAGTTCGCCGTGCCCCCGCAGTTCGCGGACGCCTTGATCGCCGCGTACAGCCCCTCGACCGTGTGGACCTCGATCACTCGCCGGCGATCCCTCGCATGAAGCGGTGATGCGAGCAGCACCAGGGCGGCTGAAGCGACGATCGGCGCGAACCTCCTGAGTCCTTCGAATGGCCTGGAATTCATGGCGATTTCTCCTTTCGACTGGGAGAGGCGGAAAAGAGCGCCGGAAACCGCAACCCCGAAGAGCGGACGCCGCTCCGGACGTAGAATTCACTGTCATTCCGATGAACAGCCGGAGCGTATCCGCGGCCCAGACGTCGTCCCCTCAGGTGACCGACCTCCTCGTCGCCTGGGGGCGGGGCGACGAGTCGGCGCTCGAACGGCTCATGCCGCTGGTGCAGCGGGAGTTGCGGCGCCTCGCGCGCCGCGAGATGGGACGGGAGCGCCGGGGCCACACGCTCCAGACGACCGCCCTGGTCAACGAGGCATATATTCGCCTGATCGACGTCAGCCGGGTCGCCTGGCGGGACCGGGCGCACTTCTTCGCGATGTCCGCCCGGCTGATGCGCCGAATCCTGGTCGACCACGCCCGGTCGCGGAAGTCCCAGAAACGCGGCGGCGGAGCGCGGACCGTGTCCTTCGACGAGGCGCTCGTCGTGTCCGGCGACAAGGGGGCCGACCTGGTGGCTCTCGACGATGCGCTGCACGCGCTGGCGGCGGTGGACGCGCGAAAGAGCCAGGTCGTCGAGCTGCGCTTCTTCGGCGGCTTGAGCGCGGCGGAGACCGCCGAGGCGCTGGACGTCTCGGCGGACACCGTGCTGCGCGACTGGAGGCTGGCCAAGGCGTGGCTCCTCCGGGAGCTGACCGGCTCCGCCTAGGATGCCAACGGACCGCTGGCGCGAGGTCGAGCGGATCTATCACGCCGCTCTGGAGCGGGACCCCGACCGACGAGCCGCGTTCCTCCGCGAGGCGTGCGGGGACGACGAGGCCCTGCGGCTTGAGGTCCAATCGCTCCTCGAGTTCGACGAACCGGCCGTTCGATTCCTGGAACGTCCTGCGCTGGAGCAAGCGGCCAGGGGACTCGCGGAGGAACCAGCCCCCCATCTCGCTCCGGGTCGGATCGCCGGATACGAGATCCTGTCCCTCGTCGGCGCGGGCGGGATGGGCGAGGTCTACCGCGCCAGGGACTTGAGGCTCGGTCGCGAGGTCGCCCTGAAGGTGCTCGCGCGCGCCGCCGCGGGGGGACCGGCGGACCTTCGGCGCTTCGAAGACGAAGCGCGATTGGCGTCCGGGCTCAACCATCCCAACATCGTGACCATCTACGGCGTCGGTGAAGCGGGCGAGCTCGCTTACATCGCCATGGAGCTCGTTCGGGGACGCACGCTGCGAGAGTCTCTGACCGGCCGGGCGCTCCCGGCGTCCGAGCTTCTCCCTCTGTCCGTGCAGCTCGCCGACGCGCTGGCGGCCGCGCACGCGAGCGGGATCGTCCACCGGGACCTTAAGCCCGAGAACGTCATGGTCACGCCGGAAGGCCGCGTGAAGGTGCTCGACTTCGGCATCGCGCGGCGGTTCGGCGAAGCGGACCCGCGGCCCGCGACGGGCGCCGACGTGCCCGCGACGCAAACCGCGGTCGGGACGATTCTCGGCACGGTCGGCTACATGTCGCCGGAGCAGGCCGCCGGAGAGGCCGCTCGACACACGTCGGATCAGTTCGCCTTCGGCATCATCCTCTACGAGATGCTCTCCGGACGGCGGGCCTTCGAACGAGAGACGAAGGCCATGACTCTCGACGCGATCGTCCACGAAGAGCCCGAGCCCATCGAGGGCCTCCGGCCGGAGGCCCTGCGAAATGTTCTCGCGCGGTGCCTCGCCAAGGATCCCGCGGACCGCTACCTCGATACGGGGGACCTTGCATCGGAGCTGCACCGCATCCGCGGTCAATGGGAGAGGGCCGCGAACCCCGCCGGACTGACGCGCCGCCGCGCGATCTGGCTCGCCGGTGCGGCGGCGGCCGTGGGCGTCGCGTACTGGCGCCTGTGGCCCCGGGATCGCGGCATCCGATCGCTCGCCGTGCTTCCGTTCGTCAACGCGCTCAAGGACGAGAGCGTCGAATACGTCTGCGACGGAATCGCCTGGAGCGTGATCCGCGGGATCTCACGACTTCCCTCGTTGAGCGTGAAGCCCCGCAGCGCGGTTTCCAACTTCAAGGGCAAGGGCGTTGATCCGCGCGAGGCCGGTCGCAAGCTGGCGGCCGATGCCGTCGTGACCGGAACGGTCACCCGCCACTCAGGGCGCCTGCGGGTCACCGCGGAGCTCATGGAGGTCGCCAACGGCGCACGCCTGTGGAGCCAGACCTACGACCGCGCCGCGTCGGACCTGTTGTCCGTCCAGGAGGAGATCGCACGGGCAATCGTCGACAAAGGGATCCGTCTGCGGCTCTCCGCCGACGAGCGCCGCCAGCTCGTGCGCAGTCCCACCCGTGATCCCGCCGCCTTCGAGCTGTACCTGCGCGCGATCCATGCGATCGAAGACGAGACGGAGCTGGGCTATCTCGGCGCCCGGGATTTCCTCCAGCAGGCGGTCGCCCGGGATCAGAGCTTCGCGCTCGCCTACGTGGCGCTGGCCACGACGCACTCCCTTCTGGCCGGGGAAGGTTTCGAGTCTCCGGCGGAGGCCTTGCCGGAGATAACCCGCAACGTCCGACGCGCTCTCGACTTCGACCCGGACCTGCCGGACGCGCATTCCGAGGCGGCCGCGGTGCTCTTCGGCTACCAATGGGACTGGGCGGGCTCCGAAAAGGAGTGGGACCGCGCGATGCAGTCTCGCGGCGGCGGGTTCGTGCCCGATTTCCTGGCCGGGCACGCTCTGTGCCTCTGGGCGCTCGGGCGGGCGGACGAGGCGTTGGCGTTGTCGCGGAAGGCGCGGGAGCTCGATCCGCTGAGCCCCTTCTTCATCCTCAAGGAGGCCGGCTATCTCCTGCAGACCGGCCAGCTCGAGGAGGCGGCCGGCCTCTACGAGAAAGTCATCGGCGCGGACCGCAACGATTCACGCGCCTACTTCGGCTTAGCCGAGGTGCGGCGCGCGCAGGGACGCTTCGACGAGGCGATCGAGGCCCAGCGGCGCGGCTATCGCGCGGAGGGCGACGATTCGCTCGCGAAGGTCTTCGCGACCGCCCGCGGCATCGAGGGATACCAAGCGATCGAGAAGGCGGAGGCCAAAGAGCAGCTCGATGCGCTCCAAAACCGTCGGGCTCGCGGCGCCTACGCATCGCCGCTCGAGATAGCGCGCGCCTATGCCCGACTCCGCGACAAGAAGCGCGCCCTCGACTCCCTCGACGCCGCCTTGGCGGAGCGCTCGCCGGGCCTGGTCTTCCTGAAGGTCGACCGTTCCTGGGACTCCGTCCGCGACGATCCCCGATTCCTCGCCGCAGTCCGGCGCGTCGGTCTGCCCTGAGGCCGGACGACGGGATCTCGACCGCCCCGGCTACCCCACTCGCACGAAGTCGATGAATCCCCGCTCGACGTCCGTCGAGATCAGCTTGACCCGCAGCTTGTCGCCGACCTCCAGCCCGTCGAAGCCGTGAACGAGCTTGCCCTCCGCGGGGGGAGTGAAGACGCGCACCCACGTGCCCTTCTCCGAGGCGCCCGTCACGACGCCGTCGAAAAGCTGGCCCATCCGCGTCTCCAGCAGGAGGGCCGCCGCGGACTTGCGGACCTGCCGTTCCACCTTGGCCGCCTCGTCCTCCTGCTGCGTGCAGTGCGCCGCCAGCGCGGAAAGGTCCGCGTCGGCGTACGGAGGCGGCTGCGCCGCGAGCGCCGCCTTCAGCAGGCGCTGCGTGATGAGGTCGGGGAAGCGGCGGTTCGGGGCCGTCGAGTGGGTGTAGTCCCGGACGGCCAGGCCGAAGTGGCCGATCGCGGGCTGCCCGGGGCGCTCGACGACGTACTCGCCGGCGCCCATGAGCTTGACGATGACGAGCGACAGGTCCGGGAAGCGCAGCGGATCGGAGCGATGCTGCTTCGCCAGGAAGTCTTCGAGCGCGCCCGAGTCGGGTTCCGCGGGAAGGCGCGCCCCGTACTGCGCCGCGACCTCGACAATCTTCTGCCACCGCTCCGGCGAGCGGACCACCCGGCGGAGCGACGAGAGGCCGCGGCCCGCCAGGAAGCGGGCCGTGACCCCGTTGGCCGCGATCATGAAGTCCTCGATCAATTGCCGCGCGCGGTTCTTCTCCTGCACCCGCAGATCCACGATCGCGTCTTCCGAGAAGACGGCGCGGGCCTCGATGGTCTCGAGATCGAGCGCCCCCATCTCGTGGCGGCGGGTGCGGAGGACCTGCGCGATCGCGTCCTGCATCCGGAGCTGCTCCGGGACGCCCGGCGCCGCCGCGGCCCTCTCGGGCATCGCACCCCCGACCAGTCCCTCGGAGACGCTGTCGTAGGCGAGCTTGACCTTGTTGCGGACGGCGCCGCGATAGACGTCGGACGCCCGGAGCGTGCCATCCGGATCGAAGGACATCTCGATGACCATAGCGACCCGGTCCTGGGCCTCGTTCAAAGACGTCAGGTCGGTCGATAGCCGCTCGGGAAGCATCGGGAAGATCTCGGCCGCCGTGTACACGGAGGTCGTATTCGCGCGGGCATGGGCATCGATCGCGCCGCCCTGGGACACCAGCGCGTCGACGTCGGCGATCGCGACGAGCACCCGGGTCCCGCCGGCCGGAAGAGACTCGGCCACGCTGAGCTGGTCGAGGTCGCGGGAGTCGTCGTTGTCGATGGAGACCCAGAGTAAGTCGCGGAGGTCGCGAATGCCGGGGCCCGAGGGAGACGCGGGGCCGCGGATCCCTTCGAGCTCCGCCAGCGCGTCCCGCGAAAAATCCGGCAGGAGGCCCTTGTCGGCCATCGCGCGGCGCGCGATCAGTTTCAGGTCGCCGCGATCGTGCCGCCCCGTCGCATTCACAGTGCGCATTCTATGATGCTCGCTCCGTGACCGAGAACGCGCAGCGGTCGCCACGCTTCTACGCCGCGCTCTCGATCGCCGCGGCCGTGGTGACGATCGCGTTGAAGATGGTGGCCTGGAGGCTGACGGGCTCCGTCGGGCTCCTGTCGGACGCCTTCGAGTCCGTGGTCAATCTCGCCGCCGCGCTGATCGCCCTCTGGGCGCTCTCGGTCGCGGCGAGGCCCCCCGACGACGCCCACGCCTTCGGATACAGCAAGGCCGAATACTTCTCGAGCGGGGCGGAAGGATTCCTGATCCTGGCGGCCGCGGCCGGAATCGCGATCGCCGCCTGGGAACGCTGGCAGGCTCCCCGGCCGCTCACGGAGGTCGGAGTCGGCGTCGCGGTGTCCGCGGCCGCGACGATCGTGAACGGCGCCGTCGCGCTGGTGTTGCTCCGAGCGGGCCGCCGTCTTCGTTCGATCACGCTGCGCGCCGACGGCCACCATCTGCTCACGGACGTCTGGACGTCGATTGGTGTCCTCGCCGGCATCGGCCTGGTGGCGATGACCGGCTGGCAGCGTCTCGATCCGATCATCGCGATGCTCGTGGCCGCGAACGTCGTGTGGACCGGATGGAAGCTGGTGCGGGAGACGGGATCCGGCCTGCTCGACGTGTCTCTGCCGGAGGACGAGCGCCAGGTCGTGACCGCGGCGCTGGCCCCCTTCCAGGAGGACGGCATCCTGTTCCACGCCATCCGGACCCGGACGGCGGGGACTCGGCGCTTCATCTCGATGCACGTGCTCGTGCCCGGGAGTTGGACGATCCAGCGCGGCCACGACCTGTGCGAGGACATCGAAGCGTCGGTTCGCAGGGCGCTGCCGCAATCCAACGTCTTCACGCACCTCGAGCCCCGCGAGGACCCGGTGTCGTGGGACGACCGGGGGCTCGACCGGACCTAGCCGCGCCTTGAGTCGGCCAGGACCGCCTGCGGCAGCGTGACGACGTCGACGAGGCCCGAGCAGCCGTAGAGCGCCGGAAGGACCGTCGCGTCAGGATACCGGCGGCGCAGGTCCGAGACGACGCGGGTGCCGGCGCGGTACGCGGGCAGGTTCATCCGCCCGAAGAGCGGGTGCCGGCCCCACGCGCCGGCAAATTTGCCGGCACGTTCCTCCGACACCAGGAAGTCGCGCCGCAGCGTCTCGGCCACCTGAGGCTGCGGCATCGCCTCGTTCCAGGTCAGGTACGACGCCTGATTCTTCGCGTCGTCCTGCAGGTGCGCGAGCCAGAGGCCGATCTGGAGGTCCGTGTCCCGGACCTGCTCCACCTCGGTCAGGCCCAAAGCGATCAGGACGGCGTTGTTGCCGATGCCCTCCGCGAGCGTTCCGTAGCGCGTGTTCATGGCGAGCACGGTGCCCTCGAAATCGATCCGCCCGCGCACGTAGAGTCCCTGGAGCAGCGCCGCCGTCGTGACATGTCCCGGCACCACCTCGTGGGCCACGAGCTGCTCGAACTCCGGGACGCTGATCTGGAGGGACGCGTTGATCTCGTAGGTCGCCTCGTACTCGGGCGAGCCGTCGGGCCTGCGCGCGCGCCCGATGTAGTTCATGAACCCGGAGAACCAGGCGTCCTGGATCGGCACGAACTTCATGTTGGAGCGCGGGACCCCGCGGAGGTCCTCCGGCAGGAGGGGCGCGAGGTGGCGAGCAGTCCCGGCGTCGAACTGCGCGATGAACGCGTCCGCGAGCGCCGCGATGGACTTCGCGGGCACCAGCCGCTCCGCGCGCCAGGCGTCCACGGCCGCCAGGAGCTCGTCCCCCGTGCGCGAGGTATGGCCGGCCCTGCCGAGAAGCTCGATCAGGCGTCGCCGCTTCTCGTCGGGCCGGGACGGCTCGGGCGGTTTCCCCGTCGCCGCGACCACGCAGCGCTCGTAGGACACCGACGGGCCGCGCCCGAGGATCTCCACCGAGAGCTCCCACATCACCGCGAGGCACTCGTTCAGCCCGTCGAAGAAGGCGCGCCGGAGTCCCGCGAGGGCCTTCGATTCGGCGGCCAGCGCGTCGATCGCGCCGCGGACGTCGACCGCCGCCAGAAAGGCGTCGATCGCGGCGGCGTCCGGTTCCTTTCCGCCGACCCCCCCGCTCGAGCGGACTCGGGCCGCCGCGGGATGGGTGTACGCCGGCGGAAGCAACTCGTCCGAGAACCAGGAGTCGACCACGGCGCGCGCGGTGCCGGAAGGGTTCATCACGTCGCCGCCCCAGAGCGTGTCGATGCCGAGGAGGGCCGTCGCGGTCAGCTCGCCGAGTCGGTCCATCAGGCGGTTCGTTCCTTCTTCATCGCACCGAACCACAGGTAGAGGCAGAGCGCGATGAAGCCGCCTGCGCTTACGAGCTGCGATGCCGGATCGTTGTCGTAGAAGGGCAGCTTGATCAGGTCCTCGCGGTACCAGCCGAAGAGACGCAGCCCCGCTCCGAATACGCCTCCGAGGGCGCCTCCCGCCATCAGGCCCGAAGCGATGATGATGGCGCGTTCGCGCATCCCACGGCCACGATCCCCGCCGACCCTCTCCGACCGCTTCGTGACGTAGTGCGAGATGACGCCGCCGACGAGCGCGGGCGAGTTCAGCTCGAGCGGCAGGTACATGCCGAGCGCAAAGATCAGAGCGGGGACGCGCAGCATCTCCATGGCAATCGTGATCATCGCGCCCGTCGCAAACAGGAGGTACGCCACGGGCTGCCGGCTCATGAACCCTTCGACCAGCGACTTCATGATCGAGGCCTGGGGCGACGCCAGGACCAGACGCGTATCTCCGGGCGCCGCTTCCCCGAACTGGAACGTCTGCGCCAGGGCGACGATGACGAGGCCGACGACGATCGACGACACGATGACGCCGTAGAACTTGACCCGCTCCTGGACCGCGGGAGTCGAGCCCAACCAGTAGCCGGTCTTCAGGTCCGTGATCGTCTGGCCGGAGACCGAGAGGGCCGTGCAGACCATGCCGGCGATCGCCATGACGAAGAACATGCCGGTCCTTCCCGAGACCCCGAACTGGAGGAGGACGACCGAGGAGATGATGATCGTCAGCATCGTCATGCCGGACACCGGGTTGCGCGCCGTGGTCGCGATCGCGTTGGCGGCGACCGAGGTAAAGAAGAACGAGAAGACGAGCGTCAACCCGAGGCCGATGAGAACGACGATTGCCGTGGCGCCCACGTTGCCCAGGAAGACGGCGATTGCGAGGGACGACACGATGACGCCGATCAGGATCTGCATGATGGGCATGTCGCGGTCGGTGCGCTCCTGCCCCGCGCCCTCACCGTGGCGGAACGCCTTGGCCGCGATCGTGAAGGATCCGACCACGATCTTCAGCGACTTGATGATGCCGAAGATCCCGGCGGTCGCGATCGCCCCCACGCCCATGAAGCGCACATAGCCGCGGAAGATCTCGGTCCCCGTCATCTTGGCGATTGGCACCACCGCCGGGTAGACGACGACGTCTGGAGAGTGCTGGCCGATGAACCATATGAGGGGCACGAGGACGAGGTTCGACAGCACCCCGCCCGCGCACAGCAGCGTCGAGGCGCGCAAGCCCATGACGTATCCCAGGCCCAGGATGAAGGCGATGGCGTCGAACCGCAGGACCATGCGCGATTTTTCGGCGAGCGCGTTGACGACGGGCACGAATCGGAAGTCGATGGTCTCCTTCCACACCTGGAAGGTGGTCACGAAGAAGTCGTAGACGCCGGAGATGCCCGTCGCCTGGAGCAGGAGCTTCGCCTGAGAGCCTCCCTTCTCACCGGTGACGAGGACTTCCGTGATCGCCGTGGCCTCGGGATACGGATACTGCCCGTGCGTGTCCTTTACGAAGTAGCGCCGCAGGGGGATCAGGAAGAGGACCCCGAGGCAGCCGCCCGCCAGGCAGATGAAGATCGTCTGCCAGGGATGCGGATCGAGCTTCAGTATGTAGAGCGCGGGCAGCGTGAAGATCGCGCCGGCGACGACCGAGCCGGAGACGCCGCCGATCCCCGTGATGATCACGTTCTCCAGGAGGCTCGAGCGCCGCGGGTAGACGCGCGCGAGCCCGATCGCAAGGATCGAGATCGGGATCGCGGCTTCCATGACCTGGCCGACCTTGAGGCCCGAGTAGGCCGAGGCGGCCGTGAAGATGGCGCAGAGGAAGATGCCCCATCCGACCGACCGCGCCGTGGACTCGGGTACCTTCGCGGAAGCCGGCACGACGGGTCGGTAGACCTCGCCCGGAGGGAGGACCCCATACGCGTTTTCGGGGAGCGATTTCGTTTCGGACGCCTCCATCGGTCCTCCCCGCGGCACAACGGGCGTATCGTTCCCGGGGCGCCGCCGCACGTTTTGGCGGAGTTTACCGGAGTGGGCCGAAAGAGAGCCGGAGACCACGTGAGCTTTCCGAAGACGACGAGCCGGGGCTGGGCGATCTTCTTCGCCCGATCGACGCTCGGTCTGATCTTCTTCATGGCCGGGCTCTACAAGGTCTTCACCCTGACTCCCGCGGGCCACGCCCACAAGTGGTTCGTCGATCCGTACGCGGACACGTTTCTTCCCGCCTGGTCACTCTGGCTGACCGGCGTGACGATCCCGGTCGTCGAGCTCTTGGCCGGCGCGCTGATGCTCCTGGGGTGGCGGGTGCGCGAGGCCGCGATCGCGCTCGGCTCCGTGCTGCTGATCGTGACCTTCGGGCACCTTCTCAAGGAGCCGCTCTACGAGTTCCACACCCACGTCATCCCCCGGCTCGCATTGCTACTCTTCGTCCTCGTGCTGCCTCGCGAAGAGGACCGCTTGTCCGTCGACGGCCTACTGACCAGAAGGAGATTGTCGTGAGGAAACTCATCCCCTGGGTGCTCGTCTGCTCGATCGCGGCTCCGCTGTCCGCCCAGAAACGGACCAGCGGCTCGCCCCCCGCGACCGCCGACTCGGCCACCGTCGATTCGATCGTCGCCGCGCTCTACCAGTCCGTCAGCCACCCCGCCGATCGCGAGCCCGACTGGGACCGCATGCGGACGATCGTTCTGCCCGTCGGCATGTTCATACCGCCCAAGAAGCCGCAGGAGGACCTCTTCACCGTCCTCGACGTGGACGCCTTCGAGGAACGCGTTCGCAAGGGCGCCTCCGCGATGAAGGCGAAGGGGGAGGCCACGGGCTTCTCGGAACGCGAGATCTCTCGCCGCAGCGACTGCTTCGGCAACGTCTGCCAGTTGTTCTCGACGTACGAGGCGCGCCTCGCGCCCTCGGATGAGAAGCCGTTCGTCCGCGGCATCAACAGCATCCAGCTCGTACGCGACGGGAAGCGGTGGTGGATCGCCTCGGTAGTCTGGGACACCGAGCGCCCGGACAACTCGATCCCGACGGACTATCTGCCGAAGACGACGATCCCCTCGGAGTACCTCAAGAAGAATTGAGTCTCCTGTAGGCTTGGCGGCGGTTCTTCGGTCGAAACGCCACGACCGCCTCGAGACGGAGGCAAAGGGAGGAACATCATGGGCAAGGTCAACGCTTCGAGGGTGGTCCTGGGCGGGATCGTCGCCGGCCTCATCGTCAACGTCTCGGAGTACCTCCTGCACGAGGTCTTCCTCAAGGCCCAGCACGAGGAGGCGATGAAGTCGCTCGGTCGGCACCATGCCCGCCGGGGGCTCGGTGATGGCGGTCTGGATGCTCTATGGGTTCGGCTGGGCGATCGCCGCCGTGTGGCTCTACGCGGCGATCCGGCCCCGCTACGGCGCGGGCCCGGGCACGGCGGCGCGGGCGGCCCTGGCCGTCTGGTTCTTCGCCGCGCTCCTGCCGGCGATCACGATGTGGAACCTCGCGCTCATGCCGCTTTCCCCGCTCGAGCTCGGCTGGGACCTCGTCACGAACATCGTCGCGGTGCTCGCGGGCGCGGCGCTCTACCGGGAAGGCGTCGCGTGAGAGAGGAGCGGAATCGGCCGGACCGGCCGTCGACGGCGGTCCGCTGTTTCGTCAGGCCGTGATCACGCCTCGAGAGCGCGCCGAAGGTCCGCGATCAGGTCGTCTGGATGCTCGAGTCCCACCGAGACGCGGAGCAGGCTCTGGGGCGTGGGCGAGCCGGGGCCCTCGCTCGATGCCCGGTGCTCGATCAGGCTCTCGGCGCCACCGAGGCTCGTGGCGTTGGTGAACAGCTCGACGCGCGATGCGACCCGGATCGCAGCGTCCCGTCCCCCGCGGACCCGAAACGAAAGCATGCCCCCGAAGCCCCTCATCTGCCGGGCCGCCACCGCATGCCCCGGATGCGACGGAAGGCCGGGATAGTGAACCGCCTCCACGGCGGGATGCGCTGCGAGGGCCTGAGCCAGCGCGAGCCCGTTGGACGAATGCCGCTCCATGCGGCAGGACAGCGACCGCAGCCCGCGCAGCACCAGCCAGGAATTGAAGGGCGATCCAACGGCCCCGAGGATGTGTCGGATGTGGGCGATCCGCTCCTGCGATTCGCCCCGCTCGCGGAGGATCAGGGCGCCGCCCTGCACGTCGCTGTGTCCGCCCATGTACTTCGTGGTCGCGTGCAGCACGGCATCCGCCCCGAGCTCCAGGGGACGCTGGAGAGCGGGGGTCGCGAAGGTGCCGTCGACGATCAGCGCCGCATTCGCCGCGCGCGCGATCGAGGCCAGGGCGGCGATGTCCACGATCTTCATCAATGGGTTGGACGGCGTCTCCGCCCAGATCAGCCGCGTGCTCGGACGGAGCTCCGCCCGGACGCGATCGAGGTCCGCCATGTCGATCGCCGAAGATTCCATCCCCCAGCGCGGAAGGAATTCGTCGGCGATCGTGCGGAAGCCGTAGTAGATGTCGTCGGGAAAGACGACGTGGGATCCCGCGGGGAGCGCTTGGAGGTACGCGGCGCCGGCCGCGAGCCCCGAGCCGAAGACCAGCGCCGAGTCTCCGCCCTCGATGTCCGCGAGCGCCTCCTCCAGGCGCGTCTGGGTCGGATTCCCCTCGCGGATGTACATGAACCCGGCGGGGCGCTCGCCGGCGGGCCCGTGCTCGAACGTCGTCGAGAGATGGATGGGAGGAGCGATCGCACCCGTCGCCGGATCGGGCTCGCCTCCCGCGTGCACGGCCCGCGTCTCGAATCTCATGCCTCTTCCCTCCATGACTGCGGCGATCGGTTGACAGCCCAGCGACTTCAGTGAAACAAGGCAAACCCATCCGATGACGACCGGCCCGCTCGAACCCCGGCGAGCCCCGATTCTCTCGTCGGGCGAGAGCTTCGGAGCGTACACCATCCTTTCTCCTCTCGGGCGCGGCGGGATGGGCGAGGTCTATCGCGCCCGCGACAACCGCCTCGGGCGGGACGTCGCGCTGAAGGTGCTGCCGGTCGACGCCGCCGAGGATCCCGAGCGGATCCGCCGTTTCGAGCAGGAAGCGCGCGCCGCGTCCGCGCTCAATCACCCCAACATCGTCGTCATCTACGAGACGGGAGAGGCCGTGCCACCGGGGCGCGACCGGCCGGCGCGATTTCTCGCGATGGAGCTGCTCGACGGGGAACCGCTCAACGAGGTGTTGATGGGCGGCTCGCTCCCCATCCGCAAGACGCTCGACTACGCCTCCCAGATCGCCGACGGACTCTCGCGCGCGCACGAATCCGGAATCGTCCACCGCGACCTGAAGCCCTCCAACATCGTCCTGACCCGCGACTGGCATCTGAAGATCCTCGACTTCGGTCTCGCCAAGCTGCGGCCGTTCTCGGCGGAAGACAAGACTCTTGAGGTCACGACGGACCCGACGCTGACTTCGCCCGGGACCCTGCTCGGCACGGTCGGCTACATGTCGCCCGAGCAGGTGCGCAGCGAGGCGGCGACCCCCGCCTCGGACCAGTTCGGCTTCGGCTGCATCCTCTTCGAGATGCTCACGGGGCAGCGTCCCTTCCAGCGCGCCTCCCCCGCCGAGACGCTGTCCGCCATCCTGAGGGACGAGCCTCGCTTGATCGAGGAGCTCAATCCCTCCGTGCCCGCGCCGCTGCGGTGGATCGTCGAACGTTGCCTCTCGAAGGCGCCTCGCGATCGTTATGCCTCGACCCGCGACCTGGCCCGCGACATCCAGAAGCTCAAGGAGTCCGCTACGGAGGCGGGATTCCGGTCGTCGATCACCGTGGCGCTCCAGAAGCCCAGGCGGCTGCGCGCGATTCGGAGGGCGGCCGCGGGAATCCTCCTCCTCGCGCTCATGGCCGGAGGCTCCGTGTTCCTGTGGGACAGGTTCCGCGCCTCGCCGCCTCCCACGTTTCAGCGGCTGACCTTCCGCCGCGGTGTCGTGTGGCGTGCGCTGTTCGCGCCCAACACGAACTCCCTTCTTTTCACGGCTTCGTGGGAGGGACAGCCCTCGCGAACCTACATGACGCTTCCGGAATCCGCCGGGCTCGACCGGCTGCTGGAGGCCGAACCCGCCATTCCCATGGCCTACTCGCCCGACGGTTCGGAGGTTCTCGTGCTGATCGGGACCTTTCGTCCGTCGTTCGTAATGTCGGGCACGCTCGCCCGAATGCCAGCCCTCGGGGGCAAGCCGCGCCGCATCCTCGAGGGCGCCGGGTGGGCGGGCTGGTCGCGCGCCGGAGGTGAACTGGCGGTGGTTCGCGACACGGGCACCGAGCGCGTTCTCGAGCTTCGGGACGCAGAAGGCAATCTGAAGAGAGTCCTCTTTCGGACGACGGGGGCGCTCACGTGGGTGAGCTTCTCGCCGGATCAGAAGCGGATCGCGTTTCTCCATCATCCCGATCCGCAATCCCAGCCCGCGGAGGTCCGGATCGTGAACCCGGACGGATCGGACGGGCGCGCTCTGACCTCGAAGCTGCACGACTGCTGGGGATTGGACTGGAACCCCATCTCGGGCGAAGTCTGGTTCACCGGAGTAGAGGACGAGCGCAACACGCTCTGGGGCGTGACGATGTCGGGTGCTCGTCGGGTCGTGACCTCGTTCCCGGATCGGGCGATCCTGGAAAGCATTCATCACAGCGGGGACCGATGCCTGATCTCTTCGGGCATCGACTCGGCGCGCCTCATCGTGCGCCAGGCGGGAGCGCCGCCCCGCGATCTCTCTTGGCTGGCCTACTCCCAGGTCGAGGATCTGTCGCCCGACGGCCGATCGGTCCTCTTCTTCGATACCGCGCGGACGAAGAGGAGCGCGGGCGCGTGGATCCGGCCGATCGAAGGAGGCGACGCCGTTCGTCTGTCGGACTGGGACCCCGGGGGCTTCTCTCCCGACGGCCACTGGATCATCGGCTTGGCCCCCTCGGCGCGGGGAACCAATCAACTGGCGCTGTTTCCGCTCGAGGCGGGGAGCGGTCGCGTGATTCCGACTCCCGGCCTCGACGTCACCGACCCATCGTTCGCCGGGCCGGACACGATCCTCTTCGTCGGGGTCCGGCCCGGAGAGCGACAGGTCTGGAGGATCCAGACGAACGGAGCCGGCGCCCGCCCGCTCGGCGCGAACTGCGAGCTCCCGATGGCGAGCCCATCCGGCCGGGAGTTCAGCTGCGAGGGGGATCGGGGTCTCACGATCTTCATCTATCCGATGGCGGGCGGCGCGGGACGAAGGCTCTACTCGCGACCGACGGGAGGCCGCTTCTGGTACGCGCGATGGAGCGCCACGGGCGACCGGATCTACGCCGTGACCCGCGACCGCGATCTCCTGACTCTCGACGCCGGAACCGGGAAAGTCCTGTCGGAAGAGATCCTCCCGCTTCCGGCATTCGAGGGCTACCCCGACCTCATCAACGCCGCCCTGACCCCGGACGCGTCGACTCAGGCCTACACCGTGAACGTATTCGCTTCCGGCCTCTTCATGGCTTCCGGGCTAAAATAGGGCAAACGAACGAGGAACTCCCATGGCGAGGAAGCCCCTGGTTCCCCTCTCTCTCAAAGAGCTGCGCTTTCTGCTCGAAAGAGATCCAAAGCTGCGTCAGGATTTGAAGCGGCTTCGCCTCAAACTGACCGCGAGCGGACGACTCGTCGGGCCCAAGAGAGACCCCTGCGTGCCGGCCGACCACGAGCCGGAATCCGATCCGCTCATCTTGAAGCGCGGCGCCCTGAAGAGGCGGAGAAAATAGATCGCCCTTCGGGCCGGCTGGTCCGCAGCCCCGACCTCCTCATCGCATGGAGCGGGGCGTGCCTCCGGATCCGCGATCTCTCTCGGAAGCGTGAAGTCCTCGCCTCTCTCGAGATCCTCGCGCTTCTGAGCGCGTTCGACGTCCCGCGAACCGCGGCCGAAGCGACCGCGCTCCTGAAGGACTACCTGCCCCGCTCCGTGGGTCGGGGAATCCGCCGGCTGAAGGCTCTGGGCCTCCTCCTGACGGAGAAGGAGGCCCGAGCCCGCGGCTCGCTCCTGGCGTCCTGGAATCAGAACCTCGCATCCGCGCAGTACCACGTGGCATGCCGGGACGTCCGCGTGCTCGTCGGCAATCGCGAGATCGGCCGCTACATGCGGAAGAGGGTCGCATCCGAGCCCGCGCCGGCGCTTGGAAAGCACTACTCGCGCGGCGCGCGGGTGGAGCTCTCCGAGAGAGGATCCCGCCCCCCCGACGCCGTCTCGTTCGACCGGGTGCTGCACGCCCGACGGACGGTCCGGCGTTTCTCCCGCGCGCCCGTCGCGCTCTCGGATCTCGCGGCGCTCTTGCGCGGAACTTGGGGAAAGACGGGCGAACGCGTCGACGCTTTTCTCGGGAGGGTCGCGACGAAGACGAGTCCGTCGGCCGGCGCCCTGCATCCCATCGAGTGCTACGTACTCGCCTGGAACGTGGCAAGACTCGCGCCGGGTCTCTACCATTACGACGTCGCCGCGAACGAGTTGCGCCGGCTGAAAAAGCAATCTCGCGCGGAGGCGAGACGCATCGCGGTGAGCTGCGCCTCCGGGCAGCGCTGGGTCGGAGGCGCCGCATTTCTCTGCGTGATGTCCGCGGTGTTCGGGCGCACGCTCTGGAAGTACCAGGTCGAGTCGGCCTACCGCGTGCTCTGGCTCGAGGCGGGGCACCTGGCCCAAACCTTCGCCCTGCTCGCCACGGCGCGGGGCTTGGGCGCGTTCGGCCTCGACGGGCTCCAGGACTCGTTCGTCGAGAGCCAGATCGGGCTCGATGGGATCCGCGAGTTCCCCGTCTATCTCTGCGGCGCCGGCGCGCCGGCGGAAGGCCCGCCTTCATGAAATCTTCAGAAATCACGCCGCGCCGGCAATAGGTTCCCGAAACCTTCCGCCTGGCCCGGAATCAAATGGATCGCGGCGCGGTTTTCAGTCCGCGAGGGAGAACCGACTTGAGACTTCGTGGCCTGATCGTCCTGCTGATGCTGTCCGCGGCCTCGTTCGCTCACGCCCAGGGGGCCGTGGAGCGCGCGACGGCCACCTTTGCGGGAGGCTGTTTCTGGTGCGAGGAGACCGCGTTCGAGGGCCTAGATGGCGTCCTTTCCGTCACGTCCGGCTACGCGGGCGGGCAGAAGCTCGATCCGACCTACGAGGAGGTCTCCTCGGGGTCCACCGGCCACGCCGAGTCCGTGCAGGTGCTCTACGACCCGCGGAAGATTTCCTACGCCCGCCTGCTAGACGTCTTCTGGCACAACGTCGATCCGCTCGACGCCGGCGGACAGTTCTGCGATCGGGGAACGCAATACCGATCCGCCATCTTCTACGCCGACGCGGAGCAGCGCCGCCTGGCGGAGGCCTCCAAGAAAGTGCTCGAGAAGGAGCCGCGGTTTGCGGGCAAGATCGCGACACAGCTCGTCCCGGCGGCCAAGTTCTATCCGGCCGAGGAATACCACCAGGACTTCTACAAGAAGAATCCCGTCCGATATCAGGAGTACCGCAAGGGATGCCGGCGCGACGCGCGCCTGAAGCAGCTCTGGGGCGAGCCCGCGGGGACTCACCGATGACCGCGACGCGCCTGACCCTCGTCCTGGCCGCCGCGCTCGCGCTTGGGATCGCCTCGCCCGCTCGTCCCGCGGAGCCCCCGAACGCGCCCGGTTGGACCGGCCAATTTCAGAAGCCGACGCGCGAGGACTTGCGCAAGCGGCTGACCCCGATCCAATTCCGGGTCACGCAGGAGGCGGGGACCGAGCCCGCGTACGCCAACGAGTATTGGAACGAGCATCGGCCCGGGATCTACGTGGACGTCGTCTCGGGCGAGCCCCTTTTCTCGTCCCTGGACAAGTACGAGTCGGGCACCGGCTGGCCGAGCTTCACGAAGCCTCTGGAGAAGGACAACGTCAAGGCCGCGTCCGGCGCGGTGATGGCCATGTTCGGCTCGGAGGTGCGCTCGGTGCATGCGAGCTCACACCTCGGTCACGTCTTCGGGGACGGGCCTCCGCCCACGCACCAGCGCTTCTGCATGAACTCGGCGGCGATGCGATTCATCCCGGCCGACCGGCTCGTCGCGGAGGGCTACGGGCAGTACCTTCGGCTCTTCCCGAGCGCCCGGAAGTAGCGTCTCGGTTCGCCGGCGCGCTCTCCCCGCTCGCCCGGGTGTATAAGAACTTCACTCGATCGGGGCAGCGACCCCAGGGAGGGTCCGTGGATTACAAGCCGGCTCCCCGGGACTCCTCCGGCGTCCGGTTGCCCGCCGAGATCCGCGAGCTGACGGAGCTGCGCCCGAAACACCCACGAGAACTGGTCGAGGCGGCGCATGGCCGAGGGCTGGCGTCACGGGCCCCGGCGCGACGATCCCCGCGATCTTCGGATACCTCTCGCTGTGCGAGGGCGTGCTCGCCGCCGACCAGCACGAGTGGATGCGCCTGATGAAAGACGCGGAGTGGCATGGCTGAGTCGCCCGCCGACCCGGAACGCGACGCCGGCCCCGTCGAGGACCTCTCCACTCCCGCGATCCTCGTGGACCGGGACGTTCTCGAGCGAAACATCGCCGCGATGCAGGCGCGGGCGCAGGCGGCGGGCGTGAAGCTGCGGCCCCACGCCAAGACCCACAAGTCGCCGGAGGTAGCACGCATGCAGGTTTCGGCCGGAGCCGCCGGACTGACGGTCGCGAAGGTGTCCGAGGCCGAGGTCTTCGTCGGGGCGGGATTCGACGATCTCTTCCTCGGCTATCCGATCGTCGGAGCCGGGAAGGCGCGGCGGCTGCTGGCCCTGTCGGATCGCGCCCGGATCTGCGTCGGGACCGACAGCGTCGAGGGGGCGCGCAGCCTGGGCGACGTGTTTCACGCCGCGGGCCGCCGGCTCTCGGTGCGTCTCAAGATCGACTGCGGGTTCCGGCGCGTCGGGGTACTGCCCGAGTCGGCCTTGCACGTCGCTCGGCAGATCGCGGCGCTGCCCGGAATCTCCCTCGACGGCGTCTTCACGCACGGCGGCCAGGGCTACGGAGGGGAATCGCCCGAGGAGGTCGCGCGCATCGGCCGCGAGGAGGGGAAGATCGTGAGCGAGGCGGCCGACGCGCTGCGCGCTGCGGGGCTTCCCGTCGACGACGTGTCCCTCGGATCGACGCCGACGGCGGCCTCGGCAATTTCGTACCCCGGGGTGACGGAGTGCCGCCCCGGCACGTACGTCTACAACGACCTCTCCCAGGTCTCGCTCGGGATCTGCGGGCCGGAGGACTGCGCGCTGACCGTTCTCGCGACGGTGGTCAGCGTCCCGGCCGCGGACCGCGCGGTCGTCGATGCAGGCTCCAAGACGCTCTCGACCGATCCCCTGAGGCCGCGGCCGGAGGGGCACGGGCTGATCGTCGGGCGTCGGAGCCGCCTCGCGCGTCTCTCCGAAGAGCATGGCGTCATCCGTATCGAGGAGGGCGAGTCCTTCCGCGTGGGGGAAACGGTCCGCATCCTGCCCAACCACGTCTGCGTCGTCGTGAACCTCCACGACCGGCTGATCGCCGTCCGGGACGGCCGGGTGCGGGGCGAGATCGCCGTGGCGGCGAGGGGCTGCGTCCAGTAAGTCTGGCGGATTCCGAGATTACTTGACTCGTCAATGATTGACATGTAAGGTACGCGCTTGGTCTCCCCCGGCGCGCTCGCGAGAGAGATTCGGCAGACCCGCCCGTTCGTGTCCGCACGACACGAAGCGGGCCTGGGACTGCTGCGAACCGTCGACCTGCTCCGCCGCCACGAGGCGCCCCTCTTCGCGCGCGCGGGCGTCACCGCTCAGCAGTACAACGTGCTCCGGATCCTGCGCGGCGCGGGAGCGGACGGCCTCCCCACCCTGGAGATCGGGGAGCGCATGGTCGAGCAGGCGCCGGGGATCACCCGACTGATCGACCGCCTGGAGCGCAAGGGGCTCGTGAGGCGCAGGCGGTGCCGGTCGGATCGCCGCCAGGTGTTCTGCCACATCGCGCCCGCGGGGCTCGAGCTGCTCGACGCGCTCGAGAAGCCCGTCCGCGATGCCGGCGATGCCGCTCTCGCCGCCCTCTCCGATTCGCAGGTCACCCGCCTCATTCGCCTTTTGGACACGCTCCGCGCGGGATTGTCCGGCGCGCGACCGACGAAAACCTGACCCCGATTCTCACGAAAGGAGAACCCATGCTTCGAAAGGCCCGCACCGTGTTCCTGCTCCTGGCCGCCGCCTCCGCGCCGCTCTTAGCCGCCGACGCCTACACGATCGACAAGAATCACTCGGACGCGAGCTTCACGATCCGCCACTTCGCCTCGAAGGTTCGCGGTCGCTTTGCCAACTTCGAGGGCTCGATCCAGGCGGATCCCGCAAGGCCGGAGACCTCCTCGGTCGCGTTCCAGATTCAGTCGGCATCGATCGATACCAACAATCCCGACCGCGACAAGCACCTGCGCTCGGCGGACTTCTTCGACGCCGAGAAGTACCCCCAGATCACCTTCCAGAGCACGAAGATCACGCCCGCCGGCAAGGACAAGTACGACGTCACGGGCACGCTCACGATGCGGGGCGTTTCCAAGCAGATCACGCTCCCCGTCGTGTTCCTGGGCACCGCCAGGGACCCCGGCGGAAACGAGCGGGCGAGCTTCGAGCTCTCGACGAAGCTCAACCGCAAGGACTTCGGGATCAACTGGAACAAGGCGCTGGACAGCGGTGGCTTCATGCTGAGCGACGACGTCGACGTGACGATCGACCTCGAGTCCGTGAAGAAGAAGCCGGAAGCCGGCACGGCGAAGTAGTCTCCCCGTTCGATGGGGCGGCCTTCGGGCCGCCTCGCCTCACGCCGCGCACGGTAGAGTTGCCGAGATGACGGACTCGGCGGCCGACACGTCCGGAGGGATCATCCGATCCCTCGACTCCGTGCGGATGAAGACCGCCGCTGCGATCGTGGACCAGCTGACGCAGGGGCTCTCTCCCGATCGCGTCGCGATGACGGTCGCGGTGGGCCTGTGCATCGCCATCATTCCCATCGTGGGAGTCACGACGATTCTGAGCTTCGCGGCGGCCTGGGCGCTGCGTCTGAATCAGCCGGTGATCCAGTTCATCAACTGGACCTCCTACCCTCTCCAACTCCTCCTGATCCTGCCATTCATCCGCATGGGGGAACGGCTCTTTCACGCGCCGCGACTCCGGCTCTCGGTCGCGGAGCTCGGGGCGTTCGCGAAGACGGACCCTTGGGGCGCCATCGCGACGCTGTGGACGACCCTCTGGCACGCGGCCACGGCCTGGGCGATCCTGACCCCGTTCCTGGGAATCCTCATATTCTTCGCGGCTCGGCCCCTGATCCGCCTGCTCGCGCGCAGAGTCGCCGAAGGCCGGAGCCGGCGCGCCGGGGAGGCCGTGGGTCCTTGAACGCGACGGCGCTCGAACGCGCGCCCGCGACGATCGGCGACGGACGGAAGCTCTTCCTCAAGCGCGAAGACTCGCACGAGCTCGGCGCGTTCAAGTGGCGCGGCGCGCTCCCCACCGTGGAGGGCTACCGCGCGGCCGGCGCCAAGGCCGTCGTGACCGCGTCGACGGGCAACCACGGCGCCGCGGTCGCCTGGGCCTGCCAGCGGGCGGGCCTGCGCGCGATGGTCTACGTCCCCGCCGGCGCCTCGATGGCCAAGCTCGCGCTGATCGATCGCATGGGCGCGGAGATTCGGCTCGCGGGGACGGACCTCGACTTCGCGAAGGAAGAGGCCAGGCGATTCGCGCTCGAGTCGCGGCTGCCGTTCTTCGAGGACGGAGCCGAGCCCGCGCAGTACACCGGCTACGGCGCGATCGCCGAGGAGATCGTGGACGAGCTGCGGGGGCACCCGGCCGCGGTCGTCGTCCCGGTCGGGAACGGGGCGCTGATCTGCGGGATCGGACGGGCGCTGCGCCGCCTCGCGCCGGAGACGCTGGTCGTCGGAGTCGCCGCCAAGGAGGCTCCCGTCATGGCGCTGTCGTTCGAGGCGCGCCAGGTGGTTTCCTGCGACCGGATGGCGACCTTCGCCGACGGCCTCGCCGTGCGCGTCGCGATCCCCGCCGCGGTGAGCCTGGCCGTCCGGGTGGTCGATCGGATGCTGATGGTCTCCGAGCGGGAGATCGCCGCCGCCATCGGCGCATTCGCGGCGGTCGACATCCGGGTCGAGGGCGCGGCCGCGGTCGGGCTGGCCGCGCTGCCGCAACTCGCCGGAGTCGAAGGCTCGACGGTCCTCATCGTCACCGGCAGAAACATCGACGACGCACTGTATCTGCGCGCCGTCGAGGAGCCGGAGTCGTTTGGATCTTAGATTTGGGATTGGGACTTTGGATTTGGAATCCGGACTGCTTCGAGGTCTTCAATCAAAAACTTTGAATCCAAAATCCAAAATCGTTCCTCACGAGCCGGTCGACGACGGTACGCCCAGGTCCGCGGTCGAGAGGAACGTCGGCGGGCGCCGATGCCTCGTCGCCTGCTCGTAGGCGAACGCGATCCGGATGAGGGTCGGCTCGCTCCAGGCCCGCCCGAAGATCGACATCCCCACCGGCAGCCCGAGGTAGGAGCCGCAGGGCAGCGTCAGGTCGGGATAGCCGGAGATCGCGGGCAGCGAGGAGCTTCCGCCGACGCCGTAGTCGCCGTTGATCAGGTCGATGAGGCTCGCCGGCCCGCTCGTCGGCGCGATCAGCGCGTCGAGCTTGTGCTTGCCCATCGTCTTGTCGATGCCCTCTCTTCGCGAGAGTCTCGTGTCCTTGGCCAGAGCGTGTAAGTACTTCTTCTCGGTCAGCGGCCCCTTCGCCTGCGCCTTCTCGAAGATCTCCTGGCCGAAGTAGGGCATCTCGCGGCTGCGATTCTCCTCGTTGAATTGGATGAGGTCCTTCAGGCTGCGGTGCCGCGAGGACGGGGGCAGGCTCTCCAGGTACGTGTTCAGGTCGGCCTTGAATTCGTACAGCAGCACCTCGAACTCGCTGTCGTCGAGCTCTCCGACGGTCGCGATGTCGGCCGGGTCGACGATGGCGGCGCCCAACCTCTTCAGGTCGGCGAGCGCCGCTTCGACCAGGGCGTCGGCGGCGGAAGACTGTCCGTAGAGCTTCTTGCGCGGCACCCCGATCCGGACGCCCTCGAGCCCCTTGCCGTCGAGCGACGCCGTGTAGTCGACCGGAGCCCTGCCCGCCAGTCTTCGAGTCGCCCCGTCCGCAGCATCGAATCCCGCGAGCGCCGTCAGCAGGATCGCGGCGTCGGTCACCGTGCGCGCCATCGGGCCGGCGGTGTCCTGCGTGTGCGAGATCGGGATGATTCCCGAGCGGCTCACGAGGCCGACCGTGGGCTTGATCCCCACGAGCCCGCAGTTGTTCGCCGGCGAGACGATCGAGCCGTCCGTCTCGCTTCCGACGGCGGCCGCGCAGAGGCTCGCCGACGCGGCGCTGCCGGATCCGGAGCTCGACCCGGAGGCGTTGCGGTCGAGCGCGTAGGGATTGCGGCACTGGCCGCCGCGGCCGCTCCAGCCGCTGGAGGAATGCGTCGAGCGGAAGTTGGCCCACTCGGAGAGATTCGTCTTGCCGAGGAGGATCGCGCCCGCCTCGCGCAGCCTCGCGACGATGTGCGCGTCGGCCGCGGGCCTCGCGTCGAGCAGGGCGAGCGACCCGGCGGTCGTGTTCATGCGATCCGCGGTGCCGACGTTGTCCTTCACGAGGATCGGGATCCCGTGGAGCGGGCCCCGCACCTTTCCGGCCTTCCGCTCGGCGTCGAGGTCCTCCGCGATCTTCAGGGCGTCGGGGTTGACTTCGAGCACGGACCGAAGCGTCGGGCCGCGCCCGTCGACGGCCTCGATACGCGCGATGTACTTCTCGCAGAGCGAGCGCGCCGATTCCCCTCCGGACGCCATCCGTTTCTGGAGATCCGCGATCGTCGCCTCCTCCAGCGCGAACTCCGCGGGATGGTCCGGGACCGCGGCGGTCTCCGGCCGGGTCGCGGCGAGCGGTCGAGCGAGCGCGGCTGCGCCCGAGAGCGCTCCATAGCGAATGAGGGCTCTGCGATCGAGTCCGTGGGGCATGGCGCCTCCTTCGAGAAACGGGATGAGAAGCTCAGAAATATCACAGAGGATAGGATTTCGGGACTTGACCGCGCGTCGGATCTCCCTCGTCTATGCGGCGCTGGCGCTGCTGACGGCGTTCTACCCCGCCTTCTTCGGCGAGATCCCGGCCCCGGCCAGCGGCGCGCTCCTCGTCCTTCCCGACTCGCGCGCCCCGCGCGAGCATAACGAGCTCGCCGACGTCCCGACCCAGTTCCTGCCCTGGACCCGGGCCGTCGCGGACGCCTACCGGAGCGGGCACCTCCCGTTCCGATTCGCGGCCAACGGCTGCGGCACGTCGCTCTGGTCGAATCCGCAGGCGCAGGCCGTCACGCCGACGACGCTCTTCTCCCTGATCCTCCCCGAGTCCTGGGGCTCCGCTGCTTCCGCCGCCGTCAAGCTGTTCCTCGCGGCGTCCGGAGCCTTCGCGTTTCTCCGGCGCCGCGGCCTTTCCCCGGCCTCCGCGGGCTGGGGCGGCCTGGCCTTCGGGTTCTCTCTGCACGCCACCTGCTGGATGCACTTCCCGCACACCTGGCCGGTGGCGCTCTTTCCATGGACTCTGGTGGCCCTCGAACGCCTCGCGCGCGGCGAGAGCGGAGGCTTCGCGGCGACGCTCATCGCCGTCTTCCTGCTCCTCCTCGGCGGATATCCCGAGGGAGAGCTGTACGTCGCCCTGGCGGGAGTGGCGTTCTTCGGAGCCCTTCTCCTGCGCGCGCGAGTCGGCGCGCGGGAGGGCGCGCGACGGCTGGGCCTCGCCGCCGCGGCCTCTCTGCTCGCGCTCGGGATGACGGCCGCGTATACCCTGCCGGCCTCTCTCGCCCTGGCGGGAAGCGAACGCTCGCGTTCGGCAGGGCGCGGGGCGCTTCGGGCGGCGGCGTGGCGGTTTTCTCCGGCCGATTTCCTCAAACCGCCCTCGTACGCGGACGTCTCCCGCTTCTGGATCGTGCCGGAGGCGCAGGGAAACCCGCGGGACGGGGACAAGTTCGGCCCCTACTCCTTCGCCGGGCGCGCGAGCGGGTACTCGGGAATCCTGGTGGTCGCGTTCGCGCTCTCCACGGTCTTCTGGCGGAGGGCTCCGGCGCCGGTCGCCTGGGCCCGGGGTGCGCTCCTCTTTCTCGCGCTCTACGTGCTGTGGTACCCGCCGCTATCGGATTTTCTCCAGAACGCGCCCGGCGTCCGGGAAGTCTCGGTGCGGCTCACGACCAACCGGGCGTGCACGATCACCGTCCTCCTCCTCGCGATGCTCGCGGCGTTCGAGCTCGACCGGATTCGCGCGGGCGGCGCGACCGGGGTGACGCGCGTCGGGATCGGCCTGACCCTCGGCTTTCTCCTGGTCGCCGCCGCGGAGTATCTGAGGACGAGCGGCCGCCCCGACGTGACCCTGGGGCGCGCCGTGAGCTTCTTCCTCCCCGCCCTCCTGCTCGGGGCGGCGCTCGTTCTCCTGTCCCGGCGGTTCTCGCGGCGGAGGATGGCGCCCCTGGTTCTCCTGCTGACCGTCGGCACGGGCTGCGACCTGCTCCGAATCGGAGCGCGCTTCAACCCCGGCACGCCCGCGCCCGACTACTTTCCCACGACGCCGTTCGTCCGCCGGGTGCAGGACGCGGCCCGCGGCGGCCGGTTCGCGAGCTCCGGCCCCGGCCTGACGGGGGTCGCGTACATGTACGGCCTCGAGGACGTCCGCGTCCACGACCCGGTGGCGCCCGCGGCGTACGAGGACGCGCTGATCGCGGGCGCCGGATACACCGGACCCACCGAATACGACGCGCGCGTGCCGCGGCTCGACGCTCCCCTCCTCGATTTCCTGAACGTCCGTGCGCGCTTTGGCTTCGGGCCGAACCCGGCGGTCGAGCAGACCCGGGCGAGTCGAGCGGTGTTCCCCGCGCGGCTCTCCGGCGGCGGCGTCGACGCCTGCCTCGCCAGCACGGCGGACTTCCGGGCGGCGGCGTGCGTCGAGGGCCCGGGCGAATCGTTTGCGGGCAAAGCCGAGCTCGTCGCGTATTCGCGTCCCCAACCCGAGCGGATCCACGCGATCGTCGAAACCGATTCGCCCCGCGTGCTGGTCCTCCCCGAGTCCAGCGACGGCGGCTGGTCGGCTCGAGGCAACGGGAGGCCGCTCTCGACCCTGACCGCCAACGGCGCCTTCCTCGGCATCCGCGTGCCCGCTGGCCGCACGGAGATCCTCTGCCGCTACGAGCCGCCCGGATTCCGCGCCGGCCTCGCCATCTCCGGGCTCGCCCTCGCGATCGTCGGCGTGCTCGTCACGACGCGAAGAGGTGCTCGATGGAGCTCGCGTAGTACCGGAGCAGCGGCAACTCCGCCGGAACCGCCCGATAGAGGCCCTCCGACTCCACGACCAGGCGCCGGAGCGTCAGCATCCGGAGTCCCACGGTGATCGCGTAGTCCTGGTCCCCCCGCGGGACGTAGACGTGCGCGCCGCGGCGCTCGAGATCCTGGATCGACTCCAGCACCCGGGCCTTCAGCTCGAGCTCGCTCCAGCTCTTCTCCGGTTGCCGGACGAACTCGGTCGCGACGAGCGACACGGGCACGACCGGGACCACGCGCGCGACGCGGCTCATCAGTTCGAGCCCCAGCTCCTCGAGACGCCGGGAGCGCTCTTCTCTCGAGGCCGAGCGGAAGTCGACGCCGCGGGTGCGCGCGTACTCGAGCAGGGAGACGGGGGACCCGAAGTTGACGCAGGCGTAGCCGAACCGGTGCCAGCGGTTTCGCGCCATCAGCCAGGCGTTGCGCGCCACGAATCTCGCCGTGTTCGCCAGCGCCGCGAGGCCCGCCGGGCGCCTCGCGGACGGATTCCTCTCGATCAGGAGACTTCGATCCTCGAACGTCCGGTCGTAGTTGATGCCGACCGGCACAAACACGATGTCGCGCCCGCCCGCCGGCTCGAAGGAGCGCAGCATGTAGTCGAGGATCCCGAGGCGCGGCGCCCGCAGCCGGCCATCGCAGGACAGGCCGCCCTCCGGGAAGACTGCCTGCGTCACGCCCGCCGCCGTCGCCATCCCGACGTAGCGCTCCAGAACCTTGCGGTACAGCGGATCGCGCGAGTCGCGCCGCACGAAGTAGGCCCCCATCGCGCGCACGAGAGTCTGGAGCGGCCAGATCCGGGCCCACTCGCCGACCGCGTACGAAAGCGCCGCCTTCTCGGCCGCCAGGTAGGAGACCAGGACGTAGTCCATGTTGGAGCGGTGATTGATCAGGAACACCACCGTCGCCTGCGGAGAGATCGCGGCGAGCCCCTCCTCGTCGGAGTACCCCAGCCGCACCCGGTAGAGCGATCGCGCGATCGAGCGCGCGATCCCGTAGCCCAGGCGGAAATAGACGTACGCGTTGAAGGCGGGCACGATCTCCCGCGCGAAGCGGCGCACGCGCTCCATCGCGACGGCCCGCGGCATGTCGTTCTCCCGCGCGTACTCCTCGGCCGCGTGCTGCACCTGGGGGTCGTAGAGAAGCCGGTCGATCAGGACCTCCCGCCGGGTCAGGTGGAAGGGCCGGAGCCGGATCTTCAGCCTCGTGTTGAGCTCTTCCAGCACGCGGTTCACGCGGCGGCGCAGCACCCAGCGCACGCTCGGGATGAGCAGGCGCTCCATCGCCGCCCACGCCGCTAAGAGCGTGAGCAACGCGGCGACCCAGAGCGGAAGCGAAATCGTATGGCGGATGGAAATCCCTTGCCAGAGCATAGGATAGGCGCCGGAGCTCTCGCAGGTGGAACGCCGGCACGTCTTCGTCACGGGCGGCACCGGGTACCTCGGCCGCCGCGTGATCCCTCAGCTGATCGCCCGGGGCCACTCCGTGCGCGCGCTCGCGCGACGGGGCTCAGAGGGACGGCTGCCCGAGGGTTGCGAGGCGGCTTCGGGCGACCCGCTCGACGCCGCGTCGTTTTCCGATCGGGTCGCTCCCTGCGACACGTTCCTCCAGCTCGTCGGAGTGCCGCATCCGAGCCCCGCCAAGGCCGCTCTCTTCCGGAGCGTGGACCTCGCCTCCCAGCTCGCCTCCGTCCGGATCCTCGAGGTCCCGCAGATTCGGTCGGCCTCGATTCCCGGACGCCCGCGCTCCGCCGGACGGGCGTAGCCTGGCCGCCGTGGAGTGGCGGCGCGACGGCTACTGCATCTCGACGGACCCCGAGCGGATGGATCGGGACGCCATCCACGCCTTCCTTCGCGACACCTACTGGGCGGCGGGAATTCCGCGGGAGATCGCGGATCGATCGATCGACCACTCGCTCGCGTTCGGCCTCTACGACGAGGCGTCCTCCCAGGTCGGATTCGCCCGCGTCATCTCGGACCGGGCGACCTTCGCGTACGTGGCCGACGTCTACGTCCTTCCCGCGCACCGCGGGCGCGGCCTGGCGAAGTGGCTGATGGAGGTCATCCGCTCGCACCCGGACCTTCAGGGCCTGCGCCGCTGGGTGCTCCTGACGCGCGACGCCCACGCGCTCTACCAGAAGGTCGGGTTCCGGGGCGTGGAGGACGCGGGCCGGTACATGGAGATCGTGGACCGCGGGGTCTACGCGAGGCCGTGACGCGACTCGCGCCCGAGCAATCTCCTTGAACGCGCCGTCGAACTGGTACGAGAGCTTCTTTTCGGGCCTGACCGTCGCCTTCTGGCGGGCGATCACGACCGAGGAGGCCACGCGGGCCGAGGCCGCGTTTCTGGAGAAGCATCTCCGGATCTCCGCGGGATCGCGAGTGTTGGACGTTCCCTGCGGCGCGGGGAGGCTTTCGCTCGCCCTCGCGGCGAACGGCGCGGTCGTGACCGGCGTCGATCTCTCGGAAGAATTCCTCGAGGCGGCGCGGCGGAGCTCGAGGGAGAGAAGCCTCGACGTCTCCTGGAGGCGCGCGGACATGCGCGATCTCGGCGCGACGGCGGAGTTCGACGCGGCCTTCTGCTTCGGCAACAGCTTCGGCTACCTCGACGACGCCGGGAACCAGGCCTTTCTCGATTCGGTCGCCGCCGTCCTGGTTCCGGGCGGGCGGCTCGCGATCGACTACGGCCAGGCGGCCGAATCGGTCTTCCCGCGCTGGACGCCGAAGCTCGAGGCGGAGATGGCAGGCTTCCGGTTTCTCGAGGAGAACCGCTTCGATTTCCTCGCGGGGCGCGTCGAGAACCGCTACGTGATTTCCCACGGGGACGAGAGCGAGGACAAGCTCGCCTCGCAGCGCGTCTATACCGTCCGCGAGGTCGCGAGCGGGCTCTCGGCGGCCGGCCTGCGGGTGCTCGACTTCTTCGGGTCCGTCCGCGAGGATCCGTACGACTTCGGCGCCCAGAACCTCATCCTCGTGGCGGAGAAGCCGGCCGGCGAAAGGCCCTCGCGAGCGACACGAGGCTGATCAGGGCCCACGATCCCTCGAGCACGATCAAGCCGAGATTCCTCGCCTCGACCGCGAACCAGGTCAGGATCGCCGAGCCCGCGACGTTCAACCAGAGGTAGGTCCGGTCCGAGGGCTGTAGCCTGCCCGCCTGCTGGGCGCCGAAGGCCGCGAGGATCATTCCGGCCCCGATCAGCGAGATCACCTGTCCGATCATGCAAAACCTCCGCTTGGAGAAGTCGGCTGAGCCTTCCGGAGGGATTCTGGCGTACTTCGGGCGTGAGCTCTTCGAGCGGACCCCCACGCTGTCGATACAATCCGAGGGGGTCCGCCATTCGGGCATTTTCGGGAAGGGACTGAATCTTGGCCAAACTGGGTCTGATGGGAGGAGGTTTTTCCTCGCGCTCCAGCCGCGCGGAGCGCCGCCGGGGGGGCGCCCCGCGGCCCGAAGAGGATGGCAAGAAGAAGAAGAGCCTTCCCCTCTCAGTTCTGGCCCGCGACGCCATGGAGTTGGTCCAGGCGCGGCGCGGCCGGCTCCTCCTAGGATTCAGCCTGCTCCTGGTCAGCCGCCTCTCCGGGCTCGTTCTGCCCGGCGTCACCAAGATCCTTCTGGACGACGTCATCGGAAAGAACCGCCGCGACCTCCTCTTCCCGATCGTGCTCGCCGCCGGCGGGGCCACCCTCATCCAGGCGATCACCGGCTACTCCCTGTCGCAGGTCCTCGGCAAGGCGGCGCAGCGCTCGATCACCGAAATGCGCCGCCGCATCCAGCGCCATGTCGGCCGGCTGTCGGTCAATTACTTCGACGGGACGAAGGTCGGCGCTCTCCTTTCGCGCGTCATGACGGACGCGGAGGGGATCCGCAATCTGGTGGGCACGGGATTAGTCGAGGTGGTCGGGGGCCTCGTCACGGCCGTGCTCGCGCTCGTGATCCTGTTCCGGTTGAATTCGAAGCTGACCTTCATCGCGCTCGCGGTGCTGTCGCTCTTCGGCTTCGTCCTGCTCTTCGCGTTCAGGACGCTGCGCCCGCTCTTCCGCGAGAGGTCGAAGATCAATGCGGAGGTATCCGGCCGCCTCACGGAATCCTTCTCGGGCGTGCGGGTCGTCAAGGCGTACCGGGCGGAGCGGCGCGAGGCGCTCGTCTTTTCGAAGGGCGTTCACCGCCTCTTCCGCAACGTCGCGAAAACCATGACGGGATTCTCCGCGGTCGCCGCATTTTCGACACTGCTGCTCGGGATCGTGGGCGTCGCAATCATGTGGATCGGCGCGAACGACATTCTCGCCGGGCGGATGACGATCGGCGCGTTCGTTTCCTACACCCTGTACCTGGGGCTCCTGGTGGGTCCCGTCGTCCAGATCGTCTCGATCGGCAGCCAGATCACGGAGGCGTTCGCGGGCCTGGAGCGCATCCGCGAGATCCGCAACGAGATCACGGAAGACGCGGAGGACGATCGGCGGCATCCTCTCTCCCGAATCGAAGGGCGCGTCGAGTTCGACCGCGTGACGTTCGAGTACGAGAAGGATGTCCCGGTCTTGAAGGGTGTTTCTTTCGTCGCGCAGCCCGGAACCTCGACGGCGCTCGTCGGTCCATCGGGCTCCGGCAAGAGCACGATGATCGGGCTCGTCGCCGCGTTCTACCGGCCCACGGGCGGCCGGATCGTCATCGACGGGCAGGATCTGGAAGACGTGCGGCTGTCGGACTACCGCTCGCAGCTCGGCGTCGTGCTGCAGGACAACTTCCTCTTCGACGGGACGATCCTCGAGAACATCGCCTACGCGCGCCCGGATGCCTCCGACGAAGACGTCCTTCGCGCCGCGCGGATCGCCCGCTGCGACGACTTCGTCGAGAAGCTGCCCGACAAGTACGAGACCATCGTCGGTGAGCGGGGGGTCAAACTCTCCGGAGGGCAGCGCCAGCGGGTCGCGATCGCGCGCGCGATCCTCGCCGACCCGCGGATCCTGATCCTCGACGAGGCGACGTCCTCGCTCGACAGCGAGAGCGAGGCGTTGATCCAGGAAGGCCTGACGGAGCTGATGCGGGGCCGCACCACGTTCGTCATCGCGCACCGACTTTCGACGATCCGCAAGGCCGATACGATCCTGGTGGTCGAGTCGGGCGAGATCGTCGAGCGCGGACGGCACGAGGCGCTTCTAGCCCGAGGCGGGCGCTACGCCGACCTCTACAATCGTCAGTACGGCGTCGAAGCGAACCTGTTCCGCAACCCCGGCGAATCGGCCGAGGAGCCCGAAGAGGCCGTTCCCCCGGCCGCCGCCGCGGATGCAGGCGTCGCGCGAATGCCTCTGGTGGGGTGAGGAGAGCGCACACCGCGCGGCTCCCGGTGGAAGGCCGCCCGTCCGATGGCGGCCGATCCACCGGCTGAGAGTCAGCGAGCCAGGCGACGCGCTCCCGAACACGAGAAGGAGCACACAGAACATCCGGGTCCACCGGCTGAGAACCGTCGTCCAGCCATCGCGACCCGACAGGCGAACCGCAATCCGCCATCCGCAGAAAGCAAAACGGGCGGGAATCCCCGCCCGTTTCGAATTCCCGTATCTCGCCGCTAGTTGCGGCGCCCGCCGCCCAAGAACCGGAGCATGAACAGAAACAGGTTGATAAAGTCGAGGTACAGGGACAGTGCCCCGACGACGGCGTATGAGCCCGTCTGCCCGTCGGGGGTTGCGACGGCCCACTGTTTCAGGCGCTGCGCGTCCCAGGCGGTCAAGGCCGTGAAGACGATGACGCCGATGATTGAGATCCCGAACTGCAGTCCGGCGCTGTGCCAGAACATTCCGACGAGGCTCGCGAGGATCACGCCCATCAGGCCCATGAAGGCGAACTGACCAACACCGGCGAGGCTGCGCTTCGTCGTCGTTCCGAAAAGGGCGAGCGCGCCGAACATTCCGGCGGTCACCACGAATGTCGCCGCGATCGACGTTCCCGTGTACATCAGCAGGATCAGCGAGAGGGTCACACCGTTCAAGGCCGAGTACGCGAGAAAAAGACCCGCAGCCGTGCCCGGCGCGAGCTTCGCCACGCGCGCGGAAAGAAAGAACACGAGGCCCAGCTCCGCGATGACCAGACCGAAGAAAAGCATCCGATTCGTGGCCAGAATCTCCGCGGCGCGGGAGTGCTCGACCGCGAAGGCGACCGACGCCGTGATCCCGAGCCCCACGAACATCCACCCATACACTTTTCGAAGAAACGCGGTGACCCGCTCCGCCGTGTCGACGGTGGTCGTCGTGAAGGCCGAGGAGGGGGTCATGTCGAATCTTTGCGCCATGTCTTTCGCTCCTTCGGGCGGATTCGCCCGGCATTCCAACGTTCACACCCCGCCCTCGATTCCCGCCGGCTCGTCCCGGGGCCCGCGGGCGCGAGTTTATCGTCCGGGCCGCCGCGGCCGCGAGCGGGATTATTCTGCGTCACCCGGGAATTGAGGACGGCGAACAGATGCCCGGAGGCTTCTGTCGGCGCTCCTCATCGTGACGGGCCTCCGGCTTTTCGGGCTGGCGGCCCGGCACTACGTGCGGGGGTGGCAGGCCCAGGCCGAGGGCCGGCGGATCTTGGCCGGCGGCCGGGCCCGGGAGAACCCCGGGATCGCCCGCGTCTCGGACCGGCTGGGGCTCCACTCGGAAGACGTCCCCCACGCCGGAGATTTTCCACCCGACTACCCCTACGGCGAGCCGATTGCGCGTCTCAAGATCCCGAGCGCCGAAATCGATGCCGTGGTGTTCGCGGGCGCCGATCAGGGCACGCTCGAGAAGGGACCCGGCCACGTCCCCGGCACCGAGATGCCGCCGGGGCCGGCCCGCTCCACAACTGCGTGATCACCGGTCATCGCGACTCGCATTTCCGGCATCTCGGCTGGTTGAAGGAGGGAAACGAGATCGAGCTCGACGCTCCCGCCGGTAACCGCCGGTACCGCGTCGTCTCGCGCGAGATCGTCCGGCCCGATGCGGTGCGCGTTCTCCAGGCGACGCTCAATCCTCGCCTGACGCTCATCACGTGCTATCCCTTCAACTACGTCGGCCCCGCGCCGAGGCGCCTCGTCGTCGCGGTTCCGATGCCGAGGTAGCTCGAGCGCCCCGTCAACCCATGACGACCCGAATCCGGTGCGCTTTGCCGTCGTCGAGCAGCGGGATTTCGCGGCCCCCTTCAGGCAGAACGGCGCCGTCGATTTCGACGGAAACGATCCCGCGGGTCGCGCCGTTCGGGTTCTGGACCGAGAGCTCGTATCGCGCGGAGTGATAGCGGAACGCGATCTCGTATCCCTGCCATGACCTCGGAATGCAGGGGTCGAGATGGAGCGAAGCCCCTCGCAGCCGGAAGCCCAGGATCCATTCGACTCCCGCCCGGTACATCCAGCCCGCGGAGCCCGTGTACCAGGTCCATCCTCCCCGTCCGATATGAGGGACCTCGTTGTAGACGTCGGCCGCGGCAACGTAAGGCTCGACCTTGTAACGGTGGAGACCGGCGCGCGTCGAGGCATGGTTCACGGGATTCAGGATCGAGAAGAGTTCGGTCGCCTTGTCGCCTTCACCGAGGGCCGCGAACGCGATGACGCACCAGAGCGCCGCGTGCGTGTACTGGCCTCCGTTCTCCCGCACGCCAGGCAGGTAGCCCTTGATGTAGCCCGGATCGACAGGGGCCCGGTCGAAAGGCGGCGTGAAAAGGAGAACGATGCCGTCGCCGCGGCGCACGAGATATTCCTCGACGGCCGCCATCGCCCGGCGCACGCGATCGGTATCGCCGGCTCCCGAGATCGCGGCCCACGACTGCGCGATCGAGTCGATCCGGCATTCTTCGTTTGAGGAAGATCCGACCGGAGTGCCGTCGTCGAAGTAGGCCCGCCGGTACCAGTTGCCGTCCCATC